>NZ_SEIY01000002.1:0-743966 GCF_004634455.1 Bacillus sp. 007/AIA-02/001
AAGAATTAAAACAAAACTAAAAGGATTGTCCCCTGTGCAATACAGAGTTCAATCCTTAGTAGCTGCTTAATATATTTGTCTAATTTTTTGGGTTCAGTTCATTTTGATAGTCTTTTTTTGTTGTATGGATTGAATTATATAATGTATTGCAAATAGAAATAATAGAAGTAATGCGGAAAGGCGGTGGGGGGAAATGAAATATCCAGACCATTTAGTAAAACAAGTGCAAGAGCGCGGTGCTCCTTATCAACTAGAAGGTTTTTTGAGTGGACAAGGTCCTGAAAATCCCAAATTTATGTTGTTAGGAGAAGCGCCTGGTGAAACAGAAATTCATAATGGGATTCCGTTTAGCGGGAGGGCGGGAAAACAATTAATGGATTTTTTAGAGCGTATTGATGTTACAAGGGAAGAAGTATATATTACGAGCGCTGTTCGAAGTAGACCTTATAAATGGCGAGAGAAAAAAGAACGAAATGGTGAAATCATACAAAAAAAGTATAATAGAACGCCAAATCAGGGAGAAATAGTTGCCCATGCGCCTTTGTTAGATTATGAATTAGAGAAAATACATCCGAAGCTTATCGTCACGCTTGGAAATATCGGTCTTCAACGTTTAACAGGAAAAAATAAAAAAATCACAGATGTACACGGGCAATTATTAAAACAGCCTATTCAAAAATTAAAGGATATGCAAAGTGCAGAGTTTACATGGTCAGAGAAAGAATATCATGTTTTTCCGACTTTTCATCCAGCTTCCATTTTTTATAATCGGAGTTTATTGGAGCTTATTCATGAGGATTTTGAGAAGCTTAAAAGACTTGTAATAAAAAACTAGAAAAGCTAAGGCGCTTTTCTAGTTACATTTAATTATGTAAAGGGTTTTTATTTTCATCTAACGTAAATCCTTCACCAACTACATCATGTACATCACTTACAGCGACAAAAGCATGAGGATCTACAGAAGTAATGATATTCTTTAATTTCACGATTTCATTTTTAGCAACAACGCAATACAATACGTTACGTTCCACTTTTGTATACGATCCAACAGCTTTTAAAAAGGTTGCTCCGCGCTCCATTTCAGATAAAATTTTGGCAGCAATTTCATCGTTTTTCTCTGAGATAATAGTCGCTCCTTTGGCAGCATAAGCTCCTTCTTGCATAAAATCAATGACTTTAGCACCGATAAAAACAGCAACTAGCGTATACATGCCCTCGCGGTATGATAAATAGGTAAGAATAGAGACTACGATAACGACAGCATCAAACATAAACATTGTTTTCCCCATACTCCAGCCAACATATTTGTGAGCTAGTCGTGCGATAATATCTACACCGCCAGTAGTCCCGCCATATTTAAATATTATTCCAAGGCCGATACCGATAAATGCCCCGGCGAATAAAGCTGCGAGTGTCATATCATTTTGCAAGTTTAAATGTAAGTTGAGTACTTCGTAACGCTGGAAAATCCATAGAAATAAAGATACGCTAAAGGTGCCAATTAATGTATATAAAAATGTCGTTCTGCCAAGTAACCTCCAACCAATAAAAAATATAGGGATATTTAAAATTAAGTTTGAGTAGGAAGGATCAAACTTAAATAAAAAATACAATAATAGTGTAATACCAGTAAACCCACCCTCTGCAAGGTGGTTTTCAATATTGATATTGACAATACCGAAAGAAAATATAGCGGAACCGATTAAAATAAAAATAATATTTCGCATCTTCAATTTTGATGTCATATAGAAATCCCCCTAATTATGTAATGATTGCATTGCTCCGCTGAAACAGTAAAACATAATAATAAGTAATTTCTAGTTGCTAGTGAAAATAGTAAGAACTTGATTGATGTGGGCTGATCTTTTGTGAAAAGCACAAAAGAAGGTTTCACTTTATCCCGCTCTAACGGCTGATAGGAGATGAAGCAAAGAAGAGGGGCAAACCAGCCGTAGGAACTCGATTAGTTCAACTAATCTTTTGCAAAAAGCGCAAAAGAAGTTTCACTTTACCCCGTACCAACGGCTGGTAGGAGATAAAGCTCTGAAGAAAGGCGAACCAGCCGTAGGAACCCGATTAGTTCAACTAATCTTTTGCAAAAAAACACAAAAGAAGTTTCACTTTATTATAGTCTATCCAAAAATGGGTCGCAAATAGGTGTTTGGCGGGGAATAATATTTGTCAAATCGCGATGAATTGGCTAACATGAAAGAGGAAGGATTAGAGGTGAATAGTATGGAAGCAAAAACGATGAAAGATATGCAGAAAGAAGTAGATGCATATATTGGTCAGTTTAAAGAAGGTTATTTCAGTCCGCTTGCAATGATGGCTCGTTTAACGGAAGAAATGGGAGAGCTTGCAAGAGAGGTAAATCATTATTATGGTGAGAAACCGAAGAAAACAACTGAAAAAGAAAGAAGTATTGAAGAAGAGCTTGGAGATGTATTATTTGTTATGATTTGTATGGCAAATAGTTTAAATATTGATTTAGAGACAGCACATAACATTGTAATGAATAAATTTAATACACGTGATAAAGATCGCTGGACACGTATTGATGAGGGAGAGAAAGAATAATGAAAGAAATTAAAGTAATTATCGCCGGACCAAGAGGACGTATGGGACATGAAGCAGTTCTTCTTATGGAAAGAACGGAACATTTTAATTTAGTAGCAGCAGTGGATTATAAGCATGGTGGTGAGAAGATTTCTGATTTACCTGGCATGCCAGCATTACATGCACCGATTTACGCTGATTTACATACTTGTTTAGATGAAGTAGAAGCAGATGTGTTGTTAGATTTAACAACACCAGAAGTGGGGAAACAACACGTTACACTTGCAGTTGAGCGTGGACTTCGTTCGGTTATTGGTACAACTGGATTTACAGAAGAAGAATTGGCACGTTTAACAGAGAATGCAAAAGAAAAAGCAGTAGGAACAATTATTGCTCCAAACTTTGCAATTGGTGCAGTTCTTATGATGAAATTCTCACAAATGGCAGCGAAATATTTCCAAGATGTTGAGGTAATTGAATTACATCATGATCAAAAATTAGACGCACCATCTGGTACAGCTGTAAAAACGGTAGAGTTAATTCGTCAAAATCGTGAATCAAAGCAGCAAGGTCATCCAAATGAAGTAGAGCAACTAGCAGGTGCACGTGGTGCAAATGTAGACGGTATTCACATTCATAGTGTACGTTTGCCAGGGCTTATTGCACACCAAGAAGTAATGTTCGGTGGAGATGGACAAATGTTAACAGTTCGTCATGATTCATTCAATCGTGCATCATTTATGTCAGGTGTAAAACTATCAATTGAGACAGTAATGAACCTTGATCATCTTGTGTACGGTTTAGAAAATATTATCGACTAAAGGGGAGACAACGGATGAAAATTGCCTTAATCGCACATGACAAAAAGAAAAATGATATGGTTTCGTTTGCATACGCATATAAACCAATTTTTGAACAACATGAATTATTTGCAACAGGAACGACAGGGCTTCGTATTATGGAAGCGACTGGATTAGTTGTAACAAGATATCAATCTGGCCCTCTTGGTGGAGATCAAGAAATTGGTGCAATGATTGCAAAGAACGATTTAGATATGGTGATTTTCTTCCGCGATCCATTAACAGCACAGCCGCATGAACCGGATGTGAATGCATTGCTTCGTTTATGTGATGTATATGCGATTCCACTTGCAACGAATATGGCAAGTGCTGAAATGTTAATGCACGCATTAGAGCGAGGAGATTTAGATTATCGTAAGTTAAGAAAATGAGGGGAACAATTATGAGTGGATTACATATATTAGCGTTTGGTGCTCATGCCGATGATGTTGAAATCGGCATGGCTGGTACCATCGCTAAATATACAAAGCAAGGGTATGAAGTAGGTATTTGTGATTTAACAGAAGCTGATCTTTCTTCAAATGGAACGATAGAGTTGAGAAAAGAAGAAGCGAAGGTTGCAGCTCGTATAATGGGAGTAAAAACGAGGCTGAATTTAGCGATGCCAGACCGTGGTTTGTATATGAAAGAAGAGTATATACGTGAAATTGTCAAGGTGATCCGTACATATAAACCAAAACTAGTTTTTGCGCCGTACTATGAAGATCGCCATCCAGATCATGCAAATTGTGCAAAGCTTGTGGAAGAGGCTATTTTTTCAGCAGGAATCCGTAAATATATGCCGGAACTTTCACCACATCGTGTGGAGTCTTTTTATAATTATATGATTAATGGTTTTCATAAACCGAATTTTTGTATAGATATAAGTGAGTACCTCTCTATAAAGGTGGAAGCATTAGAAGCGTATGAAAGTCAGTTTTCAACAGGGAGTGATGGTGTTAAGACACCGTTAACAGAAGGTTACGTTGAAACTGTAATCGCTCGTGAGAAGATGTTTGGAAAAGAAGTTGGAGTCTTGTATGCCGAGGGATTTATGAGTAAGAAACCGGTTTTATTACATGCTGATTTATTAGGGGGATGTAAATGAAATTAAAAATAGGTATTACATGTTATCCTTCTGTAGGTGGTTCTGGAGTTGTTGGGACAGAATTAGGAAAGCAATTGGCGGAACGTGGGCATGAAATTCACTTTATCACATCGGGTTTACCATTCCGGTTAAATAAAGTATATCCAAACATTTATTTTCATGAAGTGACGGTAAATCAATACTCTGTATTTCAATATCCACCATACGATTTAGCGTTAGCAAGTAAAATGGCCGAGGTTGCACAAAGAGAAAACTTAGACATTTTACATGTGCATTACGCAATACCACATGCAATTTGTGCATATTTAGCAAAACAAATGATCGGAGAGCGTATTAAAATTGTTACAACCTTACATGGAACAGATATTACTGTGTTAGGTTCCGACCCTTCGTTAAATAATTTAATTCGTTTTGGTATTGAGCAATCGGATGTTGTCACTGCTGTCTCGCATTCATTAATTAACGAAACACATGAGCTTGTAAAACCAAGTAAAGAAATTCAAACGGTATATAACTTTATAGACGAACGTGTATATTTCAAGCGTAATATGTCTCAATTAAAGAAAGAATACGGTATAAGTGAGAGTGAAAAAGTACTTATTCATATTTCGAATTTCCGTAAAGTGAAACGTGTGCAGGATGTTGTTCAGGCATTTGCTAAAATTGTTAAAGAAGTAGATGCGAAGTTGCTTCTTGTTGGAGACGGACCAGAATTCTGTACGATTTTACAGATAGTGAAGAATTTACATATTGAAGATCGCGTTTTATTCCTAGGGAAGCAAGATAATGTTGCAGAACTACTTGCGATGAGTGATTTAATGTTGCTTCTATCAGAGAAGGAAAGTTTTGGTCTTGTTTTATTAGAAGCAATGGCGTGTGGTGTACCTTGTATCGGAACGCGGGTTGGAGGTATTCCAGAGGTTATTCAACACGGGGAAACAGGATATTTATGTGAAGTTGGCGATACAACAGGAGTGGCAAATCAAGCTATTCAGCTATTAAAGGACGAGGAACTTCACCGTAATATGGGAGAACGAGCAAGAGAAAGTGTTTATGAGCAATTTCGCTCAGAAAAAATTGTTTCACAATATGAAACGATTTACTATGACGTACTAAGGGATGACAAAAATGGAAAGATTTAAAAAAGCTAGTTCTATTATTGAGACATTAAAGCAACAAGGACATGAGGCTTACTTTGTTGGTGGGAGCGTACGAGATCTTATTATCGATAGGCCGATTGGAGATATTGATATTGCGACATCTGCTCTACCAGAAGAAGTGATGGCTATATTCCCAAGAAATGTTCCTGTTGGTCTTGAGCATGGAACTGTAATTGTTGTAGAAAATGGTGAGCCTTATGAGGTAACTACTTTTCGAACAGAAAGCGAATATGAAGATTTTCGAAGACCTAGTAGTGTTCAATTTGTTCGTTCATTAGAAGAGGATTTAAAACGTCGTGATTTCACGATGAATGCAATTGCTATGACAGAAGAAGGCAAAATGGTTGATTTATTTGCTGGACAGGAAGCCATTCAACAGAGAGAAATTGTGACAGTTGGAAATGCTGCGGATCGTTTTCAAGAAGATGCCCTGCGAATGATGCGTGGTATTCGGTTTGTAAGCACGTTAGGTTTTTCATTAGAAATGAAAACGAAGCAAGCGATTGAAACGCATGGGCATTTGCTAGAACATATAGCAATTGAGCGTATTACAGTAGAGTTTGAGAAACTGTTAACTGGTACATATTGTGTGAAAGGTCTCAAAGAATTAGTAGAGACGAAGCTATTTTCTCATTTGCCATATTTACAAATGTCAGAAGAGAGACTGTTAAAAGCTACGCAGTATAAATGGGATTCTTTCGAAACGGATATTGAGGCGTGGGCATTTTTCTTATATTGTATCGGAGAAGAACATCCATCTGTCTTTTTACGTCAATGGAAGTTTTCGAATAAAAAAATAAAAGATATTGTTGCAGTTTTATTGGCAATTCGTACTAGAAAGGAGAAGGATTGGGATACAGTCCTTCTTTATAAAACGGGAATTCATATCGCTGAAATGGCAGAGAGAGTATATGAAGCGATGATTGAAAGCTATGACCCTACATCTGTTGAACGAGTACAATTAATGTTTCATGCATTGCCAATCCAGGAACGTCAAGAAATGAATGTGACTGGTAATGATTTATTAAACTGGGCAAACAAAAAGCCTGGTCCGTGGGTTGCTGAAATGCTTCAGAAAATCGAAGAAGCAATCGTACAAGGAAACGTAGTTAATGAGAAAGAGCGTATAAGGGAGTGGCTGCAAGGATGCAATCTACTATAAGAAAGCAGTTATTGCAAGTTTTTTCTGAAGCGGATGGCAAGTTTGTATCCGGCCAAACAATTAGTGATAAACTTGGTTGTTCAAGAACTGCTGTGTGGAAACATATGGAGGATCTGCGGAGTGAGGGATATGAACTTGAAGCTGTGCGCCGATTAGGTTACCGAATTGCAAGTAAGCCAGACAAAGTGACTGCTAATGAAATTCAGTTAGGGCTACAAACGAAGCGGATTGGTAGAACAGTGTATTTTGAAGAAACTGTTGAATCAACGCAGCACATTGCAGCAAAACTTGCTTATGAAGGTGCAGAAGAAGGAACTGTCGTTGTAGCAGAAGAACAAACAGCGGGAAGAGGTCGTTTAAGCAGAAAATGGCATTCACCAAAAGGAACAGGGATTTGGATGAGTATTATTTTACGCCCGTCAATCCCAGTTCATCATGCACCGCAACTTACTTTGTTAGCGGCTGTTAGTGTTGCACAGGCAATTGAAAAATGTACAGGTGTAAACGTAGGAATAAAATGGCCAAATGATATTTTAATTCAAGGTAAAAAGGCTGTAGGTATATTAACAGAAATGCAAGCGGATCCTGATAAAATTAATGCTGTCATTATGGGCATCGGTATTAATGCGAATCAAAAGCAAGAACATTTTGATGAAGAAATTCAGCACATCGCTACTTCATTAGCGATTGAATCAGGTAAGCCGATTGTTCGTGCAGAACTTATGCAACAAATCTATTTACAACTAGAAAAATTATATGAAGAATATTTACAAAATGGTTTCTCTGTCATTAAAATTCTTTGGGAAAGTTACGCTGTGAGCATCGGGAAAGAAATTACCGCTCGAACGATGAGAGAGACAATTACGGGGTTAGCAAAAGGAATCACAGAGGATGGTGTATTACTTCTGGAGGATCATGAGGGGAAAGTACATCATATTCATTCTGCAGATATCGAAATTAAGTAAAAGAAGTTCCTCTTTTGGAACTTCTTTTTATTTCAATAGTTTTGAGTTGAATTTGTAACATGATAATAAATTCTTTTCATATTTAAAGTTCATTTCAAAATAGCTTCCGTCGAGTTGACCTGGCATGTTATTTGACGATTACTTTGCCTGTCATTCCTTTAAGAAGATGGTATCGACATATTAATTCATATGTACCAGTATTTTTAGGTTTCACGGTAATATTCTTTTCTTTTCCTGACTGGACTACGACGTCAATACCGAGTTTTTTCACTGTAAAGGTGTGCTCGTTTTTACCTTTATTTTTCAATAGTAATGTTGTTGATCCTTCAAGCGGAATCGTGATGACATTTGGATTAAAGTAATCATCATTTAGTTCAACCTCAATCACTTTCGTTAAATCGGTGGGTTGTGTTACGACATGAACTGAGGCAAATACTTGGGAGGATCCTAAAGACATCCACCATACAATCATTACAAGCAAACTGCTGAATCGAAATAACCACCTGTTCATAGACATCTGCAATTCTCCTTTGTTAAGTACTTTCCTCAATTAACCTGCATCATTAGTTTAAGAGTTATACTATATAGTTAAATTGATTACAGAAAAAATTAACTTGGACTTTTTTAACATGCGTTGAAAAAACATGTATCTTTTCAGGATTGAATTATCCATAAAAACTGTATAGCATATATACTCTCGTGTTAAATTTCATATACCGTAATAAGAATAAAAAATTATTTTTTCGAAAAAATGTAGTAATTCCTTTTTGTAGTTTGCTATAATTAGTTCGAATGTGGGCAGTATCAGAGCGAACTGCACCATGATTCGAAGTCATACGAAAAATAATAACTTGGATTCTGCCTTGATCCAATAACGGACTGGGACAGAGGGATGAATAATGCCGACTAACACACAACCCTTCTGCCCTTTTATGGCCAGAGGGGTTTTTTTATATGATTTCGGCCATCTCCTCTCTCCTGCATAAAGGAGGAGTAGTTTTTGAAAACAAAAACAGATTTTTTGAAGATGAAAGAGCAAGGTGAGCCGATTACAATGCTAACGGCGTATGATTATCCATCTGCTAAATTAGCAGAAGAAGCTGAAGTTGATATGATTCTAGTTGGAGATTCTCTTGGAATGGTTGTACTCGGATACGATTCAACAGTACCTGTAACAGTAGAGGATATGATTCATCATACGAAAGCTGTACGCCGCGGAGCGAAAGAGACGTTTATTGTAACTGATATGCCATTTATGTCGTATCACGTATCATTACAAGAAACGATGGTGAATGCACGCCGCATCGTTCAAGAGAGCGGGGCACACGCACTGAAGGTAGAAGGTGCTGGAGAAGTTATATCGACGATTCAATATTTGACGAACGCAGGAATTCCTGTTGTAGCGCATTTAGGTTTAACCCCTCAATCTGTAGGAGTGTTGGGTGGATATAAAGTGCAAGGAAAAGATGCGGAGAGTGCAAAAAAATTAATAGAAGATGCAAAGAAATGTGAAGAAGCTGGTGCAATAGCACTTGTGTTAGAATGTGTACCAATGCAGTTAGCAGAACTTATTTCAGAGCAACTAACAATACCGACAATTGGGATTGGCGCAGGACAAAAAGTAGATGGGCAAGTGCTTGTTTATCATGATCTTATCTCATACGGCGTAAATCGTGTTCCGAAATTTGTGAAGCAATATACGTCTGTTCAAGAGGAGATTGTGCGTGGGATTTCACAATATGTTACTGAAGTAAAGACAAGGCAATTTCCTGAAGAAAAACATTCGTTCACAATGAAAGAGGAAGAATGCTTAGCGTTATATGGAGGAAAACAATAATGAAAATCGTAACTACAGTGCAAGAGATGCAGCAAATTACGAGCGAACTTCGTGCAAGTGGAAAGAGTATTGGTTTTGTTCCAACAATGGGTTATTTACATGAAGGCCATGCTACTTTATTACGTAAGGCAAGAGAAGAAAATGAAACTGTAGTTTTAAGTGTATTTGTAAACCCACTACAATTTGGCCCAAATGAAGATTTAGATCGATATCCTCGTGATATTGATAGAGATGAAAATGTAGCAAAAGAAAACGGTGTAGATTATTTATTTTATCCGAGTGTAGAAGAAATGTATCCAGCAGAACAAACAACAACGGTAGAAGTTGTGAAGCGCACGGACGTATTATGCGGTCAACAAAGACCTGGTCATTTTGCTGGTGTTGCAACTGTACTAATGAAACTATTTAATATTACGCTGCCAAAGCGTGCTTATTTCGGTATGAAAGATGCTCAACAAGTTGCAGTAATTGAAGGGTTTGTAACTGATTTCAATATTCCAGTTACAATCGTACCAGTTGATATTGTAAGGGAAGAAGATGGTTTAGCGAAAAGTTCTCGTAACGTGTACCTATCACAAGATGAACGTGAAGAAGCTCTTCAGTTATACCGCAGCCTATGTATAGCGAAAGAAAGAATTGAGGCAGGTGAACGTAATCCCGAAATCATTACAAATCTTGTGAAAGAGTATATTGAGACGCATACGAAAGGCACTGTAGATTATGCAGATTTATATGCATATCCGTCATTAACAATGGTAGAGAAAGTCAAAGGAAGAATCATTTTAGCTATTGCAGTTAAGTTTGAAAATGTAAGATTAATTGACAATATAACATTAACAGTTAAATAAGGGGGAGCATCTATGTTTCGCACAATGATGAGAGCAAAGTTACATCGTGCAACTGTAACGGAGGCAAATTTAAATTATGTAGGTAGTATTACAATTGATGAAGACTTAATGGATGCAGTAAATATTGTAGAAAACGAAAAAGTCCAAATTGTAAATAATAATAATGGTGCTCGCTTAGAGACATACGTTATTAAAGGGGAACGCGGTAGTGGTGTTGTTTGTTTAAACGGTGCTGCGGCAAGGCTTGTACAACCAGGGGACAAAGTAATTATTATTTGTTATGGGCTAGTTACGGAAGAAGAGATTCATAAACAAGAACCAAAAATTGCAGTATTAGACGATGATAATCAAATTATTGAAATGTTAGGTGCTGAAAAAGCGGGTACGATATTATAAGTAGAAAGGCTATCTCCATTGCGGAGATAGCTTTTTTGTGCATCTTTTCATTAAGATGAGATAAAACGTGGTATAGTAACATTATATAAATTATTGTTGTTTGAAAGGTAAGAAATTGAGGTGTTACATATATGAGTAAGCGTTATGTCGTTGTTGATTTAGAGACGACAGGGAACTCCTGGAAAGATGGGAAGGATAAAATTACCCAAATTGCAGCTGTTGTAGTAGAAGATGGAGAGATATTGGAGATTTTTTCGTCTTTTGTTAACCCAAAGAGAGAGATCCCACCATTTATTACAGAATTAACAGGGATTGATGAAAGTCTTGTAAAACAAGCCCCGTTATTTCAAGATGTAGCCCCGATGATTGTTGAGCTATTACAAGGTGCGGCTTTCGTTGCGCATAATGTTCACTTTGATTGGAATTTTTTAAATGAAGAATTAAGGCAAGCTGGATATACAGAAATACATTGTCCGAAAATCGACACGGTTGAATTGGCTCAAATTCTTTTGCCGACAGCCGATAGTTATAAATTACGTGATTTAGCTAAGAAGCATGAACTAGAGCACGATCAACCACATCGTGCGGATAGTGATGCTCTTGCAACAGCGGAATTATTTTTACAATTTTTAAATGAAATTGAAAAGTTACCACTTGTCACGTTGCAATCGCTTTATGAATTAAGTGATGTGTTCCAAAGCGATATAGCTGATGTGCTTTCTGAAAATATTTTAAAGAAAGTAATGCACGGTAAAGAAGATATAGCGGAGTATGAAATACATCGAAATATTGCGCTGAAAAAGCGGAACTATTCCTTAAACCTTGGAGAAACGTGTTCATCAAAGTTTGATGCTTTCTTGAATAAAACGATGGATAAATTGGAATCACATATGCCAAAGTTTGAAAGAAGAGAAAGTCAACAACTGATGATGAAAGAGATATATACGGCGTTAAGAGATTCTCGTTTTTCACTAATTGAAGCGGGTACAGGAACAGGAAAGACTCTTGCTTATTTGCTTCCCAGTCTTTATTTTGCAAAGAGAAAAGAAGAACCTGTCATTATAAGTACACAAACAGTACAACTCCAACAACAAATATTAGAAAAAGAAATTCCGTTATTACAAAAAATAATGCCATTTTCATTTGAGGCAGCTCTTCTAAAAGGAAGAAAGCATTATTTATGCTTACATAAATTTGAGTATGCTTTGCAAGAGGAAGAAAAAAATTATGATATGGCACTTACGAAGGCGAAGATTTTAGTTTGGCTATTGCAAACTGAAACAGGTGATCGAGACGAATTAAATATTCCTGAGGGCGGAAAGTTACTTTGGAATCGTATTTGTAGCGATGCGTATAGTCCAGGCGGTATGCAAAGTAATTGGTTTAGTCGTTGTTTTTATCAGCGAGCGAAGAATAAAGCTTTATTTGCAGATATCGTTATTACAAATCATGCGTTATTATTTCAAGATTTTTCAAGTGAAGAACCGTTGTTTGCTTCATGCGAACATATTATTTTTGATGAAGCTCACCATATTGAAGAAGCTGCGAGTAGAACATTGGGTGAACAGTTCTCTTGTATGTATTTTCAATTGGTTATATCTCGTCTTGGGACGCTAGAAACAGAAGATGTACTCTCCAAAGTATATAAAATGATGAAAAAATCAGAGCAAGCATCTCGTTCAACTTTCCGTATGATAAGTTATAGTTTGAAGGAACTTAAGTTTGATGCGGATGAACTCTTCCAAATGTTACGTACTTTTATATTTAAACAAACAAAGCAAGAGCAAGGAACGAATAATATGCCGCTCATCTATAGGTATAACGCAGAACTAGAAAAAGGTAAGTTGTGGGATAGTATCGTCGAATTAACAAATCGTTTTATATATGAATTAAGAAGGGTAGTAACTGCTCTTGAGAAGCAAGTGGATATATTGCAAAGTAAGTTAGAATGGGAGATGCATGTTGTAACAGGTGAATTTATGCATTTAATTGAGTTGCTGAGAAAGATGGCAGAATCATTACAGTTACTCGTATTAGAAAAGAATTCGTATGTAACTTGGATGGAGACTGAAACGAAAGGGACGATTCATTCAACAGTTCTATACGCACAGCCTGTCCATATTGGTGAAAGATTTGCTGATGAATTTTTAACAGAAAAAAAGAGTGTTATTTTTACATCCGCAACACTAACAGTTAACGATACGTTTGATTATATAAAAGAGGAACTTGGTTTACATGATTTCGCTCCAAATACTTTAAAGGTTCCGTCACCATTTCGTTATGATGAACAGATGAAATTAATGGTTTCAACGGATGTACCTTTTATTAAGCAAGTAAGTAATGAGCGATATATTGAATCTGTATCGGAACATATTGCAAAGATAGCAAAAGCCACAAAAGGCAGAATGCTCGTTTTATTCACTTCGTATGAAATGTTAAAAGAAGCGTATGCGAATTTAAAAAATAATGATGAATTAGAGGGTTATTTATTACTCACCCAAAGTGTGAATAATAGAAGTCGAAGCCGCTTAATTCGAAAGTTTCAAGAGTTCGACAAATCAATTTTATTAGGGACGAGCAGTTTCTGGGAAGGAATAGATATTCCTGGAGATGCCTTAAGTTGTCTTGTTATAGTCCGTCTACCATTTACACCTCCTCATCAGCCGATGATGGAAGCGAAAGGTGAGTGGCTAAAAAATCAAGGTGAAGATGTATTCGCTAAATTAGCGCTCCCACAAGCAATATTACGTTTCAAACAAGGATTCGGCCGCTTAATTCGAACGAATACAGATACAGGAACGGTAGTAGTGTTAGATCGTCGTTTGACGAGTTCTTCCTATGGAAAACGATTTCTACAATCGATTCCTAACGTACCTCTTTATGAAGGACCATTAGAAGAATTGTTAGTACAATTAGAAGAACCATCAAATGAATAAAAATGGAAGAAAAATACGCCTGAAGTACTTATAAACTTCAGGCGTAAAAAATGTGGGTAGGAGGAATTTTATTTTTCTTACTTCTTGTATACAAAATGTGTTGGTTTTCGACTTGAAACCTTTTTTTGCTGTACATGTCCTGCTATAATAGATGGGTGATGAAGCAGGGGTTGTAAAGAATGTACTCTTATTGTAACCGCATTGCGTTCTTCTATAATTAGAAATTTTTGTGTAACGGAGGAGTTTTTTCATGGATAAGAAAATCGAAGTACTATCAACGACGCGTATTAAATATTCGTCGGATTTGTATAAAATTGTTGATAGTTTAAATCGTACGTTAAAAGAGCAGGACCTCATGTTCGGACTAGCATTAGACGAAAAAGATAAAGAAACAGCTGTATTTACGATTTACAGAACGTAGTGATACAATGAAAAAGTGGATCTTTGCAATCATTATTGTTATCGTTGCTAGCGGAATATATGGGGCGTATGTTTATAATAAAGCGATGGGAAAGAAAATTCCAAAAGAGTCGAAATTTGTAGAAATTGCTAAAGAAAAAGCAAAGCTTACAAAGGTGAAATCTGTTGATTATTACAACGGAAAATCTGCATATATAGTCGTGCAAGGTACAGATGAAAAGGGAGAACAACTTATCGTTTGGGTGCCTGAGAAAAAAGGGGATACTGTAGTAAGGAAAAAGAGCGAAGGTATTTCTGAAAAAGAGGCTATACAAAGAACAATAGAGCAAGTCGGCAATGAAAGTAAGGAATCAAAAAGTAAGCCGAAAGAGATTATGAAAGTGAAATTAGGCTTTGAAAATGATGTACCACTATGGGAAGTTACATATATTGATGATGACAATCGTTATAGTTATTACTATCTTGAATTTAAAGATGGAAAATTTTTAAGACGATATAGCATTGAAAAATAGATGTAGGGGGAACTACAAATGAAATTAGCAAAGCGAGTAGCTGCTTTAACACCGTCTTCAACTTTAGAAATTACAGCAAAGGCACAAGCATTAAAAGCAGAGGGTCATGATGTAATTGGATTAGGGGCAGGGGAACCTGACTTTAATACACCAGAGCATATTATGGATGCTGCACATAAAGCGATGTTAGAAGGGCATACGAAGTATACACCAACAGGTGGATTACAATCGTTAAAACAAGAAATTGTGAAGAAATTTACTCGCGATCAAGGTATTGCGTATGATCCATCTGAAATTATTGTATGTAATGGTGCAAAGCATGCATTATATACATTATTCCAAGTATTACTTGATGAGGGAGATGAAGTTATCATCCCAACTCCTTACTGGGTAAGCTATCCAGAGCAAGTAAAGCTTGCTGGCGGTAAGCCGGTTTATGTAGAAGGTTTAGAAGACAATGAGTACAAAATTACAGCAAAGCAGCTGCGTGAGGCAATTACAGAGAAAACGAAAGCAGTTATTATTAATTCACCGAGCAATCCAACAGGAATGATTTATAGCAAAGAAGAATTACAACAGCTTGGAGAAGTATGTTTAGAACATGATATTTTAATCGTTTCTGATGAAATTTATGAAAAATTAATTTATGGTGGCGTAGAATATACTTCAATTGCCCAGCTTTCTAATGCATTAAAAGAACAAACACTTATTATTAATGGTGTATCTAAATCTCATTCTATGACAGGATGGCGTATTGGATATGCTGCAGGAAATAAGCAGCTTATTAAAGCAATGACGAATTTAGCGAGTCATAGTACGTCAAACCCTACTTCAATCGCTCAATACGGCGCAATTGCGGCATATGCAGGCTCACAAGAACCTGTGGAAACAATGCGTCAAGCCTTTGAAGAGAGATTAAACATCATTTATGATAAATTAATTCAAATCCCTGGCTTTACTTGTATTAAACCGCAAGGGGCATTTTACTTATTCCCTAACGTAAAAGAAGCTGTAGCTTTATCAGGATATGCAACAGTTGATGATTGGGCAAAAGCTCTATTAGAAGAGGAAAAAGTGGCTCTTGTACCAGGTACAGGATTTGGTGCTCCAAATAATGTTCGTTTATCATATGCGACATCTCTTGAACAAGTAGAGAAAGCATTAGAGCGCATCCATACATTTATGAAAAGTAAAGTGCAAGCTTAATTTTATATTTCATTCATGTAATATAAAAAACCTCCCTATTAATGGGGAGGTTTTTTTGACGGATTGTGGCAAAAAGAAATAGCTAAAGGTGTGTTATACTAGAGAGCGAGGTGTTTGGTGATGAAAAAGAAAATGATGTTACAGTGGTTTGAGCAGGGAAGCATTGCAATTCCAAAATTGCTTATGATGCATTATAAAAAATTAGGTTTAAATGAGACGGAATTTATGGTTGTACTTCATGTACACACATTTTTAGAATCAGGTAATTCGTTTCCGACTCCTTCAGAGATTTCTGAACGGATGACGATAACGGAAATGAAATGTATGGAAGTAATTCAGACGTTGATTCAAAAAGGTTTTTTATCACTAGAAGGTGGACAAAGATCAGAAGCGATGATGTGCGAAAGTTATTCTTTACAACCGTTATGGGAAAAAATATTACATTTCTTAATGGATGAATCAATAGAGGAAGAGCAAAAAGAAAAAAAACAGCTACAAGTAAATTTATATACAGTATTTGAAAAAGAATTTGGAAGACCACTTTCGCCGTTCGAATGTGAAACGTTAGGGATGTGGGAGGACCAAGATCAACATCATCCAAATTTAATTCAAGCGGCTCTTAGAGAAGCTGTAATGAGTGGAAAACTAAATTTCCGATATATTGATCGTATTTTATTTGAGTGGAAAAAGAATGGAATTAAAACGGTAGATCAGGCTCAAAATCAAGGTCAAAAATTTAGAGCGAATCAACAAAGGGCACAACAAATGACAAAACAAGAGACGAAATTTACTGGAAAAGTGCCTTTTTATAATTGGTTGGAGCAGTAATATAGGAGGAAAAATATGCTTAACAAAACGCAAATCCGTTATTGTTTAGACACAATGGCGGATATGTATCCAGAAGCACATTGTGAATTGGTTCATGATAATCCATTTGAACTTGTAATCGCGGTGGCGTTATCTGCACAATGTACGGATGTACTTGTAAATAAAGTGACAAGAAATTTATTTCAAAAATATAAAACACCAGAAGATTATTTAAGTGTTTCTCTAGAAGAATTACAACAAGATATACGCTCTATCGGATTGTATAGAAATAAAGCAAAAAACATTCAAAAATTATGCCGAATGTTATTAGATGACTATAATGGAGAAGTACCGAACGATCGAGATGAACTTACGAAATTACCAGGTGTAGGAAGGAAAACAGCGAATGTTGTAGTTTCCGTAGCGTTTGGAATTCCGGCAATTGCTGTTGATACACATGTGGAGCGAGTGAGTAAACGATTAGCTATGTGTAGATGGAAAGACTCTGTGTTAGAAGTAGAAAAAACATTAATGAAGAAAGTACCAATGGATGAGTGGGGAGTTACACATCATCGTATGATTTTCTTTGGACGTTATCATTGTAAAGCACAACGACCGCAATGTGAGGAATGCAGACTGTTAGAAGTATGTCGTGAAGGAAAGAAGCGAATGAAGGTGAAATAAAGGATGGAACGAGTTATAGAAATACCGAAAGAATTTCACTGTTTACCATTTTTTAAAGAAAGTGTAAATTTAATTAAGTATCATACAGACAATTCTTTTGAAGAGATAATACAAAATACTTACTTTATATTTGATATTGAAAGACAGTATGAGCCATGGAAGGAAATTGAAAACAGCATTCCAGTGATGTTGAATGTATGGAAAAATAAGCATGAAGACATTGCTATACTGTTTCGAAATAGAAATAAGCAAGAGGCTGAGGGACCAATGATTCTTTTTTCAGCTCACTTGTTATCGGTTGTCTATTGGCTAAATGAACAACCTGTTCATAGTTTAAATGAAATGCAAATAAATACGAATAAATTAAAAGTGCAACCTGTTAATTTTATGGAAAGATATTCATTCATTATAAAGAAACCGAGTAATTATCATTCTTATATTCAATTAGCGCAGTTGTATATCGAAATAGAAAAGCTGTATGTAAAGAAAATGATAACAAAAAAGAAGTCCGCTTCTCGTTAAGAGAAACGGACTTCTTTTTTTGTATATTAGGACTCTGTTGTAACAACAGCACCGTCTGCGTGAGGTGTATCTCCTCCGGGATTTTGGTGTTGCTGTTCTTGTTGTTTCTTAGCCTCTTCTTCAGCTTTTTTCTTGGCCTCTTCTTCAGCTTTCTTCTTAGCTTCTTCTTCAGCTTTTTTCTTAGCTTCTTCTTCAGCTTTCCTTCTAGCTTCCTCATCAGCTTTCTTTTGAGCTTCTTCTTGCTGTTTACGTTGTTGTTCTTGCTGTTGCTGTTCTTGTTGTTTCTTAGCCTCTTCTTCAGCCTTTTTCTTAGTTTCGTCTTGTTTTACTTTATCTTCATTAGCCTTTTTCTGGGCTTCCTCATCAGCTTTTTTCTTAGCTTCTTCATCGGCCTTTTTCTTAGCCTCTTCTTCAGCTTTTTTTGCATCTGGAGTTCCGCCAGGCGCAGTGAAGGATGCACCAACTGCTGGGCTTGTGCCAGTACCTTTTTTCGCTACTACAGAGAAGCTGTAAGTAACACCTGGTTTAATACCATCAAGAGTAGCTGTCGTACCACTTATTGATAGGCTACCACTTGAACCGTCAGTTGCTTTATAGCTGGCTGCATATGCATCAACTTCTGCTGGTCCAGACCAGTTTAGTGTAACTGTGCTAGCGCCATCAAAAGTGACATTCAGACCACTAGGGGCATCTACTTTAATTTGTTTAATTGCATCTTTTTTCGCACCTTTTACGTATAACTCTCCGTTTATTTCTTGTACAGAAGAAGGACGTTCAAAGCGTGATTTATCTGTAGCGAATTTGCTCATCATTACTTGGAACATTTGCTGTGCAATTCTAGTGGAGCGATCGCTAACATAATTTTTTGGACCATCTTTTTCGTAACCGGTCCAAACAGCCATTGTGTATTGTGGCGTATATCCAGCAAACCAGCTATCTCTGTTTGCATCAGCTGGGATGTCATATTTTTGAAGAACTGATTCATCAAAGTTTTGTGTTCCTGTTTTACCTGCTACGTCAACACCTGAAACGTATGCTGTTGGACCTGTACCACCAGAACCAGGTTTTACTACGTCACGAAGAACGTCAGTAACCATATAAGCTGTATAGTCTTGCATTGCGCGATGTTCTTTCGGTTTAAAGCTTTTCTTTTTCCCGTCCGGGAAGGTTACTTCTTTTACGAAGTGTGGTTTATTATAGTTACCACTATTACCAAAGGTTGCATATGCACCTGCTACTTCTAATGGAGAACTATCGTTACTACCGATTGCTGTTGATTCGTAGACTTTTCCTTCTTTAAAGGTCATGCCTAAACCTTCAGCAAATTCTTTTGACTTATTAAGACCAACTGTTTGTGCTGTCTTTAAAGCTGGAATGTTTAATGACTTTTTCAAAGCTTCACGTAGTGAAACGTCACCTTTGTAACTCTTTGTTGCATTTTGTATTTTCTTACCATTGGAATACGTATACTCTGAGTCGTTTAATTGATGGTATGTAGACCATTGTAAATTTTCAATTGCCGGACCGTAGTCGAAAATTGGTTTCATTGTTGAACCAACTTGGCGTTTTAAATCAGTTGCCATATTATGACCTTTGAAAGTAGACTTACTTTCTTTACGTCCAGCACCAATTGCTCGAACTTCTCCAGACTGTGTATCCATAAATACGAATGACCCTTGGAATTGATCGTCCGGATACTTAATAAGATTGCCATCCATAATTTTGTCGGCGTAATCTTGAGCATCTTGATCAAGTGTTGTATGAATCGTTAAACCATCTGAACCGATATTTACATCAGGATATTCTTTTTCAACTTCTTTTACAACCGCATCTAAAAATGCTTGATACTTCATCTCAGTTACTTCTGAAGACGGTTGAAGGCCCTCAGTTACTGGAATCTTAACGGCGTTATTCATTTCTTCTTTTGTTATATAACCATGTCGATTCATTAATGATAATACGACATTACGACGATTTGTTGCTCGTTCAACATTTTCTTTTTTTGTTGGATCATAAATGTTTGGACCTTGGGGTAAACCAGCGAGCATAGCAGCTTCATGTAATTGCAAGTCTTTTAAATCTTTACCATAATATTTTTGCGCTGCTGTCGCAATACCGTATGAACGGTTACCTAAATTAATCTTATTTAAGTACATTTCTAAAATCTCATGTTTAGAGTATTGTTGCTCTAATTTGTAAGATAAGTACCATTCTTGCACTTTTCTTTTAGCAGTTTTGTCCATCGTTAGAAAGTAGTTTTTAACGACTTGCTGTGTAATCGTACTACCACCTTGGGAACCGAAACCACCAGTGACATTTTCCATAACTGCTTTTGTAGTTCGTTTAAAATCAATTCCATTATGATCATAGAAACGCGAATCCTCAGTTGCAAGAAATGCATTTTCAACTACTTTTGGAATTTGATCATAAGTAACATGTGTTCGTTTTTCAGCACCGTATTCATAAAAGAAATTTCCGTTTTTATCGAGAAACTTTGTTGATAAAGGATTAACAAGTTTGGATTTGTCTAATTTTGGAGCGTCCTTTACCATAACAAAGAAAGCGGAAACGCCGGCTACAAGACCAACGATACCAAGAAGTAGACAACCTATAAGGAATTTCTTGAAAAAGGAGCCTTTTTTCTTTGGTTTTTCTTCTTTATGTGTTTTTTTCTCTTGATTTTTCACATGATTTCGTTCTGTACGAGAACGATAATTATCTGACATTATACTTTCTCCTACCTTTCATTCTCTCCCCCAAAAGTCGAAAAAAGAGCCTTAGTGATGACTCTATCACGAAAAATAAACCATGTCTAGTACACGGATATAGTCAATCCGAGGGTGATAACCGCATGATAATAAGGATCCATGCTCTTCTATTTCTTCTTTCGTAATCGACTTGCGTCCACCAGTATTTTGACGATTCCAAAATGCAATAATATGTTTTGCATCTAGTAAATAAAATTCATCAAAAAGTGTAAATTTAATAATAACAAATGCAATTCCATTATGAGCAACCACTTGCTTCATATGTTCAATTTGATGAAGGTGGAAGTTTTGAAGTGGGAAACTAGTTTTATTTTTGGTTTCCTTTGCTTCAAAATCGATGTATTTCCCTTTGTATACACCGTTGTAATCTGTTGTAGAAGGTTGTTTAAAATACGCTTCTTTTACCACTGCAGCACTTCGAGCGGGGTAATCTACTTTTACAATTTGAAGAGGTGTAGGCTTTTTATGTACACATGCAATATTATGGGTTAAGTAATATTGATTTGTTTCATTCAATTCCTCTTCAAGGGACATACCTCTATTACTATAAGTATGTGTTTTTATAGGTGTTTTTTGAGGTTGTGAAGCTTGATTATACCTTTTTCCATTTGGGTAACGAATGGTCATAGTGTGTCCACCCCCAACTTGCTAAGAATTACTTACAAAGGTGATTATATCAAAAAATGAAAAAAGATGTGACCTTTTTGATGAAAGGTATGATGACTTATTTATGTTTACATGGAATGATTATATGAAAATTAAACAAAATCGAGAAAAAAATTTTTGTATAGAGGAAGAAAAAGCAATCATTCACAATATTAAAAAGAAAACAGAAATAGCTAATGTGGACAATATTTCTCGGACACAATCTTATCAAGAATATTATTTAAGAAATAGTGAAATCAGGTGGGCCTTTTTAGCGAGTATGGTTTCGAGAAATGCGGGCTGGAATATGACTGATTTAGAAGGGAGATATTATGCTACTGTTTTACCTAGAACGGTAAAAAAACATTTATTTCTTCTGTACGAACAGGCTAATTGGATTATTTTTTTAGATGCATTTCCTCAGCTATTATTGTATGAGGAAAGTAAGAAGAGACATGCACCTCTCTTTCATTTGTTGCAATACTTCAATGTATCAATTTTTATGGAAAAAGAATGGTTACTTTTCTGGGAAAGAAGAGATATGAATAGACTTATGACAGCGCTTATTATAAATGAACAAAATAAAATTCAAAAACCAGTCATTGAGAACACATATTTTAAAAAACATGTATTCCATACTGCACTTTTTAAAGTACAAGAAAGACTTCATATTAGTGCAGTTATCTTCCCAACAATTGAAGGGAGAATGTATGGGTTTTCGGTTTATCAATTTGAAACGTTACAAAAGCGTATAGAACTAGGAAAAAAATTAGCATGGTTATTGTTTCATCCAATTTATAATGGTTCGTTTTATAAGTTTGCACTGCAAACTACACATACTGGGTCTAGAGAAGATTATGAAGTTTACGCAAAGGAAACTCGAAAGTCTTATACGCCAACACTTAGAGATATTTATCCTGTTATTTTACATGAAGAAATAAAAATGAGAGATTGGTTTTGTGCAAATATGAAAATGAATGTGTTATTTGTACTTGAAGAACCTAAAGGGGAAGTTAATATAACAGAATGGTATAGAAGAAAGAGAGAACAAATCTATAGGCTATCTATCGTAAACCGTTTTGCTAAAAGGATCGATGAGTTCATGATATAATAAAAAAGAAGTCCCGTCTTCCATTTTGAAGACGGGACTTCTTAATTTGAAAAAATCCTGCTATGCGTGCTACAACTTTAATTTCAAAACGTAATGCTAGTAGGAGATTAAGGATGATTTGAAATTTAAATGTTCGTAATAAAGTCTCGCTTTATGTAGCAGGGAAGTTTGGACCATCTAGCTTTGGATTGCCAGTCTCGGGTTTATTTTGTTGTTTGTTTTGGTTTTTCTTTTTTTCATTTTTGTTCTTTGCCATTGTAATACACCTCCTTTTTGTATTGTTACCATTTCTATAAATGACATACGAAATGATTTCTTTGACGAATAACAACTAGTTTTGTCATGTGGGCAGGAGTGGTGAATCATTCGGCGAAATTACATGACAAAGGAAAAGCAAAGAAGGAGGCGTTTTGTATATGGCGATGGTTCAGAAGGAAGATGTAATGAAAAAAATGGATCAAATGTTAAGTTCTCTCGATTTGCTGGAAATGAATATAGGGATTAGAATGAATCATGCATTAAAGGATGCGAGTGAAAAAATATGTAATAAGATAGAAATAACAGAAATGCATATTGAACATATGGAAAATAAATTAGTGCATCACGAAGAAAAAGGGAATTGGGTGAAGACATTTCAAACCGTCGTAGTGAGTGCATAATAAGGTGGGAAAGAAATGAAGAATGAAGCATTAATACAGTCTTCAGAAAAACTCATGCAGTATAATAATGAAGCGAATGTAAAAAAAAGAGAACTAACTGAATACGACTTTTATAAGGATATGAAACCGTTTGTAGATATGGTAGATGAGGAATTAAAGAAGTGGAAAGAACTAGCTTATACGTGGATTAAAGAAGAAAAGCCAAAGTATATACATGTACAGCAAATTGATCAAGTATACGATAATTTACAAACGAATGTGTTGCAATGCTTTGTAAATAAAGGTAAAGGTAAACGATTCTTTGAAACACACCAAGCCATTTCGTATACTTTGCAAAATATAGTTGAGCAATGTAAATAACAAGAGGGAGAGCCCTCTTGTTATTTTTATGCTTCTGTCATTGTTGTAGGTTTTGTTGCGCCGTTTATTTCTAATTCTTTTATTAATGTTCGATAATCTGATATGCATATTTTTCCTTCGAGATACCAATGTCTCGCAAAGTCTAATAATTCATTTGCATTCTCTGTGCAATACCCCTTTTTTTGAGAAAACGCTTGTTTTAAATCCCCTAATACCATGTTGATTCCTCCCCCATGAGAATCTTCTTCTTAATTATCATAGCATGGAAGGGTTTTCTTTTTTAATTTTTTAAAAATTTAAACTTCCGACAAAAATAGACATATATTCCATCACACATATTATTTTATAGGTACATATTATATATGTAGAAACTTATGTGAAGGAGGAGAGAATGCATGTTTCAACAACCTAACGTATATCAGCAAACGAATCCATATGCACAGCAAAATATGTACCAATATAATACGGATACATATTTACGGTATAATATGTATCCTTTCGAGCCTTATTATGGAAATCAAAATTATTATCAACCGTTTGAAGTGTCCTTTATGAATCAAGCTCAACAACCACAACAGCAGCAACCTTATGTGAATCAAGCTCAACAATCACAAGCTCAGCAACCATACATGAATCAACCACAGCAGCAGCCTTATATGAATTCGCAATATTATATGCCACCACCATCGCCGTATGCTAATCAACAAGCGATGTTTTATCCACCAAAACAACCGTACCCGACGCAGGGTAAGCAAAAGCAACCACAGCCAAGCCAGTTTTCTAGTTTTGTTTCTCAATTTAAAACATCAGATGGTAACTATGATGTAAATAAAATGATGAATACAGCTGGACAAATGATGAATGCGATGAATCAAGTGACAGGTATTGTAAAGCAAGTTGGAGGCTTTTTTGGTAAGTGATGTTGAAGGATTGTCTATAAAAACAATGTAAATGAAATAAAGGACTAGACAAATTTCCTTGTAATAAATGGGTATATATAACAAACGGCTTTCTCTCTTTTCTCATACTGTAAAGTGTAATCAGATTTTTTTAACGAGAGAGGAGAGAAAAAACTATGCATCATTGTCATCCTTGCTTTGGAGGGCATAAGCCTACAGGACCTATTTGTACGACTGCTCCTGTCATTCATCCGACGAAACAATGCGTAACACACTCTTTTTCAACAACGGTGGTGCCACACATTTTCCCAACACATACAACACATGTACATCATCAACAAATTAAAAACCAAAACTTCTTCCCGCAAACAAATTCAAATGTAAATGTTGTGGACCCAATCGACCCAGGATTCGGCGGCGGATGTGGACCGTGTGGCCATGGTCATCATGGACATCATGGACATCACGTATCACCATTTGGTCCAGGACCAAATGTATCTCCGTTTGGACCAAACGTATCACCATTCGGACCGAATATTGGACCAAACGTATCACCATTCGGTCCAAATATCGGACCAAACGTTGGTGGAATGTTTAAAAAGTAAATGATATGTTAGAACTAGCGAAATGCTAGTTCTTTTTTTGTAATTGGAGTGTTGATATGAAAGTTATTGCAGTAACAGGATATAAGCCATTTGAACTTGGAATATTTAAAAATGATCATCCAGGGGTGGAGTGTATAAAGAAAGCGTTACACCGTAAATTAACCAATTTTGTAGAAGATGGTTTAGAGTGGGTTATAATAAGTGGCCAATTAGGTGTAGAATTATGGGCTGCTGAAGTTGTTTTTGAAATGCAAGTAGAATATCCAGATTTAAAATTAGCGGTATTCACTCCGTTTTTAGAACAAGAAGAAAATTGGAAAGAAGATAATCGTGAATATTATGAATTTATCCTTTCTCAAGCAGACCATGTTGATAGTATCACGAAACGGAAGTATGAAAGTCCAGAGCAATTTAAATTAAAAAATCAATTTTTTATTGAAAAAAGTGATGCGCTTTTAGCGGTATACGATGAAGAAAAACCAGGAAGTCCCAAATATATTGTAGAAGCAGCAAAGAAAAAAGGAGAAATAGAAAATTATCACAGTTATTTCATTCTTTTTTCTGATTTACAAGATATAATAGAAGAGGAACAGTGGAATAATGCAGAGTAAATATGTAATATAGTACTCGTATATATGATTGACAAAAAGCATTGTTTCTGAAAAAATTTAGTTAATGAAAGTTTTGGTAAAAATTTGAGGTGAAGAAAATGATTTCGGATAAAATTAAATTAACAGCGAAAGATATTTTAGAAAAAGAATTTAAAACAGGTATGAGAGGTTATCAGCAAGAAGAAGTAGACAAGTTTCTTGATATGATCATTAAAGACTATGAAGCTTTCCACAAAGAGTTTGAGCAATTAAAGCAACAAAATGCTCGTTTAAAGCGTGAATTAGAGGAACAAAAACTAGCAGTAACGCAAGTTCCACAACAACCTGTACAAACACCAGTTGCACAACCAGTTTATAACAACACGAATACGGATATTTTAAAACGCTTATCTAACTTAGAAAAAGCTGTATTTGGAAGTAAGTTATACGAATGATGTAAGGTGGGAAAAGGTTTAAGCATTTTACATAGAAAAAAACGTTGCAAAATCTTTTTGTTTCCACTATACTAATGGATGTCATAACGTTTGGGTAATCGCTGCAACGCCAACGTTGTAGAGGAAAGTCCATGCTCGCACGGCCTGAGATGGCTGTAGTGTTCGTGCCTAGCCAATTCATAAGCTAGGGTATTCTGGCTGTAAGGCTGGTTTAACGGCAGGGAAAAAACCTAAGTCCTTTCGGATATGGTTTGACTACCTTTAAAGTGCCACAGTGACGAAGTCCTTGAAGAAATGATAGGAGTGGAACGAGGTAAACCCCACGAGCGAGAAACCCAAATAATGGTAGGGGAATCTTTTCCAAGGAAATGAACGACGGGAAAGGACAGGTTTTATAACCTGTAGATAGATGATTGCCACCGGAGTACGAGGCGTGGGCCGTTTGTAGTACAAAGGAACAGAACATGGCTTACAGAACGTTATGAACCAACTATGAAATAACTCAGCTCTCCTTTGTTAGAGGAGGGCTTTTTATTTGTATGAAGTTATAAAGTATGAGTTAAAATGGTTAATGAGAAAATTTTTCGTAAAATGTAATGATTAATAGGACCAATTGCTATTAATTATTGTTTGAATATACATAAGAGGTGAATGCAAATGGGAAAAGTTACTTTAATTGCAACAGCGGCAATGGGTATTGAAGCGTTAGTTGCCCGAGAAGTTCGCGATCTTGGTTATGAATGTCAAGTAGAAAACAGCAAAGTAACATTTGAAGCAGATGAAAAGGCGATTTGTCGTACGAATTTATGGTTACGTACTGCGGACCGTGTAAAAATTAAAGTTGGCGAATTTAAAGCAACAACATTTGATGAGCTATTTGAAAAAACGAAAGCATTAAACTGGGGAGATTATATTCCAGAGAATGGTGAATTCCCTGTTATCGGAAAATCTTTAAAATCTGAATTATTCAGTGTTTCGGATTGCCAACGTATCGTTAAAAAAGCTGTCGTTGAAAAATTAAAAACAACATATAAACGTACAACTTGGTTTGAAGAAGATGGCCCGTTATTCCGTATCGAGATTGCAATGCTAAAGGATATTGCGACATTAACAATTGATGCGAGCGGTGTTGGACTTCATAAACGTGGATACCGTATGGATCAAGGGGAAGCTCCGTTAAAAGAAACATTAGCTGCGTCTTTAATTAAATTAACAAACTGGAAGCCGGATCGTCCATTTGTTGATCCATTCTGTGGATCAGGTACAATTCCGATTGAAGCAGCATTAATTGGACAAAACATTGCACCAGGATTTAACCGTGGTTTCGCATCTGACGAGTGGGGCTGGGTAGGTAAACAAAACTGGCGTGAAGCTCGTCAAGAAGCTGAAGATTTAGCGAACTATGATCAACAATTACAAATCATTGGATCCGATATTGATCATCGTATGATTCGAGTTGCTCAAGATAACGCAGAAGAAGTAGGCTTGGGCGATTTAATTACATTTAAACAAATGCAAGTAAAAGATTTCACAACAAAAGAGGATTATGGCTACGTTGTAACGAATCCTCCATACGGAGAACGTTTAAGTGAAAAAGCACTTGTTGAACAATTGTACAAAGAAATGGGACAAGTATTCCGCCCATTAGATACATGGTCAGCGTATGTATTAACAAGCTACGAAGCATTTGAGAAGTGTTACGGAAAAGAAGCGTCGAAGAAGCGTAAGCTGTTTAACGGATTTATCCGTACAGATTACTACCAATACTTCGGAAAACGTCCACCGCGTAATTCATAGTATAAAACTCCTCCAGCGCGCATATACTGGCTATTATGTAATGCGTAAAGGAGGAAGTGATATGGATAATTTCCAATTATCAATGATTCAAAAAGCTATTCACCGTACGTATGATGAGCTCGGAAAAGAAGTGGATAGTCAAGGTGCGATTGTAGATGAAATACAAAAAGCACAAGAAGAATATTTGTCAGCTCTTTCACATGAAACAGCGATTGATAAACGGTATTTAAAGTCATTAATATAGAAGAAAATTTTCCTTTTTCGAAAGGAAAATTTTTTTTCGTGAATTTCTATGTATTGCAACAGGGGAAAGTGGCTGCACACATATGAGTAGCGGTTGCTATTATCTTTTTATAGAAAAACTTTTTGGTTGGAGGCTAAGGATGTTTACTGAGAAGAGATTACCATTTGAAGTAGGAAAACAAGATAATTTTTATGATAAGTTGAATGAGTGGATTGGAGATGTGTTTTACGACATCCTTCCGGAAAAAGGCTTTGAAGAGCGTGATGAACAAATTTTTATGGCGTTTCAGTTAGAACGCGCTTTCCAAGAAAAGAAAGTTATGTTCGCAGAAGCTGGTGTAGGAACAGGGAAAACAATTGTATATCTTCTATATGCAATTTGTTACGCGCGTTATACTGGGAAACCAGCTATTATTGCTTGTGCAGATGAAACGTTAATTGAGCAGCTTGTGAAAGAAGAAGGGGACATTGCTAAGTTATCTGAAGCATTAGGGCTATCTGTTGATGTAAGGCTTGCAAAATCAATGGATAATTATTTATGCTTACGTAAACTTGAAGATGTTATGAGTGGACGAGCTCCAGAAGTAATTGAAGACGTATATTACGAGTTACCACAGTTTGTATTCGATCATGGTACAATGCAAAACTTTACTCACTATGGTGACCGAAAAGAATTTCCACTATTAAATGACGAAGAATGGTCAAAAGTAAATTGGGATTACTTCCAAGATTGCTTCACTTGTGATTCTCGTCATCGTTGCGGTCAAACTCTTTCACGTGAACATTATCGTAAAGCAGCAGATTTAATTATTTGTTCTCAAGATTTTTATATGGATCATATTTGGACGTACGATGCTCGAAAGCGTGAAGGGCAAATTCCATTATTACCAGAAAGTAGTTGTGTTGTATTCGATGAAGGACATCTTGTAGAATATGCAGCTCAAAAAGCTTTAACATATCGTTTAAAGCAAACGATGATGGAGCAACTTTTAACGAGATTATTACAAAACGATATTCGTGAAGAGTTTGCACATTTAGTAGAAGAAACAATTTGGCAAACAGAGCGATTCTTTGATGTGTTACAAGAAAACAAAAAAGAAATTGCCGGTTCTGATCGTTTAGAAATTACTGTGACAGAAAAAGTAACAGCTGAAGCAAAACGACTTTATGCGAAAATTGGTGAAGTCGGTGATGCGTTAGTATTTGAAAGTGAAATGCATACAGTAAATACGTATGATTTAAATATCGTTGATGAACATTTAGATGTATTAGAACATTCACTTCGTCTATTCATGCATGAGAAAAATGTAATTACATGGGGTGAAGAAGGTGATGGAGCCTTCACGTTAGTAATTATGCCACGTGCAGTTGAAGAAGTATTACAAGAGAAAGTATTCTCGAAGAAAATCCCGTATATCTTCTCATCTGCTACATTATCTAATAACGATTCATTCGCATTTACAGCAAATAGCCTAGGGGTAAAAGATTACTTATCATTCTCAGTTGCCTCACCATTTGATTATGAAGAGCAAATGGCAGTAAACTTACTATCGCATACGAAAGAAAATGAGTGGGAAAGAAAGTGTCAATATACACTTGAAAATATACAGAAAACAAACGGACGTACACTTGTATTATTCCGTACAACGCAAGAACTTGCAGCGTTTAAAGAATATGTAAGTAAAGAACAAATGTCAGTTCCGTTCCTATATGAAGGGGATCAAGAAATTAGTCAGCTCGTTTCTCGCTTCCAAAATGAAGAAGAGACTGTACTTTGTGCCGTTCATTTATGGGAAGGTTTAGACATTCCTGGTTCATCATTATCACATGTTATCATTTGGTCATTACCATTCCCTCCAAACGATCCTGTGTTTGAAGCGAAGCGTAAACATGTGAATGACCCGTTCTGGGATGTAGATGTACCATATATGATTTTACGTCTTCGTCAAGGGATTGGTCGTTTAATTCGTACGAGCGACGATAAAGGTGCTATATCAATCTTCTTATCTGATACAGAAGATGAGAAAGTGGTAGAAGCGGTGAAAAACGTACTACCGGTAGAAGGTAAAGAATTATAAGGAGAAAGCTTGGCGCTTGCCAAGCTTTTTTTCTATTATAAAAGGAATTTAGATTTCCGTGTCGAATTAAGTTTGAGGTAGAAAAGGGAGGTTTTTATACGATGACAGTAGCTACATATGAAGTAGAAAAACAATTTTTAACATATGTGAAGAAGATACAAAATTACGGAGAAGCATTAAGTTTAATGTTTTGGGACTTGAGAACAGGGGCGCCTAAAAAAGGTGTAGACCAGCGTTCAGAAGTAATTGGTATGCTTTCATCCGAAGTATTTGCTATGTCGACTTCAGATGAGATGGGGAACTATTTAACAGAGCTTGAAGCTTTAATACGTGAAGATAAACTTTCTGAAACGACGAAGAAAATGGTTGAAGAGTGTCGGAAAGAATATGATAGAAATAAGAAAATTCCACAAGCGGAATACGAAGCGTATGTGAAATTAGAAGCGAAAGCAGAGAGTGTGTGGGAAGAAGCTCGCGAAAAATCTGATTTCGAAATGTTCCGCCCGTACTTAGAAAAAATTGTTGAATTTAAAAAGAAATTTATTACATATTGGGGGTACGAAACATATAAATACAATACATTATTAGACATGTATGAGCCAGGTATTACAGTAGAAGTTTTAGATCACGTATTTGGTCAACTTCGTGAGCGCATCGTGCCGCTTGTAAAAGAAATCTCTGAGTCTAAAAAAGGATTAAAAACAAGTGCTTTATCGGAAAAATTTTCAAAAGAAAAACAAAAGAACTTTACATTAGAACTATTAAAGCAATTGAATTATGACTTTGAAGCAGGCCGTCTTGATGAAACAGTACATCCATTCGAGATTACATTAAATAGAGGGGATGTTCGTATTACGACACGCTATGACGAAAAGGATTTCCGCATGGCTGTGTTTGGAACAATTCATGAATGTGGTCATGCTGTATATGAACAAAATATTGCAGAGAAATTTGAAGGTACACCGTTATGTAGTGGAACATCCATGGGTATTCATGAGTCACAATCGTTATTCTTTGAGAACTTTATCGGCCGTAATAAATCATTCTGGAAGAAAAATTATGATTTATTAAAAGAGTATAGCAATGGTCAATTTGATGATATGTCAGTCGATGAATTTTATGATGCAATTAACGAATCGAAGCCGTCATTCATTCGTATAGAAGCAGATGAGCTTACATACCCGCTTCATGTTATGGTGCGTTATGAATTAGAGAAAGAATTATTTGATGGTACATTACAAGTGAAGGACTTACCAGCAGCTTGGAATGATAAGATGGAAGCATATTTAGGAATTCGTCCGGAAAATGATGCGCAAGGTGTATTGCAAGATGTTCACTGGGCTGGTGGCTCATTTGGATACTTCCCATCTTATGCGCTTGGTTACATGTATGCAGCGCAATTTAAGCAAAGAATGTTAAAAGACATTCCGAACTTTGATGCATTATTAGAAGAAGGAAACGTAACACCAATTCGTGAATGGTTAACAGAACATATTCACCAATATGGTAAAACGAAAAAGCCACTTGAAATTTTAGAAGATGTAACAGGCGAAGGGTTAAATGCAAATTACTTAGCAGATTATTTAGAAGTGAAGTATAAAGAAATTTATGAGTTATAAAAAAGAGCTGCTTACTTGCAGCTTTTTTTTATAGGGGGATAGAAGATGGTTTATACATATACAGTAATGACGCAAGAAGAGGCGGAAGAGATTGCATATAACTGGCATTATAAAGGGGAATATTCCTTTTACGATATAGAGGCAGATGAAGAAGATTTAGCTGAGTTTTTAGAGGGTGAGAGTAGAGGGAATCATGTATTTTCTGTGAAAGAAAATGGTACTCTCATTGGGTTCTTTACGGTTTGTAAAATAAATAATGGAACGGTTGAGATAGGACTTGGAATGAGACCTGATATAACTGGCAATGGATTTGGTTTACAGTTCGTGAATGCTGGACTAGCTTTTAGCAAAGAAAAATACGGATGCAAATATATAACACTATCAGTAGCGACATTTAATGAGAGAGCGATAAAAGTGTATAAAAGGGCGGGATTTGAAGCGGTTGGAACGTTTATACAGAAAACAAATGGTGGTTGTTTTGAGTTCTTGAAAATGAACTATATATGTAAACGTGATTAAAAAACAGAGGGATCTTCTGTTTTTTTATTTTGATTTAGAAATATATGATACATATTTTTTACTTGTTGTAATTGAGAGTTTTGAAATTTTGGTAGAGGGTGTGTATGATAGAAGTTTAGTAGCAAATAGTAGGTTTAGCAAGGAAGGGTAGAGGTAGTATGATTACAATTAAAACGAAAAATGAAATAGATTTGATGCATGAATCTGGAAAATTACTTGCTTCATGTCATAAAGAAATTGCGAAAATGATAAAGCCAGGTATAACGACACAAGAGATTGATACGTTTGTTGAAATGTATTTAAAAAAGCATGGTGCCACATCTGAACAGAAAGGTTACAACGGGTATCCATATGCGATATGTGCATCTGTAAACGATGAAATGTGTCATGCGTTTCCGGCCGATGTTCCTTTAACTGAGGGTAATATTGTAACAATTGACACGGTAGTAAACTTAAATGGGGGTCTTTCAGATTCTGCTTGGACGTATAGAGTTGGAAAAGTTTCTGATGAAGCAGAAAAGTTGTTGTTAGTAGCTGAGAATGCTTTGTATAAAGGGATTGATCAGGCGGTAATTGGTAATCATGTAGGAGACATTGGCTATGCAATTGAAAGTTATGTAACAAATGAAGGTTTTTCTGTCGCAAGAGACTTTACGGGACATGGGATTGGTAAAGAGATTCATGAAGAACCAGCAATTTTTCATTTTGGGAAACAAGGACAAGGACCTCAGTTACAAGAAGGAATGGTAATTACAATTGAACCGATTGTAAATATAGGTATGCGATATTCTAAAGTAGATTTAAATGGGTGGACTGTACGAACGATGGACGGGAAATTATCAGCTCAATATGAGCATACAATTGCGATTACAAAAGATGGGCCAATCATTTTAACGAAGTTGTAATTGGGAATGAAAGAGTTTGCAAAACTCGAACAAAGATAGTGGTTTTTAAAAATTTGTACGTGTTTTTTTGATAAATGCTTTTCAAAGCATAAAAAGTACGTTATAATCCTTCTATAAAATAAATAGTTAGCTACACTCATATAATCGCGGGGATATGGCCTGCAAGTTTCTACCGAAGTACCGTAAATACTTTGACTATGAGTGAGGACGAATATAATTGCTTGTTTAGCATTCTTTTTTTGCGAAACTCCAAAAGCGCGTCTCTCACTTGTAACGAGTGGTGGCGGCTTTTGGAGTTTTTTTATTGCATAAGAGGGGGAACAAACATGAAAGTATTACAAGAAAAGATTTTGAACGAAGGAAAGGTTTTATCTGGTGACGTATTAAAGGTAGATGCTTTTTTAAATCATCAAATTGATCCAGTACTTATGCAAGAAATCGGAAAAGAATTTGCTAAACGTTTTAAAGAAGAGAACATTACAAAAATCGTGACGATTGAATCTTCAGGCATTGCACCATCGGTTATGGCTGCATTAGAGCTTGGTGTAAAAGTAATTTTTGCACGAAAACGTAAATCGTTAACGTTACAAGATAATATGTACGTTGCAAACGTATATTCATTTACAAAACAAGAAACAAATGAAATTTCATTATCTCGAAATCATATCGATGAAAATGATCGTGTATTAATCATCGATGACTTTTTAGCAAACGGTCAGGCTGCTTTAGGTTTAATGAGTTTAGTAGAGCAAGCCGGAGCGAGTATTGCAGGAATTGGAATTGTTATTGAAAAAGCATTTCAAGATGGAGGAAAGAAGCTTCGTGAACAAGGCGTTCGTGTTGAATCACTAGCAGAAATTGCATCACTTGATAACGGCACAGTTACATTTGTACAGCAAGAAACTGCGGAGGTGAAATAAACGATGAAGCAGCATCCATTTAAAATTGCATCGCTTGGTATGCAGCATATGCTTGCAATGTATGCTGGAGCAATTATCGTTCCGCTTATTGTGGGCGGTGGACTTGGTTTGAATCAAAAAGAGTTAACATATTTAGTCTCAATTGATTTATTAATGTGCGGCGTTGCGACAATTTTACAAGCACTATCAAATCGCTTTTTCGGTATTGGGCTTCCAGTTGTGCTTGGTTGTACATTTACAGCGGTTGGACCGATGATTGCGATTGGAAAACAATACGGTGTGTCTTCAATTTATGGAGCAATTATTGCTGCTGGGTTATTCGTTGTTATTTTTGCGAAATTATTTGGAAAACTTGTAAAACTGTTTCCACCTGTTGTAACAGGATCTGTCGTTACAGTAATTGGAGTTACACTTGTTCCAGCGGCAATTAATGATATGGCTGGAGGAGTAGGAAGTAAAGATTTCGGTAGTCTTGAAAATTTAGCATTAGCATTTGGTGTGTTACTATTTATCATCATTATGTATCGTTTCTTCGACGGATTTATTCGTTCAATCTCTATTTTGCTAGGTTTATTGTTCGGTACTATCGTTGCAGCGTTTATGGGGAAAGTAAGTTTGCAAGCGGTTGGAGAGGCGGATTGGTTCCACGGTATTCAACCATTTTACTTCGGTACACCAACATTTGAATTAACACCAATTATTACGATGATTTTAGTTGCTTGCGTAGGGATTGTAGAAGCAACGGGTGTATACTTTGCATTATCTGATATTTGCAATAAAAAAATCGGTGAAAAAGAATTAACAAAAGGCTATCGCGCAGAAGGATTAGCGATGGTGTTAGGTGGCATTTTCAACGCGTTCCCATATACAACATACTCTCAAAACGTAGGACTTGTTCAATTAACTGGAGTAAGAAATCGCGTTATTATTTATACTTGCGGTGGTATGTTAATCGTACTTGGTTTCATTCCTAAAATCGCAGCTATTACCACAATTATCCCAAAATCAGTACTGGGCGGTGCGATGTTAGCGATGTTCGGTATGGTTATGGCATATGGTATTAAAATGTTAAGTAGCGTTGATTTTGGTAAACAAGAAAACTTATTAATCGTTGCATGTTCTGTCGGAATTGGGCTTGGCGTAACAGTCGTTCCTACATTATTTTCACAACTTCCAGAAAGCATTCGTATTTTAACAGATAACGGAATTGTACTTGGAAGTGCGTCAGCAGTACTTTTAAATATCGTATTTAATATGGTGCCGCAGCGCAAAGTGAAAGTAGAAGAAGAGCCAGTATCTATGCAAAGTGCAGTAAGAGAAGCGTGAAAAAGCAAGGTCTCGTTATGAGACCTTGCTTTTCTTTTTAAGTGGCATTATTTTCCCGTACGTACCAAGACGCCAAATGTACTCAAGTGGCCCGTATTGGTAATGTGAAAGCCACCAGCGGCTAATAAAGATTTGTAACGTGTAGAAACTAATGCAGAATATTGGTCCAACCCATAATGGAGCAGGATAATAATTTTTAAGGAATAGACCAAATACAAGTAATGTAACAATTGTATGCGAGATGTAATTTGTTAATGCCATTCGTCCAACGTATTGGAATGGACGTAATAACGTTTGCCATTTTTCTTTTTGTAATAAACGCATGAGCGTGAAAATGTAGAATATGAATAACGTTTTTCCGCTAAACATTGTAAAGACCTGCATATAAATTGGTTCATAAAATGGTTTTGATAAGAAGTAACGGACCATGAAGAACCACATTGGTAATGTTAAAAGGAACATAATAATTTGCCATTTTTTAAGTTTTGGATCTAACTCTTTCGTGCGGCGGAAAATATCCTTTTTGCCGGCATATAAACCAAGCAAAAATAGCCCAACTGTTTCTGGAAGCATAAGTAAATTTAATCCAATTCCATCAGCGTAAAATGCATGGAAACGATTTTGTATTTGTGACAGCCAGTCTTCTAATGGCATGATAGGTAAGGAAAAACCTAGCTCTTCCTTTGGTACCAATGCAACCGTAATACCAGCCATTAGCATAATGAATTGAAAAATACTCAATAAAACGATAGCCCATATTAAAATAGTACGAGGTTCTCTCTTATAAAATAAAAATAAGAAAAATCCAGCAATCGCATAAGTATGTAAAATGTCACCGTCCCATAAAAGAACGTAATGTAAGAAACCGAATAATAATAAAATAAGTAAGCGGCGAACAAACAAAGTTTTTGGGCGGTCGGTTTTCGCCTCAGCACGACTCATAAAAATATAAAAACCTAATCCGAATAAAAACGAAAAAATTGTATAAAATTTCGTTTGAATAAACATATCGTAAAATAGGCGAATATAGCTGTCTATCCCTTCGTAAATTCCTGAAAGATCACGTGAGTCAACCCCGGCGATAACAGGCCAATTCACAAGAAAAATACCTAGTACAGCTATGCCTCTAATAATATCGATGGAGTGTATCCTCTCGCCATGTGTGAGATTTTGCGTCATTTTTTTCCTCCTTGTTAAGTAATTCCCTTTTATTATACAAAATGTAAGATGGAGGGGATAGGCGATATTTCCATTTTTTTAAACTGTTAAGTTATGTAGGATAAGATATAATAAGAGTGCACAATAAGTTTTACCCTTTTTCAAAACAGGCAGTAAAGCTCCTTCTTATAAGGAGCTTTCTTTATGAAAAGTGTTGATAATGATTCTCTTTAATGATAAAATATATTTAAAATTGATAATCATTATCAAAAAAGGTTGGTGCGTAAGTATGGTATATACATTAGTAGCAGGTACAGTCGCTGTATATGCAGTTATTGCGAAGTATGTTTTAAATGGAGTAGGAACAGCAAAATGAGTGATATGACATAAAATCCCTTTCATTTGTAAAAAGAATGAAAGGGATTTTTTATTTTTAATGAGAATATGCTGAAAATTTAGTATGATAGTAAAGTGAAACTGTAATCAATGGGTAGGTGTAACTCTCACTGGTTATGAGCTCGCAATTAGCGGGAAAAAGTATATACATCTTGGATAAAGGGGAACAAGGGGATGACAAACATAGTACAGACAAACGGTATGAAAAAACTTGTTTGTTTTTATGAAGAGTGGCAAAAACACGGCGATGCAGAGAATAGTTTAAAGTTGTTTGAGGTGATTCAAAAATATAAACAAGAACAGCTTATGATAGCGTTCTGTGGTCACTTCTCTGCGGGGAAATCAACGATGATGAATCATCTATATAAAGCGCAGCTGTTACCAACAAGTCCAATTCCGACAAGCGCTAACGTTGTCAAAATTGAAAAAGGAATGGATCGTGTTGTTGTAACGGTTAAATCTGGAGAACAGTACGAGTATGACGGTGCATATTCAGCTGAAGAATTAAAACAAATTTGTAAAGATGGTGATGAGGTAATTGGTGTTCACATTTATCGGAATGATGCGCCAATTCCTGAAGGTGTTATGTTAGTAGATACACCAGGGATTGACTCAACAGATGATGCCCATCAATTAGCGACAGAATCAACGCTACATCTAGCAGACGTAATTTTTTATATGATGGATTATAATCACGTCCAATCGGAAGTGAATTTGCAATTTGTTAAAGAATTGAAACAACGTAATAAAACGGTTTATCTCGTTGTCAATCAAATAGATAAACATAAAGAAAATGAATTGTCGTTTGAGAATTATAAAGATAGTGTAAAGCAATCGTTCTCTAACTGGGATATTGAAGTAGATGGAGTATATTATACGTCATTACGAATGATGAACCATCCACATAATGAAATTGGAAGCTTAGAAACGTTAATTACTTCTATTATGAAAGAAAAAGAGCAGTATGTAAGGACTGGAATGGAGCGAGAAACAGAATATTTAATGGGGGAACATTTCTCGTTTATTGTTTCTGAAAATGAAAAAGCTCTTTTGAAATATGAGGAAGAGTTAGCATCACCACTTTCTATTTCAGAGGTAGTTGAAAAGAAGGAAGAGTTAACGGAAGCGAAAAATCGTGAGGCAAGTAAAGAGCCTCATGTGAGAAATGAATTTATAAAAGGCCTACAAGCTATATTAGATAACGCGTATTTAATGCCATTTGAAATGAGAGAATTGGCAAATGCGTACTTAGAAACGAAATTAACAAAGTTTAAAGTCGGTTTGCTATTTGCGAAAGGAAAGACGGAGCAAGAAAAACAAAGGCGTGTAGAGGCGTTTTATTCTGCCCTTCAAAAGACTGTTGAAACGCAGCTTGATTTTCATGTGAAGGAATTTATTGTAGCCTTTTTAAAAGAAGAAGGATTGTTCACGGAGGAAATTGGGAAAGACATATATGGGTTAGAAATTGCTTTCGGACCAGAAATGTTGGCTGAGGTAATTAAACAAGGCGCAGGTTTCACAGGTGATTACTTACTTCTTTATACAGCGGATGTAGCGAATGAACTAAAGAAGCGTTATTTTATAAAAGCACAGCAAATTTTTGATAAAAGTGCGGTCGTTTTAAAGCAAAAGGTGAGGGAAGCAGTTGCTCGTATTGAAGAAGAGATTGAAACATATACGATGTTGCAAACGGCGAAAGAAACACAATTACAATACAATAACAATTTGGCGGCATATGAAGACTATTTACGAAATGTTTGGCACGATCATGTTGCTACGCCTGAAGGTTTGCAAATAGATGAGATATTGCAAAGGGAAAAGCAAATTGTTAGTGAGAAATTTACACTACAAGAGCAGGAAATCGTAAACGATAACGTAGCGATTCATGAAGAAGAGCTGAAAGGAACGGCGGCTTTAAATATTCAGCGGATATTAGAGAAAGTGAAAAAAGCTGAAACGATATTAGAGCCATTGCCAGCGCTGAAACATGTACAGCAAGAGGTAATAGAGAAAAGAAGACGTGTAGAAACAAAACAATTTACAGTAGCGTTATTCGGGGCATTTAGTGCTGGAAAATCATCATTTGCCAATGCCTTACTCGGTGAGAAAGTACTTCCTGTATCACCAAACCCGACGACGGCAACGATTAATCAAATTTTGCCGGTTACAGAGGAAAAACCACATGGAACAGTAATTGTTCAGTTTAAATCAAAGCAAGCGTTATTAGAAGATATGAAAGCTGTTTATAAGCTGTTTCATTATGAGATTGCTACGTTAGATGAAGCGTTAGCACAAATTGATAAAGTTATGAAATATCCTTCACCAACTGGGAAGCAAAAAACAACATTTAGCTTTTTACGAGCGGTACAAAAAGGGTATGATGCAGTTTCTACTTATTTAGGAGAACAAGTACAAGTTACATTAGAAGAGTTCTCTGATTATGTAGCGAATGAAGAGAAATCATGCTTCGTTGAGTATATGGAACTTTATTATGATTGTGCTTTAACAAGGCAGGGAGTAGCGCTTGTAGACACACCTGGAGCGGATTCTATCAATGCTCGCCATACGGATGTTGCATTTCAGTATATTAAAAACGCAGATGCTATTTTATTTGTAACATATTATAACCATGTATTCTCTCGTGCTGACCGTGAATTTTTAATTCAGCTTGGTCGTGTAAAGGATACTTTTGCCCTTGATAAAATGTTCTTCTTAATTAATGCTGCGGATTTAGCAGAGTCTGAAGAAGAACTTGAAATGGTAAAAGGTTATATCGCAGATCAGCTACTGCAATACGGTATTAGAAATCCGCGTTTATTTGCAATTTCAAGTTTATGTGCGCTTGAAGAGAAACAAGGAAAGAATGTTGAAAAAGAGAAGTATGGTATTTTACAAAACTCTGGGATTACTAAGTTTGAGGAATCATTTACGTCCTTTATGATGAGAGATTTAATGCTTGTTTCTGTGCATGCTCTATATGGTGCGTTGCAAGGGGCAGATCAGCTTTTAGTAAACATGATAAAGGGTGCAAAGCAGGGGAATGAAGAGAAAGAGAAGCAAACGAAAAAATATGAAGCAGAGCGTGATCAACTACTTCATATCATTTCTTCATATAGTGTACTTGCTGAAGAACAGGCGATGCAAAATGAAGTGAAAGAGTTGCTTTATTACGTGCAACAGCGTCTATTCCTCCGCTATAATGATGTGTTTACTGAATTTATTAATCCGGCATCACTTCGAACGGATGGAAATGTGAAAACACAATTGCAACAGTGTGTTATGGAATTAGTAGCATTTATTCAGCATGATTTATTACAAGAAATGCGTGCGACATCATTACGCCTTGAAAAATGGATAGACGAAGCGATGAAGCGTGCAAAGGATGAAATTGTAGTGAACTGTAAAGTAGAAAATGAATCAATTTCTATGAATGGAACAGTGGAGTATGAATACAAAGATATTACACATAAAGAACCGTTCCCTTCAGTTGAAATAAAAGATTTCAAAAAAGCACTGGCACATTTTAAAAATGAGAAAAGCTTTTTTGAAAAGAATGACAAAGCTTTTATGCAAGAAGACGCTAAATCTGTATTAGAACCGCTCGTATCAAACTATGTAGCTGATGAAAAACATTTATTTGTTCATCATTATAAGCAAGAGTGGGATATGAAGTGGAATTTATTCGAAAAAGTGATGCAGCAAGATGTGATGAACTATTATGAAAGTATATTGTTTGCATTGGCTGAAACGATCGATGTATCTCTATATGAACAAAGTAAAGAACAATTGCAAAAGCAGTTAGTAGAGATTGAAAAAGAAATTTATGTTATATAGTCGTTATGAGAAAAAGATTCGTTCAATTTTCTTTTGAAGTACAGTATCTAAAGATTTTACAAATCCAGCAAATTCATCGGTAGAAATCATATGAGTAAGAACGAGTCGTCTGCCATCTGGTGTTTCACCGCATAAGACGAATGAAGAAAATTCATATGTTTTGTTTTCAACTACTAATTTTGGATAGGAATACGTGTCGCTTTTCTTCTTCTTTCCATCAATAGAGATGACGTTGCATTTTTTCTCATTGTTGTCCATGGTGAATCCCTCCTTTCTATTATTTATGGTAGACAAGGAGGGTTTAGAACAATAGAGAAGGGGGAATTTTTTATGTCTGTTGTAATAGAACGTATTCCAAAAGAGGCTATACCGAAGGCTTTATTGTTACTTGCGGATCCAAGTGAACGGCAAATAGCTACGTATGTACAAAGAGGATTAACATACGTAGCTAAGCAGGGGGGGAGCGTTATCGGTGTATATGTTCTTTTGGAAACAAGGCCAAAGACGATGGAAATCATGAATATTGCGGTTGCAGAGCATTTGCAAGGAAAAGGGATTGGGAAGAAGCTATTAAGGCATGCTGTAGAAACTGCTAAAGGATATGGTATGTCAAAACTTGAAGTTGGTACAGGCAATTCTAGTGTTTCACAACTTGCTTTATATCAAAAATGTGGATTTCGTATTTTTTCTATTGATTTTGATTACTTTTCGAAGCATTATGAAGAAGAGATTATTGAAAATGGGATTGTATGTCGTGATATGATCCGGCTTGCAATGGAATTGAATAAAAACGTATAACTATTTAGGGGGAAGAGAAGATGGAAGTACATAAAGCAATTACAGCACATTCTCGTAAACAAAATGAAAGTGTAAAAGCATGTTTACAATTAGATGCACAGCGTGAAGCAGCTATTGAAGCTGCCGTATCTCTTGCGTCAAATGGGAAAGAATTTTCGGTTGATGTCATTAATGTTGTAACGAAGCAGATTAATGATCTTGCAAAAAATGGTGTTACCTTGCAGCGTAAATATGTTACAGAAGAAATGGTTATGGAGTATGTAAGTCGTTTGAAAGAGAAAGAAGGTCGTTAAAGATGATAGTTACAGTCGAATGGTTACGTGAGCATATAGAAGATGAGAATGTCCGTATAATCGATTGTCGTTTTGATTTAGCGAATCCTAATTGGGGTAGAGAAAAGTATGAAGAAGGACATATTCCTCATGCGTTATATTTTGATTTGAATTTAGATTTATCAAGTCCTATAGCAGAACATGGTGGCCGCCATCCTTTACCAAATATTGAGGAGTTTGCAGACAAGCTTTCGAAGGCTGGTATTGATGAACATACGACAGTAATTGCGTATGACAGTCAAGCCGGTGCAAATGCTGCTCGTTTATGGTGGTTATGTAACTATGTAGGACATGAGAAAGTATATATATTAGATGGTGGTTTCCAGGCTTGGAAAGAGAATGGACTACCGACAACAGCGGAAATTCCTGTTGCTATACGAAAAACATTCAAAGCTAATATACAAGATCATATGCTTGTAACGATGGAAACGGTCAGAGAGAATATCCGTGCAGGTGCGGATGTTACATTAATTGATTCAAGAGAGCCCAAACGTTATGCTGGTGTAGAGGAACTTGTCGATCATAAAGCAGGACATATTCCAACAGCGGTAAACCATTTTTGGAAGGATGGAATGTTGCAATCAGGACAATTTAAGAATAAAGCTGGGCAACAAGAACGATTCCAAAATCTGTCGAAAGATAAGGAAACCATTGTATATTGTGGTTCTGGTGTTACGGCATGTCCAAATATCGTCGCATTAAAATTGGCTGGATTCCAAAATGTTAAATTGTATGCAGGTAGCTGGAGTGATTGGATCTCTTATCCAGAAAATCAAATTGCAAAAGAAGAAGATTAATCACTTGCATGCAAAAATAATTTGTATTAAAATAAGGTCACAAGCAAGAGATTGCTCGAAAAACTTTGTATTTTACACATTGGAAACAATGTGATAATATAACGACAAGTAAATAATACATCCTGCGGTGTGCGTAACTTATTTATGTCTAAAACCGATGTTAGTTATACGGAAGCTCAATATTTAGCGACCATCATCAAGCCTTCCTTGTGGAGGAAGATGTACGGTAACTGTGAGGGCATCCACCTGCGAGTAGCGGGTTTTTGGACATTTACGAGGAGCGGCACGTGCGGGGGTCTTATTTCAACTAACCTTATATAAAATTCCTACGGTGTACGTAGCTTATGCATGTCTTAAACCAATAAGTTTAATATGGAAGTTCAATATTTAAATGTAGCTAACATGCCATCTTTTTAAGAAGGAAGTTACAAACATTTGTGAGGGCATCCACCTGTGAGAGCAGGTTTATGGACATCTAGAGAGAACGGCATATGTGGGGCTATATAAAAACCTTACGTTTTATACGTAAGGTTTTTTGTTGCATAGATATATTAATATTATCTTGATTCACCTGTGAAGTTTCCGTAATAAATGTAGCACTTTCTGTCTTCATCAATCTCTCTTGAATCCAAGGAGAATTCCATAGAAATGCCGTCTCGCTGAATATATATAATATCTGAATGAAGAGATGGTAAAATTTCTTCGTAGTTCCATACATCTTGACTATCTACTAAGCTTGAACTCGTTTCACTTAGTTCTCTAATTTCAAAACCGATGTGGGAGTATGTAGGGTCTGAAGGGTCATTGGCGAAAACTTCTTTTTGAATATAAATAACTGCTGTTCCGTCTGGATCAACCGAAGTTGCAGTAACAACATAAGTATTTTTCTCTTTAATAAAATATTCACAAGTCATGCGTGCGATAATTTCAGAATTAGAAATATTGGCGTAGTTCCATAAAGCAGGATACCCTTTCGTTTCATCATTAAGTCGATATTCTAAGCGCATTTTATACCTCTTCTTCCTTTTTCTTCTACTTTATCATGCCATCCTATATAATAGGAATAGAATTTAAAAAGGGGAGTGCGAAGGTGACAAAAACGAAATGGCTAGTAGGTGGTGTCGTAACGTCTTTAATGACTGGCACTTTATTTGGTTGCGCACAAGATCTTCCCCCAAAACCGAATGATAATAGTTGTTCTGATTGGGATTGGGATGATGAACTTGGGGTATGGCAGTGTGATGATAGTAGTTCAGGTTATCGTGGGCATTATTTCTATGGTGGGCGATACTATCAAAATAAATCCACTTTTAAAAATTCATCGGCGTTTAAATCGTATCAATCGTCTACTGAATTTAAAGGTGGAATTGGAAGCGGTTCAAAGGGAGGATTTGGGGGCTAAAATATGTCGCAATACATAAGGGATCGAAAAGAATTTTATTTAAAATATCCGAATTTTTGGTCGGATTTATATGAATGTGAGTATAGTTTGTTTCATGTTTTTTCTATAACAAATCAGACTTTGGACCAATTACACTTAGCGACTAAACGAATGGGCAAAATATTTTTTAAGACTGCTAGACTGCTGCGTAATCTAAGTGACGAACAGCTTCTAGATCTTGGCTTTCCATCCCCGAGTTTATCATTCATTAGAATGAAAGGGCTTTATCCTGAATCTGTAATTTCGCGATTTGATTTTGCTGTAACAGAGGATAACAAAATCAAAATGCTTGAGTTTAATAGTGATACACCAACTTTTATTGTGGAATGTTTTCAAATGAATGGGAAAGTATGTGAAAATCTAGGCTATGATGATCCAAACTCGGATCAAGAACGATTGCTATCTTCTGGTGTAACGAAAGCAGTAATGGAAGCGACAAAGGGATTAGATAATCCAAATGTTGTTTTTACAGCACATCATGAACATATCGAGGATTGGAATACCACTATGTATTTAAGTCAGCTATGCCATGTTGAAAATAAAGTAGTGCCAATGTCAGAACTTAGAATTACAAAAGATGCTCTAGTTGATAAAGATGGGGCGAAGATTGATGTTTTATATCGCCAAACATATCCGATAGAAGATTTAATTGAGGATCAAGATCCTGAAACAGGAGATTTGGTAGGTGTGGAACTGCTGCAACTTGTAAAAGCCGGAAAGCTTTTTATAATAAATCCTTTGTCAGCATTTTTACTTCAGCCAAAATCAATTCAGTGTCTTATTTGGGGGTTAGCAGAAGAAGAGGTCTTTTATACAAACGAGGAACAACAGTGGATTAAAGAATATATGTTACCTACATATTTAGAACCAGATTTATTTTTAGGAAAAGGTTCTTTCGTTCAAAAACCTTCATTTGGTAGAGAAGGAGATACAATTACGATTCGCGATAAGGATGAAAATATTATGCTTCAAAATGCACATCAAACGTATAAAACTGCACTGCCGATATTTCAAAAGTATACAGAACTGCCAGTCGTATCCTTGGAAACAGAAAAAGGGATGGAGAAACTGTCCTATGTGTTTGGTTCTTTTTTAATTGCTGGAAAAGCGAGTAGTATCGGTATTCGCGCGGGAGAAAAGATTACAGGAAATGAATCGTACTATTTACCGGTAGGTATAAAAAGGAGGGGGAAAAATGATTAATTTTTTATTATATTTAGCAGTAACACTTGGACTTTTATGTATTGGTCTGTTCTTGATGGAAGTGACAACGAAAGTTAAGGAATTTAAGTTAATGGCTCAAGGTAATAAGGCGGTAAGCTATGTGCTTGGAGGGCGATTACTTGGGTTAGCTATCGTTTTATATTCGACAGCAGCTAATTCAATTTCACTTCTTGATATGATTTCGTGGGGAGCAGTTGGGATTTTGGCTCAAATTATCGTCTTTTATTTAGCTGAGTGGCTTACACCACGCTTTAATATAAACAAAAGTCTCGAAGAAGATAATCAAGCAGTCGGTCTTTTTCTTATGTTTTTATCGCTTTCAATTGGGATTGTAATCGCTGGTTGTATAACTTATTAAAAACTTTACGTTTAAACGTAAAGTTTTTTATTTTATCCCGCTATTTGCCGGGCAGCCCGATTGGTGAGGGCTAATAATCAGTGGCGGATGAACAAAACCCCCACTGATTAAAGTTTCACTTTATATACGTTAGTTTGCCATACCATTTGAAAAAATTGTAGGCTACGGTTGACATCTATTTTAAATAAGAGTAACATTTTCAATGTAATGAAAATAAGTCTCTGTTAGGTGAGGCTCCTGTATAGAGAAATGCTACTGCCCAAAAATGTCGAGAGACGCCAATGGGTCAACAGGAATGATCGAATTAAGGTTTTTCTTAACGTAGCTGGTAATGTACCTATGCTATACAGTGCTAAAACTCGGTGAGGGAGAGGTCCGTAGATTTCTAATTATATTAGAAATCGTTTATTTGTGTATGTAATGGCCGCTACTCTCTTAAGGGTAGGGGTCTTTTTTGTTACCAAGCTATGAGTAATTTCATATTATAAACTATAAAATTAAACGAGGAGGTGAGGAGCATGTCAAATTCTGACTCGGTTCCGTTACCCATATACTTCAAATCAAAAATATATGATGTAGGCAGGAAACGATTTGTTCCTCCCTCTATATTTATCACAATATAGCGTTTATAAAGCGCGAGACACTTTCACAGTAAAGTGGATAAATTGAGAAACAAAGCGTTTCTTCCTATGTTGTAAAGGAGGAGACGATAATATGTTATATGCAAACAAAACTGTGGGTAACACGTCATATAAACTAAGTAAAAAATCAATAAAAGAACAAACAATGCTCCAAAAAAATAAAGATTTATTAATTGAAATTGCAACAAGAGATGTAAAATCTGTATTTGCATATTTTAAAACAACAAGAGACGGACTATCAATGAAAGAGGCACAAAAACGTATTCAAGTATATGGCCGAAATGAACTAACTTCAAAAAGAGCACTTCTTGCAGAAGTAATGATGAAGCTAGGTGGCATGATTCCAGGTTTTTCAAAACAACGTGTGTGTGATGAATTACAACGTGAAACGATTACTGTATCTAGAGTAGAATGTTCTAGTAGTACAGGGCTAAATAGTGAACTGAAAATGATGGAGATACCTGTGCAAGAACTTGTACCTGGAGATATGATTTTTCTTTCGGCTGGAGATGCTGTGCCAGCTGATGTACGTATTATTTATGCAGATGATTTATTAGTGAATGAGTCTGTATTAACGGGAAACGAAGCGAATATAGAGAAGTTTGAGAGCTGCTATCACCTTGAACGTAAACGGTTTATTCCATTAAAACGGATGAAAGATTATAATCCACTTGAGCTTGAAAATGTATGTTTTAAAGGTTCGCATATTGTTAGTGGAAATGCAAAAGCTATCGTTGTTTCTACTGGAAAAAATACGTATTCAGGCATCTTGCATACTTGTTGTAGTAGAACGTCTTAATGTGTTAATGATGCTAAATATACAAAAACAATGTATAATAGACAAAGTTGAGCAAAAACGTAGAATGGTAATCTATTTATATAACCTTACGTGATAACGTAAGGTTATTATTTTTTTAATAGGAGAGGAATTATGAAAAAAGTATTATTAGTTGATGGTATGGCACTATTATTTCGTGCTTTTTACGCAACAAGTGTCTACGGACAATTTATGAAACGACAAGATGGAACCCCTACGAACGGGATTCATGGTTATATGAAACATTTATTAACAGCTACGCAAGCGATCGAACCAACACATATCGTTACATGCTGGGATATGGGAAGTACGACATTTAGAACAGAATCGTTCTCGAATTATAAAGCAAATCGTGCAGCGCCACCAGAAGAATTAATTCCTCAATTTGATTTAGTGCAAGAAATGACTGCAAAATTATCCATTCCAGTTATCGGTATGAAAGGCTACGAAGCCGATGATTGTATCGGTACGCTTGCAAAACAATATTGCAATGAAGCTGAAGTTTATATTTTAACAGGTGATACGGATTTACTTCAACTTGTTGATAAGAGCGTTACAGTCATGCTTCTGCGTAAAGGAATTGGAAATTACGAATATTACACACCGGAGAAAATCATGGAAGAAAAAGGTGTAGAGCCGTGGCAAATCGTCCATGCAAAAGCTTTCATGGGAGATACAAGTGATAATTATCCAGGGGTAAAAGGTATCGGTGAAAAAACAGCGTATAAGCTTATTCAAGAGCACGGAACAGTATCCGCTGTACTAGAAAATGTAGAATCATTAACAAAAGCGCAGCGTACGAAGATTGAAAGTGATTTAGAGAACTTAAATATTTCGTTACAATTAGCCCAAATTCACTGTGAAGTTCCAATTTCATGTTCACTAGAAGAAGGATTACACACAATGGATGAAGAAAAACTTAGATTTGTTTGTGAAGAAATGAATTGGGGAAGACCTGAAATATTAATAAATATGCTATAAATAGTTTGGGAAGAGGGATGTTGCATAAGTCGAACTTTGACTTGGTGACACCTTCTTTTTGTTTTTGTAAACAGTATTATAATAAATAAAATTATGTCGAACTCAATTTTAAATATATAAATATTTCGACAAGATATAATGATAAAAGTTGATGAAAATAATAACTTTTATCATGAAGTGAATTAATTTCAACATAGTTTTAGATAATCATTTTTTCGTGTTCACAAAGTTGTCAGAAAATAAACGAGATTTTCATATGAAGTTCAAATAGAATTCACAACAATCAATTATTATAAGAACACACAGATAATTCTTTATCTTTTATATAAACCATCCCCCAAGGAGGACAATGAAAATGAGAAAAAAAGTGAGAAAATCTTTTAAACAATTATTAATTGAAAATAAACAATCACTATTAAATAATAAAGAAAATATGAAAGAAATTGAAGAGAGAATTGAGAAACGACATGTAGCATATAGTGGTGCCAGTAATTAAATAAAATAAAAAAGATAGCCTATGTAGGCTATCTTTTTTATTTTATATTGAAAAAACGCTATTCAGCTCTTTAATTTTGTAAATATGCAAGATATTTTTATAGCGTTTTTCTATCAATATTACTCATTTTTCGAGGTTGAAATTGGTATATACCAATTTTTGAGATTTTCTATTCAAAATATTACAAAAAATGTTACAATACACTCAAATTTATACTATAAAATCATTTTAATATGAAAAATTGGAATGAAAAGAAAGGAGAGGAATATGAATAAAGATGTCGCTTTGAAATGATTATTATCATTTCATTAGGAGTTGATGTAAAAAGATGAAAAGATACGAAGAATTGGACTCTATAAGAGGGATTTCTTCATTAGTAGTAATGATTGGTCATCATTTAATGATTTTTTCAGCATTTCAAAATTACAGTTATGAAGATAATAAACCATTTGTTGTGTATCTATTAAAAGAAACGCCTGCTCGTCTAATTTTTAGTAGTGGTAACGAATCAGTTATTATCTTTTTTGTTTTGAGCGGATTTGTTTTGTATGAATCTATTCAAAAAAACTATAGTAGCTATGGGTCATACCTTTTAAAACGTATATGCAGAATATATATTCCTTATATTGTGGCAATAATTATAGCTATTGTATGCCAGATTACAATTAGTGAATATGGTATTTCTTATTTAAGTGAATGGTTTAATCGCTCATGGACGATTGAAAGTTCTTCAAGCTTAATCGCACAACATATTTTATTGGTTGGGAAATATAATACAGATGCATATAACGGTGTGATTTGGTCACTTGTCCATGAAATGCGAATATCAATAATTTTCCCGTTAATTTTGATGATTTGCTTACGAAAAACGTTAAGGTGTTCATTACTATTATTGTTTAGTTTTAGTATATGTTCTGTCGTAATATTATTTTTGTTTCGCTCGGGCTTAACATTAACAAGCTATGCATTAACATTGCATTACACAGTACTGTTTTTACTAGGAGCACTAGTTGCGAAGTATAAAAATAATTTAATAGTTTTTTATAGTAATTGTACTAAAAACACGAAAATTGCATGGTTTTTATTTGCGATTTTACTTTTTATGTATGAAGGGCTTATAGGAGAAATTAAAGTGCTCAATAATTTTATATTTCGAGACTACGTAGTGGCGATAAGTGCATGTTTATTTGTCATATTAAGTTTGTCAATATCAACTTTGTCGTCCTTGCTACATAATAAATATTTGTTATATTTGGGGAAGATTTCTTACAGTCTTTATTTATACCATATTATATCGTTGTTTTCCCTTATATACATGCTCCATGAAATATTACCGTTGCCTATTATTTTAATTTTTTCACTTGTTTTTTCGTTTATACTTGCAATGCTTTCGTATGTATATGTAGAAAAATTTGCATTCGGAGTCGGAAAGTATGTAACAAAACAAGTGGATAGAAGAGAGAAAGGGTTATCTGTAAAGAGTGAATTGCAGGATGTTATTCAGAAAAGGGCGGTGAAATAATTGAAGCAAGAAATGAGTATAAAAGATTTTCAACAATTACTGAAAAGAAGATTCGTAACGATTATTTTAACGATGTGTTGTTTAACCGCTTCTTTAGTTCTTATCTCTATGTATGTTTTAAAGCCGTCATATCAATATTCAACGCAAATTCTTGTTGGGAATTTAGATGAGTTTAATAAGGAAAATTCAACAAATAAAACACAAGAAAATAAGCAACTAGTAACATCGTATGTTGATATTTTAAAAAGCCCATTAATTATTTCAACAGTCAAAAAAACTTTGAAATTAGAGCAATCAAGTTATGAATTAGCACAAAAAATCTCGGTTGTGAATACGGACAACTCACAAATTGTAACTGTTACAGTAAAAGATTCCAATCCGAAAATCGTGAAAGACATTGTAAAGACATTGGCAGAGCAATCACAAAAAAGCTTTCAACAGTACACAAATGTACAAGGGGTGAAAGTATTAACTGATCCTGAGTTACAGGAACAGGCTGAAAAATTGTTTCCGAAATTTCAACTGATCATTCCTATTTCTTTAATTGTTAGTTTTTTTGTTGGGATAGGTTTAGCTGTATTTCGAGATTATTTTGATGAACGTATATACACGGAACAGGATTTAGAGAAAATAACAACAGTCTCTGTTATTGGTCACATAAATATGGAACCAAATAGAAAAAAGAAACCTACAGAGGTTGATAAAAAATCATCTATATATCGAGGTGAACATGTCGATGTTTAGGACAAAGAAGCAGCTGCCATTCAATTTGCATGATGATCTGATGAAAGAGCAGTTTTATACGGTGTATCACGATCTGAAAAAATCCGGAAAACAACTGTTCACAGTTAGTTCAACGAAGGACAGAGGTGTTGTTGCCTCGCTTATAGTAAATATGGGTCTAGTGTTTGCGGAAATGAAAAAAAAGGTGTTACTTATTGATGTGAATTTTTCTGACCCTAAACTACATGTATTATTACAAAGTGATCACATGATAACAGTAAACGATATAATAAGCTCTTCCTCCTGCAATTATGAATCTTTTTCTAGTAATTTGTCTAATTACTTATATTGTATTCCTGCAAAAAAAACAGTACATACAGGGACGCCTTTAGTTGCTATGGATGAATTTGATAATGCGATTGCTAAGTGGAAAGAAGATTTTGATTACATTTTCGTTTATTCTTCTGAAGTATTTGAACTTCCTGCTACGCACATTATTGCCGGGAAATGCGATGGAGTGGTTTTAGCAGTTAAAAAGCAAAAAGATTCATTACGTACAGTGCAAAAAGTAATAGCGGATATAAATAGGAAAGAATGTGAATTAATAGGTATAATTTTATATTCTTGAATGTGGGGGTAACGATCCATGATTCGTGAAACAAATCAAGCCAAGTTGTATACGATTCCGGCTCAAGAAAAGCCTAGCATATTGAATCGAAGTGTAAAACGCTTGTTTGATATTATATTTTCAATCATATTGTTACTATTAACAATACCAATTATGTTGTTCTTTTGTATTATGATTACCTTAGAAACATCAGGGGCTCCAATATACTTTCAAGAACGTTTAGGTATAAACGGGAAGAAGTTTAATGTATTTAAATTAAGGTCGATGGTAAAGGATGCTGAAATGAACGGACCACAATGGGCAAAAGAAAATGATCAAAGAATTACAAAAGTTGGATTGTTTATAAGAAAAACGAGAATTGATGAATTACCGCAACTTGTAAACATTTTAAGAGGAGATATGTCTTTTGTAGGCCCTAGACCAGAGAGAGAGTTTTTTTATAATGAGTTTAATGCGTATATTCCAGAATTTAAGGAACGTTTAATAGTAAAACCAGGCTTAACAGGATGGGCACAAATAAATGGAGGGTATAATCTTGATCCAAAGGAAAAGTTGAGGCTGGACATGGAGTATATTGAAATGAAAACATTTCGGATGGACATCCGTATTTTATGTAAAACCGTTTTAATTGTATTGAACGGTAATGGTGCAAGATAAATATATATGTAAACAAACAACATATGTAAGTAGGTTACTTGCAAAGGAGAACTTGTATGGGTAGATCTATTCTAAGCAATATTATCCATCTATTTTATAGTACGATTTTAGCTAACCTTCTTCAGGCCGTCAGTTTAATTGTTTTAGCAAACTTTTTTAACGCACAACATTATGGGATGTTTAGTGTTGCCATAGCAGTGACGTTTGTTATGTTATTTTTTACAGACTTAGGACTTAGTAATACGTTTCTTCGAGAAGGGGCAAAGGATGGAGCAGATTTAGAGCAGATTTTATCATCGTATATAAAAATAAGGATGATTCTACTTATTTTTATTTCTATCATCGGTTATATTGCTATTCATTATATGTATGCGGATAAAAATTTAATTTATATGATGATAAACGTAATGTTTTTCATGTTAATAGGATTAACTTGGCAAAACATAGGGATTGCCTATTTTCAACTGACGGAACGTATGAAGTATATAGCGCTCATAAAAGTTGTATCAGCATCAGTTGTCATTATAATTACATGTTTTTGTATTTTCGGAGAGTTACCGGTGTATGTAACAGCTCGCTTATATGCTTTTGGGTATATGATTGGTGGTTTATTCAGTATATATATCATGAGAAGAAAGACGAAAATGAATATGAAAGTCGTAATTCATAAAGCGTTATTTTGGCAATTAACTCCCTTTATTATTAGCGGTTTTTTAATAATGAGTACGCCACAATTAGCGCCTATCTTGCTTAACTATACATTGCCATTAAGTATGGTAGGTGTTTTTGCAGTGGCGTACCGGATGCCGGCAGCTTTATATCAAGTACCAGGGGTAATTGCAGGTGCATTTTTTCCGGTGCTCTTTAAGCATTATAACCAGAATAATATAGAAGAGCATACGAAATTAAATTTACTTCAAATTAAATCAATGGCGATTGTAGGAATATGTATGACGATCGGTTTATATCATTTAGCACCATACTTTATTTCTATATTTTTTCATGAAGAATGGAGGAATGCAGTAGAACCACTCCAAATATTATCATTTCTTATTGTGCTACAAAGTTTAAATATTGCCATTGCTGACGGTTTAACGACGAGTGGTTGTCAAAATAAGAGGACTGTTGTGCAGTGTGTAGCATTGGTGATAGGTGGGGTTATGCTTTATAGCTTTAGTAGTCTTGGTGGAGTGATAGGAGCGGCATACGCTATGGTTTTATTTGAAATAGTCGCTTTAGTGGGATATATAGCGGTAAGTGTAGTGAAGAAAAAAATTGTATTCCAAATTGTAATACCGTATACAATTTATTTTGGTGTAACCTTTATTGGAGTGCAATATATATTGCATACATATCATTTAATTGCGCTTGTTCTTAATATACTAATTGTAGTAGCTGCCATATTCCTATATGATTATGAGCTAAAAAAACTTCTTCTTTCTTTTATAAGAAAAATACGCAAAAAGGATTATATTACGAAACAGGGGATATAGCCTATGGAAAATAATATGAAAGTATCAATGGGATGGATTATTCTTCTAATATTATTTGTCATGTTAAGTAAATACAATTTATATATTGGATTTTCATTGAAGATATATATGATTTTTTTAGTCATATATTTTTGTTTAACAATTAAAGACTTTCATATTCAAAAGTTATATTTTCATGAAGTTATATTTTTACTGTTTTATTTCATTTATTGTTTAAGCGGAATTCTTTCTATGTATTTAAATGCTAGTATTCGTATGATTTTTGGCGTGCTACTCGTTTTAGGATGCTATTTTATAATGAGAAATTTATTGGGGAATACTGAAATAGTGGTACTTGAATCATCTATTGCTTATGTAGGAATAGTATTTAATGTTGTAAGTCTACTACTCTATATAATCGGTTTACAATACTTTAGTTTATACGGTGGAGAAGAGAGAGAAATTTTTGCTGGATTATTAGTTGATAGAGGATATCCACGGTTAATTGGATTGCTAGATGATCCTAACATTTTTATTTTCTATAATACAATATTTTTTATGTACTATATGACGAATTTGCAAAATATCACTAACATCTTAGGGTTAATTTTATGTGTTACGACGAGTCTATTAACCTTTTCAAGAGGGGGAATATTAGCGCTTGTGCTTGTCATTTTTGTATATATATGTATGTCTAGTTTCGCTAAAAAAATAAAAATAATTATGAGTTTAGTATTGTTTAGTGTAGTTATTTTTAGTTTATCGAATAGTGTAATGGGGGGCCAATTAGATGACATATTAAATAAACGAATTTCTGATTTTTCCCATGATAATGGAAGTGGTAGATTTACATTATGGGAAGCTGCTTTTAAATATTATTTATCCAATCCATATATCGGAATTGGTGCGTTTAACTTCTCGAATTATTATGAGTATCAATTTAATGAAAAATTATATGTACACAATACATTTTTAGAAATTTTGTCTGAGTCGGGTACAATTGGTTTTCTTCTATATAGTGCGTTTTTATTCATATTAATGTTTAAGTTAGCGCAGCATACTTTGTTTCGTGAAAAACCATACCTTCTATTGACTATGATTGCATTTTTATTTCAGATGATGTCATTGTCACTCATTATTAACGAAGCGTTCTTTTTATTTTTAGCAGTTGTTGTGAAGTATATTTCAATATATGAAGGAAGGGGAAAGATAGATGGTAAAATGTCTATCAGCACATAATAAGGCGCCTCATGTTTCTGTAATAACACCTTCTTATAATAGTAGACGATTTATAGGTGAGACAATTTTATCTGTACAGAATCAATCGTATGAAAACTGGGAAATGATTATCGTTGATGACTGTTCAACCGACCAATCTGCCGCAAAAATTAAAGAGATAATAGAAGGAGACTCACGTATTAGGTTATTATCATTAAAAGAAAATGTTGGTGCTGCTAAAGCTCGGAATTTAGCGATTCGAGAGGCGAGAGGAAGGTACATTGCCTTTTTAGATAGTGATGATATATGGTTGCCGCATAAATTGAAGACACAATTGTTATTTATGGAAGAAATGAATATTGCTTTTTCATATGCGTCGTATAGTTTAATTGATGAAAATGGTAATGAATTAAATCGCGAAGTGAGTGTACCAAAATCTGTTGACTATCATTATTTAGTAGGAAATACAATTATCGGGTGTTTAACGGTGATGATTGATCGTGAAAAAATTCCGTATGTCGAAATGCCTAGTGTACAGCCGGAAGATACAGCGTTATGGCTGAACTTATTACATGAAGGGCATGAAGCAAAAGGGATACAGCAAGTATTAGCGAAGTATCGAATTGTAGCAAATTCTGTTTCGAGAAATAAAGTTAGAGCAGCTTTTCGGTATTGGAAATTATTAAGGGACCAAAAAAGTCTTAATGCAGTGCAAAGCTTTTACTATTTTAGTAAGTATGCTTATCATGCTTATAAAAAAAATAAAATCAATGTAGTTGGGAAGACGCAATTATGAATATCCTGTTGATGACTGATAAATTGATAACTGGCGGAGCCGAAAATTATTTCTGTAAATTAGAAAATAATTTGCATTATGAGGATTTTAAGATTTATACAGCTGCAGGTGATGGAGAACTATATGAATCCCTTACTAGAAAAGAAAATTTTATCTTACTTAGTCGATGGAATCATTTGAGAAATATTTATTATTTACGAAACGAAATTTGTAAACGAAAGATAGAACTTATTCATGCAAATAGTTTGCGAATGGTATTATATGCTTTTCTACTTCAAAAGTTTATTAAAAAAAAGATGAAAATTGTTTATACGAAACACAATGTAACGATATTAGAAAAGAAAATGCCAACGCTTTTTCGGTATTTCATGAATAAATATGTGAACAATATTATTACAGTAAGTGAGTTTGAAAAGAACAATTTAATTTCAATTCATGTAGCAGAAGAAAAAATAAATACAATTTATAACGGTGTTGATATTGAAAAGTTTTTATTCCAGCAGAAAAAGAAAGAATCTACATATAAAATAGGGATATTAGCTAGATTATCCAAAGAGAAAAACCATCAACTATTTGTCAAAATTGCAAATGTATTGAAAAAGAGAAATGATTTTATGTTTTATATTGCTGGTGATGGACCAGAGAAAGAATCGATTATGAAAGAAATAGAAAAATATGGATTGCAGCAAAGGGTGAAGATGCTAGGGAATATTTCAGAGCCGCATGAGTTTATAGGGAATATGGACGCCTTACTTTTATTATCTTTTCGTGAAGTGTTTCCAATGGTAGTAATTGAAGCGATGGCTACAGGGACACCAATTGTTTCAATAGATGTTGGTGGAATACATGAAGCGGTAATAGATGGAGAGTCAGGTGTTTTGATATCTGAATATTGCGAATCAGAATTCGCAAGTGCGCTTGAGGAACTACAAGGGAATGAAGAAAAGGTAACTGCTATTAGATTGAAAGCACGAGAGAAAGCAATGAGATATTTCTCGTTAACTAAAATGATAGAGGAAACGAAAAATATATATGAATTAAACAAATGACCGAGTAGGTCGTTTGTTTTTTTTATTATAGAAACTTTTAAGAGACAACTCACATATTATATGAAAAAGGTAATATGAGGAGTGAATTTATTTTGTCAGAATATATTTCATCCCAAGAAGATTGTGCGCCAGAAAGTAGCGTTCATATTGATTGTTTTGGCGCAGTTCCAAACTCGGGAAATGATAGCTCATTAGCAATTCAGCAAGCTATTGATTATTGTGTAGCGAATCGAATTTCGACGGTTAGAATTACAGGGATAAATACGTACAAAATTGTAAAGCCGATTGTTATTAAATCAAACGTAAGATTAGAGTTGGATCCTACCGTAACACTGCAAATTGATGGGGATTTTAATGCATTTGAGCTACAAAGTAACGCTTCGATAGTTGGTGGTACTCTTCAAGTTATAAATCCATTGTTTCAATCTGCTGTTATTTATGTTTCTGGTTCACAACAAATCGAAGTACCTAATCAATCTGTTATATCAAATATAAATATAATAAATACAACTCCATCGTATAAAGGAAAAGCTATACATTTTTATTGTCAAAAGGCATGGGATTTTATTAGTTTCTTTCAAGTTAAATTTATTCAAATTAAAAACTTTCAAACTGCAATACATTTGAAGACAGAATATATAAATGATATCAATACACCTTGCTGGATTAACGCCAATGTATTTCAATCTATATTTATTGATGGATGTGTGTATGGGATTGAAGTAGATGGAAATAGTGATTTGCCAAATGAAAGTTCAGGAAATACGTTTCATGATATTCAAGTGCAATGTAGACAACAAACGGAAAAAGTAATTCGTTGTTCAGGTGCGTATAATACATTTGATTGTATGATCTGGGATACGTACCGGATGAGTAGTGAACAAATTGTTATTGAATTTTCTTCCAATTCTCATCGTAACTACCTTTTTTCAAATCTGCTTTCGACAACTATTGTAGATAAAGGACAATACAATGTTTGTAAGTCTACTTATGAAGAATCCCTACGAATTCAGTTACCTTTGACGTTAAATAGACCTCATTTAATAGGAAATCAAGATGATATTTTAGTAAATGCTCAGCAGAAATATAACGTTAAGCAAGTAAGTGGAAAAGTGCCGTACGGGGGAAATCTCACAAATTGCTTTAATTTAATAGATGAACAAAGTGTAAACTATATTGACGTTCCAGATAGTAATCCAGTTGTAATTGAAATGGATTTTACGAAAAAACCAATACAAATGTTAAATTGTTTTGGAATGTATTTTGGATGGGGAGAGAGCCCAAAGAAAATTAAAATTGAATATGCATTAAGTGCAACTGGAAGTTGGGTTATCGCGTTGGATGTTCCATTAAATGTTGGCGATACAATTATATCGAATATGAAGGCCAGTCAGTTATATAAAGTTAGAATTACATTAAGTGGTTATTCTCAAGATCATAAACGTTTTCGAATTAATCGTATCTTTGCAAGATCTTCTATGGAAAATGGGAGTGCTTGGTTAGCGACGACTGGCGGAAGAATGTTTGGAGATATTGAAATAGAGGCAAGTAAAGGTATAATCATGAAGACTGCTAGTGGAGTGAAATGGAAAGTTACTATTAATGAAGCTGGCCAACTTATTACGACTAAAATAACTTGAGATGGTGTTTAATCGTATATCCTTGGACGAGTTACAACGTAGTGGGATATAGGTAATGAAAAAGAGATTGTAATTTGGTTTCAACCAAACTACAATCTCTTTTTTGTTTCAATTACTTCCACCAAATCCAAGTCCAAAGGTAATTTCGTACATTTCGAGGAGTAATGCGAATGAAGCGTTCACCGTCAAAGAAGCAATTTAAATTTGGAAGTGCTTCATCTGGATTTTCTGGAACAAAGGTGACGATGTTTTCGTTACTTGTAACGGTTACTGTAATTGGTGGGTCGGTAGGCGAGACTTGAAGTTGTAACGAAATATTGGCCGTATTTTTAAAGGGATTATTAACAGGGGGGCTTATCACTTGTACTGTGAATAACACGATAATTGTTTCGTTTTGTTCCAAATTAGTAGCGACTAGGAAACCGATATTCGGATTCGCTAGTGGAGAGCGTTCACCGTTAATAAAGACAGTGCCATTTATAAATTGTAAACCTGCTGGAATAGTATCTTGTAACGAAATATTTGAGAGTGAAATTTCAGAAGTATTTGTAATGCGTACCGTGTAATCAAAATATTGATTTAAATAAGCTGAGCTGACGGAAGCATTTTTCGTGACTGTTGCAGTTATAAATTGAACTGGTATACGAACGATATTTGAATTAACAATGAAAGTAATAATTGGATCCTGTGGTGTCAACTGAAAAGCAGCGGTAACTGTTGCAGAATTTATAATTGTACTGTTTGAAGGAATAGAAGTTGCGAGAACTTGAAATGTTATAGTTGCTACTTTACCTGCAAATAAAGAACCAATATTAATACCAGTGTCTGGACGAACATTTGGAACGGGAGTGCCGTTAATGGTTACGCTGTTTTCTATAAATGTTGTACCAGCTGGAATTGTGTCTATAACAGAAGTACTGATTGTAGGAATTGGGGAATGATTGAATACCGCTAATGTGAATGTAATGATATCTCCTATAACGACAATAGATTTGTCAGCTGTTTTTTCAATGCGAACCATCGGATCAATAACTGTCGTTGTAACGGTATTTGTTTGTTTTGTAATTGTAATAGGTGGTTTTGTTGGATCAATGATAACGGTATAGGAAACAGAAGCATCATTATTAATTGTAGATTGAAGAGTAGAAGAAGATATTGTCACTTGGAACGTAATAATAACAAATTCATTAGGAGCAAGATTTCCTAACGTAATACCATTTTCAGGATTCTCATTAGGCTGATTGATTCCGTTAATCGTAACACTACCAGCAACAAAAGTCGTATCTATTGGTACGGCGTCTATGGCAAGAAGGTCTTCAATCGTTACATTACCGCTATTCGTAATCGTAATTGTATACGTTAAAGTTTGACCAGGTAAGGCGTTTGTTACATCAGCAGACTTAAAAGCAATGACATTATCATTTTGGACAGTAGTTTTGACAGTATTTGTTGTAGTCGTATTTGTAACAGGTACGTTATTTGGGTTGACTATATAGTTAAAAGTAGTAATTGCGTTGTTGTTTAGTTCATTTGGTGTTGGAATAGAAGTCACAGTTACTTGGAATGAAACGATAGCATCTCCACCAATAGTTATAGTACCAATTGGTATGCCGCTTACTGGATTCACTCCTGGAAGAGTTTCTCCGTTTACAATGACGCTATTTTCTATAAACGTAGTACCTTGAGGAATAATATCTTGAATGATTACATCATTTACTGCAACATTACCGGTTTGATTTAGTGTAATCGTATACGTTAACGTATCACCAACCGTTGCAAATGCAAGGTCAACAGCTTTATTACTATTCAAATTCGCATGATTAATTTCTGTTAAAGCAGCTGATGAAATAATAGTTTCGGTAATAGGTGGTCGATTTGGTACCGTGTATTCATATTCAATTGTACTCGTGTTAGAGATTGGATTTGTTTGTGGAATCGAAGTAACCCGTACTTGGAATAGAATGGTTGCTGTCGTATTAGGCGGAATGTTATCAATTTGTATACCGTTAAGTGGATTGTCATTTGGCCGAGCGTTGCCATTCACGATAACACTATTCTCTATAAAGCTCGTATTTGCTGGGATGATATCTGTAACAATAATGTTTTCTACTTGTATATTCCCATTGTTTGTAATGGAAATAGTGTAAGGGATAATAGTTTGTAGGTCAGCATATTGGATAGGTGTTGTTTTTGTCGCAATTACATTAGCAGAAATAACTTCAGTGAAGGTAATATTGCTAGTGGATATTTGTTCTTCCACGTTTATTGTATAACGAGAAGTTGATTGATTTTGAACATGGCCGCTAGCAGGAAGAGCTACGACGGTAACAGAAAATGTGACTGGGATAGAAATATTAGGAGCAATCGTTCCTACAAGTATACCTGCACTTGGGTTGGCATTAAGCTGAGGAATGTTATTTACTAAAACGCTACCGTCAATAAAGGTTGTTCCATTAGGAATATTGTCTGTAAATACAACAGCAGTGGCATCCGTATTCCCTGTATTCGTTAAAGTTGTTGTATAAGTTAAAATGTCACCAATCGTTACAGAGGTTAAATCAACAGTTTTAAGTGAAACGATGTCAGCATCATTAATTTGAACAAAAGTAGTATTGGAAGTAGTAGATTTTTGAATTGGTGCAAAGTCAGGATTGAAAATAAAGTCGTAGACGACGTTTGCAGTATTAGGTGTTGGATTTACAGCAGGTAAATTCGTAACGGAAACTTGGAATGTTATTGTAGCCATTTGACCTGCTGCGACATTAGGAATGGAAAAGCCGATATTCGGATCTGCTGCAGGAAGTACAGTATTATTAACTACTACACTTCCTGGAATAAATACTGTTCCATCCGCTATAGTATCTGTAAAAAAGATGGAGTTAGTTGTAGCCGATCCATTATTTTGAATGAATACTGTATATTCAATGGTTTCATCAATGTTAGCTAATACAGTATTAGTGGACTTTGTAGCAATAAGAATAGCATCAATAAATTGTATGTTTGTAGCATTGGAAGAGGTCGTTTCTGAAATTGGTGGTGTGCTTGGGTCTGGTCGATACTCATAGTGAATGACGGCGATATTATTAATGTTATTTTGTGGCGGTATAGAGACTACGCTTACTTGGAACGTAACGATAATCGTATTATTTGGAAGAATTATATCAAGATTGATACCTGTAATTGGATTTTCGTTAAGTCTTGGTACGCCATCTACAAGAATGCTATTTGGAACGAATGTGGTGCCAGAAGCAATTGCGTCAAGTAGGAGAGTATTTGTAATAGGTATTGTACCAGCGTTTGTAACTGCGACTGTATATGTGATGATTTGACCGATACGTGTAATGGATCTGTTAGCGGATTTAATTGCACTAACATTTGCCGTCCGCACTTCAGTATTTACTGCATTTGATAACGATCTACGCTGAATAATTTGAGAACTAGGGTCAATTTGGTATTCGTACGAGGTGTCTGAAATATTAATGACTACATTGCCAACTGGTATATTTGTAAGTTGTACTTGGAATGAAATAGTGACTGTTTCATTTGGTTGTATCGTGCCGAGAGTTACTCCGTTTTCAGGATTAGCGCCAGGCTGAATTACATTATTTATTGCTAAGCTATCTTCAATAAATATAGTACCTTCTGGAATGTTATCAATGAACACGGTATTGTTAGCTGGAACGGTTCCTATATTTTGTAGTGTATTTGTGTAGGTAATAATTTGCCCGATTGATGCGAAAGTTATATCCGCGCTTTTAACAGAAATAATATTTGCGTTTTGAAGTGATGTTGTAACAATGTTAGAATTTGCAGAGCGATTCACTGGTGGGGCTGTAGGGATACTTACATATTGGTAAGTTGCTGAAGATTGATTTACAATTTCGGTTTCAGTAGGTGGATTATTTGTTTGCACTTGAAATAGTATCGTTTTGGAACTGTTAGCTGGAATTGTTCCAATCGGTATTCCGTTTTCAGGATTTACACCTGGCTGAAGGACACCGTTAATTGTGACACTATCGGGAACAAATGTAGTCCCAGCTGGGATAGAATCTGTGAAAACAATATTTATTGCGTCAACATTACCGATATTTTTCACTTCAGAAATATAAAGTATAGTTCCGCCAATATCTACAGTTGTTGGATTGGATGTTTTTGTAATTGTCAATTGTGCTTGCACGAAATTTGTAATGACGATATTACTAGTAGATGTTTCAGTAATAGGCGATTGCCCTGGGTCTGGTTGGATTGTATATGTTGTATTGGATTGATTTGTAATCGATTCTCGCGAGAATGAATCTTTAATAAGAATTTGGAACGAAATAAGGTGAGTAGCGTTTGCTGCTAAGGTAGGTAAAGTAACACCTACATTTGGATTGGCACCAAGTATAGTTGTTCCATTAAGTGTAAAACTATTTTCTACGAATGTAGTATCTTGGGGAATCGTATCTGAAAATATGAGATTCGTAGCTGGAATATTTCCGGTATTTTCTAGTGTTATTGTGTAAGTCAAAATATCACCTGTTGTTGTTTGAGGTGCATTGACTGCTTTTAAAGAAAGGATAGTTGCATCCGAAATTTGTGTGAAAGCAGGATTAGACGTAATTGTTCGAGAGATGATAGGAGCAGTTGGATCGGCGATAAAAGTATAGTCAATACGGGCTGTATTAGAAATTGGGTTCACGCTTGGTATAGATTGAACGATAACCTGGAATGTTACAGTGACGATTTCTGACGGTGTGATGGAGTTTAATGGTATTCCTACGTTAGGATCGGCACCTGGAACAGAAACACCACTAATGGTAACGCTATTCGGAATAAATGCAGTTCCTTCTGGGACCAAATCTGTTAAAGTAACTGTATTTGCAGTAGTATTTCCGTTATTTTGAACGACTACTGTGTAAGTGATTGTACCGTCAGTAGATTGTACGAGAGAATCTGTACTTTTAATTACGGATAACGATGCATCAACAACAGCTGTATTAACCGTATTAGACGAGGATGTTGCTGTAACAGGAGGTTGACTTGGATCGACAATATACGTGTAACTTGTAAGTGCTTGATTTATAATCGCTCCTTGCGGTGGAATAGAACTTGCAAGAAATTGGAACGTAATAGTAGCGGAATCACCTGGTGCGATAATACCAACTGGAATACCGAGAGTTGGACTTGCATCTGGAAGTGAAATCCCGTTGAGCGTAACACTATTTGGAACAAATAATGCTCCTTCAGGAACTCCGTTAATGAGTAATACAGAGTTTGCAGGGAAGTTTCCAGTATTCGTTAATGTTGCTGTATACGTAATTACATCCCCGATAGATACAATTGAACGATTTGCTTGTAAAACAGTTGTAACAGTCGCATTATTAATTTGTGTTGAAGCGCTATTAGAATTTATCGTGCCTGTAACAGGAGGAGAGGCCGGATCAACGATGAATGCGTATTGAATAGATGCTACGTTTGTAATCGGATTTGAAGGTGGAGTAGATGTAACTATGACTTGGAAAGTAACGGTTAAGGAACTACCTGCGCTAACTGTTCCGATATTCACTCCGTTATTTGGATTTGCGCCTGGAATGGTACTTCCATTTACAGCAAAACTATTTTCAACAAAGGTCGTTCCAGTTGGAACTGGGTCTGAGAAATTTACATTCGTAGCGTTTGTATTGCCGTTATTTTGAATCGAAACTGTATAAGTGATCGTATCTCCAATATTTGCAAAGGCTGTATTAGCAGTTTTTACAGCTGAAAGTATGGCTGTATTAATAGAAGTAACGAAGACATTCGTTTCCACATTGCCAGGCTGAGCCAGTAATGCATTGCCTACGTTATATTGGAAGTTAACAAATCCTAAGTTTTGGAGTTCAGGTGTGAACGTTGTTGGATTACTTACGATTTGTACTTGGAATATGATTGTAACAGTTTGATTTGGACTGATTGTATTTATGCCAACACCGTTAATAATCGAAGCGGATGGTAATGGAGTGCCATCAACAATAACTGATCCTGCAACAAATTGTGTCCACGATGGTAAAGGGTCTGAGAATATAGCGTTGTTAGCAGGAATATTGCCTGTGTTCGTAATAGTCGTTGTATACGTAATCGTATCACCAATCGTTGCAAAAGTTTTATCTCCTATTTTAATAGTATTTAAAATAGCACTTTCAATTTTTGTTGTAACGTTGTTAGAAATAATATTTTTTGAAACTGGAGGATTAGCTGGATTAACGATATGTTGAAAGCTAACGCTAGCTTGATTAGTAATTGGATTTATAGGCGGAATTTCATTGGCGATAATGTGAAATGCTACGATGACAGATTCGTTTGGCGCGATATCACCGATTGGAACGCCTGTAATGATATCTGCATTTGGGATGCTAGTTCCGTTCAGTGTAAAGCTATTCGGTTCAAAGGAAGTTCCGTCTGGAATAAGGTCGGTAAAAATAACATTCGTTGCACTCACATTTCCGCTATTTGTAATTGTAACGGTGTAGGTAATATCCTGCCCGATATCTACCGTAGATACATTTGAATTTTTTTGTGCAGTAAGGATAGCGCTATTAATTTGTGTTGTCGTTGTATTAGATTGATTGGAAGTTGTAATAGGTGGCTGGCTAGGATCAACGACATAATGATATGTGGTAGAAGCAGAGTTAGAAATGGGATTAAGTGTTGGAAGTGTAATAACAGTTGCTTGGAATGTAACGATTGCCGTATTACCACCATTAATGGAACCAATATTTACACCAGTTGATAAATCGGCGTTTGGAATGGTTTGCCCATTAGCTGTGAAACTATTTGGAACGAAACTTAAATTGCTATCAAGAATATCGATAATAGTTACATCAGTTGCGGTCACATTCCCGGTATTAGGAAGGTTAAGTGTAAATGTTATTGTATTACCAACATCCGCAAAAGTAAGATTTGCTGTTTTGGTGCTAATAATAGTTGCGTTGTTTATTTGAAGGAGTGTAGTGTTGGAAGTAGCTGCACTTGAAACGGGAGGATTAACAGGATCAACAGTAAATTCATACGTCGTTGATGCTTTATTTGGTGCTGGGTTACTAGGGGGAATATTGTTTACTGTAACTTGAAAGACGATGCTATATATTTCATTTGGTGGAAGTGTTGCAAGTAATACACCTGTATTTGGATCCGCGTTAGGTTGTAAAACGCCATCGACAGTTAATGTGTTAGGAACAAATGTGAGTCCACTTGGTAATGCATCTGTGAATACAATATTAGTTGCATCGGTATTGCCTACATTGGTAATAGAAGTAGTATAAAAAGCAGTTTGCCCGATATCTGCAAAGGATACACTTTCATTTTTGGTCATAGATAATATGGCTTCTTTAATTTGGGTTGAAACAGGATTGCTAATTGAAGTTTCTGCTTCAGGTGGTGAGACTAATTGATACGATGTTGATGAGAAATTTACAATTGGGTTTGCGGTTGGTAATGATGTTACAGTAACTTGGAACGAAACTGTTACTGTAGTCCCGGCTGTTATTGTCCCAATATTCACACCGTTCGATGGATCCGCCCCGCTTTGAGGAACTCCATTAATAGAAAATGTGTTTGCAATAAATGTAGTGACGCTTGGTACGGTATCTGTAAATATAACATTTTGTGCGGATGAGTTTCCATTGTTTGTTAAAACGACAGTATAAGTGAGTGTGTCTCCAATACGACTAAAGGATTTATCGACTTGTTTTAATGAAAGAATGTTAGCTGTATTAATCGTAGTAAACACTGTGTTTGAAGTAACGTTTCTTGAAACAATAGGTGCATTGGGATCAGCGATAAATGTGTAAGAAGCAGTAGCGGAATTGGCAATAGGATTTTGAACAGGGGTAGAAGTAGCGGTCACTTGAAATGCTATAGATATTGAGCTGTTAGGGGCAATTGATCCAATCGTTATGCCTGTATTAGGATTCAATCCAATTTGTGTGAGTCCATTTATTGTAACGCTATCAGTAATAAATGTTGTACCATTTGGTATAAGATCCGTGAAAGTAATATTAGTTGCATTTGTATTACCGTTATTCGTTAAAATTGTCGTATAGGTTATGGTATCGCCTAGTGTTACAAGGGTTTGATCGACCGATTTTACCATCGTTATCATAGCATCTAATACAGGATTTGTAGCAATATTCGTAGAAGTAGAGGTAGTAGCAGGAGCGCTGTTTGGATCAACAGTATAAGAATATAAAATTGTGTCATTACCCATAATTGAACTGGAAGGGGAAACGGAAATAACATTTACTTGGAAAGTAACAGTTACCGTTTCACCAGGAGCGATATTTGGTATATTTACTCCAAGTGCTGGTTGCGCACCAGACTGCTGAACGCTATTTATTGTGACTGAATTTGGTATAAAGGTAGTGTTAGCTGGAATAGCGCTTGTGAAAGTAATATTCGTTGCGGCTGTATTTCCGGTATTTCTAATAGTAGTTGTATACGTAATCGTATCTCCAACTGAAACTATAGATTTATCAGCACTCTTTTTTGTTGTTAAAATTGCACTATTAATAGTTGTCGAAACCGTATTAGATACATTCGTTTGCGATACGGCAGGTTGGCTAGGATCGACCACATGTGCAAATTGTACAGAGCTAGAATTAGAAATTGGATTTATACTTGGAATGTTTGTAACAAGTACGTTAAGAGTAATCACGGCCGTTCCATTTGGGTTTATATTTCCAATCTGAATTCCGTTAGCTGGATTTCCGATTTGCTGTGTACCAGAATCGTTTGTAAGAGTGCCAGATATGAATGTCGTTCCATCAGGTAAAGTATCCGTAAAAATTATATTTTGTGAAGTGACATTTCCAGGGTTACTTAATGTAATTGTATAAGAAATTGTATCGCCAATTGTTGCGAAAGTTTTATTTACAGATTTGATTGCCACAATTTCCCCAGAATTTATTTGTGTCGAAACCGGATTGGACGTCGTACTTCTTGAAACGAGTGGTAAGTTTGGACCTGTCATAAATTGATAATTAATGGAAGCGCTGTTTACAACCGGTGAGTTTGGTCCGCCTGGTCCAATTGTGAAAATTGGATTTGGAATGCTAACTACTTGCACACGGAAGGTAACGTTTATAAAATCTCCAGCAATAATATCCCCAATCGGTATCCCATTCGCTGGATTTACTCCAGGCAATAAAACTCCGCCTACTCGAACGCTATCTTCTATAAATACTGTGTTATTTGGAATCGGATCTGTAAAAATGATATTCGTAGCAGTTGCGTTTCCTATATTATCTAATAAAACAGTATACGTTAAAAATGAATTTCCAGGTGCTACGTCAGAAAATAGTCGATCTACACTTTTCGTTGCTTGAATAATCGCTTCGTTAATTTGAACTAAAGTTGGATTACTTGTAGCTGTTTCTATCACCGGCGGCTGGGTAGGATCAATAATGATCGAGTATGTTGTGCTAGATTGGTTCAAAGTTGGGTTTGTAGCTGGTATTGAGCCAACGATAGCTTGAAAGCTAATTGTTGTCGTTCCTCCAACTGGAATTGAGTCTAAAGAGATTCCGCTATCTGGTCTAAATCCAAGTTGTGGGATTGTATTAATTTGTACGCTATCAGGAACGAATGAAAGTTCAGGTGGTAATATATCGATAAAAACAGGTGTGTTTGCTGAAGTATTTCCGCTATTGGTGAGGATAGTTGTATACGTAATTGTATCTCCAACAGCAGCAAAAGCACTGCTTGCAGTTTTTGTTGCGATAACGGAAGCAGTATTTACTTGTGTAAAAGTTTTATTAGATTGAACTGTTCGTGAAACTGGCGGTTCATTTATATCTACAATAAAGCTATATTGAAGCGATGATTTGTTCGGGATTGGATTCGGGTTTGGAAGTGTTGTAATGTTTACTTGAAAACTGAGTGTAGCAGATGCATTTGAATTCAAGTTACCAATATTGATACCGTTTTGTGGATTTGCATTAGTAATAGTTGTTCCATTTACCGTAAAACTATTTGGAATAAACGTTGTACCATTTGGAATTACATCTGTAAAAATAACATTGTTTGCGGTAGTATTACCGGAATTAGTAATGGTAGAAGTGAAAGTAAGTGTATCTCCAATAGTAGCGAATGTTGAATTGACAGTTTTATTTATAGAAAGAGTAGCATCAATAATTGGAGTAACCGTTGTATTCGTAATTGTACTATTGACGGCAGGTGATTGGTTGGGATTCACGGTATATTCATAATTTACAAGAGCATTATTTGTTAATGTGCCACTAGGTGGTATCGCTAAAATTTGTGCTTGAAAAGTAATAAATACAGTATCCCCTGGCGAAATATCTGCCAAGTGAATACCAAGTGATGGATCTAATCCTGGTTGTGGGACATTATTGATCGTTACGGAGTTTTGGATAAATGAAGCTCCTGCACCAAGCCCATCCGTTAAAACAGTCGCACTAGCAGGAGTATTACCTGTATTTGTTACTGCAATCGTATAGGTAACGATATCGCCAATTGCAGCTGTCGGTGTATTCACAGACTTAGTAGCGACAATAGTAGCGTTATTAATTTGAGTTGTTATTACGTTACTTAACGTATTGGCGGATGCTGGAGGTAAGTTAGGATCTACGACGTACTGGTACGTTGTATTGCTTTGGTTCGGGAGTGGATTTGGATTCGGGATAGAATTTACTTGTACTTGGAACGAGATGAGCGTATTTGCATTCGGATTTATTGGATCAATGACAATTCCACTTGCTGGATTTACATTAGGCAGTGTATTCCCGTTTACAGTAACACTATTAGCAATAAATGATGTCCCGTTTGGAATTACATCTGTAAATATTACATTTGATGCAAGTGTGTTCCCGTTATTCGTTAAAGTAGTCGTGTACGTAATAATATCATTTACGTTAGCAAACTGTTTATCTGCAGATTTAGTAGCGGCAATTGAGGCGTTATTAATAGTTGTCTGTACAGTGTTAGAAGCAACCATCTGCATCACAGCAGGTTTGGATGGATCATACGTATATTGGAATGTTGTGCCTGATTGATTTGTAATTGGATTTACAGCAGGGATAGTTGGTACAAAAACTTGGAATGCAACGGTGCGTGATGAATTCGCTCCTATCGTACCAATTGAAATGCCGGTAGCAGGATTTGCGTTAGCTACAGGGACATTATTAATCGTTACAGTATTAGGAATGAAGGGGGTACCCGCTGGAATGATATCTGTAAACGTTACATTAGCAGCAGGGATATTCCCGTTATTTGTTAAAATAGTCGCATATAGTATGACATCACCAACATCAGCGAAGTTTGTACTCGTTAGTTTTGTAGCAACGATATTAGCAGTATTAATTTGTGTAGTTACTATATTGCTAGCAGCGTTTCTAACAAGAGCAGGTAAATTTGGATCAGCGATAAAGCTATATTGAAGTGAAGCGCTGTTTTGAATTGGGTTTGGTGAAGGTAGCCCATTTGCACTTATTTGAAAAACAATCGTTGTAAAACCACCTGAAGGAATGGAGCCGACTTGAAGACCGGTACTAGGGTCTGCACCTAGTTGTAAAGCACCACCTATAAAAATACTATTTGGTACGATTGTGGTGCCATTAGGGATTATATCGGTAAAAATAACATTATTTGCTATAGTATTTCCAAGATTAGCTAAAGAAATTGTATATGTGATTGGTTGCCCGACATCGGCGATAGTTAAATCTACTTCTTTGACAATCACTACATTTGCTAAATTAATTTGTGTACTTACAGTGTTACTTACAGATGTTTCTACAGTTGGTGGATCGCCCGGATTTAGAATAAAACTATACTGTGTACTAGATGAATTTATCGTTGGGTTTTGTATTGGTAAAGAGGTGACGGTTACTTGATAAGAGACGGTAAGTGAGCCGTTAGCAGCAATGGAAGGTAGTGGAACACCTATATTTGGATCTGCGTTATTTTGGAGTACACCATTAATAAGAAAAGTGTTTGGAATAAAGGTAGTACCGTCTGGATTCGTATCTACGAAAGTAGGACTATCAGCAGAAACACTTCCTGCATTCGTCAAAGTAACAGTATAAGTTAATATATCCCCTACGGTAGCGAACGCTCGATCCACTGTTTTGGCTGAAATGACATTTGCATCGTTTACTTGAGTAAATGTAGTGGTTGAAGTAGTGTTCTTACTTACAGGTGAAGCGTTTGGATCAACAATAAAGTTATAGGAGATGGAAGCGCTATTTGAAATAGGGTTTGGATTTGGAATGCTAGTTATTACTACTTGGAATGAAGCTGTAATTGTAGTATTAGCATTGATGCTACCAATATTGATGCTAGCTGGTGTAACGCCTGGTTGAGTAACACCGTTAACTATAACGCTATTTGGTACAAAGACGGTTCCATTCGCAATTGAATCGGATAGTAATACATTGTTCGCTGCAACATTCCCATCGTTAGTAAGAGCGAAGGTGTAAGTTAATACATCGCCAACTTCCGCAAACGTTTTATCTACAGATTTATTAGCATGGAGATTTGCTAGTCTAATTGTTGATGTAACAGAATTAGAATTTGCTGTCTTTGAAGTCGGTGGCAAATTTGGATTTACAGTATATAGATAAGAAGCGAAGGCATTATTAATGATAGGATTTTGGGTTGTAATATTGATGACTGTTACTTGGAAAGAAAGGGTAAAAGTAGCCCCGCCAGGAATTGTGCCGATAGGTAAAGCGACGAGAGAATCTACATTTTGCAAAACTCCGTTTAGTGTTACAGTACCAGGAGTTAATATCGTTCCATTTGGAAGTGGGTCTGTTAGTTGAACGTTATTAGCGGCCGTATTTCCACTGTTTGTAATAAGGATTGTATAACTTATCGTTTCGCCAATTGTGGCAAATTGTTTGTTAGTTGATTTTGTTAATGTTACATTCGCATTGTTAATTTGAGTGGAAACGAGATTAGAAGAAATGTTTTTTGTAACGGGTGATTGGCTAGGGTTGACGGTATATTGATAAGAAGCACTTGATCCGTTAGATACGACATTTGACGCGGGTATTGTATTTACTACTACTTGAAATGCAACATTTTTTGTTGTGCCGCTTGGGATGGATCCAATATTCACGCCGTTAGCGGGATTTGCGCCCACTTGTGTCGTGCCATCTATTGTTAAACTGTTTAGAACGAAAGTTGTTCCAGTAGGGATGACATCTGTAAAAATAACATTGTTCGCATTTGTATTACCTGTAGCTGTAAAGGAAACGGTGTACGTTAGTGTATCACCAATATCTGCAAAATTTTTATCTACTGCTTTCGTCATTGTTACAGTAGCATTATTCACTTGAGTGGAGACAATATTTGTCTTATCAGTCCCACTTACTGCTGGTTGATTTGGTACAGGAATGTATTGATATGTTGTTGTTCCACTATTTAATATTGGGTTTGTTTGAGGGATAGAAGGAACGAGTACTTGGAATGAAATAGTAGTAGTGGAATTTGCGGCAATTGACCCAATTGATATACCATTAGCGGGATTTGCGCCAGCTTGAGTAACTCCGTTCACAGTTACACTCCCTGGAATGAAAGTAGTCCCGCTAGGAATCGGATCCGTATATATCACATTCGTTGCAGCGATATTTCCTATATTAGCTAAGGTAATACTGTAAGTTAATGTTTCACCAATATCGGTAAAAAGTTTGTTAACTGATTTTGTTCCATTAATATCTGCGAGGTTAATTTGTGTTCCAGCAGAGTTGCTTGTTGCAAGACCATTAAAAGTTGTTCCTCCGGCGATTGGTGTATATTGAAATGTAATATTAGCAGTGTTAGAGATAGGATTTTGACTTGGAAGAGAAACGACAGTAGCTTGGAAAGTTACTGTACGAGAAGCACCATTATTAATTGTTCCAAGAGATATACCAGCCGCAGGATTTGCATTTGTTTGTGGTACGTTATCTACTGTTACAGTGCCGGGTATAAAAGAAGTACCGCTAGGGAGACTATCTATAAAAATAGCGTTATTGGCAGGAAGAAGCCCGGTGTTAGGGATAGTAACTGTATAAGTGAGAATATCTCCAATTGCAGCAACACTTTTATTCACGCTTTTCGTCGCTTGTATATTTGGTGAGTTTATATTAATTTGTAAGCCTACTGTATTTAACATATATGCGTCTCCGTTAGTAGTTAAACGGATTGCGGCGGATACTTGTGAGTTTGTTAAATAAGGAGAAATATCAATGGAAGTAATGTCCCAGCCCTGTCTTCCTGCGGAGATGTTTGTACTTGTAGAAGCACTTTGATTTCGCGTTCCGAATGTCCCTGTTGTATCTAAGTTTCCTGCAGCATTATTAACTTGAGAACCGAAGAAATTATTTATAGCATTGTTTGGTCCAGATAAAGCATTTAATGAACTGAAATTTGGTCCAAATAAAGCTTGATCCCCGGTTAAATCTGCATCTCCTTCGGTAGAACTTAAAAATAATCTCCCGCTTACTGGTCCTCCTGAAGGTGTTAAAAATCCAGAAACAGATACATCGGCACTACCAGTTTCTGCAGAAACACGGTTACCAGCTACATAAATGGTTAAGTTTCTTGCAGGTAAGGAACCATTTTGATAAGCGACAATGAGCGTCCATCCAGAAGAATTGATAGCCCCATTAGAAGCATCTAAAGGATCAACAAGTCCAGGGACAGAGCCGGTTGTATAAGAGCCAGATCCAGCAGCTTGAACGAGGGATGTTACATCTGCAGATCGTGTATAGAATCCAAATGTGACAGATCCAGAAACGAAAGTTTGATTTGAAGCTGTAATAGCCGAAGGGGTAATTGAGTATGTTGACACAGGTGTTGTGAAAGAAACAGGATTCCCTAAAATACTCGTAATGTTTTGATCACGAGATAAATAGTTTCCACCCCAAACGAGTTCTGCGTAAAGAATAGTACTACCAGCAGGGATATTTAAAATAGCGGTAGAACTATTTTGTGTATAGTTTAACGTTGTACCTGCAGGAAAAGTAGGTACTTGTAAAGCAGTATTCGTAGTTACGAATGCACCAATTGCACCGATTGTACCAGCACGGTTTTGATTGCTAATTTTACTTAAGCCTAAAGTATTACCTGTAATAGCGAGTGCGCCGTTAGTGGTGGTAGAAAATCGATTCGTAATGGGCATGTTGTCACCTCATTTACAATATAGTCTTGGTCAAAATAACATATGTGTGTGACAAATAAAGCGAAACATGTACAAGTTGATTTCGTAATAATGATTTAAATGTCTAGATAAGGGGATGGAGTATGATTGAATTAGAAATTAGGTTGGAGCGTCTTAGGGAAGAACAAATAGGCGATATTGTAGCATTATCTTCTTATATTGGCTGGGATTATAACAGAGAAGAAGTTGAAACAATTTTTAACTCAGGTATTGTATACGGCGTATGGAATGAGAGAAAGGAACTTATTGCTAGCGCGGCAATAATATTATATGGGGAGAAATTAGCGTCTATCGGAATGGTGATTGTACATCCAGATTATAAGGGGAGAGGGATTGGAAAGATAATAACGGAAGCGTGCGTTAAAAGCGTATCAGCTCATACTCCAATTATGCTGATTGCTACGGATGAAGGGAAACCTTTATATGAAAAGTTAGGATTTAGGGCAGTAAGTTATGTTTCTAAATACATATGTAACTCATACAATGCGAAAGATTATTGTGTAAGAAATGAAGATTATGTGATGAATTATGAAGAGGGTGATTTAGAAAAAATAATAAAAATAGATGAATATGCGTTTGGAACAAATAGAAAAGAGTTTTTAAAGAAAAGAATTATGCAAAGTGAACAGTGTATCGTTGTAAGGGACAAGGAACAAAATGTATTAGGTTACGGTTTAAGCATACAAACACCAGAAAATAAGATAATAGGGCCGGTTGTTGCTAAAAATGATGAGATGGCAATGAGAATAGTACATGATTTAGCAAGAGGGCATAATGGTAAATTAAGAATTGATGTACTAGAAGGAAAGAACGATTTCATGAAAGAATTAGAGATTGCTGGTTTTAAAAAGGTGAATATACCGCCAATTATGATGGAAAATAGTAATCGGTTAATAAAAAGAAATAGTGAACTATATAGTATTGCAGCGCAAATTTTTGGATAAAAAAGAACCCTTTTAAATGAAGGATTCTTTTTTGAGCCAATTTAATCACGATATTGGTCATGAGTTGGCTGAAAGAGGTCTTCCTCGATATCTCGCACCATAGAAAAATGATCAACGTTATAATGACCGTGTAAAGTTTTATTGTGATGACCAATAATTTGTTCTGCAGACAATACGTTAGAATCAGTTGTTGAATGACCGTTTTTAATTAATGTAACGTCAAATCCTTGTACAGTTGCTGTCCTAACGGCAGTGTCAATGCAATGTTCTGTTTTACATCCGCCTATAACAATATGATTAATGTTTTCTTCTTTTAAAAGTTCAAGTAAAGAAGTACCGTAGAATGAATTGGTTGCTGCTTTATTAATAAAGATTGCAGACTGGGGTACTTGAATTTGATTATGTACTTCAAATCCTTCGCCACTACCAGAAGCAACATCGATATCTCTTACGAAAACAATAAGAGCATTTGAATCTATTGCTTTCTGGAGGGCTATATTTAGTGTAGATAATAGCTCGGTTTTACGAAAAACTTCATTTTCTTGCTCATTTCCATCAATTAATTCTTGCTGAGCGTCGATAATTAATAGTGCTTGTTTCATCGTGTCTCCCCTTTAATATGAAATAAGTTCCACTGTACATATTCCTTCAGATTATTAGAAAATCCTCCATTGTAAGAGAAGGAGAAGATTGATTTACAAAGTTGTCAAAGAAATTTCATTCTCATAGCGTGTAAAAACATGTATGATAGGAGATGGAGAATTTTTGAGTAGGTGGGAATAACATGCAAACAGTAGAAGATTATCTTTCATTCTTACATACGAAAGGATTTAAATTATCAGAGGAAGCACAAGGGTTTATTATGTTTGGACAAGGATATACTGGTGCGTCTGATGGGATTGTGAACGCAGCAATAGAAGCGACAATTAAACATCAATTGCAGTTTGATGGTAGTTATTTCGTTGCGTTATTAGAACGATTGAAAGAGGAAGAAATTACAGATAAAAAAAGCGCTAAGGCTTTTATGCGGAAGTTACAAGCGTAACTTCACGCAGCCTGCGCTTCTTTTTTTGTTTTGGAAGGTAATTCAACAAAAATCATGCCTAGAAAAATACATAGACATCCGATAATAGCAGAAATAGAAAGTTGTTCATTTGCAACGAGAACGCCTGTTAATGCAGCAAAAACGGGCTCCATTGCGAAAATAATTGCTACCCTCGTTGGAGAAGTGTGTTTTTGTGCCGATGTTTGAATGAAAAAAGCAATAGATGTTGCAAACAGGGCAGTTAGAAAGAGTGCGAATAAAAAGGATTGATTCGTCCATAGTGATACTGAAAATAACTTTTCCCAATCTTCAAACAAAAAAGCGCAAATAGAAGAAAATATACCAACAGCTAATACTTGAGATGTGCTTAATAATAAAGGTGATATTTTCTTAGAAAAGAAGCCGTTAATAAGAATATGGGCAGCGAAAGCGACTGCACAACCGAGAACAAGTATATCTCCTATATTTAATTGGAAAGAATCAGCAGCTGTTAATAAGTATAAACCTGTTGTAGCTACAACAATACCAAGTACGATGAAAATGGTAGCTTTTTGTTTTAAAAAGATAAAGGATAAGATTGGGACCATAACAATGCTTAGCCCAGTTAAGAAACCTGCTTTTGAAGATGTTGTATAGAGTAAGCCAAATGTTTGCAATAAATAACCGACAAATAAGAAGAACCCAACTATTAATCCGGCTAAACTACTATGTTTTAATTCTTGTTTTGAAGTTTTCTGTGAGAAAATAATTTGAACGAATAATAAAATAATTCCAGCGAATAAAAAGCGAATACCATTAAACGTAAATGGACCAACGAAAGACATAGCGTTTTGAACGACAACAAACGTAGCTCCCCAAATAAAAGAGACAAATAATAAAGCAAGAGGAGCAATCCACTCTCTTTTCACACTCATACCCCCGTTAATTTTGTAAGATAGCTTTTCTAGCTAATTCATCAGCTACTTTATTTTGACTACTTGGAATCCACTTAATAAAAAAGAGATCGAAGTTTTTTATGTACTGCAGTGCTTCATCTAAAAGAGGTGCAAATATTTTATTTTTTGCGTATTCTTTTTCAACAGCCCGTTCGACAAGCTGGGAATCTGTACGAAAAGAGACAGTGCTATAATTATGCTCGATGCAATATTTTAATGCTAGAAGTAAAGCGCGGTATTCTGCTTCATGATTGGACATTGTTCCAAGTGGTACTGATAATTGTACAGGCGGCTGAACGCCTTTAATAAACACTCCTGCACCAGAAGGACCAGGATTTCCTTTTGATGCACCATCAATATATACTTCAATCAAAATGAGAAACCTCCAAATTATAAGATTATCCCCTACTTAAATATTTTTTTGAAGTAGGGGATAGGGTAGTTATCCGATTGTGATGCTGTAACGACATGTAAATGTTTCATTCGCTTGTAAAGATTGAATTCCCTTTTTGTCCTTGAAATCTTTTGCTGGATTTACTTCATCAGCGATTCCATACCAAGGTTCAATACATAAGAAAGGTGCGTTATCCCCTGGTGTCCATACGCCGACAAATGGAAATCCATCAAATTCTACTTTTACAAATTTATTATGTTTATGAGAACGAATCGAAATTTCATTCGTATTCATATGTTCAAAAATAAGTGCATCATTTTTGAATAAATCGTATGTAAGTGGCAATTCAGTCGTATTTTCAGCGATTAATTGCTTTTTGTTTGAAAGATAAGGTCCTTCTAATACGCTTGTTTCTAAGCGTTCCGAACCATTAAACGATAAGTGATAATCTGTAAATGATTCACCGTCCAATAAAGGGAAGTTGAATCCAGGATGTGCGCCGATTGAGAAGAACATTTCTTTAGAAGTAGGATTGTTTACTTCATATGTTACATGAACACTTTGTCCATCTAGCTCATAAGAAACGAGTAATTCGAATTCGTATGGGTATTTTTTTAATGTTTCTTCATTACTAGTAACGATATAAGTGATCTTTGTTTCGCTTTGTTCTTTCACAGAGAAAGTAAGATCACGAGCGAAACCGTGTTGTGTTAATGAATATGGTTTACCGTCTACGTAGTATGTATTATCTACTAATCGACCGACAATTGGGAACAAAATTGGTGCACGGCGTCCCCAATAAGTAGAATCACCTTGCCATAAATATTCTATGTTGTCTTCTTTTAAGCGAACGCTCTGTAATTCTGCACCTTTGTCAGAAATGGAAACGATCACTTTTTCATTTTGAATTGTTGCTGTCATGAAGTGAAACCTCCTAAATCTTTCATATGTTTCATTATACGTTGTCTAAAAGGAAAAAGGTAGTTTATGATAGGAAATCTATTGACGAAAGAGGGGCTACCACGTAAAATATAATCTTGTTGCTAAAAAAAAGAATAACGTGGTTCGAAACCATCCCACGTAAAAAAACTAAGGAGATTTTGTCATGAATATTAGAACGTTAGTCGGTAATGGTATTTTAGCGGCATTATATATTGCTGTTTCTATGCTTATTCAGCCATTTGGCTTTACGAATGTACAGTTTCGTATTTCAGAGATGTTTAATCATCTCGTTGTATTTAACAAGAAAGCAATTTACGGAATTGTATTAGGTGTATTTTTAACGAATCTCTTTTTCTCACCTATGATCGCTTATGATTTAGTATTTGGAGTAGGGCAATCTATTCTTGCATTAGTTGCAACGATTATTTCTATGCGATTTATTAAAGGTGTTTGGGCTCGTATGATTTTTAATACAGTTATCTTTACGATTACAATGTTTATGATTGCAATTGAACTTCATCTTGCATTTGACCTACCATTTATGTGGACTTGGTTAACATGTGCAGCAGGTGAATTCGTAGTAATGGCGATCGGTATGCCTGTAATGTACTGGATTAATAAGCGAGTACAATTTGAAAGATTTATGTAATAGATGAAAGAGCTATTCCTTATATAGGATGGCTCTTTTTGTATGTGATTATATTGAATATAATACTGTGACTCTTGATAAAATATAATAAAATAAAGTGAGGCTTCAATTAGCCGGATAAATAAGAAGTCTTACATAAGGGGAATGTAGTATGAAATATAAAATTCATTGGTTGTATAAAACGAAGCGCGGATTGCAGACGGAATTAACGACAGAGTATATGAACATAGAAGAAGTACTTCAATTTGCAGAGGATTTTGAGAAAACAGGAAGAGTAAAAGAAATTTCATTTTATGATGAAATGGACGCAGAATGGTCATTAAAAGAGATGAAAAAGTTAAGTAAGCAAGTAGAGGAAGATCCCCAAGAAATACTCGTTTATTTTGATGGGGGGTATGATGTGCAAACGAAAGAAGCTGGCGTTGGTATATGTGTGTATTATAAAAAAGGAAATACAAACTACCGGATTCGCCGCAATGCATATATAGAAGGTATATATGATAATAATGAAGCGGAATATGCATCGTTACTATACGGTATGAATATACTCGAGGAATTAGGGATTAAGTATGAAGCAGTCACACTTCACGGTGATTCTCAAGTTGTACTGCAGCAATTAGCCCGAGAATGGCCTTGTTATGATGAGCATTTAAACCATTATTTAGATCAAATTGAACAAAAGGCGAAGCAAATGAAATTAAAACTTATATGTGAACCAATATCTAGAAAACAAAATAAAGAAGCACATCAATTAGCTACGCAAGCATTGGAAGGAACAGTTATTGATAGTCATAAAGAAATAACTGAATAGAGAGGTGCAAAGGTGGATAAAAAGCAACTCATTACAGAGGTAAATGACTTATTAGAAACGTATTGTGAAGGATGTTTCTTGCGAGAACATAATCGAAAGACAAATAGTAAATATTATGCCCATTCATTTTGTATACGGCAATGTACAGTTGGAGAAACATTGAAAAAGTATGGAGAACAGTTGTCATGAAAAAACATCCAGAGAAAATTCTCTGGATGTTTTTTAGTGTCTTGCTTCGTTTAGTTGATGCTCACATTTATTTAATTTCTTTTCCTCATTCATTAAAAATGGCTCATCTAAATCAGTTGCAACTGATTTCATAATTTCAAGCTGAGAGCGAGCTGCTTCTACAGCAGTAGTAGCATGCTCTAATGTATCTGGATCCATTGAAATTGTTGCTGATCCTACCATTTTTTGTGCTGTTTCTACACGGAATTTCACTTCTTCAAAATCATTTACTTCTGATCCCATTAATAATTCCTCCTTTGTATAGTGCGCATTTCACATAGTTTTTGCTCTGTAAAACGGAAATATACAAAGGAATAACAAAGGAGGTTACCAAGTAAGGCAACCTCCTGTTATATGTTGGATTAAAGTTTTACTACGTTAGCAGCTTGAGGTCCGCGGTTACCTTCAGTAATGTCGAAAGATACTTCTTGACCTTCTTCTAAAGCTTTGTAGCCGTCTCCTTGAATAGCAGAGAAATGTACGAATACATCGTCAGCGCCTTCCATTTCGATAAATCCAAAACCTTTTTCGTTGTTAAACCATTTTACTTTTCCTTGCATGTTACAATTCCTCCTAAAAGCGTTTACTATTTTCATTTAGTGAAATTCATTAAAAAAATAATATAAACTAAAAATGCTATATTCTTGAATATTCTGCTAAATGATTAATTTAAATATACACGAATTGGGAGAATTTAGTCAAGTAAGCGATTTTATTTTTTTGTATTTTTAAATAATTTTCCAGTCAAATTTTTAAATAGGTATAGGACAGGCCGAGTATGTAATATTCTTAATTGAATGCTATACATAATGAGGTGAAAGAATGAATAAGTCTTACTTATTAGATAATGAAGGAATGAGAACGAGAACCGACATACCGGATTGGGTTGCAAAAGAATTTGAGATTTTTTCAAATGTTGTGTTAGAACCAACTTTTCCATGTTATTTCGGTTTAACAGCTTTGAAAAAGAATGAACTTCGTTATTCATTTCTTTCTCATAATGATTGGAGTCATTTGCCGCATACAATGTTATCTTTTTTAGAGTTAATGAAAGAGAGACCGATTGTAAGAAGGGGCTTTTTCCTTTTTGTAGAACCGGAATGTGAAGAACAATCACTCGAATATTACCGTGATTCTTTTTGGAAAGTGTTACAGTATTTACATGAAAACGATAATCAAGCATGGCCAAAGCAAATTCCTGAAGACCCAGACCATTATTTATGGGAATTTTCATTTGGTGGTGAGCCAATATTCGCATTTGGAAATGCGCCAGCTTATAAACAACGAAAAACTAGACATTTAGGGAATTCTCTCGTTATTGGGTTTCAGCCACGCACTATTTTTGATGGATTAGAGGGAGATCGTCCTAAAGGAGCATATTCAAGACAAATGGTCCGTGAGCGAGTTGAAAAGTGGGATCAATTGCCGAAACATCCTAACATTAGTCATTATGGTGACCCAGAGCATCGTGAATGGAAACAATATTTCATAGGAGACGATGTAGAGCCAATAAAAGGGAAATGTCCTTTTCTTCATAGGATAGAAAAGTAAGAGCCATCATCTAGATGGCTCTTTTGTATATTTTGGATAAAAAAGGGTATTTTATTATGAAAGCTAGTCTATTTTTTAAAATTACATCATTAACTAGTAGTAAAGAGAGTAGAAAGGATAGAGCGATGATTGGAGCAATTATACAGCAAATCGTATTAGGTATATCATTAGCTGCGCCAGTAGGGCCGATTAATATTGAAATGTTAAAACGAGGAATTGAACGTGGTTTTTGGCACGCTTGGGTTGTTGGAATTGGTGGAATGACTGCAGATGTTTTATTTATGCTTCTCATTTATTTCGGTTTATCTTCTGTGTTTATGTATACATATGTACAAGCCTTCATGTATTGCACGGGTTTTTTCTTGTTATTTTATTTAGGATTTCAAAGTGTAAAACAAGGAATTTTCGAATCGAATATGGAATATAAAAAAGAAGAGGTAGGTGGCCTTAAGCAATCGTTTATGGCAGGATTTTTAATTGCGATATCCAATCCATTAAATCTTGTTTTTTGGTTTGGTATATACGGAAGTACACTTAGCTCATTACTTACGAAGGTAACGAAACAAGAAGCTTTTTTGTACAGTCTTTGCATTATTGTTGGTATTATTTTATGGAATTTAAATATTGCTTTTTCTGTACATTTTGGAAGAACTTTATTAAAACCAAAAGCGCTTGGCTACATAACAGCCGGAGCAGGTATTATTTTAGTAGGTTACTCTATACATTTTGCATACAAAGCTTTACAGTTGTTCACATAAGATTGAAGGGGAGATTTTTATGTATCGAACCACTATTGACGGAAAAGAAATTATAATTACGTTAGCGCCAAAAATCCGAAAAGAAATTACTGATAGAAATCCACTATATGAAGCGGTATTTCATAATGCTGCAAGATTGTTACAAACAAAGCAACCGACGTTTGCAGTAAATCATGAAATATTTGGGCTCATTATTGGAGAAGTGCAAAGAGGAGAAGTAACAGTGTTTGCAGTGGAACATATTATTCCGAAGCAAAATATATTTGGATCAAACAATTTTTTCTCGGCAATAGAACAACAGGCAAATTTGTAAAGTGAATAGAATAAGAATAGAAAAGAAATAGTCGTAACGATATGTTGCGGCTGTTTTTTTGGAAAAGGGGGAAACAAGATGAAGAAAGTGGGGAAAGAGTTCTTTTTACAACATGATATTGTTATTATGTATAGCATTCTATTTATTTTCATTATTATTTTAAAAATGCAATTTTTTACGTGGTTTGGCATGTTAGCATGTGTGTTTGGGATTGTTTTCTATACACTTAATGAATATATGACACATCGTTTTTTATTCCATATAAAGCCACCTAAAAACACATTTCTATTAAAAATGTTAAGAAGATTGCATTATGATCACCACGTATATCCAGATGATTTAAAACTTTTGTTTTTACCTGTATGGTTTAGTATACCTAGTTTTACTATATATTTACTTATAGCATATGGTATTACAAAAAGTGTTACTATTGCACTTTCATTTGGAATCGGAATGATTATTATGCTGCTCGTTTACGAATGGAAACATTATATTGCTCATAGACCGATTCGTCCCGTCACTAAGTTTGGAAGATGGCTAAAAAAACAACATATATTACACCATTATAAAAACGAAAAGTTTTGGTTTGGTGTTTCAAATCCAGTATTCGATTTTATATTTGGAACACTTAAAGACGGAAAAGATGTTGAGTTAAGCGAAACGGCTCGTAATTTAGAAAAGGAAAAAAAGACAAAAGTAGTGCGTTAAGCACTGCTTTTGTCTTAATGAGGATAAATAAGTAAGGTGTCACTTTATTTTGAAAAAGTATATTAAAAATTTAGGGGAAATTGCCGAAAAATGTCTATCAAAAAATCTTTGCATGAATGCATGGATTGTCTAAAATGAATATAAGTTTCTGAATATTTATAAAATTTAGTCTTTAGGTATGCAAGGGGTAAGTGTATTTTAAGTAAGAGAGGAGATCGGTTAATGAAACGAGACGATACGTCAGCACGTAAGTTGCAAAATGAGGTGAATTATACAGAGGTCGTTCAGTCGGAAGAATTTCAATTGTTATTAAATACGAAAAAGAAGTTTATCATTCCAATGAGTATTTTCTTTTTTAGTTTTTTTATCGCATTACCTATTCTAACATCGTATTCAAAGGTGCTTAATACACCTGCATTTGGAGACGTTACATGGGCGTGGGTATTTGCTTTTTCCCAATTTATTATGACATGGGCACTATGTATGATTTATAGCAAAAAAGCAGAATCATTTGATGAAATCTCCCGAAAAATTTTGCAAGATATGCAAAAAGGGAGGGGCTGAACTTGAATACTACTGCATTTGCACTATTTTTAATTATTGTTCTTGGTACGCTCGTCATAACCTATTTTGCATCGAAAAAAACGAAAAATGCGAGTGAATTTTATACGGCTGGAGGGGGATTAACTGGTTGGCAAAATGGTCTGGCCATTGCTGGAGATTACATGTCTGCTGCTTCATTTCTCGGTATAGCTGGAGCAATCGCATTAACTGGGTTTGATGGATTCTTTTATAGTATCGGTTTTTTAGTTGCTTATTTAGTTGTACTATATCTTGTTGCAGAACCGCTTAGAAATTTAGGAAAGTACACTTTGGCGGATATGATTGCAGCACGCTTTGACGCGAAAAAAGTTCGCGGAGTTGCAGCTCTTAATACGATGACGATTTCTATCTTTTATATGATTGCACAATTAGTTGGCGCGGGTGCACTTATTAAATTATTATTAGGGATTGAATATACGACATCTGTATTAATCGTTGGAACACTTATGACGGTGTATGTTATTTTTGGTGGTATGACAGCAACGAGCTGGGTACAAATTGTAAAGGCTGTATTACTTATGGCTGGTACGTTTATTATTTCTGTTATCGTTTTCGCAAAATTCAACTTCAGCGTGACTGAAATGTTTGCCCAAATGAAAACAGCTACACCATTAAAAGATTCATTTTTAAATCCAGGTGTAAAGTATAAGGATGGCCTTGATACACTTTCTTTAAATTTAGGACTAGTACTTGGTACAGCTGGATTACCACATATACTTGTCCGCTTTTTTACAGTACGTGATGCAAAAACTGCACGTCAATCTGTCGTATATGCGACATGGTTAATTGGTGCATTTTATATTATGACGATTTTCTTAGGATTTGGTGCGGCAGCGTTTGTAGGAAATGAAGCGATTATTAAAGCGAACCCAGCGGGTAATATGGCAGCACCTTTATTAGCCAAAGCGTTAGGTGGAGACTTCTTATTTGCTTTCGTATCAGCAATTGCTTTTGCAACAATTTTGGCTGTAGTGGCAGGTCTCGTATTAACGGCAGCATCAGCATTCGCTCATGATTTTTATAATGAGATCATTCGCAAAGGGAAATCATCGGAAAAAGAGCAAGTATCTATGGCTCGGTATGCATCTATTGGAGTAGCGATATTATCTATCATACTTGCATTATTTGCCCAAACATTAAACGTAGCATTTTTAGTATCATTAGCATTTGCAGTTGCAGCGAGTGCAAATCTACCAGTGATTTTATTTACAATATATTGGAAGCGTTTTAATACAACGGGTGCTATTTCCGGTATGATTGTAGGGCTCGTATCAGCAATTGTTCTCGTAGCGTTGAGTCCGAATGTTTGGAACCCTGTAGCTGGAAAAGCTATTTTTGTTGGGGAAGCGATATTCCCATATACGACACCAGGAATTATTTCAATTCCGCTCGGATTTCTTGCAGCATATTTAGGAACTGTTTTATCTAGTAAGAAAGAAGATGCAGCGAAATTTGATGAAATTCTTGTGAAATCTAATACTGGTCACGGTATTAGTGATGCGTCTTCACATTAAATAAAAGAGGAGCTTTTCGATAGATAAGAAAAGCTCTTTTTTCTTTTGTCATTTTCTTGTAAATATTACTGATTTGTAAGTAGGATTTGTCTTAATTTTGTGGAATGAAAATAGCAGGGAGAAATTTAAGTCATCATGGCACCAGCGCAGCTTTTGTGAAAAATAAGTTGTTATGGAAGGTGGAAGTAATGATGAAAACGAAGCAAACTGATGAATTATTAGCAAAAGATGAGCAATATGTTTGGCACGGAATGCGTCCCTTTAGTCCAAATAGTACAATGGTAGGGGCAAAAGCTGAAGGGTGCTGGGTTGAAGATATACAAGGAAAAAGATATTTAGATGGTATGAGTGGTCTTTGGTGTGTGAATAGTGGATATGGAAGAAAGGAGCTCGCAGAAGCGGCTTATAAGCAATTACAAACATTATCATACTTTCCAATGTCACAATCTCATGAACCAGCTATAAAGCTTGCTGAAAAATTAAATGAGTGGCTTGGGGGAGAGTATGTTATTTTCTTCTCAAATAGTGGTTCAGAAGCGAACGAAACAGCTTTTAAAATAGCAAGACAATACTATGCGCAAAAAGGTGAACCACATCGTTATAAATTTATGTCACGTTATCGTGGGTATCACGGGAATACAATGGCGACAATGGCAGCGACGGGACAAGCGCAGCGTAGATATCAATATGAACCGTTTGCTTCAGGTTTTTTACACGTAACACCACCGGATTGTTACCGTATGCCTGAAATTGAAGGGCAGCATATTTATGATGTAGAATGTGTGAAAGAAGTCGATCGTGTTATGACGTGGGAATTAAGTGAAACAATTGCCGCTTTTATTATGGAACCAATTATTACAGGCGGGGGCATATTAATGCCACCACAAGACTATATGAAAGCTGTTCATGAAACGTGTCAAAAACACGGTGCCTTGCTTATTAGTGATGAAGTAATTTGCGGTTTCGGACGTACAGGAAAAGCATTTGGATTTATGAATTATGATGTGAAGCCAGATATTATTACGATGGCAAAAGGGATTACGAGCGCATATTTACCATTATCTGCAACAGCTGTGAAAAAAGAAATATATGAAGCATTTAAAGGGAAGGGAGAGTATGAATTCTTCCGACATATTAATACATTTGGTGGAAATCCAGCAGCTTGTGCATTAGCCCTTAAAAACTTAGAGATTATGGAAAATGAAAATTTAATTGAGCGATCTGCGCAAATGGGTTCCCTTTTATTAGAGCAACTAAAAGATGAAATTGGGGAACATCCGCTTGTTGGGGATATTAGAGGAAAAGGTCTATTAGTTGGAATTGAATTAGTAAATGATAAAGAGACGAAAGAGCCAATTGATAACGACAAAATCGCAAGTGTCGTAAATGCTTGTAAAGAAAAAGGGCTTATTATAGGACGAAACGGTATGACGACAGCAGGATATAATAACGTCTTAACATTAGCACCGCCGCTTATTATTTCAAGTGAAGAAATTGCCTTTGTTGTTGGAACGTTGAAGACGGCGATGGAACGTATTTAATAAATAGAGAGAGGAGCGAGCTTTAATATAAGGCTCGCTTTTGTTTAGTAGAGGGGACTTTTAATGGATAAATATGATCCGAACAAACATTATCACATTTATGAAGACGGATATGATTTAGAAGTGACGGCGTATAAGAGAATGAAAGAGCCGGTTTGGGATGCTTATATTCCGCACTATGAGGTGGAAGATTTTTATAAGAAAGTGGAGGAAATGAAGCTAGGTGAATATATAGATAATTACGGCATTATGATGTATTCATTTAGTAATGATATGGATGATGAAGAAGCACGAACTATTTTTGAAAATGGTTAAAAAAGAACGAGATTGTTTAAAGATAAAACAAAAAGGAGATTGCTATCTTATAAAATAGCAATCTCCTTTTATTATAGTAAACTTATTTACTTGCTTTCATTGCTTTATCTTTTGCACCAAACGTGTATTTTAACATTGGTGGTGTAATCATTGTAGTTAAAATAACGACAATAACGATTGCTGTAAAGTAATCTTGTGCCAATAGCCCAGAAGAAAGACCTGTTCCTGCGATGATAAGTGCAACTTCACCACGAGAAACCATTCCAGCACCGATAATTGCAGAAGACTTAGCATCAAATCCAGTCATGCGTGCACCAACACCACAACCAATTAGTTTCGTTAATACAGCGATTACTGTTAATGCTAAGATGAACCAAATTTGATTGCCAATACCGTCAAATGTAATATTCATACCGATACTAACGAAGAATACCGGAACGAACATAGCGTAAGCAATTGGTTCTACTTTCTTTTCTACTTCATGTTTGTAGTTTGTTTGAGAAATTGCAATACCAGCAGCGAAAGCACCGATAATACCAGCAATTCCTAATAGTTCGCCGAAATATGCGAATGAGAAACAGATGATAAGAGCTGCGCTCACGATAGACTCAGATACGCGCAGTGGTGACAACCAACGCATAATTGCTGGAACACCTTTCCATCCAATTAAAATAATAGAAGCGAAGAATACTACTTTCTTCAAGATAACCATTGTTAAGTTAACATCATTAGTGCCTAAGAAGCTCATTGCGAATGCTAATAAAATAACAACAAGAATATCATCAAATACAGCGGCTCCAAGCATCGTCGTACTTTCACGTGTTTTCATTTTACCTAAATCACGAAGTGTTTGTACGGAAATACTAACACTTGTCGCACATAGAAGTAATCCTAAGAATACAGCGTTTCCTTGTTCCATTCCCATAACAAGGCCGGAAACGTAACCACCTACGAATGGAAGAATAATACCTCCGAGTGCAACTGCTAAAGAAGAATTACGATTGGCGTTTAATTCTTCTAAGTCTGTTTCAAGTCCAGCCATAAACATTAGAAGAATAACCCCGACATTACTTAATTGAGTTAGAAGCTCTGAATTTTCAATCCAACCTAATACAGCTGGACCGATAACGATACCGACAATTAATTTACCTAGTACAGAAGGTTGACCTAATCTAACACTAAGATCACCAGCAAGCTTTGTACTTAATAAAATAAGTGCAATTTGAAAGAAAAATTCGAATTCCATCTGATCCTCTCCTCATCATTTTTAGTTTTATCATACGATTTCTCGGAATTTGCCTAATGAAAATATGTAAAACCCATTAAACAAAAGGGTCTGATTACGAGTTCTTTTGAACTTGTAATTTGAACCTGTAATTAATATATAATATATTTTGCAAAAAATCAATGAAAAAATGGGAGCTTTTTTAGAGAGAGACGGTGTTATTAGAGATATACATATAAGAATAGTGTGTGAATTTTTATATGTATGAAATAGTATGAAGTCCTTTTTCATTACAAATAATAAAGCCTAAATGCTATTTCACGAATTATAAATGTGAAAAGGAGGTTTTATCATTTGAATTCATTAAAAAATAACTTGTCTATTGTTGCTTTAGGTGGAGTAAATGAAATAGGAAAAAATATGTATGCTATCCAATATGAAAATGATATTGTCGTCATTGATTGTGGATCTAAATTTCCAGATGAAAGTTTATTAGGGATTGATTTAATAATTCCAGACGTCACATATTTGCAAGAAAATAAAGAAAAAATTCGCGGTTTAGTAGTAACGCACGGGCATGAGGACCATATTGGCGGAATACCATATTTTTTAAAACAACTAAATGTACCAATCTATGCAACAAAGTTAACGTTAGGTTTAATTGAAATTAAATTAAAGGAACACAATCTTCAAAATGATACGGAATTAATCGTTATTCATTCAGAATCAGAAATTGATTGTGGTTCTATTAAGGCAACCTTTTTTAAAACGAACCACAGTATTCCGGATTGTCTCGGTATTGTTTTTCATACACCAGAAGGTACTGTAGTACATACAGGTGATTTTAAATTTGATTTAACACCAGTAAATAATCAACATCCTGATATTCATAAAATGGCTAAAATAGGAAGTGAAGGTGTACTAGCTTTATTATCTGAAAGCACAAATGCAGAACGCCCAGGTTTTACTCCATCAGAAAGGTCAGTAGGAGAACGGGTAGAGGAAATATTTATGAAAGCAAATAGAAAAGTAATTATTTCTACATTTGCTTCTAATGTGAATCGTGTTCAGCAAATAGTTGAAGCTTGCATAAAAACAAATCGAAAATTGGCTTTGCTCGGGAGAAGTATGGTAAATGTAGTAGAAGTTGCTCTAGAGAAAGGGTATTTACATATTCCAGACGGCATGTTGATTGAAGCGAGTGAGATAAATCGTTTAGATCCAAAGCAGGTAGCGATACTTTGTACAGGAAGTCAAGGAGAACCGATGGCAGCTTTAGCGCGTTTAGCGAGTGGAAACTATAGACAAGTTGATGTTTTACCAGAAGATACGGTTATTATAGCTGCGACTCCGATTCCAGGAAATGAACGTAACGTTTCAAGAATTATAGATAATCTATTTGCTTTAGGAGCAAAAGTAATTTATGGATCAGGTAGTTCTACTGGAGTCCATGTATCTGGTCATGCGTATCAAGAAGAATTGAAATTAATGCTCACTTTAATGAAACCTAAATATTTTATCCCAATTCATGGAGAGTTTAGAATGCTACATCACCATAGTTTGTTAGCAGAATCAATTGGTATTGAAAAGGAAAATATCTTTATCGTACGTAATGGAGATGTTGTAGATATTAGTAATGAAGTGGCAATTCAATCTAGAAGAATACAGGCAGGAAATATATATGTAGATGGATTAGGAATTGGAGATGTTGGAAATGCATTATTACGTGATCGTAAACAACTTTCAGAAGATGGAATGCTCGTTATAGTTATTACTTTTAATAAAGTGGATGGAGAAATAATTTCAGGTCCTGATATTATTTCTCGTGGATTTGTCTATGTTCGTGATTCAGAAGAATTTTTAAGAGAATTAAATAAATTAGCTGTTATTACAATTAATAATTTAAAGAAAGAGAATGTGAATAGCTGGGGTATTTTGAAAAGGGAGGTAAGAGAAGCGTTAGGGAAGTATATATATACAAATACAAAACGAAAGCCGATGATTCTTCCTATAATAATAGAGGTTTAATAGTAAAAAAAGAATTCTCGTATGGGAATTCTTTTTTGTTTTGAAGACAAAATGAACATATAATGAAATAAATAGAAATGGAAGGAAATAAAAGATGTTATTAAATAAACGTTTTACAATTGGAGAAATGGCAAAAATGCATAATATCGCAGAATCTACATTAAGGTATTATGATGAAAAAGGAATTTTTCATCCGTCCATTGTTGATCCTCAAACGAATTATCGTTATTATACAATCGATCAATTTTCACTATTAGATACGATTAAGTTTTTACGCCAATTAAACATTCCATTAAAGGAAATTAAAAAATATATTGATGAAAGAAATCCAGCATACGCACTCAATTTACTGGAAAAACAACAAGAGATGATGCTGAAGAAACAAAGAGAAATTGAGTATGCTTTAGCGAAAATGGAGCATAGAATTCATTTAATTAAGGAAGCAACAAAAGCAAAAGCTGAACAAATGGTAATAAAAGAGATCCCGCAGCGAAAAATAACAGCTATTGCGGTTGCCCCGAATACGACGGATGATATGTTTGAGTACTACATTCATTCGTTGCAAAAAAATATGAGGCAAATGGATGATAGCTTATTTTCTGGAGATATTGGTGTAACTGTTGCGAAAAAAGGGTTAATGCAAAATGAGTTTCAAGCATATAGCAGTGTATTTATTCTTTTGGATTATATGCCTTTTGAAGTACAGAGTTCAGATGAAATTAAAGAAGGTATGTTTGCCTGTGTATATCATCATGGGCCATATGAAGAAACTGATGAAACATATAAGAAGCTAATGAAATATATTGATCAAGAAGGATACGAAATAAGTGGAGATGCAATTGAGATTGCATTAATTGATTGGTCTGTAACAGAAGATCCTGAGGAGCAAGTAACAGAAATTCAAATTCCTATAATGAAAAAACAAAGCAATAAGTTATAGGACTCGTATAATTACAAATGAGCATCAAACGCGATAATTAAGTCACCTATTTTTTAATTCTCTATTGACCTTAAAGTTACTTGAAGGTTTAAACTAAGAAAAGAGAGTTGAAAAAAAGGAGCATATTAGAGTATGGAAGCAACAGAAAAATTAAGAGAAAAACCAATTAAAAGCTTATTTATTTCTTATTTAATACCAGCAGTTCTTGGAATGGTATTAATGTCAGTGAATATTGTAATTGACGCGGTTATGATTAGTAGAGGAGTTGGGGCGAACGGTTTAGCAGGAGTGAACGTGGCTATTCCAGCCTTTTCGATTTTCTTCTCTATTTCATTATGGATCGGAATGGGCGGGGCAACGTTATACTCCATTGCATTAGGTGAAAATAAACGAGAAAGAGCAAGGTCTATTTTTACTCAATCAATGACGGTAGCAGTTGTTATCGTAGGGATTTTAGCAGCGATTTGTTTATGGAGAATAGAAGATTTAGCATACTTATTTGGTGCAAACGAAGTGATTCTACCATATGCGTTAGACTATTTACACGTATTATTAACATTTGGAATGATATACGTTTTAGAAAATATTTTAAGTACATTTATACGAAATGATGGAAATCCTAATTTAGCAATGGCTGGTCTTGTTGTAACGGCTGTATTAAATATAGTGTTTGACTATATCTTTATTTTTATCTTTGGATGGGGCGTAACAGGTGCTGCCTCAGCGACTATTCTTTCGGCAGCGATTGGTTTCCTTGTATTATTAACTCATTTCTTTAGAAAAAGTAGTATTTTAAAGTGGACGAAATTTCATTTTGAATGGGATACTGTCAAACAAATTATGGTGATTGGTTTCCCAAGTTTTACAGCAGAAAGTACGGTTGCAATCGTAACGATTGGTTTTAATATCGCATTTGTCCAATATGCAGGAGAAGTAGGAGTAGCTTCCTATGCGATGGTGAATAGTATTCATGCAATGACATTACTATTATTCTTTGGTGTTGGAGCAGCATTACAGCCAATTGCTAGTTTCCATTACGGGGCAAATTTATCAGAGAGACTTCGTGAAGGATTGAAGTTTGCTGTGAAAATTGCAGTTGTCCTTGGAGGCGTTGCGATAATTGTCGGATTATTCTTCGGGAAATATATCATTGGTTTATTTGATGTTCAATCTCCAGAATTATTGGAGTTAACCTTAACAGGTATTAGTTTATTCTTTATCCAATACGTATTTTTAGGTTATAACATTGTGTATGGAGAGTACTTCCAATCAGTGCGACAAACGAAGAAATCAGTACTTATTATAATGAGCCGAGGATTACTATTTATTATTCCATTGTTATGGATTATGCCGAAACTATTTGGTATAAATGGAATTTGGCTCGTTATGCCAGTTGCAGAAGTAATGACAGCGATTATCGTATTTACGATGAATCGTATGAAACATCCTGTTCCATTAAATATGGCAGGAGAGAAAGAAGCGATATGATAAAAAATCCCCTTAAGCAATTAAGGGGATTTTCTTATTCCTTTAAACTAATAGCAAAAGATCCATCCGTTTCTTGAACAGAAGCAAAGGCAACGTTTTTAATATTTGTAATTCCTTTTTCTTTTAATTCTTTATATAACCATTTTTCATCTTTATGTATTAACTTTAAGTTATCATATTGAATTTGTGAATCGACGATAAGTGCAATTGGTAATCCAGCATACTTAACATCTATGTTTAAATCTTTTGGAGTTAATGGTACAAGTTCTCTTTTTGGTAAAATACTAATAGCGCCGTTCGCTTCTAAAATAGCGTATTCAATTTCATGAACACTTGGATATCCTGCAACGCGAAGATTAGAAAGCAGTTCTGCAATGGGGTATCTACTTTTTTGTAAGTTTTCAAAAATAATATCACCATGTTTAATTAAAATGATAGGGTGTCCGAGAATAAAACGATTTAGTTTGTTGAATAGGCTTAATTTTGTAAGGAGTAAATGTAAACATGTGATAACAACCATACCGAGAAATGCTTGTAAAGCACCAGAGACGGGTATGGCCTGGAAAGCTAAATAAGATAAAAAAATTATAGCCCCAAAATCATGAGGAGTTAGTTGCGCTAACGCGGATTTACCGAGTAACTTAAGCGATAGCAAAAATAAGATGAAAAAGAACGACACGTTACATAAAAAGAGAAGCAATAGAGACACTCCTTCGTGTAAAGTTGTACTTACTATTCCCGAAAGTAATATAAATATTACCTTTCAGAGGATAAATTAGGGTTTATTGGAATTTGTCTGTATACAAACAAATAAATGGATATTATCATGAAGGAAGTAAAAGAAAATAGGAGTATATGAATATGAGAAAGAAGAAAATAATGAAGGGCATTTTAGTTGTTATAATGATTTGCGCCGTGTATGCGGGGTTTTTACAATATCACATTTATAAGCATGGGCATATGAATGCAACATACGATGCTGATTACATAATTGTACTAGGATCGAAAGTAAATGGGACGAAACCATCTTATTCATTGCAATATCGTATTGATAAAGCAGCTGAATATTTAAAATCACATGAGAAAACAATCGCTATCGTATCTGGAGGACAAGGAAAAGGCGAAGACATTTCAGAAGCATTAGCAATGAAACAAGGACTAATAAAACAAAATATCGCAGAAGACCGCATTATAATGGAGGACAAATCTACGAGTACAGATGAGAATATTACATTCTCAAAACCGTTAATTCCAGCCGATATGAAAAAAGGTATGATCGTAACAAACGATTTTCACATGTTTAGAGCGAAAAAAATAGCGGCCAAACAAGGTTTACAATTAGAAGGTCTTCCGGCAAAAACACCGAAACCAATCATCATTCCATCGAATGTACGAGAATATTTAGCAATTACACAGTATTGGTTTATGAATCGAATATAGTGAAAGTGATCCCGTCTGAAACTCAGGCGGGATTTAGTTTGAGGAAAATCTTACAAATATGTCACGTTCGTGAAAGGTAAAGCGATAGTTTCTAGAATGATTTCCTGACATAATGAAGGTAACAAAAACTATTTAGAGGTGAATCGGATGAAAGGAAATAATATTTTATCTTCGTTATGTTACTTTAGTATCTTTTTTGCACCATTTTTACTACCAATTATCGTGTACTTTGTTGCAGAAGATGAAGTGAAGTATCACGCGAAAAAAGCATTTTGGTCACATGTTTTCCCATACGCAATCTTATTTGGAGGACTAGCAGTATCAGGCATGTACGGTTTAGGTTTCAATCAATCTGACGGTGCTGGAATTGGAATGGCTATCACATATGCAGTGTTCATTCTTGTAGGAATTTACTACTTCATTTGGAATATCGTAAAAGGTATTAAAGTTTTGAAAACAGCGTAATAAGATAAATATAATTTCATTTACCGTATCGATAAACGTTTTAAAAAAGAGCAATTCAAAAAGAATTGCTCTTTTTGTGCTTATAAGTTGTGAAAATTGAAAAAGATATGTTAATTTTTCATTATGAAGAGAAAAAAGGAGTGATTTTCATGAATGAGATCATACATAAGATGGAGCAACATGTTTCAGTTCGTAAATATAAAGAAGAATCAATTCCGAAAGATGTAGTAGAAAAGATGGTGCATGCTGCGCAACATGCAGCTTCATCACATTTTGTACAGGCGTATTCTGTTATATATGTAACAGATCAGGAATTAAAGGCTAAACTAGCAGAGCTATCCGGAAATCGCCATGTGAAGGACTGTGCAGCATTTTTTGTTTGTTGTGCAGATTTAAAACGACTTGAAATTGCATGTGAAAAACATAGTACAGAGATAAAGCATGAGGGAGTAGAAGACTTTATCGTTGCGACGGTAGATGCTTCACTTTTTGCGCAAAACTTAGTACTAGCAGCAGAATCGTTAGGATACGGTATTTGTTATATTGGTGGTATTCGTAATAATCCGAGAGAAGTGAGTGAACTGCTTCATTTACCGGATAAAGTATATCCTGTATTCGGAATGACAGTCGGTGTACCAGATGAAGAACATGGAGTTAAACCACGTTTACCAGTAGCAGCAGTTCTTCATGAAAATGGATATGATGAACAAAAATATGATGAATTACTAAACGAATATGATGAAACGATGAACGCGTATTATAAAGAAAGATCATCAAACAAGAAAAACGTAACATGGACGGAATCAATGAGTTCGTTTATGTCTAAAGAAAAAAGAATGCATATGAAAGAGTTTTTAAGTGAAAAAGGATTAAATAAGAAGTGAGTAAAGAGGCAAACCTGTGATGCAGGTTTGCCTTTTTGAGAAGGAGAAATACCTAAGGCCAGAAAGTTGTTTATTCTTTCTGAACTTAGGTATTTTGTTTGTTATCATGTACATAGAAATAAAAATTAATAATTTTTTACAAAAGTGATAGAAAATGAGAATGAAATGCCAATAGTAAGTAAAAGCGGCATAATAGCCGCTTTTTATCGTTTTATTTAGTATTTGATTTGAAATATTTTCCTTATGAAAGAAAGATTATTGCTAATTGTAAACTGTCAATAAAGTTATTTAAGTTTTGATATGGAATACCCCGCCGGAAAATACAGCAATAATTTCGTTTGAACATATCTGTTATTGCACGATCTAAAGCATCTTCTATAACAAGTTCAAACTTTCAATAAGAAGATAACCCCCTGTACAACTTAAAAGAATGTACGTAAATATTTTAAAAATCCGTTGATTAAGCCATTTAAAAATAATTTGACCTATAAACAAACCTAAAAATACAATTGGAATGGCATAAAAACTTGATTCCCAAATGGTTTTGTTTGTGCCAGTAAAGAGTATTTGAGTTACTAGACTAATGAAATATATAAACAGATAAAAAGCTAATGTAGTTGCTCTTAACTTCTCTTTTTCAGTATTAGTTCCTGTAAAATAAAGTAACAGGGGTGGACCTGGCATACCGATACTTGTCGTTAAAAGACCAGATAATCCGCCAACTATGAAATCTCTAGATTGTGTTGATCTAACCTTAACGTTGCATATTAGCAACAATGTTAATAGTAAGAGTAGGATGCTAACTGCTAATTTAAAAGTGTTTATGTTAACGGAAATGAAAATTAAAATGCCAAAAGGAACACCAACTATACTTCCAAAAATAAACCTTTTCAGTAAAACAAAATCAACGTCCATTCTTATTTTCCAAATGAGTGAAATGGAGATAATTAAAGATAAAATAATGTTTATTTGTATAGCTTCTTGTGGTAGAAATAACATAAGTAAGAAAGGGGTTGCCATTATGGAAAAGCCAAAACCTGTACTTGCTTGCAGAATAGAAGCCACTAATATAATACATATGAAAAAGAATGTGATACCCAAAACAGCCCTCCTATTTAATCAAGTTTAACTAGTTAAAGTCTATTATTTAAGTGCAATGTTTCACAAACTTATTTGTATTTTAACATAAATATCTAGTTTTTTCTCAAATAGTGTTGCCATATAAGGCTCTTTAACTAAAAAATCTGACTTGTGTTTTTAAACAATTTTATTATGGGGAAACAAATAATGAATGGGATCAAAATGTATTGATTATCATTAAATTATTCACTGAGATCCCCGCGATAAAACAAGAACAGCCATATAAAACTTACAAAAATACAGCATGTAGCTAATAAACAGCCAATCATTTGAGGAGAAAGAATTTCTAACAGCCCTCCTGTAAAAAACATCGATAACTGAATAAGAGATCCGTAAATGGAATAATGGAATGAAAAAACTTTACCTATCATATTTTCGTGTGTGTAAGTTTGAAGTAATGTCGTATCAAGTGGAACGATGATTCCTCCTGCTATGCGCATACAGAATAAAGTAATGATACCGATAATAAGTTGATCGGATAGAATGAATCCGAGAAAGAAAATTCCTTGTAATAAGTAGGCCCAACCGAATACTTTTTTCATTTTTTCTTTATTATGGGATATATAAAGATTAACGAGAAGGCTTCCTATCATAAGCCCAGCCCCTTGAACCGTATATAAAATCCCAATGTTCGTATGGAAAATTTTTTCGGCATAGATCGTTAGAAGTAGTTGATAAGCACCTCCAATAATCCCCCATGAAATGCCGACAAGAATTAATGTTAAAATGATTTTTGTTTGTAATATGTATGTATAACCACCTTTTATATCAGTGAAAAATGCTTTCTTCTTGTTACAAGTATCATGAGCAGGAATACTCATGTTATAAATAAAATAGGCTGAAATAAAGTATGATAGGCTATTTACTAAAAAAGCGAACTCAATATGTAAAGATTGTGCAATTACTCCGCCCAAAGAAGCCCCCATAATAGACATAAAACCATTAATTGTACTAGAAAGAGAGTTAGCAGTTACGAAATGATTTTGGTGTACGATATTTTTTAGGGTTGCTTGTTTAGCCGGTTCAAATAAACAAGAAAGTACAGATAAACATATATTAGCAATGAAAATAATCTCAATTTTATAGCCTGCGAGTAAGTATGTAAGGACTAGAATTCCCCGTGTAATATCGGTAAAAATCATAATATTCTTTTTAGAGAAACGATCTACAATTCCGCCTATGAATGGACTAAGAAGAAGCTGTGGTAAACTTTTACTTATAAAAGTAAGTGCGATCATAAACGGCGATTCCGTTATGCTGTAGACAAATGTTAATAAAGCTACCGTATGGAACCAATCCCCAAGTACACTTAATGTTTGCCCATAAAATAGTTTATTGAAGTTTTTATTTGTTTTAAGAAGTGTGGAATAAGAAACTGACATAAATAGATTAATCCTTATGTAATGACGATGTTTGAATTTGTTCTTTCCACTCACTTAAATACACTTTTTCCGCTGTGGGAAGTCCAACAGGTAATTGTGCAATCAATTCTAAACTATTTCCATCAGGGTCGTTAAAGTATACGGCTGCATGTGCTAATTCCGGAAAAACAATCGGTTCAATTGGTTCCATTCCAAAGTCTTTTCGTGCTGAAATTCCTTTTTGATTTAGCCAATGAATCGCATTTTCTAAATCATGTAAACTTACTTGAAAGGCGATATGTCGTAAAGAGGGGTGATAATTCACTTTGTATTCTGTGCCTTCCCAAAGGCCGAGCCAACTCTCATTTTCTTTAATCCAAAAGAAAGCAATATTATCTCCTCTTTTATATAATTTTAGCCCTAGTGATTCATAAAAAGGTATTGATACTTTTAAGTTGCGGACAGGTAAATGTGCTTCGTAAAGACCTCTAATCATTGTAATCCCCCTTAGTAAAAATGTTTCTTATTCCATAGTAAACAATATGTTGCTAGTTGAAATCGCAAATAAGAGGGATATAAATTCATACGAAAGTATGAAAAAAAAACAGCTCATATTTGAGCTGTTTTTCTATAGTTTTTAGTTCATTTTTCAAGGATAGGATATATTAATATCCGTATCCGCCGCCACCCCAACAGCTACATCCGATGATGATTAGAAGGATGAATAGTACGATAAGCAAAGCAAATCCACCGCCGAAACCAGCGCAACTTCCACCATAACTCATATGTTTTCCTCCTTTTTAGTAAGTTAATCTATATGGTTCATGGACTACTATATACAGTATGTTTTTTGTATAGAAAACGAGCCAGTCTCATTTATAATTAGACAAATGCCTGTAGATTCATTAGGATTGCATGTTAGTGATTTGTAAATAAACCTTTACGTAATTCATAATTTAGGCATAAAAAATAAAAAATTGTAAAAAAAACCATTTTCTTATTTTTTTATGAGAGAATATGTACTATAATTTTACAAGTAATATTATGGGAAAAGGGAGTTTTAGTATAGAGATGGAGATGGGACAATTAAAAAATAAAATAGAAAACAAAAAGAAAGAGTTAATTCAACTTGTTGCGAGACACGGATTGGATCATGATAAAGTTTTGTTATTTAGTCGTGATTTAGATATACTTATTAATAAGTTTATGAACATAAAAGACAAAGTGCATAAATAAAAAATTTATAGTTTTTTATATTAAGATGTTTCACAGAAAGGAGAGGACAGTAATTGGAACATTTACAGGAAGAATTGTATAAACAAATAAAAGAAGAAAAAGGTACAGTGACAATTTTCTTAAAGAGTGGCGTTAGAATAATAGGAGAAGTTGTTGGAGTGGATAAATTTACAGTTTTAATCTTAGTGGATGGAAAACAACAGCTTATTTATAAGCAGGCTATATCAACAATAATGAAATAAGACACTCTTGTTGAGTGTCTTATTTCATTATTGCTTGCATGCCTCAACATCAATGCCGGCAGCAATTAACTTCTTTTCTCCATCTTGTTCAATAATTTTTTGTAATTTAGATAAGAAAGAATCAAAGTTTGTATGCTTTGCTACTTGGAACGTCATTTTATGTTCAATTGGTAGCCACGTATCAATATCAGCTTCGTTATGCTGAATTTTTACCTCAAGTTTATCGAGTGCATTAGCAACTTTTGCTTCGTACGTTTCTTTCGCTTCAAACTCCATCCATAAGTCATATAATTCCTCGCCGAGAGAACCTGTTAACGTTTGTTTAATATTTAAAATAGCCTCCAGTTCATTTTTTTGTTTTTGTAGCTGTAATTCGTGACTATTCATTGTATCAAAAGCAGGAATATCACCAGCTTCGGCTTCGACTAGGTCGTGAATAATAACCATTTTAAGTAATTTCTCAATACTTACTTTTTGATCCAAATAAGGTTCAACTAAAATGGCCATTAGAGACATCCGCCATGTATGTTCGGCAACACTTTCTTGACGTCCGTTGGAAAGCCAGCTATGTCGCATTTCATATTTTAGTTTTTCTGCTAATGCAATGAATTGTAAAATGTTGTGTTCCATCGTGATCCTCCTCATCTATTCATACCATAATTCTAATATAGAAATGAGATGTGTCAATTTTATGAGTATATTGCGATAAACAGATGATAAGCGTATAATACATGTTATATGTGAAAACGTATTATTAAAATAAAAAAATGTTATATAAAAATGGAAAGGAAAGGGCAGAAATATGGGAGAGAAAAATCAAGTATTAGCTAGACCACAAAGAAGAAAAAGGAAGTTTGATATTTCTAGCCCAGTGGGCATTATAGTAGGTTTCATTATAGTGATAGCGGCAATTATGCTTGGTGGCGGTGGAATAAAAGCTTTCAAAAACTTTTTAGATATTTCATCTATTTTAATTGTCATAGGGGGAACAACAGCGACAATTGTTGTGGCATATCGATTTGGAGAAATAAAAAAATATACGAAAAGCATTTTTACTGTTTTACATAGAAGAGAAGAAGATTTAGAACAGTTAACGGATTTGTTTGTCGATTTTTCGAAAAAGTCTAAAAAGAACGGCTTGCTTTCTTTAGAGGTAGATGGAGAGCAAGTAGACAATCCTTTTATTCAAAAAGGAATTCGATTAATGTTAAGCGGTTACGATGAAGATGAATTAAAAGAAGTGTTATTGAAAGATATTGAAACGGAAGTGTATGAGTTAAGAAAAGGAGCAGCATTATTAGATAAAATTGGTGATTTTGCTCCAGCTTGGGGAATGATTGGTACGTTAATCGGTCTTATCATTATGCTCCAAAACTTACAAGATACATCGCAAATTGGTACAGGAATGGCAGTTGCGATGTTAACGACATTATATGGGTCTGTACTTGCGAATATGATTGCAATCCCTCTTGCGGAAAAAGTATATCGTGGTATTGAAGATTTATATACAGAGAAGAAGTTTGTAATAGAAGCAATTTCAGAATTGTATCGTGGACAAATCCCTTCTAAATTAAAGTTGAAACTGGATACATACGTATACGAAACAAAGGTAAAAAAGGTAAAAGGAGCAGCCTAATATTTCAAGGAGTGGTATGATGAGTAAAGGACCGCAAAAGGGATCGCCTCGTTGGATGACAACTTTTACAGATTTAACGATGTTATTATTAACTTTCTTTGTATTACTAGTTGCTACATCAAAGCAAGATGCAGTAAAATTGTCAAAGATGCTTGAAAAGTTTAGTGATACGGGGCAAGTAGATGCAAAAGTAATGGAAAATACAATACCGGATATTTCACATGAAAAAAATGATGAAAAAATGATTTCAAAAAAGAGAATGGATGAATTATATAAGAAGTTAAAAGCATATGTAGATAATAATGGTATTAGTCAAGTGAATGTATATCGAGAGGATACAGGGGTAAGCGTCGTTATAGTAGATAATTTAATATTTGATACAGGCGATGCGAACGTTAAGCCCGAAGCGAAAGGGATAATAAGTCAATTAGTTGGATTTTTTCAATCCGTACCTAACCCAATTGTTGTAGAGGGACATACAGATAGTAGACCTATTCATAACGAGAAATTCCCTTCTAATTGGGAGTTATCTTCAGCACGAGCGGCAAATATGATTCACCATTTAATTGAAGTGTATAATGTGGACGATAAAAGGCTAGCTGCGGTAGGATATGCAGACACAAAGCCAATTGTACCAAATGATTCACCGCAAAACTGGGAAAAAAACCGTCGCGTTGTTATTTATATAAAAGAGTAGTATATTATTATTTTAATAATAAAATAATAAAAACACGAAAATTCTTTTAAAAAAATATTAAATTTTATCATTTTATTTTGTATAATGAGTGAGAATGATAAGGTGAAATATTAAGATATATTTATACATAGAAGGAGAGAATTAAAAAGAATGGCACATAAAATTTTAGTAGTAGACGATGCGATGTTTATGCGAACGATGATTAAAAACTTATTAAAAAGTAATGCTGAATTTGAAGTTATTGGCGAAGCAGAGAATGGGGTAGAAGCAATTCAAAAGTATAAAGAACTTCAACCTGATATTGTAACATTAGATATTACTATGCCAGAAATGGACGGGCTTGAAGCATTAAAAGAAATTATTAAAATTGATTCAAGTGCAAAGGTTGTTATTTGTTCTGCAATGGGACAACAAGGTATGGTATTAGATGCAATTAAGGGCGGGGCAAAAGACTTTATTGTAAAGCCATTCCAAGCGGATCGTGTAATTGAAGCTTTAACAAAAGTAGCAAATAGTTAATATAGAAGGGGTGCCACAAGGAATCAAAACAGTGATAGCGGATCGACGTGTGGCCCCCTTTTTTCTCATTGTAAAACACTAAATTGTTATACATAAATGAAATGTTTGTTAGACAGGTAGGGGATAAAAATGCAAACAGATCTATTAAATATATTTTTCGAAGAGTCAGAAGAACATTTACAGTCGCTAAATGAAAATGTGCTAGTGTTAGAACAAAATCCTGCTGATATGGATGTTGTAGGAGAAATATTCCGATCCGCTCATACATTCAAAGGTATGTCTGCGAGCATGGAATTTACGGAAATGGCTGATTTAACGCATAAGATGGAAAATGTGTTAGATGAAATTCGTCATGGAAATATAGTTGTAAATGCGGATATTATTGATGTGATTTTTGAGTGCATTGATAATTTGGAGAAGATGGTTGCAGATGTGCAACAAGGTGGAATGGGCAATATTGATGTAGCCTCAACTAAACAGAAATTAGAAGCATTATTGAACGGCAATGTAGAAACTCCTACGGAACATATAGAGCAAAATCATATAGACACCGATGATGCAGTTTCGCATGAAGTGCATATAACAGTTGAACAGCAAGCAATTTTAAAAGCGGTACGTGCTATTATGTGTATTGAAGCATTGCAAAATGTAGGGAATATACAAAAAACAGCTCCGAGTATTGAAGAAATTGAAGCAGATGCTTTCGGATTTGAATTTACAGTATTTATGGATACGGATTGTAGTATAGAAGAATTGAAACAAGTAGTACTTCATGTTTCTGAAATTGAGAAAGTGGAAGTAAAGCAAGGAGAACCTATATCGAAGGAAGTAGCTTCTAAAAAAGTCGTTACACAAGAAGTTGTGCAAGTAGAAGGAAAGCTACAACCAGCTGTGGCTACGCAGGTAGAATCACCAATAGAGGCAACGAATCAACCTTCAAGTGCTATGCCAGCTAAAAGTACTACAAAAACGAAAAATGCTAAAGTGGAGAATCGTTCAATTCGTGTTCAATTAGAGAAAATCGAAAGATTAATGAATATGTTTGAAGAAAGTGTAATTGAACGTGGGCGCATTGATGAATTGGCTCAAACGATTCAAAACAAGGAGCTAATTGAACATTTAAATCGATTAGGCGATATTTCAAAAGATATTCAAAATGTACTATTAAATATGCGTATGGTGCCGATTGAAACTGTGTTCAATCGTTTCCCGCGTATGGTACGTATGTTAGCGAAAGATTTAGGGAAAAAAATCGATTTACAAATTACAGGTGAAGATACTGAAGTAGATAAAATTGTTATTGATGAAATCGGTGATCCGCTCGTTCATTTAATTCGAAATGCAATCGATCACGGTATTGAAACTGTTGAAAAACGACGTGACGCAGGTAAAAATGAGACAGGTACGATTAAATTAGAAGCCTTTCATAGTGGAAATCATGTCGTTATTCAAATTACGGATGATGGAAACGGTATTAATAAAGGGAAAGTATTAGAAAAAGCGATTAAAAATGGCGTTGTAACTGAAGCAGATGCGAATAGATTAACAGATCGTGAAGTGTTTGATCTTATTTTCCAACCGGGATTTAGTACAGCTGAAGTTGTATCAGATCTTTCAGGACGCGGTGTCGGATTAGATGTTGTAAAACATACGATTCATAGTTTAGGTGGACATTTAATTATTGATTCTGAGGAAGGAAAGGGAAGTACATTTAGAATTGAACTTCCATTAACGTTATCTATTATTCAATCTATGCTTGTTCAAACGAATGATAAGCGTTATGCTTTACCTCTTGGAAATATCGTTGAAGCAATTCGAATTAAGAGAGAAGACATCCAATCCTTACAAGGAAAAGATGTATTAAATTATCGTAATCAAATTATTGAAGTGAAACATTTAAGTACTGTATTTGGTGAAAAAACAGTAGATGAGGCGTTTGCGTCATATGATGGTCAAATGGTTCCTGTGTTAATTGTTCGTAACACACATCGCAGCTATGGACTTATTGTAAACACAATTATCGGTCAAAGAGAAATAGTCTTAAAGTCATTAGGTGACTTCTTTGCAGAGAGTTCTAACTATTTCTCTGGTGCGACGATTCTCGGTGATGGACGAGTGGTCCTCATTTTAAACCCAGAAGGTTTATAATAGGAATGAAGGAAAGCTCCCCACTTGTATACAATTGGGGAGCTTTTTGGCTAATCGTTACGAATCTAATAATGGATACATAGTAACGTTTTATACTAATGAGTTTGCTAAAATAAGAGTTTATATTATTTGATAGAAAAACAGAAATGAGGAGGCAGGGAAAATGCCTGAGCAACACACAAAAGGGGATACGAGCACGATTGTGCTAGAAAAAGAAAATGAGCATTTAACGCCTCAAGAATGCGATATTCTTGGCGAAATTGCAAATATATCATTTGGTTCAGCTTCGACTGTATTATCAACAATTTTAAATAGGCAAGTAAGCATTACTGCTCCTCGTATAGAGTTGGTAGATTTATATGATTCAAGAGATGTCGAAGTTCCACATGTTGTATTAAACATTCATTTTACAAAAGGATTAGATATGGAAAACCTTCTTGTTCTTAAGCAAGATGTTGCATTGTCCATTGCTGATTTAATGATGATGGGAACAGGTGAAGTCGAGGACGGAAAAGAACTTGGTGAATTAGAGCTAAGTGCTGTACAAGAAGCGATGAATCAAATGATGGGATTCGCAGCTACATCTATGTCGGAATTCTTCCAAGATACAGTAGATATGTCTCCGCCGACGATTAAAGTTGTAAAGTTATCAGAAGAAATGGAGAAAATCTCTGAAATCGATGGGAATCATACGATTGTTAAAGTATCGTTTGATTTAAAGATAGATAATCTTGTAAACTCTAAACTTGTACAAATTGTTTCAGTTGAGCATGCGAAACAAATGGTAAATAAATTAATGCAATTATCTGGTGGAGTAGAAGAAACAGATGAACCAGCAGAAGTAGTGGAAACTGAGATTGTAGAAGAAGTTGAAAAAGAGCATTTAACACAAGAAGAGAAAGATGTGCTTGGTGAAATTGCAAATATTTCAATTGGCTCCGCTTCAACAGTATTGTCAACGCTTTTAAATCAGCCAGTTACAATTAGTACACCAAATGTGGAAGCAATCAATGTTCGTCATTATGATGGAGTACCAGTACCATTTGTTATTTTAAATGTCGACTTTGTTGAAGGGCTAAAGAATGAGAATGTATTTGTATTTACGAAAGATGTTGCCTTAACAATGGTAGATTTAATGATGATGGGAACAGGGGAAGTTGACCCAGAAAAAGAGCTTACTGAATTAGAACTGAGCGGTATTAAAGAAATTATGAACCAAATGATGGGTCATGCTGCTACGGCGATGTCAGAAATGTTTCAAGAAAAAATGGACATGACGCCGCCAAATGTTAAATTTGTAACGTTAAAAGAAGAAATGGAATATTTGGGAGAGTCAATGGAAGTGGACGAACTCGTTCAAATTACGTTCAATCTTGAAATTGGCGATTTGCTTCAATCGAAGATGTATCAAATTTTGCCAATTTCCGAAGCGAAAGAAATGGTAAGGCGACTTCTGTATCCGATGGTGGAAGAAGAGATTGCCACAGAAGAAATTGAAGAAGAAAAAATTGTAGAACCAGTTGTGCAACCTATTGAATTTAAAGAAGTAAAACAAATGGAACCAGTATATATGGACACGTCCATTCTACAAAATGTAGAAATGAACGTGAAATTTGTATTTGGAAGTACAGTGAAAACGATTCAAGATATATTAAGTTTACAAGAAAATGAAGCAGTTGTACTAGATGAGGATATTGATGAACCGATTCGTATTTATGTAAATGATGTATTAGTGGCGTATGGTGAACTTGTAAATGTAGATGGATTTTTTGGAGTAAAAGTGACGAAATCACTATAAGGCATTGAAATAGGAGTTTGAACTAGTAGATGAAAAACGTAAAGTTTTTTCTAATGAGTTGGCTATGCATACATGTGTGCTTCTTCTTCCCCTTGCAAAGTCAGGCTGAGGAACAAATTGAGTCAGATCAAAAAATAAATGAAGTGAATGTACAAGAAGAAAATAAGGAATCTCAAGAATCGTCAGAACAAGTGGAAACGAAGCAAGATGAAGAGAAACAAAAAGAAGCAGAGCAACAAGAAGTAGTAAATAAACAATTGAATGAAAGAAAGATAGAAACAGAACAAGGAATTATTACAGTAAATAAGCCGGAGCTTAAAGTTGGCGAAGAAGTGCGAATTGCTGTAGAACCAAATGGGAAAAACATTCAAAGTATGAAAGGTATATTGCAGCTACAAAAAAATGGCGAGCAATATGCGCAAGAAAGAATACTATCTTTTGAGTATGATGAAGAAACGAAGAGCTGGGTTGCTAACTATAAAGCAGAGGATTTTGATTTGCAAGGTGTTTGGAATCTTCAGCTCGTTCAAAGTTACAAAGAGAATGAGAAAGAAGAAATCGTAAAAAATGAAGTGAAAGTCCCGCTCATTCGTATTAAAAATGAAACGCCAACTATAGATAAAGAATTGCCAAAGTTACAGAAAGTTACTATTGATGAAGTAAAAGAGAACTTAGTTGAACGAAAACAGGGAGATTCTATACATATACGAGTAAAAGCGTCAGATATAGAATCGGTTGTAAAAGAAGTGCGCGTTACATTAAAAGGGAAAGAAAATAAAGAGCTTTCGTTTTTATTAGACTACAACAAGCATGATATGGATTGGCAAAAAGTATTTGAAATAACAGAAGCATTGCCGGCTGGACCATACGAATTACTTGTAGAGATAATAGATGCAGCAGGTAATAAACTTGTTGAAGAAAGTGAATATACCATTTCTGTTTTGGCGCCAAAAAACGAAGATGATAAAAAGATAGAAGAGAAAGAGAAAGAAGAGAAATTAGATAATAAACTAGAAAATGAATTAGAAGATAAGAAAGAAAATGAGAAGCAAGAAGATTTGAAAATCAAAAACCCGCTTCCAGAAGAAAAATTGCCAGTTGTTCAAATTCCGAAGCAAGATGAGAAAGTAAATAAGTTTATAAAAGAACCGTTGAAAGAGAAAGAGGAATTTACTTACGTTATAAAAGAGCCGTTCGAAGACAACAAGGAAATACATAAGGCGAAGGACCAAAAAGAGAAAAATAACAAACAAGTTGTCTCTAAAAAGAAAGAACAAAAAGAAGAAACGAAAGACAAGGAAGAAGAAAAAGGTGAACAGGGAGTACAAGCTTCGGATGTATTTACTATCATGTCAGGTTTATTCGTACTGTTTTTAGTTTTAAAGAGTAATAAAGAATGGGGCTAATTATTTCATAGTAGTGGAGGCGCTTAAATGGAGATTAAACGTACGACAATTGAAGATAAGACGCTACAACCATTAAAACAGCCTGCAGCTATTTCGGAACATGAAATCCAGAAAGAACGAAAGCGTAGCAATTTAGTGTTTACTGGACAGTCTAAAATTATTTCGAAAAATAATGAAATAGGTATTTTACTTGCAAGTTTAAGTGATGGAAAGATTATGAAGGAAATACTTTCTAAAGAGATGGATACGGTGTTACAACTTTTTAAAAAGTTACATACATTATCTCAAGAAGGAAAGCAATCAGAAAAAGTGTTTGAACAAGTAATTAGAAGCCTACAAGGACTTATTAAGCAGGCGTACATAAAAGAACTTCCTTTGTTAGATGGAACATATGATTTCGCTGAAGTGCAACTATCATTTGGTAGAAAAGTACATATTCCTTTACTAGATGTAAGTGCACTCATCTCTAGAGTGGAAAGTGATTCTTCAGAAGGAAATATAAATTTGATGGTAACGGTAATTACTGCTTATATAACGAAATTGTCTAACGAAACGATTTTAATTAGCGTTACAGACCGCATTGCTAAAGATCGGGATGTAAGTGTATGGAGAGCGCTTGCGGAAATGAACATGACACAATTATCACAGGCATTGAAACAAACGATGCAAGAACATAAATGGTCTATGACGTTTCTTTTTCTCTTCATATGGATTGTCGGTATTATTTTAATTCGAGTTATGTAAAAAGGTCGTCACTCCATTGTGACGACCTCTTTTATATTTTTTCGTAGAAGAATGTATCAAATCGCTGAAGATTGTAACGTTCGGGTGTTAAAATTTGTTCCGTACTACCAACAAATAGTACACCGCCTTTTCGTAAAGAACGACTAAATTTTTCGTAAAGTTTTACTCTTGCTTCTTCGGTAAAATAAATCATTACGTTGCGACAAATAATCAAATCATAATTTGTATCGAATGACTGCATTAAAAGGTCATGTTGTTTAAACGAGACGTTTTGTTTAATGTTTTGATGCAATGAATATAGACCATTCTCTTTTGTGAAATGACGTTCTTTCAAATCAGTAGGTAATTCCTTTAACGAACGTTCTGTATATTGACCGCGTTTTGCAGTTTCTAAAATATGAAAATCAAGATCTGTTGCTTGAATTTCAAAACGGAATGGAGCTAGATGCTTTGATAAAATTAAAGAGAGTGTATACGGTTCTTCACCAGCAGCGCAAGCGGCACTCCATACCTTTAATTTTCCGCTATTTTGTTCGAGTAATTTTGGTAGTGCTTTCGACTCTAAAGTTTGCCATCGTTCTTTATTTCTAAAAAACTCTGAAACGTTAATTGTAATATAGTCAATAAAATTTAAAAATAAATTTTGATCAGCACGTAATTTGTTTAAAAAATTAGTGTAGTTTTCAAAGCCTTTTCTCGAAATGAAAGCATCGATTCTACGGCGCATTCTATCTTGCTTATACGAAGCGATATCCATATTGAATTGTTGTTTAAAACTCGCGATAAAATGATCATAATCGTGTTCAATTATCATATTTATAATAGGCACAATAATGATATTGTGCCTCCCCCTTTACATCATACGAATTTTTTGTTCAAAGCTTTTTTTCATTTGCTTTTCATGTAATCCTGGTAAATCATAAATGACAGCATCAATACCTGCTTCTTTTGCAACATCGACAGGGATGACAGATGTATGTTTGTCCCCATTATAAAAACAGAGAACTAAATCAGTGTCTTCAATAATTTGTTTAACAAAAAACATATAATCTGATCGGTAAATGGAGTCAGAAGGATGATCAAAAGCAATATATTCGGCTCCGTGTTTTTTTAAGTAATCAACGACTTCTTGAAATTCATCTGTTATTGCTTGCAATGGTTGCAGCGTGTAAAGGCATAAATTTTGAGCGAGTCTTTCATTCTCAACGAAAAAACGAAGAACCTCATTTTCGATAGATTTATAACATAATATGTAAATTTTATGTTTGTGAGCATAGTCAGTTAAAAATTTTTTAATTTCTTCTTGATCTAATGCTGTTAATTGATTTGAACCACAAAGGAAAATATTCATAGAATTGTGCCACCTCATGCTAAATTGTAACATATCTTTTATAAAAAATAACTGCAAAATATTACTGTTCAGAGTATAATTATAAATAACTGGATTTTACGATTAAGTTTAGGAAGAAATAAAAAAATAAATAGGTGATATATATGCTACGTTCTATCTCGCATAATCCAATTTTATCGCATATACCGCCTGCTACTCAAATGCCGAAAGAAGCAAATGTCAGGACAGGACTTGCATTTTCGGATAATTTGCATGCAGATCCGAAAAAAGATAAATTGCTAGAACAAATGGAAGCGTTTGTCGATAATATTGGAGAAATTAAAGAGAAAATTGAAATGGAATTAACGCTTGATAATGTAATGGAATACAAAAATACAGTAAAATCATTTTTGAATTTTTACGTTGATAATGTATTGCAGTATAAAGATGTCATGTCTCGTCACCCGCGTTACGGATATTCACAGAAAATGACGATTGTTAAACAGGCAGAAATGGGATTGAATGAATTAGAAGATGTTATGAATTTAATTAATACGAAAACAGGACATTTAGAAATGTTAAATCAAATTGGAGAAATCCATGGTTTAATTGTGAATTTAGTCTTGTAAAAGAAAGGAAGCTATATGTACATACAATTATATGAAAAACTCGTTATTATTCAAAAAGCGTATGAAAATATTCAAGCGCTTGGAGAGCAAATATATGAGAATTTAAAAAATAAAAATGTAAATGCAGTTCAAAAATTGCAAGTAGAGCAATTGCAGTACATTGATGGTTTAAAAGGGTTATCAAGCTCATTAGAAGAAATGGTTGTTCAGTTCTGTAAAGAACAAGGGGTTGAATCGTTTCGTGTAAGTGCGTTATTTTCGTATTTTTCTCAAGAAGAAATTGAAAAAATGGAAGAATTACAAAAAAACGTAACTGAATTAGAAGAGAATGTAAAAATGCTTCTTTTGAAAAATCAATATTACTTAAACGTACTATTAAAAACTACAGAAAGTATTGTGGATTCTGTTTCTGAATATAATTTAGAGCGAAACAATAATTCGCAAATCTTTATGAATGAACTATTGTAAAGGAGAAGTGAAGCTTTATGAGATTATCTGATTATAATACACCGCTATCTGGTATGTTAGCGGCTCAAATGGGGTTACAAACAACGAAACAAAACTTGTCTAATATTCATACACCGGGTTATGTTCGTCAAATGGTGAATTACGGATCTGTTGGAGCAAGCAATGGTCATACGCCAGAACAGAGAATTGGTTACGGTGTACAAACGCTAGGTGTTGACCGTATTACTGATGAGGTAAAAACGAAGCAGTTTAATGATCAATTATCTCAGCTCTCTTACTATAACTACATGAATTCAACTTTATCACGTGTAGAGTCTATGGTTGGAACGACAGGGAAGAATTCATTATCTAGTTTAATGGACGGTTTCTTTAATGCCTTTCGTGAAGTAGCAAAAAATCCAGAACAACCAAACTACTATGATACATTAATTTCTGAAACTGGGAAGTTCACTAGTCAAGTAAATCGTCTTGCGAAAAACTTAGATACAGTGGAAGCGCAGACGGCAGAAGATATTGAAGCGCATGTTAATGAATTTAATCGTCTGGCTGCTAGTTTAGCAGAAGCGAATCATAAAATTGGACAAGCGGGTACACAAGTGCCGAATCAACTTTTAGACGAACGAGATCGCATCGTTACAGAGATGTCTAAGTATGCAAACATCGAAGTATCTTATGAATCTATGAATCCTAATATCGCGAGTGTTAGAATGAATGGTATTTTAACAGTAAATGGACAAGATACATATCCACTTCAATTAAATAAAGAAAAAGACCCAATGTCAGTTGAGATTTACGGTTCAGAAATCTCTGTAACTAGCGGAGCGATAAAATCAGCGATTGATACGAAAGCGAAGATTGTTGATTATAAAAAAAATCTCGAAGACTTAATGAGTTCAATGAAAAATCAAGTGAATACAGTGATGGGAAAAGATTTCTTCGTTGGAGATTATGCGAAAGAGATGAAGTTAAATCCAGAATTCCAAAAAGATGTTTCGAAAATGAAAATGTCTGCTGAAACAGCAAATAAACTAGCAGCAGTTACAGATGACGATTATAAAGAAGGTCTTTCTTATAAACAAGCATTAGACCAATTTATAGTTCGTGTTGCATCTGATAAAAGTGCAGTAAATGGTTATCAAAAAATTCATGGCGACTTACTAGAAGGTATTCAACAAGAAAAAATGAGCGTTGAAGGTGTAAATATGGAAGAGGAAATGGTAAATTTAATGGCCTTCCAAAAATATTTCGTCGCAAACTCTAAAGCTATTACTACGATGAATGAAGTGTTTGATAGTCTATTTTCGATTATTCGATAAGTGATAATAATTGATTGGAAATATATAAGGAGGAGATAGAAATGAGAGTATCTACATTTCAAAATGCAAACTGGGCAAAGAATCAGTTAATGGATTTGAATGTGCAACAACAATACCATAGAAACCAAGTAACTTCAGGGAAGAAAAATCTTCTTATGAGTGAAGATCCACTTGCAGCGAGTAAATCATTTGCGATTCAACATTCATTGGCGAATATTGAACAAATGCAAAAAGATTTAGCTGACTCAAAAAATGTATTAACACAAACTGAAAATACTTTGCAAGGTATTTTTAAATCTTTAACGAGAGCAGATCAATTAACGGTACAGGCATTAAATGAGCCAAATGGTGAAAAAGAATTGAAAGCCATCGGTGCAGAGATTGATCAAATTTTAAAACAAGTTGTATATTTAGCGAATACGAAAGAGCAAGGTCGTTATATTTTCGGTGGTGATAGTGCAGAAAAGTCACCATTTACAGAAGATGGTACGTACCAGGGTGGACAAAATGATGTGAACTGGCAACTAAATGACGGTTATGAGTTAAAGGCATTCCGTAACGGAGAAGCATTATTATCCCCGGTTATAAAAACGTTAAAACAGATGAGCGAAGCGATGCAAAAAGGTGACCAAAAAGCGTTACAACCGTTATTAGGAGAAAATAAGAAAAACTTAGATGGCATCATTAACCGTACAACTGAAGTTGGTTCAACAATGAACACAATGGAGACGTTTAAAACAATTTTAAGTGAGCAAAATTTAGCGCTTCAAGAAAACCGTAAAGAAATTGAGGATGTTGATTTAGCGGTCGCAATTTCTGACTTGGCATATATAAATGCGACGTATGAAGCGACACTTAAAGCAGTTAGTACGATGAGTAAAACGAGTATTTTAGACTACATGTAATCTACAAGGAGTGAGAAAAATGGCAGGAACAACGATGACAGGTATTGGTGGTAGACAACAAATTTGGAACCTCGGAAATAATATGATCGATACTTCTAACCTAGTAGAATTAGAAATGCAAGCGTTAGATATGAGAAAAACACCATATACGAAAGAAAAGAACGACCTTACAAATGATAAATTATTATATACAAGTTTAAAATCAGAATTTAGTTCTTTCACACAAACGTTTAAAAACTTAGCGGCTTTTAAAGGGAATGAGAAAAAAGTAACGACAACACAAGAAGGTTATATTAATGTAAAAGCAGATGGTGGTGCGATTGCAGGAACTTTTAATATGACAATTACACAGCTCGCGCAACGTCATCAAATAGCTTCTAATGAAATTAAAGATATAAATGCGAAACTTCCTAAAGATGAAACATTAAAACTAGGTGGTAAAGAATTAAAAGTAACAACTGATATGACATATAAAGATTTAATTAATAAGATTAATGATGGAGATTATGGCGTATCAGCTTATACACTTGGAAATAAAATTTTCATGACCTCGAAAAAAGAAGGGGCAATGAATGAAATTAAATTAGAAAAGACACCGCCTAATGTACTTACAGATTTGTTTTATACGAAAGTGGAAGGTACAGATGAGAATAATCAACCTACGACAGAAATGAAATTAAATACTATTAACGAAGCGCTAGATGCAAAATATAGTATTAATGGTGTTGAGGGAAAAAGTGATAGTAATACAATTGAAGCATTACCAGGTGTGAAAATTGAGCTATTGAAAGTAACGGAATCAAAGGTGGAAAATAAACCAGAAGATGGAACAGGTACAAATGCAGATCCAAAAGCAAAAGGTATAGATCTAAAATTTACAGTAAATGACTCAAACGTAACAGACGCATCGAATGTTATTAAAAAAATGGTAGCTGATTATAATAAAGCTGTTTCTACAGTAGATATCTTTGCTGGAAAAGGTGGAGCTTTCCAAGGTCAAGCTATTATGCAAAGTGTACGTCAGGCAATGAACAATGTCGTAACATTTTCTCAAGATGGTAATTATTTATTCACATTTGGTATTCAATTAAAGCAAGATGGAACGATGGAAGTTAATGATGAAAAATTAACACAAGCATTAAAAGAAAAACCCGATGCAGCGAAGCAATTTTTCTTTAGTTCTAACGGTTTAGGAAAAATGATGGAAGAACCGCTTGATAAACTATTCGGTGATAAAGGTGTAGTCGGCGAGAGAGTTAAAAACATTGACTCACGTGTAAGTGATTTAGATAAAAAGATTAAAGATATTGAGACGCAAAACTTGCAAAAGCAAGATGAAATCGTGAAGAAGTATCAAAAGCTAGAGAGTACATTGGCGGCGCTTGATAGCCAACTCAAAACAATTAAAGCAATGACAAAACAAAAAAGTGATGATTAATGAAAGTTGAGGAAGTGATCGTATGCAAGCATGGCAACGTTATATGCAAAATGATATTATGACGAGTAATCCGATTAAAAATACAATTTTTATTTATGAAAGATGTATTGTAGAGTTTCGTAATTTAGAAGAACTTTTACATACTTTTAAACTACAAGAAGGGGACGCACTTCTTGAAAAATTAGAACGTATTTTTGAAGAACTAAAGCTTCAATTAAATCCTGAAATTACGAAAGATTTATATGATAGTCTCTATGGTTTATATGATTGGATTAGCATTCAAATTCAAACGATGAAAGTAACGCGTGAAGCGAAAGATATTGATGCAATTGTGAAAGTGTTACAAGATTTAATAGACGGTTACCGCGGAGCACTTGAAAATGAACAATGATATTTATCGGACGTTTGTCAGCTGTTTTAATGAAATCGGTGAATTGCAAGTGTCAGACAGAGAGTTTGCTGAGAAGAGTGAGATGTTAAATCGCTGGATGATGACATTGGATGAAGAAACGCGTGCACAAGTTGCGGCGGAGGTAAGCCCGTTCATTATTAAGGCAGCACAGCATATTCGGGATAAGCAAAAGATTTTGGAAGAAATGATTATGACAAATGATGGGCGAATGAAGGCTAATTCATTTTACGGTAAATATTAATAATAACGTCTGGAAACAGGTTCCCCTTTTAAAAGGGGGTCTATTCCTTCGTTTACATAAAGAACCCGCTGATTGAGGTTTCATTTTATGACTGTGATGAAATAATAATTGTAATCTAAATAATAGAAAAATGGACTTTAGTTTATATATTGAAATGTTCTATAGATTACCGTGTGTATACAGTTTTTTGCATTCTTTTTTATATTTTTATATTTTTCTAAAGACAACAATGAAAAAATGGAATAAAATATGTAAGGGTACATAATAGTAAATATTTTAATAAATGCATATAAGAAAATAAATAATGAAGTGAAACTTCTATCAGTGGATCATTAAGTTAGAAAAGGAAGGGTGTGGAATATGCCAGATTTAGTGAGTGATGTAAGCCATTATATGAATTATTTAGTGACGAAACGAAATACGGTTTCTAGTAATATTGCAAATGCGAATACACCTGGCTATAAAGCACAAGATGTAACATTTGCTGAGCAGATGAATAAAAGTAGTGCATTATATAAAAACAATGCGGCTGATTTAAAGAGCAATCCAGATTTATATCAAACGAATGAAATGCACTTGCCGACAGTAAATACGAAAAATACATATGCAAAAATTCAAACAAAATCAATGCAAACGAATAAAGACGGAAATAGTGTGGATGTAACGACAGAAATGCTAGATTTAATGAAAGCAAATCAGTTATACGGTATTTCAATTAACGCAATTAATACACAATATGCAATTAACCAAGCGGCACGCGGACGTTAAAAGTAGAAGGAGAGACAACGGATGTTTCAGGCAATTAATGCAAGTGGCTCAGGGCTAACAACAGCGAGAAAGTGGATGGAAGTTACTTCTAACAATATTGTAAATGCAAATACGACGGCGGCTCCGGGGGCAGATTTATATGAGCGTCGTAGTGTGGTGCTAGAATCAAACAATAGTTTTGCAAGTATGTTAGATGGGGCTCCTACTAACGGAGTAAAAATAAAAAGTATTGAAGCAGACAAAACGGAAAATTTAGTGTATGATCCGACGCATCCGCACGCAAATGAAGAAGGATATGTACGTTATCCCAATATTGATGTAACTGCTGAAATGACGAATGTAATGGTTGCTCAAAAAATGTATGAAGCGAATACGAGTGTATTAAATGCGAATAAAAAAATGCTTGATAAAGATTTAGAAATCGGCCGAGGATAAGGGGGAAGATAGTAATATGAAAATTCAACCAATGTTACATACACAACCATTTGGAGCAATTCAGTCAATTGGTGCACCGAAAACTTCTCAAACATCTGTAGTTGAGGGGAAAAAGTTTATTGATTTATTGGAAGATATGAATCAAACGCAAAACAATGCGCAAACAGCAGTATATGATTTACTAACTAAAGGGGTAGGAGAAACACATGACGTTTTAATTCAGCAAAAGAAAGCTGAGTCTCAAATGAAAACAGCTGCTCTCGTACGTGATAATCTTATTGAAAATTATAAGTCACTAATTAATATGCAAATTTAGGAAAGTGGACGGGTGTGTTTAAATGGAAAAGATGAAAAATGTTATCCAATCGTTAAAAACGTGGCATAAGTTAGTAATCGGTGCTGCGCTTTTAGCGATTGTAACAGGAGCACTTTTATACTTCACCTTGCCAGATAAATATGTTGTTGTATATCAAAATTTAAATGATGCAGATAAACAAGAGATTACAGCAGAATTATCGAAGTTAGGTGTCGATTACCAATTAGCGGCCGATGGTTCAATTCGTGTGCAAAAGAATGATGCTCCATGGGTTCGAAAAGAAATGAATGGGATGGGCTTACCGTTTAATTCGAAAAGCGGTGAAGAAATTTTATTAGAAAGCTCTCTTGGTTCAAGTGAACAAGATAAAAAAATGAAGCAAATTGTCGGTACGAAGAAGCAATTGGAGCAAGATATTGTAAGAAACTTTGCGACAGTTGAAACGGCAAATGTTCAAATTACATTGCCTGAAAAAGAGACAATTTTTGATGAAGAAAAAGCAAAAGGAACAGCGGCGATTACGGTTGGAGTGAAACGTGGCCAATTGTTAACAGCTGATCAAGTTGCAGGTATACAGCAAATGATTAGTGCAGCAGTTCCTGGTGTGAAGGCAGAAGAAGTAAGTGTTATTGATAGTAAAAAAGGTGTTATCTCAAAAGGAGCAGATGAAGCACATTCTAGTAGTTCCTCTTCTTACGAGAAAGAAGTAGAGATGCAGCACCAACTTGAAGGTAAATTAAAGCAAGATATTGATGCAACGTTAATGACGATGTTTAAACCGAATGAATATAAAGTGAATACGAAAGTATCTGTAAACTACGATGAAGTTACACGTCAGTCAGAAAAGTATGGTGATAAAGGTGTACTTCGTAGTAAACAAGAGCAAGAGGAAAGCTCTACTGCGCAAGAAGGGGCAGATACGAAGCAAGGTGCTGGTATTACAGCGAACGGTGAAGTGCCAAACTACGGTACGAACAATAATCAAAATGGTAAAGTTGTCTATGATAATAAAAATGGTAACAAAATCGAAAACTATGAAATAGATAAAACAGTTGAAACAATTAAGAAACACCCAGAATTAACGAAAACAAATGTTGTTGTATGGGTAGATAATGATACGCTAGTAAAACGTAGAATTGATATGACAACTTTTAAAGAAGCAATCGGAACAGCGGCAGGACTTCAAGCTGATCCGAACGGTAACTTTATAAATGGTCAAGTTAACGTTGTAACTGTTCAGTTCGATCAGCCGAAAGCCGAAAAAGAGAAAGAGCCAGAAAAAAGTGGTATGAACTGGTGGTTATTCGGTGGAATTACAGCTGGCTTATTAGCGATTGGTGGCCTAGTATGGTTCTTATTAGCAAGACGTAAGAGAAAGAAAGAAGAAGAGGAATATGAAGAATACTTAGCAGAAGAGGAAATTGCTGCAAGTAATGAAAGTATCTTGGAAATTCCTGAAGAAAAAATAGTGCCAGAGCCAAAACCTGAACCAGAAGAACCGAAAGAACCAACGTTAGATGAACAAGTGCAGGATGCTACGAAAGAACATGTAGAAGGAACTGCAAAAGTAATTAAAAAATGGTTAAACGGACAGTAAGGGAGGAACAACGATGTTAGATGAAATCTCCTCCAAAGAAAAAGCTGCCATCCTTATTCGTACATTAGAAGAAGGGGTGGCAGCAAAAGTCATTGAATATATGACAGCTGAGGAAAAAGAAGTATTACTTCGTGAAATCGCAAAGTTTCGTGTATACAAACCAGAAACGTTAGAAAATGTACTAGGAGAGTTCTTATATGAACTAAATGTAAAAGAATTGAACTTAGTCACTCCAGATAAAGAATACATTCGTCGCATATTTAAAAACATGCCAGAAGACGAACTGGAAAAATTATTGGAAGATCTTTGGTATAACAAAGATAATCCGTTTGAGTTCTTAAATTCACTTACAGATTTAGAGCCACTTCTTACAGTGCTTAATGATGAGTCACCACAAACAATTGCAATTATCGCTTCTTATATTAAACCGCAACTTGCGTCTCAATTAATTGAGAGATTGCCAGATCATAAGCGCGTTGAAACGGTAATGGGTATAGCGAAACTAGAACAAGTTGATGGTGAGTTAATTAATCAAATTGGTGAGTTGTTAAAATCGAAATTAAATAATATGGCATTTAGTGCAATTAATAAAACTGATGGCTTGAAAACAATCGTAAATATTTTAAATAATGTTTCACGAGGTGTTGAAAAAACAGTCTTTCAAAAGCTGGATGAAGTCGATTATGAGTTATCTGAGAAAATTAAAGAAAATATGTTTGTCTTTGAAGACTTACTTGGTCTTGAAGATCTTGCGCTTCGCCGTGTATTAGAAGAAATTACAGATAACGGTGTTCTTGCGAAAGCACTTAAAATTGCAAAAGAAGAAATTAAAGAGAAATTATTTACATGTATGTCTTCAAACCGTAAAGAGATGATTCTAGAAGAATTAGATGGCTTAGGACCGCTTAAGATGACGGATGCTGAAAAAGCGCAGCAAACGATCACTGGTACAGTGAAAAAGCTAGAGAAAGAAGGAAGAATTATCGTTCAAAGAGGTGAAGAGGATGTCCTTATTTAAAAACAGAATTCCGAAGAATTCTGTTTCTTTTTCTGAAGAAACGTATGAATTACAATTTCCAAAACCAGCTTCAGTTCAAATAGAAGAGGAAGAATTACAAGCTGATCATGCAGAACTTCGCGCCCAGCAAGAATCATTACATATGGAAATGAGTCAGCTAAGGCAAGAGAAGCAAATGCTAGAACGAGAGCGGCAGCAGTTATTACAAGATAAAGAACAATTTCAAATGCATATTCATGAGCAAATGGAACAGATGGAAGCAGCGCGTGTGCAATTTCAAAAAGAACAACAAGAAACAGCATATGAATGGACAGAGTTATTATGGGATCAATCTTTTCATCTAGCAGAAAAAATCGTGAATCAAGCGGTAGATTCACGATTGCTTGATGTGTTACCTATTTTAACTGGCATCGTGCAAACATTGCCAACTTCGTTTGAAAAATTAATCATTACAGTACATCCAGAAACGTTTGAACGTATTCAAGAAGAGAAGGAGAATACGAAAGAATATTGGTTACTACAATTAGTAGAATGGAAATATGATTTCTCCTTGCAGTTTGGTGAATTTGTTCTGGAAGAAGAGAAAGAGTTCTTTGAATTTAAATTTGCACCTATATTTGCAAAACTTCGTCAGAAATGGGAAGAAGAGAAGTTATTTGAGGAGCAAAATGTATGAGCCGCCTGTTAATGAATGAGAACGAAAAATGGAATAAGTTTATTAAAACACCGCTGTATACGAAAGTAGGCAAAGTTCATAGTGTACAAGAACAGTTTTTCGTAGCAAAAGGGCCGAAAGCGAAGATTGGAGATGTTTGCTTCGTTGGAGAACATAACGTCTTATGTGAAGTGATTGCCATTGAAAAAGAAAATAATATGCTACTTCCATTTGAACAGACAGAAAAAGTATGTTATGGAGATTCAGTGACATTAGTTTCAGAAGATGTTGTTGTACCACGTGGTAATCACTTGCTCGGAAAAGTGTTAAGTGCAAATGGTGAAGTGTTAAATGAGGAAGCTGAAAACATTCCATTACAGAAAATAAAACTAGATGCACCACCTATACATGCATTTGAACGTGAAGAGATTACCGATGTATTTGAAACAGGAATAAAATCAATTGATTCTATGCTAACAATTGGTATCGGTCAAAAGATTGGTATTTTTGCTGGGTCAGGTGTTGGTAAATCAACTTTACTTGGAATGATAGCAAAAAATGCAAAAGCTGATATAAATGTTATTAGTTTAGTAGGGGAACGTGGCCGGGAAGTAAAAGACTTTATTCGAAAAGAGTTAGGCGAGGAAGGTATGCGAAAAAGCGTCGTTGTTGTAGCGACGTCAGATGAAAGTCATCTTATGCAACTTCGTGCAGCGAAACTCGCAACGTCTATTGCTGAATACTTCCGTGATCAAGGTAATAACGTATTACTTATGATGGACTCTGTTACTCGTTTTGCCGATGCACGAAGAAGTGTTGATATTGCTGTTAAAGAGTTACCGATTGGTGGTAAAACACTGTTAATGGAAAGTTATATGAAGAAGTTGTTAGAGCGGTCCGGAAAAACACAAAAGGGATCTATAACAGGTATTTATACGGTGCTTGTTGATGGGGATGATTTAAATGGTCCTGTACCAGATTTAGCACGTGGTATTTTAGATGGACATATCGTATTAAAGCGTGAGCTTGCAACGCTTAGTCATTATCCTGCAATTTCAGTATTAGATTCAGTAAGTAGGATTATGGAAGAAATTGTTTCGCCACATCATTGGCAACTTGCAAATGAAATGAGAAGGATTTTATCAATTTATAAAGAAAATGAATTGTATTTTAAGCTAGGAACGATTCAAGAAAATGAAGAAAATGCTTATATTTTTGAATGTAAAAATAAAGTAGAAGGCATAAATACATTTTTAAAGCAAGGTCGATCGGATAGTTTCCAATTTGATGATATCGTTGAAGCGATACAGCATATAGTATAAGGCCTCTGCCCAAGAGGTCTTATTTTTTTGTTTTTTAATATTTCACAGATTTTTTTGGAAAAAAACTATATAATAGAAAAAGAGAACGTTATAATAGAAAGGGGCTATGAAAACAGGTGGATAAACAGCAGTACGACACAATAAAATTGCAAATAAACCAAGAAAAAGAACATATTTTAAAAGAAGTGTATGAATTAACAGCTGAAAAAAGAAAAATAGAACAAAAAAAAGAATATGATTTATATGTTGTGAAATCGCGTAGTAAAGTCGTACAAACTGGGCAACGTATTATGGCTGGCATGCTTTCTTCACATACGTTTTCACCTGAAAGAATAGAAGAATGGAATCGAAAAATTAAAAAAACGGAAGGTTTTATTCAAAAAAATGAAAGCCTTTTAGAGCAAGTAAAAGAAAAAGAACGTGTCATTGATGAGATGTATCAAGAAGATTGCAAAAAGCTTGCGAAAGCACAAGAAAAGCTGGAAGAAAAAATGCTTCTGGATTTGAAAATGTGTATGAATGGATGAGGTGAATGTAGTGATACAGTCTGTATTACCGGTGCAACAAAGTTTACCTCCGCAAAAAGAAAAAGGGCTAGAAGTACAATCAAAAAATGAAGATTCTTCATTCGATCGTACGATGAGAATGGAAAATAAAAAACAGCCGCAAACGGAGAAAACGAACCGAGAAGAAGCACCAAAAGAAGAGAAAAAAGAATATAACCTTTCTAAACCATCGGTAACGAAAGAAGAACCAATTGTAAAGAAAGAAGAAAAAAAAGAGACAGAACAGTTGTTATTAGCTGTATCTGAGCAAATGGTTGCAATTGAGCAATTACATGTGCAGCCGGAATTGTTATATCAATACATACAAAAAATACAAGAGCTATATAAAGAATATGGCAATATTAAACTTAATGAATTACCTGTAGCTGAATTACAACAATTACAAGAACTTCTTTCAAATATGAATATCAAAAATGCTATATGTTTAGAAGATACAATGCAAATGGTATTAGACAAAATGAAGATGCCAGAGCAAGCGATGCAAGCATTGAAGGCTGTAGAAACAGAAACTTGTAATATTGCAAAGAAACAAGAAGAGTTTAAAGACGTAGATCTTCCGAAAGCTGAGAGCGATGATGCAAAGATAGAGTTGCCAGAAGTTGATGCATTAAACGATTCGAGCTCTGCAGGTGCAGAATTATTAAATAAAACAACGAGTACCGAACAAATAGGGAAATCAAATAGTGGTGCTGAGAAAGTTTCATTACCTGACTTAGGAAAGAAAATGGAAGCGCAAGTAGAAGCGCTGCAAAAATTTGTAGTGAAACAAGAACGTGTTTTATTTCAGTTAAATCCAGAAAAACTTGGTACATTAACAGTGTTTATGAAAAAACACGGAGATCAAATTGACGTTCACGTAGAAATGGAAAAACACGATGCGAAAAAACGTGTTGAAATCATTTTTGATGAATTGAGATTAAAGTTAAAAGAAAAAGAAATCAATATTCAAATTAGCTATTCAGATAAAGATGAAAATCGTAAAGAACAGCGAGAACAAGAGCAAAGGCAAAAACAGAAATTAGCAAATACAAATCATGAAAAACAACAATCAACAGAATTTGCGGGATTATTGGAGGAATAAAGCGTGCCAACAGTTGGATTAAATACAACGAGTACAAATCATATTCCGTTACAAGCAGGAGCGCAAAAAAGTAATGTACCTGTTAATGGTGTACAATCGCCAGTGCAACAAAGTAATGGAGTTTCAGCAGGAGCGCAAAAGACTCCTGGGGTAATGGGGAAAGATGATTTCTTAAAATTGTTTTTATCAAGTTTCCAACATCAAGATCCATTTAATGCGATGGATATGAATCAAATGATGAATCAGACAGCGCAGTTATCTCTTATGGAACAAGTACAGAATATGACGAAAGCAGTAGATAAGCTGCAATCAACGATGTATTCAACAGCACTTGATGGTGGAATGAAGTTTTTAGGGAAATACGTAAGAGGTGTTGACGGTGACGGAAACAAAGTAACCGGTCAAGTAGAAACAGTTCGTCTTGCGGAAAATAACGATGTACAGCTCGTTATTAATAATAAAGTTGTCTCTCTTCGTTTCGTTGAGAGAGTGTCTGATAAACCGATTGGGGAAACGAACCCAGAAGACGCAAAGAAAGACGATCAAAAAGTAACTGAAGAAGTAAAAAATACAAATTCATAAGGAGTGTCCATACGTTATGATTAAAGCGTTATATACAAGTATTACAGGGATGAATGCAACACAAAATGCATTAAGTGTAACTTCAAATAATATTGCCAATGCACAAACAGTAGGTTATAAAAAACAAAAAGCAATGTTTGATGATTTACTATATAACAATTCGATTGGTGCAAAAGCCGATGATAAATATGCTGGAACAAACCCAAAAAGTATCGGTAACGGTGTAAAATTGAGCGGAACGGTTACCGATTATAGTGATGGTACAATTACGTTAACAGGTGGTAAAACACAAGCAGCAATGGAAGGTAATGGTTTCTTCGTTGTAGGTGATTCAAAAGGCGGAAATATGGAATTTACTCGTAAAGGTACGTTTGGGATATCTTCAGATTACTATATTACGAATACTGAAGGTCAATACGTATTTGCATACCCTGCAAATGAGGCAACTGGTGAAGTTGATTTATCTGGAATTCCAGGACCGTTGCAAATTCCAATGGGAACGGCAATTGGTGGTATTCGAACATCAAAAGGTGTAGTTGGAGGGAATATTCCAGCTGATGCAAAAGCAATCTCACAAGAGATACCTATATATGATAATGCTGGTAACACTTGGACGATGCGTGTGGAGTTTACACAAACGAGCGAACATAATTATTCATATAAAGTACAGATGCGCAATGATTCGAAAAAAGAAGGGTTTAAGGATGTTGAAGGTGCAGGCGGTAATATGGCATTTGATGCTGTTGGAAATCCAAGTCCGAAAGAGCAAGCAGCTAATATTCCATTTAATGGCGGCAATATAAAACTAGACTTAAGTAATTTAACGAATCATCCAACAGATAAAACATTATCAGTAACAGGCGTAGATGGTAGAGCGGCGGCGACTGTTAAAGATTGCTTCATTGCTGATGGTGGATATGTGATGGTAAAATATTCTGATGGAAGCATGAAAGCTGCTGGCCAATTAGCTGTTGCGATGTTCCCGAACGAAGGCGGACTAATGAAAACTGGTAATGGTAACTATACAGCGACGAATACGACGGGTATTTTAGCTCTTGGTGCATCTGGACAAAATGGAGCAGGAAAAGTACGTGGTAGTGCACAAGAAGGTGCAAACGTAGATTTATCTGTAGAATTTGTTGACTTAATGTTATACCAACGCGGATTCCAAGGAAATGCGAAAGTAATTAAAGTTTCAGATGAAGTATTAAATGAAGTTGTAAACTTAATTCGATAATATATCGCATGGAAAAAATGTAATGGAGTAGAAAGGGTTTTTTATTCGTATGACAAGACAAGAGCGAATTTTACAATTGCCTTTTTTCGAAAATAAACGTGAACTTGCCGAGCAAGTATTAAAAATAGAACGAGAAGAGCATGTATATTTACCAGATCAATTTGAAATTAAGCAAGTGCCTCCGTATTCATTTGGCGAAAAACAAGCGATCATTGGCCGTATCCATGAGTTTTATTTCATAAGTGTTGGTAGCGATAGTGTTTGGAAGTATCAACTGTTTAAGGATGAGATGAAGTGTCGTGAGTTTTTTGTTATGTTGCCAAATATTACGGATCAGCAGCTAGCGTTTTGGTTTAATAACATAGAGTTATTGAAAAGTTCTTAAAAAGATCTAAAAAGCTCTTTTTAGGGTTGACGAGAGGACCCAGCGTTGTTTTTGAGCGGTTAGTGCCTAATAGGGCCTCGACTGGTGTGTAAGGACAAAGGTATGGAGAGTTACTAGGGTAGTATAAGAAGAGGTAAGCAAAGTTTAGTGTGGATAAACAGTTATGGTCCAGAAGAGCTCCTAGTTGTAAGAATAGAGCTATGGAGGCGTACTGAGATAATCATTTCATAGTAGGCCAGTGCCTTCTGGATAGTATGTAACAATAGATTTTTATAAAAGGAGAGGTGAGGAGGATGGCGCAAAATAAGTATCGCGTTACATTCATTTCGCCGAGTGAGGTTGAGCAGCGAACTGTAATGGCGGCGAATAGTTTGCCAGATTTAATTCGTAAAGTAGAGAGTATTATTGCAGATCCAAACGGTTATTTTGTGAATGATAAAAAAAATAATTGTTATTTTAAAGTGATTAAAGAAAATGTTACGTTTATTCAATATGAGTTACTATTTTCGGATAAGGAAATTCATATTGAAAAATTAAAACATATAGCACCGGTGGTATTAAAACGATTATTCGAAAAAATAAATGATCCGGAATTATATGCACTCGCGCTACTTGATGTTGATATAGCAACGAAAGAATATGTGCTAGCAGAAATGAATTCTGAACTGAGAATAAGAGTAGAGACAGAGCTTTCGAAAAAATGGGAAGCAATGCCGACGGAAATTGTAGGTGCACAAGAAGTTTTATTTGAGGCACTTGCTTCGTTTATACAAGATTAATTGTTTTTTTATAAAATGAATCGTTCGACTATCTATATTTTTTATATAGGTAGTTGACTTTTTCTCTTTTATAAAGCTTAATAATTAGATATACGGAATTAATGGAAGGGGAGCGACACCTTTATGTCACAAGCACAAAGTATTTTATTAGAAAGCGGAACAAATGAATTAGAGATTGTTACGTACACTGTTGGTGAAAACCTATTTAGTATTAATGTAATGAAAGTACGTGAAATCATTAATCCATTCCCTGTTACAACTGTGCCAGAATCTCATCATGCAGTTGAAGGTGTTGTTCAAGTACGTGGTGAAATTTTACCTGTTATTAACTTGGCAATGGCTCTTAATTTAAAGTCAACAAAGCCACTTGATCAAACGAAATTTATCATCTCAGAATTAAACCAAATGAAAGTTATTTTCCGCGTTGATGAAGTGCATCGTATTCAACGTATTTCGTGGGAACAAATTGATGAACCAGCTTCATTATCTATGGGACTAGAAGAAACGACATCTGGTATTGTAAAACTAGATGGAAAAATCATCTTACTATTAGATTATGAAAAAATTGTATGTGAAATTAGCGGCACTGGTTATGACAATAAATCAATTGCAGGATTAGAACAAAAAACAGATCGAGCTGAAAAAGTAATTTACATTGCAGAAGATTCAGCGATGCTTCGCCAAATATTAGAAGAAACATTATCATCAGCTGGATATACAAAAATGAACTTCTTCAGCAATGGTGCAGAAGCGTTAGCGCAAATTGAAAAATTAGCGAAAGAGCAAGGCGAAAAAATGTTTGAGCATATTCACTTGCTAATTACGGATATTGAAATGCCAAAAATGGATGGACATCATTTAACGAAAGTGGTTAAGGATAGTGAAGTAATGAATCGTTTACCAGTCATTATTTTCTCTTCATTAATTACAAATGAATTATTCCATAAAGGTGAAGCTGTAGGAGCAAATGCTCAAGTAAGTAAGCCAGATATTCAAGAGCTAATTGGTTTAGTTGATAAGTTAGTGCTTTAAAAGCTTCTAATTAGCCGGAATAGAAGCTCTAGCCAAGTGTTGAGCGGTCAGTGCTTAATAGAGCCCTATGCGATGTTGAGATCAGATATATGGAGTGGTTATAGGTAAGTAGAAGAGCTGGTGTATAACATTTTTCTATTTAGTAGGAATAGAGGAACTACTTATGTAAGGAAGTTTTTCAGTGCTTAATAGAGTCTCATGCGATGTGAGTTCAGAGGTATGAAGTAGTTTTAGGTAAGAAGAAGCGAGACTTCGATTGAGGTTTTGAAGACTGGGTTTATAACTCTATTTTGTTAGAGAGAGGAAGGAATTAGCCATGTGTAGCATTGGCTAGTTCCTTTTTAGTATTATATACTTTAAATTGGTAGAAAAATGAAAGGTTTCTTGGGTGTTTGGCGCTGTATGTATGAAAAAATCTTTATTTGAAGATTTTTAATTTAAAAATATGAGTGAACGTATTTTTTTGGATTACTTTAGTAACATTTCGTGGTAACGCAAATTTTTTCGGTGAAAAAACATCCAAAATACCATATAATATAATTAAATGTAATTAATATGCAATTTTACATATTATTAAAAAACATTTTCCAAATTTTTATACTTTCTATACATTTTTGTATGTTTATTATTTGACAGATAATTTCGAACTGTTATAATATGGATATGTAAAAATTGCTATTTTCTTAAAAGACATGGGAGTCAGATGAGAATTGTGAAAGGATGAGGGGGAGTGGCACAGATTATGTATCACCACACAGCAATTAATGTATTAGGTCTTTTACAAAACATGTCAAATAATAAAATGAACGATATGCAACTAGAAGCGGAATTAAAAAAAATAGAAAAAGAATTCCAAGTAAAGTATGAAGAGTTAGTTGATTTACATAATAGAATGGTATTATTTCAAATAGATATAGAAAAAAATGGCGGGATGCGAGCATATGAAAAATCAGCAATTACATGGCTGAAGTCTGAACTAGAGCTACTGTATGAAGTGTATCAATTTTGTCAACGTCACGGGTTAAACATTTTAAATATTTCAAAATACGTAAGTAAAAATGAACTAAATCTTTTTCCAAAAACAGAAAGTCAATTGCAAAATACGTATTATAAATTGAAAAAACGTGAAATACCATTTGAAAATATTGAAAAACAAAAACCGGGACGAAAGCGAAAATATATACCAGTAAAAGAGACAATCGTTGCAAGAAAACAAGAAAACGAGTACGAATTAAAAGAAGAAATCCAGCATAAAGAGGATGAAAAAAATCTTGTAACAGTTATATCTGGTATCGTTGATAACTTTGAAACAATTAATCAATGTAGTGAAAGGAAAGAAGACGAACTACATCAGTTTATGGAAGGTATTTATAAGCTTTCTAGCATGGCAGCAGGGCGTTCTAGAGAAGCAAAGAATACACGTAGTCTAGAAGGCGAATTGCAGTCGTTACAACTAGAAAATGAAAGGCTAAAACGAGAGAAAGAAGAGCTTGTACAAGATATTAAAGGTATGACGCAGCTTTTAATTCATTTCATTACAAGTTCTGATATCGATCAAATTCGTAAATTACCAACTTTCGTACAAGATTGTAAAATGGAATTACATAAACTCGGGCTATATAATGCACAAGACGGAAAAATGAAAATAATGGTTGACCGTAGCGGACAAGTTATGACGGTAACACAGTAATAAAATTTGGGTACAAAATAAAAGGGAGATACATAGTTTATATGTATTTCCCTTTTGTTTTGTATGGAATCGTTCCAAAAATGGAAGATTAATTTTTATGATTGTAGTAGTTTAAAGACCATTTGCGGAATTTGGTTTGCTTGTGAAACCATACTAAGTGCAACTTAAGTCAATAATTTGAACTTTAAAAAATCACTCATCTCCTGCGCCATGTCTGCATCTTCAATTCGAGATGCAGCATCTGTTAACGCCATACTTTGGCTATTTAAATTTTCAATATTAAACTGTAAACGATTTATCATTGCACCAAGGTCGGCACGATGAAATGACACACTTTGCAAAGCCTCTTCGATTTTACGAATTGCCGTTCTTGCTTCTTGTTCCGTTGAAATCTTGATGTCATGTTGTGTAGGGGAAGGGGGAATATGTTTCGTCATATTTATTGTATGACCGATATCGTCTAATGTAACAGGGCAGTTTTGACCGTCAAATACGGATAAATCATTAAACTCAGTCGTTTCGCCAATATAGCCAATTTGTTCTGTTAAAGATTGAAACTCTTTATTTAGTGAATGACGGTTTTTATTTGAATTTGTACCGTTCGTAGATTGAACGGCTAAATCACGCATACGCTGTAAAATATTTGTCACAGTTTGAAGGGCAGCTTCCGCCGTGCGAAGCATCGATATCGCATCCTCATTATTACGAATCGCCACGCGCATACCACTTGCTCGTGTATGCATACGAGTCACAATTGCAACATTAGCGGGATTATCAGAAGCATGGTTTAACTTCTTACCAGTCGCCAAATGCTCCATTGACACATTCATACGCTTCTCATTCTCATACAACGACTGCCTAGCATTCCTACTTAAAACATTCGTACCAATACGCATAATAGACACTCCTTATAGATTGATATAGTCAGTGTTCTAAAGCTAATAAACGGTTATGAAGAGAAAAAGAGACTTATGCTCACTTTATCTTTTTGTTTTCATACACGGAACGAGAATAAAATAGGCCCTGACCGCTACTAAATATGGCTAGAGCTTCTCTTTAAGTTAAAAAAATCTTTCAATCTATCTATATAGAAAAAATAAACCTCTCTGCAAGCAGAGAGGTTTATTCAGGAAACTAACTCAAATGGCTTATTGTAATAATTTAGAAACCATTTGTGGAGTTTGGTTTGCTTGAGAAAGCATGCTGATACCAGCTTCGTTCAAGATTTTGAACTTAGTCATTTCAGACATTTCTTTCGCCATGTCAGCGTCTTCGATTTGAGAAGCAGCTGAAGCCATAGAAGAAGATTGGCTCTTCAGGTTGTTTACGTTAAAGTCAAGACGGTTTAATGTAGCACCTAGAGTTGCACGGTTGTCAGCAACTGTTGTTAGAGCTTTATCAATTGCAGCAACAGCAGCTAAAGCGTCCGCTTTAGAAGTATCTGGTGTTGGTGTTGGTGTTGGTGTTGGTGTTGCTAATTTTAAATCTTTGGCAGCAGTAAAGATTGCTTGTGCGTTAGTGTCACTCGCTGATGCTGTATAGTCATCGAAAGCTTTTTGGATATCTTTAGCTTGGTTAGAATCTAATGAAGCTGATACTTTGTCAAATTCTGCTTTAGCTGCAGCAACATCAGTGTCTCTTGATGCTGCTACAGGAGATTCTAATTTCTTCATAGCGTTGTTAAGAGCTGTAAGGTCTACAGTAGTACCAGTACCAGTACCAGTACCAGTAGTAGCATCAGCTTTACCGATAGCAATTTTATCAATTCCTAATTTTTCAAGAGTAACTGCTTTTAAATTAATACCAATTTGTTGATCAGCGCTACTTGAATCAAGTGTTTGAATCTTAACTTCGCTATCTTCTTTTAATAAGTTCTTATCGTTAAATTGAGTATTGTCTGCAATGTAAGTGATTTGTTTTTGTAATTCAACAAATTCTTTTTGTAGTGCAGATTTGTTTGAATCAGTGTTTGTACCGTTAGCTGATTGGTTAGCAATGTCACGCATACGAAGTAAGATATTAGATACTGAGTTCATTGCAGAATCAGCTGTACGGATTAATGACATACCGTCTTGCGTGTTATTAGCTGCAACACCTAATCCACTTTCACGTGCACGCATACGAGTTGCAATTGCAAGACCAGCAGCATCGTCAGAAGCGTTGTTGATACGTTTACCGCTTGATAAACGATCCATAGAATTGCTCATTTTTGATTGGTTTTGACGCATGTATTCTTGCGTACGTAAACTGTTAATGTTTGTATTAATTCTCATAATTAAGAACCCCCATTTTTTTATATTGACTTTTCTGCAAATTGAAAAACGGTAATATGCGAAAAAATCAATTTCGAGATTTATTGTAATCCCTGTCATAGCGGGTGTCAACTAAAAATTCGAATTAATAAATATAAAAAAATAACAGTTTAACAATATATTCATTTTTTTATTACATAATTATTAAAAGGATTATTGCAAACTTTAAAAAAAAACTCTAATATTAGATTATCTTTGTTTACCGAAAAGGTGATATTATGATAGTTGGAAATATAGTAAAAGAAGTGCTTGCATATAAAAAAGGACAAATTCAGCAAAAGCTAAGTAGTCCACAAGCATTTGTTAGTAGTCGTTTTCAAGAGAAGTTGCAGAGTGAACCTGCGAAGGAGACGAAGGCTACTACGCAGCCGGCAAAAGTAGAAGATATGAGTCAGCCGGTACAATCTACGAAAATAGAAGCGGTTGTTAATAAGCCGGCAGAAACTATTAATAAAGTAGAGGAAGCGAGTAAGCCTGAAGAAAAGGTTGAAACGAAGAAAGCAGATGAAGTGCAAGTTGCGCAAAAAGAGTTTGAACGACGTTTCCCAGAAACGAAAAATGAGGCTGCTGATACGTGGGAATTAACGAAGAAGTATAATATTCAAAAAATACGTTCTTCCAATGAAGGGAAGTATGAGGACATTATTGATCGTGTAAGTCGTACATACGGAATTCCAAAAACGTTAATTCAAAAAATGATTGAAGTAGAGTCTAATTTTAATCCGAAAACGGTATCACATGCCGGTGCGATGGGTCTTATGCAGCTTATGCCAGCGAATGTGAAGGAGATGGGTGTGAAGAATCCCTTTTCACCAGCTGAAAGTATTGAAGGTGGCGTGAAAGAGTTAAGTGGTTATTTAAAGAAAAATAACGGTGACTTAGTATTGGCACTTGCTTCTTACAATGCTGGTCCTGGTAATGTGAGAAAGTACGGAGGCGTACCGCCATTTAAAGAAACGCAAGGATATATTAAAAAAATATTAAATATCGACGTTTCAAAATAAGAAGTTTCATATATAGAGAGAACATGAAATTTTCGTGAACATGATATGGGAGTTGGCTAGATTTGAAATTACAAGATGATATTCCGTTAACAATTTATTTTGAAATCGGAAATACGAAAAAGAAAATTGAAGATCTGCTTCATATTACGAAAGGTACATTGTATCGTCTTGAAAATTCAACGAAAAATACGGTGCGTCTTATGCTTGAGAATGAAGAGATTGGAACCGGAAAGATTTTAACGAAGAATGGAAAAATGTACGTTGAAATCGTTGAATTGAAAAGGTAGGGAAGGGGATTGTCATGAGTGGCGAAAAATTAAGCCAAGAGCAAATTGATGCCCTGCTGAAGGCGGTAAATGAAGGCGAGGAAATGCCAGCTTTCGCACAAGAAGCAGGAAAGCAAGAGAAATTTCAAGAGTATGATTTTAATAGACCAGAGAAGTTCGGTGTTGAGCATTTACGTAGTTTGCAAGCGATTGCTTCTACTTTTGGAAAACAGACGTCACAGACGTTATCAGCGCGTATGCGTATTCCAATTGAACTAGAGCCTTCAACAGTTGAGCAAGTTCCATTTACGAGTGAATATGTGGAGAAAATGCCGAAAGATTATTATTTATATTGCGTAATTGATCTCGGTTTACCAGAGCTTGGAGAAATTGTTATTGAGATTGATTTAGCATTCGTTATTTATATTCATGAATGTTGGCTTGGCGGAGATAGTAAGCGTAACTTTACGATGCGCAGACCGTTAACAGCGTTTGAGTTTTTAACGCTTGATAATATATTCTTGCTTCTTTGTAAAAATTTAGAGCAATCATTTGAAAGTGTTGTTGCGATTGAACCGAAATTTGTAACGACGGAAACAGATCCGAATGCATTAAAGATTACGACAGCGAGCGATATCATTTCATTACTTAACGTAAATATGAAAACAGATTTTTGGAATACGACGGTGCGTATCGGAATTCCATTCTTATCTGTTGAAGAAATTATGGATAAGTTAACGTCTGAAAATATTGTCGAACATTCTTCAGACAAGCGTAAAAAGTATACGTCTGAAGTGGAAATGAAAGTAAATCAAGTGTACAAACCTGTTCACGTTGCGATTGGTGAGCAGAAAATGACAATGAGTGAGATTGAACAAATTGAAGAAGGCGATATTATTCCGCTTCATACGAAAGTTTCGGATGAATTACTTGGTTATGTAGATGGAAAGCATAAATTTAATTGTTTTATTGGAAAAGATGGAACGCGTAAGGCGCTCCTATTTAAAAGTTTTGTAGAGTAGGAGGATCCATATGAAGCATGAAGTATCTCCCGTGTCATTAATGGGATTAGAAGATTTTGCAGGAAAGCGAAATGAAGCAGGTAAAGCACATATTGATACTGTTTCAGATATTTCGATTGAACTTGGTGTAAAGCTTGGAAAGTCATCTATTACACTTGGTGATGTAAAGCAGTTAAAAGTTGGCGATGTTCTGGAAGTAGAGAAAAACTTAGGACATAAAGTAGATGTGTATTTAAGTAATATGAAAGTCGGCATCGGTGAAGCAATCGTAATGGACGAGAAATTCGGTATTATCATTTCTGAAATTGAAGCTGATAAGAAACAAGCGGCGCTTATGAAAGCGCAAAGTCAAATGCAAGATAAAGAGTAGAGGAGGAGTCATATGTCGTATATGACGACCTTATTTCAAGTCGTTTTACTGTTTGGTGCGCTCGGCTACGGTGCATATTATATGACGAAAAAGACGCGCAAACAGCAGTTTTTTAAGCAGGGTGAAAATGGCCATATTCAAGTAAAAGACGGCGTTTATTTAAATCATCAAACGAGTGCCTTTTTATTTGAAGTGGACGGAAAGCAAGTGTTCACTGTTATTAGTAATAACGGTGTGCAGTCTGTGCAATTAACCGGAACAGGAAATCAGTTTCAACAAGCACTAGAAGACGCGGTGAAGAGTGAAACGAAAAAAGTAGAGGATCCATCATGAGAATAAAGAAACAGTTATCATTATTAGCCGTTATTTTCGTATTTTCTATCGTTTTTTCAATTATTTTTGTAAATCCAGCGTATGCAGCCCCGAACGGTTTTATTAATTTCGAAAATGGAAAAGAGTTTACGAGTAATTCAAGTGTACAATTATTTGCGCTCGTTACCCTTTTATCATTATCTTCTTCTATCGTTCTATTATTTACACATTTTACTTATTTTATGATCGTTCTAGGGATTACACGTCAAGGACTTGGGGTAATGAATTTACCACCAAACCAAGTGCTTGTTGGACTTGCATTATTTTTATCACTCTTTACGATGCAGCCTGTACTCGGGCAACTGAAGAGTGATGTGTGGGATCCGATGACGAAAGAGAAAATAACAGTAAGTCAAGCTGCGGAAACGACAGCTCCTATTATGAAAGAATATATGTCAAAGCATACGTATAAGCATGATTTAAAAATGATGCTGAAAGTACGCGGAGAAGAGTTGCCGAAAGATTTGAAAGATCTTTCACTATTTACGCTCGTACCATCCTTTACGTTAACGCAAATTCAAAAAGGTTTACTAACAGGGATGTTCATTTATTTAGCGTTTGTATTTATAGATTTGATTATTAGTACACTTTTAATGTACCTCGGGATGATGATGGTACCGCCGATGATTTTAAGTTTACCGTTTAAAATACTCGTTTTCGTATATTTAGGTGGATATACAAAAATCGTCGACATTATGTTTAAAACGGTCGCCTGAAGCGTTTGATGCTATGTGATAGGAGTCATATAAATGAATACGTCACCAATTATAGATATTTTTCAAACCTTTTTTTATAAAGGGGTTATGATTTTAATGCCGGTTGCCGGCGTAAGTATGATTGTCGTTATTATCATCGCTGTCATTATGGCGATGATGCAAATTCAAGAGCAAACGCTGACGTTTTTACCGAAAATGGCGAGTATTGTCCTCGTTATTATCATTTTAGGTCCGTGGATGTTCCAAGAGTTAACGACACTTATTTTAGATTTATTTGATAAAATCCCATCGCTATTGCGTTCGTACTAAGATAGGTGAACTGAAATGAATATGGAATTATGGGCGGCAACGTTTTTTGCGTTTTGCCGCATTACTTCATTTTTATATTTTTTACCGTTTTTCTCAGGACGATCCATTCCAGCAATGGCGAAGGTTACAGTTGGACTTGCTCTTTCAATTACAGTGGCTGATCAAGTGGATGTCTCTCACATCAAGACAGTTTGGGACGTTGCAGCTTATGCAGGAACGCAAATTGTAATTGGATTATCACTTTCAAAAATTGTAGAAATGCTGTGGAACATTCCGAAAATGGCCGGGCATATTTTAGACTTTGATATCGGTTTATCACAAGCAAGTTTGTTTGATGTAAATGCGGGCTCACAGTCTACTTTACTATCAACCATTTTTGATATATTTTTTCTCATTATTTTTATTTCACTTGGCGGCATTAATTATTTCGTTGCCACGATTTTAAAGTCGTTTCAATATACAGAGGCGATTTCAAAATTGTTGACGACTAGTTTCTTAGATAGTCTACTCGCAACGCTATTATTTGCGATCACATCAGCGGTTGAAATTGCTCTTCCGCTTATGGGAAGTTTATTCATCATTAACTTTGTTCTAATTTTAATTGCAAAAAACGCTCCGCAATTAAACGTTTTTATGAATGCATACGTAATTAAAATTACGTGCGGTATTTTGTTTATTGCGATGAGTGTACCGATGCTCGGTTATGTGTTTAAAAATATGACGGATGTATTACTTGAAGAGTATACGAAACTATTTAACTTTTTCTTAACGAAGTAGGGGGACGCGCATGGCAAAGGATAATAAAACAGAAAAGGCCACCCCGCAGAAGCGTAAAAAATCGCGTGAAGAAGGGAATATTGCCCGGAGTAAAGATTTAAATAATTTATTTTCCATTCTCGTATTAGCAGTTGTCGTTTATTTCTTCGGAGATTGGCTAGGGTATGAGATTGCAAATTCCGTAGCGGTGCTGTTTGATCAAATTGGAAAAAATACAGATTCAACCGAGTATTTTTATTTAATGGGGATTTTATTACTGAAAGTATCGGCTCCGATATTAATACTCGTATACGCTTTTCATTTATTCAATTATATGATTCAAGTCGGCTTCCTATTTTCTTCTAAAGTCATTAAACCGAAAGCGTCACGTATTAATCCGAAAAACTATTTTACGAGACTGTTTAGTCGTAAAAGTTTAGTAGATATTTTGAAATCACTATTTTATATGGGATTAATCGGTTACGTCGCTTACGTTCTTTTTAAAAAGAATTTAGAGAAAATCGTGAGCATGATTGGATTTAACTGGACTGCGTCACTTACTGAAATTATTAGGCAAATTAAATTTATTTTCTTAGCAATTTTAATTATTTTAATCGTTCTTTCTATTATTGATTTCATTTATCAAAAATGGGAGTACGAGCAAGATATTAAGATGAAAAAAGAAGAAGTGAAACAAGAGCATAAAGATAATGAAGGGGACCCGCAAGTAAAAGGGAAACGAAAAAACTTTATGCATGCAATCTTGCAAGGAACAATTGCGAAGAAGATGGATGGCGCAACGTTTATTGTAAACAACCCGACTCATATTTCGGTCGTACTTCGTTACAATAAACACGTTGATGCAGCACCAATTGTCGTTGCAAAAGGGGAAGATGAGCTCGCGTTATATATACGAACGCTTGCCCGTGAACAAGAAATACCAATGGTGGAAAACCGTCCGCTTGCTCGTTCTTTATATTATCAAGTCGAGGAAGATGAGACGATTCCAGAAGATTTATACGTAGCTGTAATTGAAGTTATGCGCTATTTAATTCAGACGAACGAACTTGAAGTATAATAGCGCGTTTGGAGGAGATCTCTTTGTTTAAGATAGAGTCTGCAAGAACCTATTTTTCTATCTTTTTAGCAGCGTCATTCGTAGTGGCGCTCTTAATTCCACTTCCACCATTTATACTTGATATCATTATCGTTTTTCTACTAAGTATGTCAGTGCTTATTTATATGCGAGCGACAAGTATTAACGAGTGGGATGAATTAAAGTCATTTCCAACGATGTTGTTATTAATCGGGATTTTCCGCGTATCGATTAACGTTTCGACGACGCGAGCGATTTTGACAGATGGAAATGCAGGTCATGTTATTGAAGAGTTCGGCCAGTTCGTAATTGGCGGAAACTTATTAATTGGTATCGTTATTTTTACAGTATTAATCATATTCCAGTTTATTGTTGCAAACGGTGCGTCTCGTACAGCTGAAGTAGCAGCTCGTTTTACACTTGATTCTTTACCAGGGAAACAAATGTCTATCGATGCTGATTTAAACCAGCGTATTATTTCAGAAAAAGATGCACAAGCAAAACGAAAAAAATTAAATATGGAAACAGAGTTTTATGGGGCGATGGATGGTGCCGGAAAGTTCATTAAAGGGGACGTTATTTTCGGGATTGTCATTTTATTCGTAAACATTATTTTCGGTTTAATTGTCGGAATGATGCAGCAAGGGATGAGCTTTGCAGATGCGGCTCTTCATTATACACAGTTAACTGTCGGTGACGGAATCGTAAACCAAATTGGATCGCTAATGCTTGCAATTTCAACAGGTATTATCGTAACGCGTGTATTTGACGGCTCACCAGATACAGTAACAGAAGGTATCTTTAAAGAGTTATTAGCGCATGAAGTCGTTGTATATGCGCTCGGTGGTTTATTTATCGCAATGGGTATTTTTACTCCGCTACCGTTTCTACCATTCGCACTCGTTGGCGGAACAATTATCTTCTTAGGAATTCGTAATAAAAATCGAATAAAGAAAGAAAAAGAAGACGAGCTTCAAAAAGAAATAGAAATGATCCAAGGCGAAGATGAGCAACTGCAACAAGTAGAAGATTCATTTGGAGTATTTACGGATAAATATCCAATTATAGTAGAACTCGGTTTAGATTTAGCAGCACTTGTAAAGCAGAAAATTAACGGGGAAACAGCGCGTGATAAAGTTGTTCTTATGAGGAAGTCAATTATTACTGACCTTGGTATTAACGTTCCTGGAATTAACTTTAAAGATAATACGAGCTTTAGACCACGCGGACGTTACATTATTCGAATTAAAGGTGCGAAGGCGGCTGAAGGTGTTTTAAAATCAGGTTATTTATTAGCACTGAAAACACCAAACGTAATGGCTGATTTAGATGCAGAGCCAGCGAAAGATCCAATTTTTGGTGAAGATGGATATTGGATTTTAGAGCATATGGTGCAAGATGCACAAATGAAAGGCTATCAAGTGTTAGAGCCACTTAGCATATTAATTACACATTTAGATGTTGTCGTTAGACGTAATCTTCACGAATTAATTCAGCGCCAACATGTAAAAGACTTAATTAACTCGCTTGAAAATGATAATGGCGTTCTATTAGAAGAGATTAAGAAGAAAGAAATTGATTTATCACTCGTTCAAAATGTTATTAAACAACTTCTAAAAGAAGGTATTTCTATTCGTGATTTACCAACAATTATTGAAGGTATTATTGACGGCAAAGAAATTTATCAAAACCACGTTGATGGTGTGACATCATTTGTTCGTGAATGTATTTCAAAAGTTATTTGTGAAAATGCGAAAAATCCAGACGGAAAAATATATGCAGCGCTCTTCTCTGATGCAATTGAGTTAGATGCGGATGTTGTGAATAATTCATATCAAGGTTACTTATTAAACTGGGATTTAGATTTAGAAACACGTGTCGTTGAGCAAGTGCAGCGCGTCTTTAAGCAAGCACGTTTAATGGGAAGAGAACCAGTGCTATTAACACGTAGAAAAGATTTTAGATTTGCGATTGTAAGACTGCTAGAACGTTATCAAGTGGAAGCACAAGTACTTTGTATTAGTGAATTAGCACCAGAAATTGTTGTGGATCAAATTGCCTATATTGAATAGTAGGGGGTGAAGTAATGGAAAGTACAGAAAAGAAAGAAGCGTTAATGCGAATAAAAGCAGCTTCGAAAAATGAATTGTATCGAAAATTATTTGACCAATATGGTACAGATTATTATTACGTTGTCGATGAAAGTGTAAAACGAAATATACCGTTTTTTTGGAAAAAGGATTATGAAATGTTAGTTGCTTTTCCAGAAGAAAAACAGGAAGAAGTGAATGAAGGTACAGCTCAATTTCATGAACAGTTAATGGATGTTGTGAATGATCCTTCAGAACAAATTGTGAAGGCGAATGGAATTCAATCAGTACTGCACAATTTAGAAAACGTAACGACTTCTATGTCATACGCGGCGATGCAAACAGGAAATAGTGAAGAATGGGCAAGAAAAAAAGAGAAACTATTAAAGCTGTTTGAAAAAGGAATCGTCGTTGTGAAACCGATGAAAGAAACGGAAGAAACGAAAGTAACGAAAAAGAAAAAAGTTGTGAAACAAGTCGTTCCAGTAAAGAAAGAAGAAGTAGCTCCAAAGAAAGAAAATCAAGAATCTGTACCGTTTATTATTCAAAAAGTAATTCGGATGCTAGAACAAAACGATGTGGAACAATATTTCATTCATGCATATGCTGAAAAGTTAAAAATAAAGTTTGAAAATGCAACGATGATTACGGAAGAAGAAGTTATCAGGTACATATTGGAAGATATGAAATCTCATTTCAATACGGAAAACGTCTTTGAAAAAGAAGTACAAACAATTGCATTAATCGGTCCAACTGGCGTTGGTAAAACGACGACACTCGCGAAAATGGCATGGCAATTTCACGGTAAGAAAAAAACAGTTGGTTTTATAACGACAGATCATTCGCGCATAGGAACAGTACAGCAATTGCAAGATAACGTAAAGACAATTGGATCTGAAGTAATTGCTGTGCGTGATGAAGCTGCAATGACAAGAGCGCTTACGTATTTTAAAGAAGAAGCACGCGTCGATTATATTTTAATTGATACAGCAGGGAAAAATTATCGTACGTCAGAAACAGTGGAAGAAATGATTGAAACGATGGGACAAGTAGAACCAGATTATATTTGTTTAACGTTATCAGCTTCAATGAAAAGTAAAGATATGATTGAAATTATTACAAACTTTAAAGATATTCATATAGATGGTATTGTGTTTACGAAATTTGATGAAACAGCAAGTAGTGGCGAATTGTTGAAAATTCCAGCAGTATCATCAGCTCCTATTGTATTAATGACAGATGGCCAAGACATAAAGAAAAATATACATATCGCTACAGCTGAACATTTAGCAAAACAAATGTTACAAACATCGTAGAAAAGAGGTGAAGAATAAGGCGCTTGCCTTATTCAAACGAATATGAACGGTCTTTATATAGGTTCTATGGGCATGATGAATTACATGCAGCGCATTAATGTTCATTCGAATAACGTTGCAAATGCTCAAACTACAGGATTTAAAGCAGAAAATATGACGTCTAAAGTATTTGATGTACAAGACACATATCGCCGCGGAGATGGGGCGGTAACAAATATCGGTTCGGTCGATTACGCTGTAGTACCAGCTGCAACGCATGTGAATTTAGTACAAGGAAATATACAAATGACAAATAGCGCTACAGATTTCTTTTTAGATGACGGCGCGGCCGGCACAACATCATTTTTTGTTACTTCTAAAAATGATGAAACGTTTTTAACGAGAGATGGTAGTTTCACATTAAATAGTGATCGATATTTACAAACATCTTCAGGTGCTTTCGTAATGGGAGAGAATAATGAGCGTATTCGTATTCCAGAAGGAGCAAAGGTTGCTGTACAAGCAGATGGTACATTATATGATGAGGTAACACAAAATAATATTGCTCGTTTGCAAACAAAAACAGTAGATGCCGAAACGAATGCTCGTCTTGTGCAAAGAGAGAACAAAAGCTTTACACTAGCAGAAGGAAACATTGCTAATTTACCGAACGGAACAGGAATAGTAAAAAATCATATGCTAGAAAATTCAAATGTAGATATGACGAAAGAGATGGCAGATCTTATGACAGATCAAAAGATGATTCAAGCATCACAGCGCGTTATGACGTCATTTGATAAAATTTATGAAAAAGAAGCGAATGAAATATTGAGATAGTGGACTCCTAATAAAGGAGTCTTTTATTAATTTTAAATTTCAGAATTATCAATTGACTTCATGGAGTTTCTTTTTTATATTAGTAGGTATAACTATAACTACTAAAGAGGTGAGAGTATGAAAACGGCATTATATTTAGAAGATGCATACAAAACGAGTTGCGAAACAGAAGTGATAAGAGTAGAAGGGAATAAAGTATTTGTAAAAGAAACAGTTTTTTATCCAACTGGTGGAGGACAGGAATGTGATACGGGTGTCATTGTACAAGATGGGTCTGTATTTGAAGTTGAAAAAGTAAAGAAGGAGCAAGGAGAAATAGTTCACTATATAAAAGATGAAGCTCAAGTAAAGTTAGGTCCAGTTAAATTAGAGATAAATTGGGAAAGACGTCATAATTTAATGCGTCATCACTCTTTACTGCATCTTATCGGAGCTGTTGTTTATGAAAAGTATGGAGCTCTATGCACCGGAAATCAAATTTATCCTGATAAAGCACGTATCGACTTTAATGAGTTACAAGAGTTATCGAGCGTGGAAGTAGAAGAAATTGTTGAGGAAGTGAATAAACTTATTAAGCAAAATAAAGAAATTTCCACTCGTTATATGAGCCGCGAAGAAGCAGAAAATGCTGTAGGAATGATTAAAACAGCAATAAATCTCCTGCCAACTACTATCCAAGAAATCCGCATTGTTACAATTGAAGATTTAGACGAACAAGCTTGTGGAGGCACACATGTGAAAAATACGAATGAAATAGGAACACTTGTTATTGATAAAGTAAAAAGTAAAGGGAAGCAAAATCGTCGTTTTGAAGTAAGAGCGATTTAGATTGTGAGGGGTTACCGATGGATGAAATTATAAAGGAATTACAAAAGTTAGGATTTTCCCAATATGAATGTAAAGCGTATATTGGATTGTTAAAACATTCCCCAGTAACAGGCTATGAAGTAAGTAAACAAACAGGAGTACCTCGTTCTATGATTTACGAGGTACTCGGTAAGTTAATGGATAAAGGAGCGGTGCATATTGTACCTTCTGAACCAGTTAAATATGTACCAGTACCAGCTACGGAATTAATGAATCGAATGCGAAAAGACTTTGAGAAGTCCTTTGAGTTTTTAGACCAGAAATTAAATGGTTTAGAACAAGAGCGACAAATAGATGTAATTTCGCATATTCGCTCAAATGATCGTGTTTTAAAAGAAATATGCAATATAATTAATAGGGCAAAGGAAGAATTATGGATTTCTGTATGGGAAGAACAAGTGCATGAAATTGAGCCATACATTCATCAAAAGGAAGAGGAAGGCGTACATATATTTTCAATCTTATTTGGAGCTCCAGAAACAAAAATAGGAGCGACGTTTCATCATAATTATATGACGCCCCACGTTGTTGAAAAGAGAATGGGTGGTCATTTAACTGTTATTGCTCGTGATGGAGAGGAAGTATTAATTGCGAACTTCTCAAATGATAGCACTTCATGGGCCGTTACAACGTATGACCCAGCGCTAGTTCTCGTTGCTACAGAGTATGTGCGGCACGATATTATGGTTGAAGAAATCACAAAGGAATTTGGAGCTGATAAGTTAGATACGTTATGGCGTGAAAATATAGATTTAGTTCATGTCGTAACAGGAAAACGAACTTTAGAAGGAATGGAGGATGATAGAGATGAGTAAAGCTCAGGCACATGTAGCTTTGCAGAGTGACGATACATTTCAGCAAGGAGTAAAAGATTGTTTACCAACTGTATTTGGTTACTTGAGCATCGGTATAGCAGCTGGTGTAATTGCAAAAACAGCTGGTTTCTCCATCATTGAAATTGCATTTATGTCCACTTTAATTTATGCAGGTTCTGCCCAATTTATATTAGCTGGTATGTATGCAGCCGGTGCTCCTGCTTCCGCAATTATTTTTACTGTATTTTTTGTTAACTTGCGCCACCTTCTTATGAGTGCTGCACTTGCACCGTACTTTACGAAAATTCCTCTATTTAAAAACCTAATCATCGGTTCGCAAATTACAGATGAAACTTTCGGCGTTGCAGTGCAGCATGCTGCGCAAAAAGGATATTTAGGTGAAAGATGGATGATAGGGCTTAATGTAACAGCGTATTTAAATTGGATTCTTGCCACTATCATTGGCGGGCTATTTGGTGAGTGGATACCAGATCCACATACATACGGCATGGATTATGCATTACCAGCGATGTTTATCGGATTATTTGTTCTTCAGCTCATAAGTAGTAAACCGAAACTAGCAATTCATTTAAGTGTTGCAATTGTAGCGATTATTATCGCATACGTTTCACACCTATTTATGCCAGATAGTATAGCGGTTATTATCGCAACCTTACTAGCTGCGACGATTGGAGTGTTGATTGAAAAATGGAAATGAGATTAGATGTATTATTACTTTTACTAGCAGCAGGAGCTGTTACAATCGTGCCACGTATTTTACCTCTACTCGTATTTAGCAAACTACAAATTCCTGACTGGGGTTTAAAATGGTTAAATTACATACCAATTGCGATATTAGCAGCGCTTTTAGCACAAGTTTTATTTATGCATGAAACGATGCAGTGGGATTATCTTATTGCAGCAATTCCAACATTTCTTGTAGCGATATATACTCGTAGTTTATTAGGTACAGTATTAACGGGAGTGATTGTGATTATTTTGTTACGTTTCCTTTTCTAAAAAGGATTACACTCATATCATAGCGAAAAGTGTAATAACATGAAAAATATAGGGGTGGTGTTATGATACTTTTAACGATAGGAGCAATTTTGTTAACGTTATTTATTTTCTTTATTATCGGCTTTATTACGTTTATGATGTTTGTTGATAAGGCGACACCTCAAATATATTATACACCTTGTGAATCAGTGACAGTGAAAACTAAAGGTAAACATAGAAGGAAGAAAAGTTGAAAGTTGGCTTTTCTTCCTTCTTCTATTACATCCCGGAAAGAACTAACAACAATAATCCAAATAAAAAACTAGTCAAGGAAAGAAAACCGATACATATGGAGAATACACGATTATTTCCCCATTCACGCCAGAAAGTTATAAAACCTAAAATACAAAGGAAAAACCAAATGGGTAGGAATAGGAACTCACTAATTTTCTCGGGAAGTAACGAATAAAAAGTTGTTACATATAAGATCCAATTAGTAAAAAATAAAAGGCAAACGATAATAGATTGTAAGTAGGGGCGGTTGAAAAATAGCCCTTTTTTTACGGTTTTAAAAATGATAGTTAGCGCTGAGATAAAGGCAATGAGTATGAAAACAAGTAAGAGTAATGTCAGCGTCATTTTGAGTCTCCTGTATAAGATTGTTTTTATCACGCATGGGCAGTAAGACCCACACCTTAAAACTCAACGTAAGAAAAGAGATTAGGTGGGGGATGACCCCCCCCCCACTGATTGAAGTTTCACTTTACAAGAAATGAATCTATTAAATTGTATGCTTGTTTTGTAGAGTGCCCGTTATATTTTTCAGTGTACGGATTTAGAAATCCATGTTCACCGTGTAGTTGTTTTATTTCTAATAAAGGATTCTTTTGTTGCTGCAATGTGTGAATTAAAGAGGATACTGAAAAACTAGCTTCTTTTTCAGGGAATATAAGTAATGTAGAGCATGTAGGCTTTATGTGAACATAGTCGCGTATACGAGAACCGTAACATCCGATAATAAAATCTATTTTCGGATTGTTACTACATAGCCATGAGATGGTAGCTCCAACACTAAAGCCGATAAGTCCAATATGTGTATAACTACTAGAAAGATGAGAAATGAATTCTTCAATTTGCTTTTTTCCATCATCAAATCCAATATGATTTACAAAATGTTCATATGCCTTTTCTTCATCACGATAATGAAATGCATGTTGTAAGTGTAGAAGATTAGGACAGAATACGTCTATATGAGATGAAGTAAAGTGCTGGGTAACGTGATGCATATGGTCGTTCACACCATATATTTCATGAACAATAACGAGAGCTAATTTTTCCTTCATAGTTATAAAGTACCTCTATGAAACTTAAATTCTTTCTCAACAAGACAAATACGCAGGTGGAAGTTTTCATACCATTGCTCACGACCTCTTTTTTTCGCTTCTTTATGTAAGGTGTTCTTCTTCCAATTTTCAATCGCATCAAGTGATTCCCAATAAGAAATTGTTATTCCGAGTCCAGAATTACCTCGTGCACTTTCTACACCTAAAAATCCAGGTTGTTGCTTTGCAAGTTTATCCATTTCTTCGGCAACGGTATTATAGTCAGTTGTATTATTTGATAAATTAGAAGTGAATATAACTGCATAATAAGGCTGGTTTTTTTCTAAATTAGATGCCATTATTTTTCCTCCTTAATGTATAGTACGAATAATTAATCCATAGTTTGTATTTTAGCAGGTCACAAAAAGAAAAGAAGTAGAAAATTCTTGTTTTTTCAGCTCATGTAAAATAAAGAGTTGAAGAAATTTATAATAAGTAATCTGAAAGAAGAAAAATGCCACTTCAAAAGAGAAGTGGCATTTCTTATATTTCCTCTAAGCTATTAACTGGAACAGTTAATTCGCGTCCTGGTTTTTTTACTTCATATATGCGGGCGGTTTCATTGCTTTCATCGACGTGTTGAATCATAACAGGCATGCCTTGAAAATTGACATTGGCTTGTTCTGCTGACATAGAAAGCTCTATTGCACGTTGTATATTCATTTATATTCCTCCCATCATTATTATCTTTGCTAAAAAAGAGGAATAATATACCATTTAGAGACATTCTTAAAGTTTTTGTATTATTTGTAATGTTTCTTTAATAAATGAAGTGAAGATGGAATCAGGATAGGCCTGTACGATTTCATATGCTTCTGTTACTTCTTCAAGAGCTCTTTTTTTATCATTAAGTTTCACATAACAAAGAGCGCGATATGCCCCAGCTGTTGTAAGCCGTGCGTGATCAAGTGGATGGTTTATATAATCTGGTATGATAGCGCGTTGCAATGTTTTTAAAGCTTCTTCGTATTGTTTTAAACCATACAAAGCTTTTCCTTTTTCAAGATAATATGATCCATCATCTTGAAAAATTGGCTCATCTTTTAATTTTTCTCGAAATTGTTCTAAATGTTCTAATGCAATTGTATATTCATTAGCAATTGTGTTGTAGTAGAAAGCTTTTAAAAGATCAATAACCGCCGCAGAGAAATTATCTTCTGTAAAAATGGCGAATTGCTCTGATTTTTTTATGTAATGTAAATATTGTTCTTTATCAGCCGTGATTACTTTTTGATAAGATAAAATACGATAAAATTCATCTGTTTTATAATACACTTGATGTTTTTTTGAAAATGCAAGTGCATCTAAAATGACACTTTCACATTGTTCGTAATCACCACATGCAAGAAAAATAATTGCTTCATATAAATATAATTCGATATGTATAATGAGATCCATTTCTAAATGTTTCTCTTCATAGTCATTTCGGATACTAGCTATAAGTTGTAAACATTCAGCATATTTTTTACGTGTGAATATCGTAAAGGATAATTTTAATTTTGTTTCCGTACTATCCCGGTATAACGTATATTTCTCAAAAATAGAAGTAGCCTTTTCAACGTAATATTCAATATTGTAATCTTTCATTTTAGCCGCAGCTGTTACAAACTGTTTATATAAACGAGCAGTATTCAAAGTGGGAGGTAGCTCTTTTTGAACGATCGGTAGTAAAACCTCATATACTTCATCGTACTTGTTTGCTTTTATTAGTTTCTCCGTTTGTTGAATGAGTCCTACAATTTCTACATCATCTTCTTCTAATAAAAAACTCGTTTCACATTCAAGTTTGTCAGCGATATATTGTAGTGTTTTCATAGAAGGTGTAGCTTTTCCATTTTCAATTTGACTTAGCATACTTTTTGTGAGTTCTGAACCTGCTAGATCAGTTTGAGTAAGCTTTTTTTCTTTTCGTAACGTTTTAATTTTTTCACCGAGAGTAGCCATATAATTGCTCCTTTATAGTTAAAAAGTTAAATGTCATTAAACTTTTTGTTGTAAAAATTGGAAAGTTAATTATATAATAAGTTTAACACAATTTAACTTTTAAGGGGAGAGTGTCAAAAATGGGGGATATAAGTATAGGACAAAATGATTCAAGAATGAAGATTGCAACGAGAAATATTATTTTAATGATGATTGGGAAAATGACGTCTTTGCTAGGAGCCGGTATTTATACGTTTGCAATGGGATTATACGTATTAAAGACAACGGGTTCAGGAATGGGGTTTGCAACTACGCTTATTTGTGGATCGATTCCAAGGCTAATCTGTGGACCAATTGCTGGTGCTGTAGCTGACCGCGTCAATCGAAAATGGCTTGTCATCGGTACCGATTTGTTAAGTAGTTTAACAATGTTTATTATGTTTATCCTTGCAACTACTTTTGGGCCATCACTTCTGTTTATTTATGTTTCAGCAGCATTATTATCAATTTGTGCGAGTTTTTACTCTGTTTCATTAACTTCATCTATTCCAAGTTTAGTAGATGAAGGACGTATTCAAAAAGCGAGTGCCTTGAACCAGACGGCAGCATCTTTATCAAATATTTTAGCACCGATTATTGGCGGAGTTGTATTTGGTTTCTTTTCAATTAAATCGTTTTTCCTATTGAATAGCATTACATTCTTTTTAGCGGTTGTTGTGCAATTGTTTATCGTATTTGATTTATACAAAAAAGAAAAGGCTGAAAGTAAAGAGCATTTCTTGACGAGTATAAAAGAAGGGTTTTCATATGTGAAAAGACAGCATGAAATATATGGTTTAATGAAAATTGCAGTAGGGGTAAACTTTTTTGCGAGTGCACTTTTCGTTTCACTTCCATATATTATTGTTCAAAATTTGCATCTATCTTCGAAACAACTCGGTGTTGTAGAGGGAATGTTAGCAGTTGGGATGTTAATTGGTGCAATTGCGTTATCAGTACGTAAAGAAGTGAATGATCCGTTTCGCTCTGTTTATATTGGGTTGTTTTTATTTGCGAGTTTGAGTTTATGTACAGTGTTTCCATTAGTAGTCACCATCCCGAAAGTAGCAAGTTTTATTTACTATATCGCTTTTATGATGTTAACTGGTATATCAATGATGGTTGTAAATATCCCGATGCAAGTACATTTGCAAAAGACGACAGATCCAAGTTATTTAGGACGCGTTTTCGGCTTACTTGAAACAATTTCTACTGCAATCGCACCGCTCGGTATGATTGTGTATGGATTATTATTAGATATGTTGCCAACTAGCATTGTTATGATGACATTAGGCGTAGGTTTATTGTTAGTTGTATTAGTAGGAGTAAAGAAGCATGTAATGAAAAAGCAAGTGGATGTGTCTGTCTAAAAGGAAATGTGACTTAATAAAATAAAAATGACTAAATTAGTATTTTAGTTTTTGAAACTCTTTTTCATGTATGTTAAAGTAAAGTGAGCTTGCAAAGAAAAGGAGACAACAGCATGAAAAAATTAAGTTTTGTTATGCTTTTTCTATTAGTCGTAATGGCTGGATGTAGCAATTATGACACATATATTGAAACAGGTATGCAATCATTGAAAGATGAAAAGTATAGTGATGCAACAATGTGGTTCGAAAAAGCAGAAAAAGAGAAATCAGGAAATGAAGCGAAATCATATAAAGAAGTTGCTGAGAAAATGGATCAGGGAGCAACAGCATTAAAAGACGGTAAGTATTTAGAAGCGAAAGACATTGCAAATGAAGTGTTACAAAAGAAAAAAGATGATGAACTTGAAAAAGCTGTAATATCAAATGCAGAGAATATGCTTCAAAAAGCAAAAGATGTGGAAGAGAAAGTAAATGAAAGAGTGGCAAAGCGTAGAAAGGTAGAAGAAGAGGGAATCGATAAAATTATTAAAGCTGTCGATAGTATAGATGAAGTGAAAGAAAAAGAGAAGAAAGTATCAGAAGCATTAGATAAGGCTGAAGAGGCGCAAGCAAAAATTGAGGCAAAGAAAAATAAATAGATTTATAGTTTGAAAGGCTGTCGTGCATAACGACAGCCTTTTAATTTTTTGTTGCAAATGTAGTGATGCTCTGTAGTAAAAAAGAAATGATTTTAGAATTCCATCTGTCTTCATGATGAATCGTATAAATATTACGCTGAAATTCAAATTCAGGGATTGGTATATAGCATAGCTCATTTCGTTGTATTTCTTGTTCGATAGCAAGTTTAGAAATCAAGGCAATTCCATTACCATATTTTAAAATTTGTTTCATCGTTTCTAATGAGTCTAATTCAATTTCTGATTGGAATGTAATGTTGTGCGCTAACGTCCATTGTGTAAGTAAGTCTCTCGTTGTAGATGGATTACGATGCAATAGTATGCGTTCCTTTTCTATATTTTGTAACGATACATTGTCTTTCTTTGAAAAATGATGTTCTTTGGAAAAAGCAAGAACAAGTGTATCGGGCATTATATTCGTTTGTTTTAAAAGTGGTTCATCAAATGGAGCAGCGGAAATTATCCCAAGATCGATTTCGTGATTTTGTAGCATCATTCGAATTTCAGGGGCGGTTTTAACTAGTAGCGTTATTTTTATATTGGGAAATTCACATTGAAATTGATGAACGACTGCTGGCAAAAGATAAGTCGCTGGTACATAACTAGCGCCGATTGTTATAGCGCCTTTATGAAAATCTTTAAACTCTTGCGTGACACGTCTAGCTTCTTTCATAAGTGCATCTATTTTACAAGCATAATGGTGCAAAGCCTCACCAGCCTCTGTTAAGAAATACCTTCCAGAACGTAATTCGAATAAAGACACACCGAGTTCTTCTTCTAAGCTTTTTATATGAAAAGTAATAGTTGGTTGTTTAACGCCAAGTTTTTCTGCAACGATTGTAAGCTTTTTGTATTTCTTAATAAGTACTACAATTTCTAATTTTAAGAGATTCATTATGAATTGCCGCCTTTTTTATTTTAACTATAGAAAAAATCTATAGAAATAAATAGTTTATTAGAAGTTTTTTAATTTAATCTTTACAGTACATTAACATTAAGTATAAATCTTCCATATAGAATGAAAGCAGGTTAAGAATGAGGGGAGAGAGGTGAGACGATGGATATTAAAATTAATGGATTAGAAAAAACATTTGGAAAAACACAAGCGTTAAAGCCGTTGCAGATTGTAATGAAACAAGGGGAATTCACTACACTTTTAGGACCTTCGGGATGTGGGAAAACGACTTTACTTAGAATGATAGCAGGACTTGAAGAACCGGATAAGGGAGAAATATATTTTGGAGACCAGTGCATGTATTCTGCTACAAAAAAGATAAAGACATCTCCTCATGAACGGAATATCGGTATGGTATTTCAAGATTTTGCTTTATGGCCGCACATGACTGTTTTTGAAAATGTTGCATTTGGTTTAAGAGCTACAAAGCAAACGAATCATTTACGAGAAAAAGTAGAAGATGCAATAAAGCGAGTTCGCCTGCAAGGTATGGAGAAAAGGTATCCACACGAACTTTCTGGTGGACAGCAACAACGTGTCGCATTCGCTAGAGCAATTGTAACAAAACCTCATTTTATTTTGTTTGACGAACCGCTAAGTGCGCTCGATGCAATTTTGCGAGAAGAAATGAGAATAGAGCTTATGGATATCGTTCATTCCATTGGTTTAACTGCACTGTATGTTACTCACGATCAAACAGAAGCAATGTCAATGTCAGACCAAATTATTGTCATGAAACAAGGAGCAGTATTACAAAAAGGAACACCCGAAGATATTTATGTGAAACCGTCTCATGAATTTGTTGCCAAATTTGTTGGTAAGGCGAATTGGCTTGTAGAGGGTAAAAAAATGGTTCGTCCAGAGCATGTGAGCTGGACGAAAAATGATGTGTGCGAAATGTATACAGGTGAAATTAAGCACGTTACATATGTAGGAGAACGGTATGAAATAAAAGTAAACATGGGGGCACTCGGAATATGGACAGCTTATCACAATAGTAAATTAAGCATCGGTAAACCAGTATCGTTATATGTGCCAAAAAAATGTATTCATCATATAGGGGGAGAATCGTATGAAGAAATTCAGTTCGCTTAAGTCTTTATTTGTATGTACTTTATTATTTTCGGCTGTAGTAACAGGTTGTAGTTCAAAGGGTAATGCAGATGCAAAAAGTACAAATACGAATGAAAAGAAAATTGTTGTATATAGTGCAGGGCCAAAAGGGTTAGCAGAAAAAATTCAAAAAGACTTTGAAAAGAAAACTGGTATAAAGGTGGAAATGTTTCAAGGGACAACTGGTAAAATTTTAGCGAGAATGGAAGCTGAAAAGAAAAATCCAGTCGTTGACGTTGTCGTACTCGCTTCCTTACCAGCGATGGAAGGATTAAAGAAAGAGGGTCAAACGTTAGCTTATAAAGAGGCGAAACAAGCTGATAAGCTGCGTTCTGAATGGTCAGATGATAAAGGCCATTATTTCGGGTATAGTGCTTCAGCATTAGGGATTGTGTACAATACAAAAAATGTGAAGACAGCGCCTGAAGATTGGAGCGATATAACGAAAGGAGAATGGAAAGGGAAAGTGAATCTTCCAGATCCAGCACTTTCAGGTTCAGCTTTAGACTTTGTAACAGGATACGTGAAAAAGAATGGACAAGATGGATGGAATTTATTTGAGCAGCTTAAGAAAAATGAAGTTACAGTAGCAGGAGCAAATCAGGAAGCGTTAGACCCAGTTGTAACAGGTGCGAAAGATATGGTCATTGCGGGTGTTGATTATATGACGTATAGCGCAAAAGCAAAGGGTGAACCTGTTGATATTGTATATCCAAAAAACGGAACAGTTATTAGCCCACGTGTAGCTGGGATTATGAAGGATAGTAAAAATGTTGAAGGTGCAAAAGAGTTTATTGATTATTTATTATCCGATGATGTACAAAAACAAGTTTCTAAAGCGTATTTATTGCCTGGTAGAACAGATATAAAAGCTGAAAATAGACCAAATGTAGAAGAGATTCCAGTATTAAATATTGATTGGAAAACAGTTGAGAAAGAGCAAGATGAAATAGGAAAACAATTTAAGAAAGTATTTCAATAAGATGGTGATTCCATGGTAAATCGATTCGTATCAGTAAGACAAGTTGGAATGACGGTAGCGTTATTACTTGTGGCGATGTTAATCGTCATTCCACTTTTTCTTATTTTATTTTCTAGTGTATATGAAAATAGCAGTTGGAATTTTTTAAAGCCTTTTGAAGTGATGCAGAGTGGTGGATTAGCTGGGATTTTTCTAAATTCGATGCTTCTAGGTGCACTCGTTGTAATAGGTGCTACAATATTTGCATTTCCATTGGCATTTATTATGAGCAAAACAGATGTAGGAAAGTATAGTAAGTTAGATATTGTTTTTATGATTCCATTTATGACACCGCCGTATATTGGATCGATGGGCTGGATTTTGTTCATGCAATCTAACGGCTATTTTGAACAATTTTTCCCGATGCTAAAGACAGTTTCATCATCGTTTTTTAGTTTAGGAGGTATGGTATTAATTATGAGTCTGCATTTATTCCCATTCCTTTATTTCATGCTGAAAAACACGTTACTTCAGATTGGGAGTAGTAAAGAAGAAGCTGCAGCAGTTCATGGCGGAAGTTTTTTCTATCGCTTAAGAAAAATAATATTGCCGTTATTAGTATCAAGTTATGTAATGGGTGCTTTACTCATTTTCGTAAAGACGATTGCTGAATTTGGAACACCGGCTACATTCGGACGTAGAATAGGATTCCACGTGTTAACATCAGAAATTCATAAATTTATTTCGAGTTGGCCAATTGATTTCAGTAGTGCAACAGCATTATCTTCTTTATTACTTAGTGCTTGTATGCTCATTTGGTATATGCAAAATGTATTGAATCGAAAGTATTCATATGCAATGGTTAGTGGAAAAGGTGTGAAATCTAAAAGATATACTTTGTCTATATTTACGCGCGTTGTAGCATGGATGTATGTAATTGGTTTATTAATCGTATCAATTGGAATTCCATACTTTTCTATACTTATTGCTTCTTTTTCAAAATTAAGAGGCGGCGGTTTACATGTAAATAACTTTACAACAAGTCATTATGAGGCATTGTTTACAATGGGGTCTCCGGGATTAGAGGCTTTATGGAATAGTTTTCTTTTTTCACTCGTAACAGCGATTATTGCGGTAATGATTGGAGTCTTTTTGGCACTTATGATTCGAAAGGGGAAAAAAACCTCTGAAAAATGGCTTGATATGTGCGGTATGTTACCGAATATGGTACCAGGAATCGTTATGGTTGTAGGTCTTATTCTATTTTGGAATTCACCATATATGCCTATGTCAATTTATAATACACCAATCATGGTTATCGTAACGTATGTTGTTCTGTTTTTACCTTACACGGTGCAATATGTAAAATCATCACTCGGACAAATTGATGATTCTCTCGTGCAGGCAGGAAGTATTTTTTCTGGAAATTATATTTATATTTTTAGAAAAATAATATTGCCTCTTATTATCCCAGGCATTCTTGCCGGATGGGCGATGACATTTACAATTTCAATAAGAGAGTTAGTAGCATCACTTCTCGTATTACCTCCATCAGTAGAAACGTCAGCAACGTTTATTTTTGCTCAATTTGAACAGGGTGAAGTATCTATAGGAATGGCGATGGCCGTTGTTTCTGTTGGACTTACAACAATGTGCTTATTACTGCTGCAACATATGGAGCAAAAGCGAAAAGGGGTAGCATGATGAGAGTGGAAGTATGGGGAGGAGCAGGAGAATACGGTCGCTCTTGCTATTTTGTAAAAAATAAAGAGACGAAAATAGTATTTGATTGTGGTATTAATCGATCTTATGAGGATGGTTATCCAAAAATAGAGAGAGAAGCTGTTCCATTTTTAGATGCGGTATTTTTATCACATATTCATGAAGATCATACGATGGGTTTACCTTTATTAGCGAAGTATGGCTATAAGAAAAAAATTTGGACGACTCGTTATACGAAGGAGCAACTGCCGTTATATTATGAAAAATGGAGAAACTATAATGTGATGCAAGGATGGAATTTACCTTATAGCGACCAACATATAAAAGATTTAAATTATGTATGTATTGATGAGATTAGCAATCCAAATGAATGGTTACAAATTACTCCTACATTGCGGTTTCAGTGGGGGTATAGTGGGCATGTATTAGGAGCTGTTTGGTTTTTAGTTGATATGTGTAATACATACGTATTTTATTCAGGCGACTATTCAGCAGAGTCTAATATACTACGAGCTAATTTACCTGAGAAATTGGGCCACAATATAAAAGTTGCAATTGTAGATGCCGCTTATCACACAGATGATGTTTCGCAAAATGAAAGATTAGACGACCTATGTGCAGAAATTGAACGAGTTATGCAAAATGAAGGAATAGCATTATTACCGCTGCCACAACTTGGTAGGGCGCAAGATATAGTATTGTATTTATATGAACGATATAAAGAATTTCCGCTTATAGTAGATAAAGAAATTTTGGCTGGATTTGAAGAGATGTTCATATATAAAGGTTGGATAAAAAATAATGAAGAACTTAAATGGATTATGGAGAGTTTAAAAAGAAACATAATAGTTATGGATAATGACATTAGTATGCAAAATAGTTACGGAATAGTTGTAATGAGTGATGCGAATATGCAAACGAAACGAGCACAGTTATACTATGAACAACTTCGGAATGAAAAACGGAATGCCGTTATTTTTACTGGGCATATTGCGAAAGGGAGTTTTGCAGAAAAAGTTATGAAAGAACATGTAAGGAGTACATGTAGGGTGAAGCGAGTTCCGTATAAAGTTCACCAAAGTATAAGAGACGTTAAAGAGATGCTAAATACATTATTACCAGAACATACGGTGTTAGTGCACGCTTTGAAAGAGGATACGGATCGATTACAACAAAAGCTAAGTACAGCAGGGTATGAAAATGTATATTCACTTGCAATGGAACGTATAGAAGTCATTTGAAATGTAAAGGGGATAGGTATATGAAAAAAGTATTTGTATTCGTAAGCATTTTCTTTTGTTGTTTCCTTTATAACGTTAAGGAAGGGTTTGCAGCTAGTCCAATGAAACCTAGTTTTGAAGTAAAGTTATTATTGAAGCCAGAACAAGTATTAGGTGATAATAAAGAGATGAAGCAAGAGGTGCTAGAACATTTCCAGGCTGGTACAAAATATGAAAGAATACAAGTGCAATTTTTAGATACTGCGAATAAAAGTTTAAGCGAGGAAGGTTGGTTTGCTAGAATTCGAAAGAAAGAATTTAGTAAAGATTTTGAATTAACATATAAAAAAAGATATCCTATTCCAAATGGTGTAATTCAAGATGCACTAGAAGTAGCTAAAAAAGAAGGATTCGATAGTAATACGGATAGTTATGAGGCGGAAATAGATTGGGGATTTGAGAAGAAAACATTAAGCATTTCAAATAAGAAAAGTTACAGCGCTAAAGGATATGGGATACTTGATTTACCAAATGAACAAGCTGCTCAAAACATGTTAATAGAAAAATTACCAGGGAAAATGAACAAATGGTTGTATACAAATTGGGGAGAGGAAATGTTAAAGAGTTCCCGTATTTACGGTCCTGTATTAATGAAACGATATACAGGAGAGTTTGAAAACATAAAAGCAAATATTGAAATTTGGCCATTAAGTAATACCGGAAAATTAGAAGATGACTTCGTAATAGAAGTGTCATTTAAAACAAATGAAGAAAGTATTGCGACAAAGCAAAGGGAATTAATAATGGCGAGTTTAGAGAAAAAAGGCTGGTTGTTACCGAAAGATAGTTTGAAGACAGAGCTTATTTTTCAGTAAATGAGAAAAAAGGAATCCATATTTCGTGGATTCCTTTTTCCAATATATGAGTATTAAGCTAAGTCAGCTGACACGAACATATCACTATTTTGAAGGTTTTTAGAGCGTAAACTATAAGCAACTACCTTCTTTTTATATTGTTTTACAACATCAACATGCTCCTCGTGACTATAAATATAAAATGTAAAATTCTTTTTGCCACGTTTTGCATTGATAATTAAAGGCGTACCCTCATTGTGTGGTGGTGCATAATAGCGATCTAAAAATAAACCTTCGTTAAAATCATGAATAATTTTTGATTTCTGTTCGCCTTCTACGTTATTTCCATGAATTGTAATAGTCACATTCTCTTCTTCAAGTTTTGGATGTGTTTCGTACTTGCTAATAATGGATTCAATAACAGTGTTAGGAAGGCTAGAAACGATAATTTTAAATGCTCCAAATACAACTAACATTACAATAAACCAAGTCGTCATAGTATATCATCCCCTTTATTCTATTTAATAATATAACTCATATGGTAATAGTACATATGGTGAAGTTTTGTATAATTTGTGAAAAATATGCCATTTTCACGAACGAAATGTTAGAAAAATCAATTTTGTTACAAAAAGTTGAAATCGAAGTATTTTAAAAGAAAAAGGTTTATAATAAAAATATAACTAATAACCACATTACTAATTATAAGGAAGTGTAACTATGAGTACTGTAGCAATCGTATATGGTATTATTCTTTCCACAATTATTGTTTTGTTTTTCGTTGGGGTTTCACGTTATATTCATAAATGGAAAGAAGGCGTTGCGAAATTAAATCACATTGAAGAAGAACTTAGTGATTTAATGTTACATCATGGTAAGTAAACATTTATTTTTTAACTAAACAATGTGAAGAATATCACAAAACGTGCTTTCCTAATGAAGGCATGTTTTTTTGTTGTTTAAGAAAAGAAGTGTTTTTGTATAAATAATCTAATTATTACTTAAAAAGGGAAATTTATTTAGTATAATATATAATATGTTTATTTTAGGGGGAGTATCATGAGGGGATTAAAAGTTGTTGGAATTATAGCTGGAATTACTATAGTAGGCTGTATAGCTTTCTTTTCAGTGAAGGAATATGTCAATTCCAAAGAAGACTCTAATTATGTGCTAAATTACATAAAAGAACATAAGGATGATAAAACAACTTCTTTAATTGTTAAAAGAAATGGTGAAACATTGACATCAATAAATGAAAAAGAAAAATTACCGCTAGCAAGTATGTCGAAAATCGTTATAGCAATTGAATATGCTAAGCAAGTAGCTGAAGGAAAAATAAGAAAAGACGAGAAAATTTCATTGAAAGAATTAGAAAAATACTGATGGTGGTGCACACCCTGCATGGCTAGATGATGTAAAAGGTAAAGAGTTAGTGAAGGGTGGTCAAACTTCTTTAGAAGAAGTAGTGAAAGGAATGATCCATTATAGTTCGAATGCGAATGCATCATATTTATTGGACAAGCTTGGAGCAGCGCGGATAAATGAAAGTTTGAAAGAGTTAGGCTTAAATAGTCACGATGAATTTTATCCAACGTATACAGGGGCATTATATATGAGGGGCTATGTTGAAAAAGAACTGCATATTCCTCAAAATAAAGCATTGGACAAGCTACGTAATATGTCTAATGATGAATATGTTAAGCATGTATGGCAAATACATGAATGGATGAAAGACGAGAAAGAATGGACAAAACGCGAGATATCGTTAAAAGCCGATATGGATTTTCAGCGTATTTGGTCAGATCGGTTTATAGGTGCAAATGCTAAGGATTACATGAGTTTATTGGAAAAGATAAATAGCAGAAATTATTTTACACCACAAATGCAAGGTGAGGTTGAGAATATATTTAAAGGAACCGTAGGAGAGGGTATATTCGAATTTGCTGGACAGAAAGGTGGTTCTACGGCATTTGTATTAACAAATAGTTTCTATGGTACTGATAAAAAAGGGAATAAGATTGAGATTGTCTTTATGATGAACAATTTGAGTGAAAAAGCATTTGAAAAACTTCTAAGTAATATGGATTACTTTATTCGAGATATTGTCATAAGTGAGAAATTCAGAAATAAATTATAATGAAATAATTTTATTATGTAAACAAAGGGGCACTTATGAAAAGTGCTCTTTTGTAATACAGGATTTTCCAATCTTATTATTGAATATAGATGGAAAATAAGAAAGGAGGTTGAAAAATGACAACAATATATTTCGTTCGCCATGCCCATTCTACATATACAAAAGAAGAACGGGAACGACCTTTATCTGAAAAAGGGCACTGTGATGCAGAAAATGTAACGCATTTATTAAAAGATAAACATATTGATGTTGTTATTTCTAGTCCTTACAAAAGAGCAATCCAAACTGTACAAGGAATTGCGAATACATATAAATTATCAATACAAACTGAAGAAGATTTGCGTGAAAGATTATTGAGCACAGAGCCAGTATCAAATTTTAATGATGCTATGCAGAATGTGTGGAAAGATTGGAGTTTTGCATACGAAGGCGGAGAATCGAATACTGTAGCACAAAAGCGCGCTGTAATATGTATACAAAATATATTAAAAAAATATGAAGGTAAGAATATTGTAATAGGTACGCATGGAAATATTATGGTATTACTAATGAATTATTTTAATTGGAAATATGATTTGGAGTTTTGGAAAACACTTCATATGCCTGATGTGTATAAATTAAATTTTGATAAAAATCGTTTCATTTCTGCTGAAAGAATAGAGAAAACAGGTCATCGGTTAAATATTTTGTAAAAGTTTATCAAAAAAAGAGGAAAGAGAGAAGTTATTGTAGAAGTATGACTTTGTAACATAAAAATTATATGTTAAAGGAGGCTGTTTACATGTTTGAGAAAGAGAAAGAAGGGCTTATTGAAGTTCACAACGTATATGAAATTGCACCAGCAGATGGAACAATTATTGGTATGGCAACAGAAGAAGAAATGGAAATTGCTGCTGAACTAGAGCTGCAGTACTATGCCCATTCTCGTTTGCTAGAAGCAAATATTCAGTTAGACGGTTCCTCCTATAAAGAGTTACTTCAGGAGTTCCAGGAGTACGAAAGAAAATCAATGAGCTTTTGGCGAGCAATACATAAGCGTTTAGCTGTGCCATGGGCATGGGTATTACGTATTGATGTTGCGAATGGCCCTATTTATGTAAGTAATGGGAATGCTTATTACGAAGAAATCGATGATGAAGAAGATTATGAATAGATAAGTAAGGAAGCAACTTTAGTTGCTTCCTTTTTTTATTTATAGAGATTGAACAGCCCCAATAATAATATCAGGCCGATCAATTTCGATTCCGTGACCAGCATGTTCGGCAAGTATATATTGGCTATGTATTGAGAGTTGTAATTGTTCATGGATCAGTTCTTGCCACATTGCTTCAAGTTGTGTTGCTTCCTCTTTTGGCATGCCACCATTAGTCAATTGAGTAATAGAATATTGAGGATCTCTACCGATAACGATTAATGGTATTTCTAATGTTTTACATAGCTCTTTTAGTGAGAGAGCACAGTTTTTCCACTCCGATAGTTCAGAAGCTGTCGCTTTATATAATGAAGGCGAGGTAGAGAATCCAATTTGCTGTTTTGATTGATCGGTGAGAATAGGTTTTAGTTCATTATAAAGTGTGTCTACATCCATTTTGGAGTATGTATTATATTTTTCAAGCCACATATCATCCGAGTCAGTTTGATCAGAAATTGGTAAATGAAGTTCATCTAAACGGTGTAAGTTCATCGAAGTAGAATCAACTAAAATAAGTGCTTGCAGCTTATCTTCATGTAACATCGCAAAATGTTGTGCACATAATCCTCCATAGGAATGACCGATTAGAATAAATGGTTCTTGAATAGCTAGTTTGTTTAGTAACATATGTAGCTCTTGTGTAACTTGCCTTATTGTACGTGGCTGATTTCCTAGCTCACTTTTCCCGTAACCTGGGCGATGGTATGAAACGACTGTAAAGTGCTGTGAAAGCTTTTTTATAATAGGAAGCCAATCATAAAATGAGCAAGTCATTCCGGTTTGAATGACTACAGTTTGTTTACCACCTCCTTTTATATGTACTTCTATATTTTGCCCCATTATTTCTACAAATTTATGAATGTTAATTCCCCCTAAGCTTGAAATAATTTTTGAAAAGCAAAAACGATACACCAAACACCTATACCGAGTAGGACAGATGTACTAAGTGTAAATGAATTTTTTAAACCAATATAGACAATAAATAATAGTAGTGCTGATGCGGGGAATCCATATAATACCCCTAAAGCAAATTGACTCAATTCTTGTTTATTCCCGCCTTCAAATGAAATCCAAAATAGACTAAGTAAACTTACGAGAGGAAGAGCAGCAATAAAGCCACCTATCGTACTATAATGTTTGGCGACTTCAGTGATAACGCCGATAATAAGTGCCGAAACTATTACTTTAACGAGGAAATGCATATTTTGCCTCCTTCGCTAATAACGAAAATGCTTTTTCAATTAATTGTAGTTCTTCTTTTGATAACTGTGATTCTAATATTTTTATCTTTTCTTTATCTAGTAAAGTATGTTTTTCTAATACTTCAATTCCTTCAATTGTTAATGTAAGGTTTACCACTCTTTCATCTTTTTTATTTCTCTCTTTAACGATGAAACCCTTTTGAATAAGGCGCTTTATATGTTCAGATGCTGTGTTATGAGAAAGGCTAAGCTCAGTAGCGACTTTTCCAATTGTTATATCTTTCTCACGAGAAACGATTTGTAAAATACGAATTGCTTGGTGGGAAAGATTGTCCTCGTATTCGTATCGTAAGTGATAATAAATGCTCTCCCAATGTTGATTAATGTTGTTCATAATAATAAATCCCCTTTTTTATATCGTATAGTAAGATATATTCGTTGTTTTAGAAATAAAATCCTTTTATTTGGATAAAAAATGTTGAAAAAGTTTATTTTTATTGAAATATAAGGTAATCTATGTGTAAAGGTATACATTTAGCAAGAGAGAGGATGATAGCTGTGAATACATTCAAATGGATGAGTCATGAACAGATGTATGTAGATGAAATACATGTTGAAAAATGTGGTCCTCTTTCAGTCGGCGTATATGGGGGAAATCAAGAAAGTGATGCATATGAACGAGGAGATGCGGTACTTGCTTGGTGGGACCCTGAATTACAATTTGAATTTGTTATGATTTTTGATACACACCACAAAACAAAAAATATTGATTATATAATAGAAGCAATTTCAGAAAGAAAAGAGAAATTAAAAGAGTTATTTTCCTATCCAATACATTTAGCTTTTCATCATACACATATGTACTTATTAGCGTTATTTACAGATGAGTTATTTATTAAAAAGTGTGATCAAGATGATGAGGAACTCGCTTGCTTAATTTGTTTACGAAAAGGCGAATTTTTATATTGGTTATCAGTTGGTGATTGTTTCGCGTATTTATTCCATTCTGAGAAAACGAAAAATGGAAAAGGACGATTAAATAAACGGAAAAATTACGAATATATTGGCAGGAAAAATATTTTTGCAGCAAATACACCTTGCTTTACGTCAGGTGTAAGAGGATTAGAAAAAGGAATGAATCACATTGTAATGGCAACGGACGGTATTTTAGAGTGTGACAAACGAAGGTTTGATGATGATCAATCTTTAGTAGAAATATTACACGACGGAAATAGCTTGCAGATTGAGCCCGTATTAACAAATGTACTGCAGTGGAAAGGTAGAGACTGTGCCACGATTATTGGATGGTCTATTGATACTGATAATAAACAATGTGCTAATTAATATAAAAGGAGTTCAAGGTTTTTATCCTTGAACTCCTTTTTGTTAAGCAATATGGATGTGATATGTTTTCAACCATTCATTTACTTGTAGCATATACTCCATGGCACTTCTTGCTTCAAAATTGTTAATCACTTTATTACTTTGATCAGCAATTGAAAGTAAGATGGAATGGTTAATAAGTGAGAAAATAGGATTGTTTTTATTGTTACACATATCAAGTGTTAAATTACGGATTGTTTGTAAGTAGTGTGGATCTTGTGAAGTTGGATAAGCGCTTTTTCTTCTATTGCGTACATCGTCAGGTAAAGCTGGTTGTAGTGCTCTACGTAAAATGCCTTTTTCAATATTATCAATACTTTTTATGTTGAAAGGAACATTCCATAAATATTCAACTAATCTATAATCGCAAAACGGTACACGAACTTCAAATCCAACAGCCATACTCATACGATCTTTACGGTCAAGTAAGAAAGGAAGGAATCTTGTTAAAAATAAATAAAACATTTGACGTTGTTTCGCGGATTTTTTACTTTCGCCTTCAAGAGTAGGTACTTCAAGTATCGCTTCTTGGAATCGTGTATCAATATAGTCTTCTAGATTACATTGGTTACTTACTTCATTTAGTAGAAGAGGAGATGTATTTTTCCAATTTGTTAGCCAAGGAAACTTATCTACATATAGTAGTTCTTCTTGATGAAACCAAGGATATCCACCGAATACTTCATCAGCCGATTCGCCGGATAAAGCTACGGTCGCATCTTTTTTCATTTCGCAAAATAGTAAATATAGTGAAGTTTCCATTTCACCAGCACTCGGTAAATCTTTTGCATGAAGGGGAACGAATAAGTGATTTGCTAATTCTTCAGCATTCACAATAATATCATGATGCGCTGTCCCGACATGTTCAGAAACGCGTTTTACCCAAGGAGCGTCTAAACCAGTGCGAGCAAATGTCAGTTCGAAATCTTTTGCGCTATTTACAAAGTCAACAGAATACGTATGAAGTGTTTTATTTTCAGCAGCAAATTCTTTACCCGCAAGTGCAGTAATACCGCTAGAGTCTAATCCGCCTGATAACATACAAACGAGAGGAACATCGGCAATTAATTGTCTTTTTACTGTATCTTGTAAAATAGATAAAATATGCGAAGATGTATCTTCTATAGAGTCTGTATGGAACTTACTTTCTAAATTCCAATACTTAGTAACTACTTTTTTATGACGTGTAAATGTTATAGAATGTCCAGCACGTACTTCTTGAATATGTTTAAAGACGCCACATCCTGGAGTGCGAAATAAGCCTAATCCAAATATTTCATTTATTCCATTCGCATCAATTTCAGCAGGGACAGATGGATGCGCTAATAATGCTTTAATTTCAGAGCCGAAAATAATACTGCCATTTCTTTCTGTAAAAAAGAGTGGTTTTACACCTAAATGATCTCGTGCTAAAAACAATTGTTGCTTCTGATCATCCCATAAGGCAAAAGCGAAAATTCCGTTTAAATGTCGTACGCAGTCTTCTTTCCATTCTAAATAAGCATGTAGTAATACTTCTGTATCTGAATGGGTTTCAAATGCATGTCCACATTTTTGAAGCTGCTCTCTCAGTTCACGGAAATTATAAATTTCTCCATTATAAGTAAGAGCATACGTATAATCACCAGCACGAAATGTCTTAGGCTGTGTCCCGCCTTCTGGATCAATTACAATTAAACGCCGGTGTGCAAAGGCCGCATGAGGTGAAAACCAAAATCCTTCAGCATCCGGACCACGATGCTCAATACTATTTGCCATCTTTTTTAAAATAACATGTTGATTTGAAAGGTCTTCCTTCCAATCTACCCAACCTGTAATTCCACACATACACATCTCATCTCCTAATTTTAAAAATAGATTAATGAAATAAAATGTACACTAAATTAAAGAGTGACTATATAAATAGTATACTACATGAATTAAATTGCAGACTTGAGAAAGTTTTCTTTGAATGCATAGTTATGTGAGAAAATGGCTAAGGGAAAGTATTCCATTACATACAAAAAATAAAAAAGATGAGAGAAAAAATTTTCTCAGACGTTATATAGGGTGTAAAAGCTTTTACAAAACAATAAGGGGAATCGCTACATGAAATCAAATGAGAAAAATTTTATAAAAAGATTACAGCGGCAAAAAGAAGACGCGTTAGAATTCGTTGTCGATACATACTTACCACTCATAAAGGGGATCACGCATAAAGTTCTATTTCCCATTCAAAATGATGGACTCATAGAGGAATGTATAAACGATATATTTCTTTCCATTTGGAATAACGCAAATAAATTCCATGGAGAGCCGAGTGATTTTAAAAAGTGGATTGCAGCGATTGCGAAGTTTAAAGCAATTGATTATTACCGGAAATCGACTAAAACAGTAGAAATCATTTCAGATGAGTTTCATATCAGTACAGAAAAATCAGCAGAAGACGAATTAATCGTTATGGAAGATAGGGAAGAATTATTGAAGCTCATTAATCAATTAGAACCGCTAGATCAAAAGGTGTTCATTATGAAATATTTACTTGGTATGAAGACAGAGGAAATAGGTGACAAGTTAGGATTAACTCGGGCAGCAATTGATAATCGAGTGTACCGGGGGAAAAAGAAACTACAACAAAATGCTACGAATATTAGTTTTGGAGGTAGTGCAATATGAAAGACATTTATGAACTATTAAATGATATTGATATAGATGAAAAAGAACTAGAAGAAATTGAGGCTTCTGAAATTGAAAAGGAAAAAGTAAAACGAAATGTAAAACAATCGATACGTACGAAGAAAAAGATGAAAAGTTGGAAAAAAGGTGTCGCTGCTGCATCTGTTTTAGTAGGGTTATCAGTTGCAACTCTTGGTATCGGTTTTCCTACATATGCTGGAGGATTGCCAATTGTAGGTGACATATTCCGATTTTTAGATAATGGTAGAACGGGGTTATATGAAAATTATAAGGAATTTTCGACTGAGTTGAATATGACAAAAGAGAGTAATGGGGTTAAGGTTACAATTAATGATGTAATTTCTGATGGCAGAACATTATCTATAACGTATTCACTGGAAAGTGAGCAGGACTTAGGGGAGGATCCTATCATATTAGGTGGATTGGATATAATGGACGCTCATGGTAGTTCAGGCAGTGGTAAAATGACTAAAGTTACTGAAAAAAAGTATGTAGGTATGGTAACAACGACGCATCATGATAGCAATAAAAAGGACAAAGTAAACTTTAGATGGAATATAGAGAGAATAGAGATGCCAGATAGGAAAAAATCAATACAAGGTAATTGGAATTTCGCGTTAACTGTAAAATCAGTGGATAGTAAAGAGAGAACAATTGGTGGGAGTTCGGAAAAAGAAGGTATAAAAGCAAATATGGAAAAGGTCGCAATATCGCCAGTTTCATTTATTCTTTATTACAATCAAGAGGTTTCTAAGGGCGCGAGGAAAGAATGGGATAGTGTAGATGTTGAATTGACGGTTAAGGATGATTTAGGGAATATTTATTCGGGTGAAGGAAATGGGGGAAGTGGCAACGATCCTTACAATATCCATTGGAGTGCCACCTTCCAAAAACTAAACGAAAATGCAACAAAGCTTATCGTTACACCTCGCGTGCACTTGCGAGTACATACACCTGAAAATCATGGTGGAGTAGAGTATGTGAATGGGAAAGAGAAGAAAATAGAAGTGCCGAAAAAAGAAGCGAAGAGTAAAGATATTGTATTAGATGATATTGTCATTGATTTAAAGAAATAAAAGAGAGACTGCCTAAAATCATTTAGGCAGTCTTTTTTCGTTAAGAACTAGTGACGAATAGTGCATGCGGATGCTGCGTTTTATACTCATCTTTCCACGGAATGTTTAGTTGTTCCCACGATTCGCCGCTATCATTGGATTGAAAGACGCCATTGTTATTTAACGTGTAAAACGTATGTGGTTCGGCTTCGTTTGTAGCAAACATCGAAATGACTGTACCGATTGCAGATGGTAGTCCTTGTTGTACTTGCTGGAAAGGAGTATCTTTCGTTTTTCGATAAATATAAGACTCATAAGGGATACGATGATGAGCGAGATCAGCACTTGGCGCGGCAGAAACGAGAATCGTATCACAATCAGCTGGATCAATTGCCATGCTGTATAAATAATGATGTTCAAGTCCTGCACTACATGAGATCCAACTGTTTCCATTGTTATAACTCTCAAGATAAGCACGATCAGGTCCGCCCATAAATCCGTCACCACATGATGCATAAAGGCGATTTGGTGCTTCAGGGTGCATAAGTAATTGATGAGCATCGATAGGAGCACCGAATTTTTTATCAATCCATGTATGCCCTTTATCGTTACTTTGAATAACAGCACCAGCTTCGATTGAAACGTGTATTGTATTAGGGTTGTTTGGATCAACTGTAATCCAGCGTACGTGATGGGTAAAAGGTCTAGGCGGGAAAGCCCATGTATAAGAAGATAATAATGATTTCATATTTTTAAGTTCAGTCCACGTTTCACCACCATTTTCAGAGCGAAATAAAGCGCTCGGTTCTGTGCCGACATAAACGACCCCATATCCGTTAACTTGTTCATTTGAGCTTATTGTTATGGAAGTGATAGAGGAGTGCAAAATACCATCTTCTTTAGGGAAATCAAAGTAACGATAGGAATCCCCAATTGGTCGCCAAGAATCCCCACTATCGTCACTTAACCATAGACCTCGTCCAAATGTTCCGCAATATACACGGTTTGGGTGGAACGGATCAACAGCGATACAGGTAGGTTGCATATTTTGTAAGTGATAAGTCGTTTCATAGTTATCATTGTGTTCTTTCACTACAACAAGTTCACGTTCCATACAGAGAAATAAACGTTTCATTTAAGTAACCTCCTTCAAAATTCTTTCATTAGTAAACAATATGAAAATAAAAAAGAAGTAGTCTTGTTTTATTTGAGAAAAAGGGATTGTTTAAAAAATAGCGAAGTGTGTATACAGAGGAAGCGGGCGTTTACAATCAGTCAATTCGGGATAAAGGTGGGGAGTTTGTTTCATACTAACATACAGATATTGTACTTAAAGGAGTATAAGTATGGGACATTCGCATGATCATGGTCATTCAAAAAATAAAAAGGCGTTACTAATTGCCTTCCTACTAACAACAAGTTTTATGATTGCAGAAGTTGTTGGTGGATTTGTAACAAATAGCTTAGCACTACTATCTGACGCGGGGCATATGCTAAGTGATGCAGTATCTTTAGCTTTAAGTTTACTTGCGTTTAAACTCGGAGAAAAAACAGCAACAACTGCGAAAACATACGGGTATAAGCGAGTCGAAATGTTAGCAGCATTATGTAACGGTGTCGTTCTTATTGTCATTTCGGTATACATTTTTATTGAAGCAATCCGTCGTTTTAAAGAACCAGTTGAGATTGCTAGTAATGGGATGCTCATTATTGCAGTCCTTGGTCTGCTTATTAATATTTTATCAGCTTGGATATTAATGAGAGGCGGAGATGTGAAAGGTAATTTGAATTTAAGAAGTGCTTTCCTGCACGTACTAGGCGATCTATTGGGTTCCGTCGGAGCGATTATTGCTGCGTTACTTATTAAATTTTTCGGATGGACTGCTGCAGATGCGATTGCTAGTATTCTTGTGTCTATTTTAGTCATTATTAGTGGATGGCGTGTAACACGTGATACGTTTCATATATTAATGGAAGGTGCACCACAGCACATAAATGTTGAAGAGGTAAAAAGTACGTTATTAAATATTCCGATTGTCAAAGAAGTTCATGATTTGCACATATGGTCTGTCACATCAGATTTTCAAGTATTAACATGTCATCTTATTATTAAAGGGAATGAAACGCAAAGTGTATTAAAAGAGGCTACGTATGTATTAAAGGAGAAATTTCATGTAGAACATGTCACCATTCAAGTAGAAATAGATGGTGAATTTAATCATGATGAGACAACTTGCAAAGTATGAAAGAAAAAGGATAAGAAAAAGTGTCATAACATTTTTCGCACGGCATACATATATATAATGTGGCCACAAGTACTTTGCAAGGTAAATATTTCATGAAATTACTTTACTTATAAAGAGTCATCTTTTATAATCAAAAGTGGTAATTGATAGAGATTATCATTTTCAATGATCGTAGAAAGGAGTTTTTTAAAAGATGAGTAGTCAACTCCGTTTTGCTGTTGAAAATCGTAAGAGGCATTTAATTGATGAGTTAATTGGAGCAGGTGTGTTTAAGATTCGCGACCGACAATTATACGAGCTGTCTTTAGAGGAATTGGAAAAAGAGTACGAAGATATGGAAGATTATGCGAATATTCAGGCGTAGCTATATAGATTAGTAAAAAGAGAGCTGGTTACGATTTTGTGTAACCAGCTCTCTTTTTATTTCGTAGAAATTATTTTTTGTATTTCTTTCATGGGACGGAGCCAGTTTTGGGTCATTATTTGTTCCATTTGTTTTTCGTCCTGCTTCTGTAATGCTTGAATGATAGAGTGATGTTCTTCAATAGATTGACTTGCTGGAACAAAGTTTTGGAAAAACAAATATTCAAGACGTAAAACGTGAAGTTGCATATTTTCTAGAAAGGGTTCAATATATTGGTTTTTAGCAATAGAAGAAATTGTATTGTGGAATTGTATATCTAATTCTAAAGCTTGTTTTGCGTTTTTTTTCTCTATAGATTGCTGAAAATGCTCATTTATTTCAGAAAGTAGTTGAATATCAGCGTTTGTAATGTTTTGAAGAGCTTGCTTTCCTATAATAGAGTGAAGACCAGCCATCGTTTCATAAATGATAGATACGTCGTCTAACTTAATAGGAGCAATTTTCGTTTTTTGCCCTGGTACCATTTCCACTAATCCAGAAAGCTCTAATATTTGAAGTGCTTCTCTTACAGGTGTTCTGCTTACTCCTAGTGCCTCAGCCAATTCCCCATCATTAATTTTTTCATTGGGCTTCAGTACACCTTCAATAATCCAATTTTGTAGTTGATTTAAAACGAGTGATTTTGCTGAAACTCTTCCTGGTTTTTTATAATTTTGAGGGACAGGCATAGTGAATTCAATCCTTTCATTGTATATTTTCCTTTTTTGCATGAACAAGCTTTAATTTTTGTTTCCCTTCATCCGGCTTTTGGCTTAAGATGAGCACCATTACAATGACACAAAAAGCGCCTAATAACTGAAAAGATTGAAATGGCACTTGCAATATAAGTACAGAAGAAATAATAGCTGCGAGTGGTTCTGTGCAACCAAATAATGTTGTTTCTTTCGGAGTCAGGTATCGTATGCTGTCTAAGTATAAATAAAAGGCAATAAGTGTCCCGAAAATGACGACAAATGTGATGAGCGGTAGGGTACTTAGTTTTACATATTTCATAGTTGATAATAAAATGAATTCGTTTGTAGAAATAAAGTGTACAATCGTTACACCAATACCCCCAATAATCATGCCCCATCCAACGATAACGGAGGAAGACCATTTTTCTAACAATTCCTTTGAATATAAACTATAAAAAGCGAGAGATAATCCAGATAAAATCCCCCAAATAATAGCTGGTGTAGAAACAGCCAAGTTATGAACAGACCCGTTTGTTAGTAAGAGAAAAGTGCCTACTAATGAAAGGGTAATTGAAATGAAATCAATTTTTGATGGACGAACGTTCCATTTGAAAAGTAAGTATACAGTGATGAATATAGGAGCTAAATATTGTAATAATGTTGCCACGGCAGCATTTCCTTCTTTAATTGAAGCGAAATACGTATACTGTACAGCAAGCATACCGAATAGACCAAACAAAATCATTTTAATAGCATCAGATTTTTGTTTCCAAATGCTAAATATCTCTTTTTTTCTCGTTCCGAATGAGGAAATAATGAGCAAAATAATTCCAGATATAAGTAAACGGATCGTAACTAACCATTCGGTTGAAACATTGTCATATTGAAAAAGTTGTTGTGCAGCTGTACCAGACAAGCCCCATAAACAAGCACCGATTATGACCATTATAATTCCTTTTAATCGATTTGAATCCATATGATCTAAAATTCTCCTTTCTAAAAATACAAATTGAATACAATATGCAATATATCACAGAATGACTCATTAATAAACTGAAATTTCTAATTTGTTTTTTATGTATAGTAAAATATTGTAGAGGAGGGGGAGTATATGTTAGCTGGATTTTTAGTTTGTTTATTTGTTGGGTTACTTATCATTTTTTTAGGGTATCAAATACATGTGAAAAAGAGGGTGTTTTTGTTAGCAGGATATCAAGAAGAAACGTTTGTTGGAGATAAAAATAAATTAGCGAAGCTTTCAGGATCATTTTCTTATATAGTTGGAGTTGCTACTATAATATTACCGCTTGGCTTAGAAAAAATAGGTAATGTAGTTGGTATCGTATATGCTATATTAATTGTTTTAGGTACAATTGTATTCATAATTAAAGCAAACTTATTAAATAAGAGTACTATAAAGTAAAAAGGCTTCATTCTACTGAAGCCTTTTATTAATTGTTATGAAGTATAAGTAAAAGCCGGGATAGGATCAATAAATGTATTCCAGTTTTGTTGCATTTCTTTTTCTGTTAATAGACAATCATCTAATGATTGTTCAATTAACGAACGGTTCATATCAATTCCAATAAATACGAGTTCGGTTATTCGATCTCCATATTGTTTATCCCAGTTTTTCAATACTTCTGGTTCTTCTGTAATCATTTGATTTCTTTCAGTTTCAGGTAATGCCGCTATCCACTCACCGGCTCCTTGAATTGTAATAGAGGAACCTGCTTGAGATAGAAGCCCTATCATATTATTACGAGATGCCAGCCAGAAGAATCCTTTCGCTCTTACAACATCTAAAGGCCATCTTTCTAGCCAATTCATAAGGCGCTCGGGATGGAAAGGATATTTGCGGCGGTAAACAAAGGAATTGATACCGTATTCTTCCGTTTCTGGTGTATGATGGTCACTATTTAATTCTTGTATCCAGCCGGCCGATTGACTGGCTTCTTCATAATTAAATAGATTTGTGTTTAAAATTTCTTGTAATGGTACTTTGCTAAACGAAGATTCAAGAACTTTTGCAGTAGGATTTAATTTTTTTAGTAAATGATGAAGCTCTATCACATCTTCTTTTTCTAGCAAATCTATCTTATTAAGAATAATTACGTTTGCAAATTCAATTTGATCTATTAATAAATCAATAACTTCTCGGGTATCATTCTCATCGATGGCTTGTTTTCGGTCTAATAAACTTTCTCCATCTGCAAAATCATCCCAAAATCTATTTGCATCTACAACTGTAACCATCGTATCGAGGCGACAATTTTTCGTTAAATCAATGTTAAGGACTTCGTCTGTATAAGTAAACGTTTGAGCAACTGGAATAGGCTCACTTATACCAGAAGATTCAATAATAATATAGTCAATATCACCATTTTTCACAAGACGATTCACTTCTATCATTAAATCTTCTCGTAGTGTACAACAAATACAGCCATTTTGAATCTCTACTAGTTTTTCCTCCGTACGTGAAAAACCACCCTTTTTTATAAGAGATGCATCAATGTTTACTTCGCTCATATCATTAACGATAACAGCTACTTTTAAGTTATTCTTATTAGTCAAAATGTGATGTAGTAAGGTGGTTTTTCCAGATCCTAAAAAACCACTTAATACAGTGATAGGTACTTTTTTCATGAAATGATCTCTCCTTTAAATCGTAATGATTACGTTTTATATTAAACGATAGGGAAAGAAAAATCAATAATAAATCATAATGATTACGATTTAAGAATAGAAATAGACTATAAAATTTGTGCTGTAGTATGAAGCATTTGGACAAGCACATGTTTACATGTAAATAAAATGGAGGCGAGAAGCTTGGTCTTTAATAGAGTTTCAAAAGAATTAGTAGGCATAGCTCTTATCGCTATGTTTCTCTTTTTATTATTTTTTGTAGATTTTACAAGTCTAGTAAATTTGCACAAAAATATACCGCAGGAATGGCTGAATGTGAATACGGTATTTTTAAGTATCATTTTTGAAGCAATACCTTTTATTTTATTAGGGGTAATTGTTTCTTCATTTATTCAAGTGTTTGTGACGGAAGATATGATTCAAAAAGTAATGCCGAAATCTCCAATTGTTGCAATGATTCCAGCAGTATTTGTGGGAGTTCTTTTTCCAATGTGTGAATGTGTCATTATACCAATTGTAAGAAGACTCATTCAAAAAGGGCTACCACTTCATGTAGGCATTGTTATTTTATTGAGTGCACCCATTATGAATCCAGTTGTTCTTTTATCTACTGTATATGCGTTTCCAAAAAATGATTACGTTGTATATGCACGCTTTGGGATAACAATTTTAGTTGCTCTATTTATAGGGCTAATTGTGTATTACTGCTATCGCGAAAGAAATGTTTTAAAAGACGTAGAGGTTTCAGTTCAAATAAGCAAAAAAAAGAGTTGGAAAGATGTTATGAATCACATTGTAGATGAGTTTTTTGATACTGGTAAATATTTATTGATAGGTGCTTTTTTAGCAAGTGTATTTCAGACGTTTTTTGATCGGAATATACTGGATGCAGTAGCACATAACGAAGTAATTGCCCCTTTTATTATGATGGGATTTGGTTATGTTTTATCAATTTGCTCTGCAGCCGATGCTTTTATAGCTGCATCTTTTGGACATGTTTTCTCGGTAAAGGCACTTCTCGCATTTCTTGTGTTTGGGCCTATGCTTGATATGAAAAATACGTTAATGCTATTTGCGTATTTTCAAAAGAAATTTGTATTCTTTTTGATGGGAATTGTCATTGTATCTGTGTATACCATCCTGCAAATCATAATGTTATAGGAGGTGAGAAAGAATGGAGAAAGAGGAGCAGAAGGCGTATCATCGCTATATACGTGGCATTATTTTAATTGGTTTAGCAATGCTCTTATTTAAACTACTTGTAACAGGAAATATTTATAATTTTATCGCTCCAAAAATGATCAAATTTACGTATATAGCTTTTGTAGTAATTTTAATTTTTGGTATTGTACAAGTTTGGGGAGATGGAAGAGAAAAACAGCATGATTGTAATTGTTGTAAACATCATACAACATCAAAATCAGGGATAAAAAGTTTCTTTGTATATGTTTTATTTGTTGTTCCGATAGTTAGTGCTTTTCTCTTTGGAAGTGTAACAATTGATGGAAGTTTAGCAGGAAAAAGGGGTATGAATCAAAGTGTACAGGCGAGAAGTCTGGAAAGAAACGAAAAAGAGGGGAAACAGGTTAAGTTTGATGAGCGAGAAGTATTAGTTGATTCAGAAGAAACATCAAATTTAGCAACGACTTATAAAACGGAAGAGCAAGTAGTAAAAAGTATGTTAGGACAGCGTAAACTACAAGTAAAGGATAAGGATTATGTTCAAACAATGAATGTAATTGGTCAAAATATTAATTGGTTTAAAGGGAAAGAAATTACATTTTTAGGGTTTATATATAAGGATAAAGATGTGACGGGTAATAAAGCAGTAGTGGCTCGATATGGCATAACTTGTTGTATTGCGGATGCATCAGTCTGGGGGATGATTGTTACCGGGAAAAATATTGAAAAAATTCCAGAAGAAACATGGGTGAAAATAACAGGATTATTAGATGAAACGACATATAAAGGAACAGTCTTTCCACTTGTAAAAGTAAACAAAATCGAGAAAATTAATAAGCCAACTGACCCATATGTATATGATGCTTTACCTCAATAGAAAAGAATAAATTCTTCATATTTTCATGAAATAGAATCATAATCAAGGCGATAAAAAAATAAAGATAAGAGTAATTTGGTTTGTTAAAAATATGTGCAGAAGGAGTTATGCGATGAACTGGGTTACTCATAAACCATCATTTGAATTTGAAACATTTAGTCCTATTATTCGGTCACAATCTGCGTGGAGTGGACATTTAGATTTTGCATATGACTTAGTACGATTTGAAAAACCAGAAACTTTAGTTGAGTTAGGTACACATTTAGGAGCTTCCTTTTTTAGTTTTTGTCAGGGAGTAAAAGATGGAGGGTTATCGACTAAATGCTTTGCAGTAGATACTTGGGCTGGAGATGGGCATACAGGTCCATATGGAGAAGGGGTTTTTCAAATAGTAGAAAAAGTAGTGAGCGATAACTACCTTAATATAGGAAATTTAATTCGATCTACTTTTGATGATGCTGTAGACCGGTTTCAAGATGAAACGATAAATCTTTTGCATATTGATGGCTATCATACGTATGAAGCTGTTTCTCACGATTATAATACATGGCTACCGAAAGTCGCGAAAAACGGTATTGTATTATTTCATGATATTGAAGTTAGAAGTAGTGATTTCGGCGTATATAAGTTTTGGGATGAGGTAAAAGCGAAGTACCCTCATTTTCAATTTGCGCATTCATATGGACTGGGAGTGTTATTTCCGAAGGGTTGTAGTGATAAGTTTGAGGAAATACTTAAAAATAAAGAAGAAATACAAAATATGTATAAATAAAGATAGGGCATACATCATTTTTATGATGTGTGCCCTATTTTTTATGTAGAAAATAATGGTGTGAATTAAAAAGCGAAGATAGTTGTAAAAAGTTTTATTGCAGCAAATATTAAAAAAGTTAGTATGGGATTTTTCTTTGTAAATAAAGTGAAGCTTTAATACGTTCATATCAATTCGGAATTTTACAGTAGTTAATTTCTTACCTAAGTGCTTTGCACTTACTGAATTTTGAGACGGGGGTCTTATTGGCCGAAAATATCGGGATAAATAAAAATACAACATTTTTTATATTTTTCATTGCGAAAAACGTAATCTACTTTTACAATAGAAAGGGTTGTGAATATATTATACTGGAAAAATAAATCGAAATAATATGAAAATTTTGTTTTGTCTTCGCTAATTGTATATTACATACATGTAAGACGACATACGTCATGTTATCGACTTGTAAGGAGAGAAAAAAATGAAAAGTGTAAGATTACCATCGATGCTAGAAATCATAGTTCTTTTATTACTATTTCTTGCTGTTGTCTTTTCCTTCCAAACGATTTTTGATCTCCCAATTCAATTAGCGCTATTTATTTCATGGTTTTTAGTAATTGCGCTTGGATTAAGATTAGGATTTCGTTATCAAGAATTGCAAGATGCAATTACGAAAGGGATTTCTAACGGATTAGAAGCGATACTGATTTTAGTTGCAGTAGGTGCTTTAATTGGAACATGGATTGCTGGTGGGGTAGTACCAACATTAATCTATTATGGATTAGAATTTATTCACCCTAGCATATTCCTATTAGCAACATTAATTATTTGTTCTATAACTTCTATCGCAACAGGAACGTCTTGGGGAACAGTGGGAACAGCAGGTATTGCTATGATGGCGATTGGTGAAGGACTTGGTTTACCACTTCCGCTTGTTGCTGGTGCAGTTCTTTCAGGAGCTTATTTCGGCGACAAATTATCACCACTTTCTGATAGCACAGTTCTTGCAGCTTCTATGGCGAAAGTAGATGTTATTGCTCACGTTCGAGCTATGCTCGTATTAGATGTTCCAGCTTATATTATTACTAGTATTATGTTTACTGTAGCTGGTTGGATGTATGGCGGCGATAATGTAGATTTGAATCGAGTAGAATTTTTAAAAGAAGCTTTATTAAAGCAATTTGATATTAAAATATGGATGCTTGTTCCGGCGGTCATTGTTATCGTTCTATTAGCGATGAAGAAACCGTCTATGCCAACAATTGCAATGGGAGCTTTAATTGGTGCAATTTGGGCAACCCTTTTCCAAGGGATGAACTTTGGAGAGGCGATTGGAACAGCTTATAACGGATTCTCAATTCAATCTGGTGTTGAGTTTGTTGACAAGTTATTAAACCGTGGTGGAATTAACGGCATGCTTGGCTCAGTAGCCGTTATTATTTTCGGTTTAGGATTTGGTGGATTACTTGAAAAACTAGGTGTTTTAAAAGTAATCGTATCAAAATTTGAGAAGAAATTAAATTCTGCAGGTAATGTAACATTGTCTACATTAATCGTGGCATTCTTAGCTAATATATTTGGTTGTGCGATGTATGTATCACTAATTTTAACACCAAAAATTATGGAAGATAGCTATGATAAATTAAAAATAGACCGTCGTGTATTAGCGCGTAACTCAGAAGTAGGTGGAACGTTAACTTCAGGTATGGTTCCATGGTCTGATAATGGTATTTTTATGGCTGGTATTTTAGGTGTAGCAACGTTCTCATACGTTCCGTTTATGTGGTTAAGCTTCGTATCGTTAATTTTAGCAGTTATTTACGGATATACAGGCAAATTCATCTGGTATGTAGATGATGCCGATAAAGGAAAGCAAGCATCATAAAATAAAAATCACCTTCTACAATATGTAGAAGGTGATTTTTTTATTTTTTAATAGCATTTGCTGAAGTTATTTCATTCTCATATTTAGCAATTTTTTGTTGTATCTTTTTTAAGTTTTTTTCAGTGTCTTGAATGAGCTGTAAGACATTGGTCTCCTGTTGTTTCATTAATTCTAACCTTTGAAGGATGGTAGATTCTCCTTCCATAGACCAGTCGATAAATTGTTTTATTTTTTGAATTGGCATACCAGTGTTTTTTAAACACAAAATCATCTCTAAATATTTCAGTGCTTCTTCATCAAAAACTCGATCTCCTTTTTCGTTTCTTTGCAGAAAAGGAAACAGTCCTTGTTTATCGTAATAACGTATTTGAGAAATAGTTAAGTGTTGCATTTTGGCGACTTGCCCAATTGTATAATACATATCATTCATCCTTTTATTACCAAGGTATAATGCCATCTTTGTTAAGTATTTTACCATTATAGTTTGTTTCACTTAATGCATATTTAATAATAATTTTAGCACTTTCAGTGGTTGTATGGCCACCGGGGGAATTTCCATTAAGATCCGTAGTTGTAAAACCAGGAGTTACCCCAAATACTTCTGGACCGTTAGTGGCAAATTCTTTACTAAAAGCTAATGTTAAAGCATTAATAGCTGTTTTTGAAGAATTATATCCTAGTGTATTAATTGGATGTGTTTCACCATTAGCAAACATTGTTAGTGAGGCCATGTCAGTTGTTACATTTATTATTTTACTGTTGCTTGAATTCTTTAATAATGGTAAAAAGGCTTGCATCATTTGGAAAGTTCCAAAAAAATTAACTTCAAATCCTTGGCGTAAAGTTTCAATATTTAATTCACTAGGTAGCATATTGAAGTCTAGCGCTATGCCTGCATTATTAATTAATAAATGTAAGTGATCAGTCGTTTCGTAAATTTTCTTTGTTGCTTCTTGAATGGATTGTGAATTTGAAATATCTACTTGAATATAGGAAACGTTTGAAACATTTAAAGATTCTACGGCTTGTTGTCCAAGTTGTTCATTACGAGCACCTAAAAATACGTGATAATCTTTTTCTGCTAATTGACGAACAAGTTCATATCCAATTCCTTTATTCGCACCTGTTATAAAAGCATATTTTTTCATATTGAATTCCTCCAGTAATGTTATAGTAGGTTACAATGGAAAGGATACAGCCTAAACTTAAGTTTAGGTCAAGAGGAATTTTTTTAAATAAATATAGAATATCTATATATAAGAGTGAGAATTCTTATCATTTAAGAGAAAGTCTGTTATTATAAGAGATGTAGGTATTATATTTTCAAGGGGATGAAAACATGGAGTACAGAATTGAAAGAGATACATTAGGAGAAATAAAAGTTCCAGCTGATAAATTATGGGCAGCACAAACACAACGTAGTAAAGAAAACTTTCCAATTGGAACAGAGCAAATGCCGCTTGAAATTGTAAAAGCATTTGCAATTTTAAAGAAGAGTGCAGCGCTTAGCAATCAAAAATTAGGAAAGCTATCAGAAGAAAAAGCAGAAGCAATTGTAGAAGCTGCGGATGAAGTGATTGCAGGGAAATGGAATGAACATTTTCCGCTTGTCGTATGGCAAACAGGTAGTGGTACACAGTCAAACATGAATGTGAATGAAGTAATTGCAAATCGTGGGAATCAAATTTTGAAAGAGAAGGGATCTGACGTACATATTCATCCGAATGATGATGTGAACATGTCACAAAGTTCAAATGATACATTTCCAACGGCGCTTCATGTAGCTTGTGTAATCGCAGTAGAAAATCACGTATTACCAGCAATTACGAAATTAAAAGAAACTTTAGCAGAAAAAGTAACTGCATTTGAACATATTATAAAAATTGGTCGTACACATTTACAAGATGCAACGCCGTTAACTTTAGGGCAAGAAATTAGCGGATGGCACCGTATGCTTGAAAAAACAGAGCGTATGATTGCAGAGAGCAATACATATATGAAAGAGTTAGCAATTGGTGGAACTGCGGTTGGAACAGGTATTAATGCTCATCCTAAATTTGGTGAGATGGTATCAGAGGAAATTAGTCAATTTACAGGTAAACAATTTGTTTCTGCACCAAATAAGTTCCATGCATTAACGAGCCATGATGAAGTTGTATATACTCACGGTGCATTAAAAGCATTAGCTGCGGATCTAATGAAGATCGCTAACGATGTACGTTGGCTTGCAAGTGGTCCACGTAGTGGTCTTGGAGAAATTATTATTCCAGCAAATGAACCGGGAAGCTCTATTATGCCAGGTAAAGTAAATCCAACGCAAAGTGAAGCGTTAACGATGGTTGTAGCGCAAGTAATGGGGAATGATGCAACAATCGGATTTGCTGCGAGCCAAGGTAACTTTGAGTTAAATGTATTTAAACCTGTTATTGCTTATAACTTCTTACAATCAGCTCACTTATTAGCGGATGCAATTGTTTCGTTTAATGACAATTGTGCAGTTGGTATTGAAGCAGATGAAGAAGTAATTAATGAAAATGTGAATCGCTCACTAATGCTTGTAACAGCGCTAAACCCACATATCGGATATGAAAATGCAGCGAAAATTGCGAAGCATGCTCATAAAGAAGGATTAACTTTAAAAGAAGCAGCATTGCAATCTGGGCTACTAACAGAAGAGCAATTTGATGAAATTGTAGATCCAAAGAAAATGATTGCTCCAAAAGAGTAATAGAAAAAGCCAGGGTTCTTAGTATAGAATCTTGGCTTTTTTGATGTTCATTTTTATGTTTCATCTACTTGCAATACTACAAGCTTCAAAATATATTATTTGTTAGCAGGCGTATTCATTACTTTCATCTGTGGGCAGTTCTCTTTTAAGAGTGAAATGAATTTTTCTTCTTCTAGTGGTATGAAAGTGGTCACTGAGTCAAATAAATTGTAATGGATTTCTAATTGTTGTCTAGTCCATTTTTTTGAATGAAGTTTTTTACCAGAGTATTTAACGTGACGAATATCTTCAAATGGAATTTCAGTATGAAAAATGAAACCGTGTTTTACAACAAGAGATGATTCCGTTACGTTGTAGTGAGAGAAATAGAATGAAGAAAGATTCACGATATTTAGCAGCATCATGAGAGTGAAAAAAATAGAATTTTCATTTTGGAAGAATAACGAAACGAAAAAAATAATTATAAATAATGTAATGAAAATGACGTGGAATGGATTTTTTTTCGCTTTAAATTTCAAGTTAGTCACCTCGGTATACTTGTTCTTTAACTAAATTAAATCATAACATTGTGATAAAACGTGTGAATATGCAGAATTGCATATTCACACGTTTTATTATTCATGTAAAATTTCTTGATGGGATAAATTCAAAAGAAGTTTTGTAATAGTGGAGTGGCATAAAGTGACTTACAAGAATAGAAAGATAGCGTTAGTCATAATTAGTTGTATGATGATTATGAGTAGTTGTGCTAATAAATTTGTTGAAGATAGAAATCGAAAGCATACATTTGTACAAGCAAGTAAGGTTTTAGTAGAGACTGTAAATAGAATATATAAAAAGTAAAGGATGTTTTCTTATACGAAAACATCTTTTTTGTAGTTAAAATTGAATACTGAAGTTTTGTAATGAGTGAATACCAGTTCCATATTCACTAATCGCATATGCGTTCTGTGCAATTTACTTAACGGTAAACCAAGGGTCTTGAAGAATATTCATGTTCTATTTTACATCCTATAAAATGAATTTGTATAAACATATTCGCTTTTCGTTGTATTAAATCCTTTCGATAGATGTTTTTATAAAAGTTTATAAAATGGGCAAACGAAACGTTGAAATGTTTGTTTGTGTTGTGATAAGATGATGAAGTGATAATAAACGATATAGCGATTTGTTTGGTTTTTAAATAAACATTTTGAAGGAGTGTTTAGTATGAGCGATATTTCAGAGAAGTTTTGGGATGCGTCAATAGAGGAATTAAAGAAAGGGTATGTGTTTGATGAAGAAAAAGAGGGGTACATTTGCTTAGCTTGTGGTGAAACATTTATTAAAGGTGTTATTTATCAAGATAATCAAGTTTTGTATGAAGCAGAGAAGTTCGTCCAATTGCATATTCAAAATGAGCATACGTCTATGTTTGATTATTTGCTAAATATGGATAAGAAATTTACTGGATTAACGGATTTACAAAAGAAAATGGTTCAGTTTTTCTATATGGGACTGAATGATAAAGAAATTGTAAAAGAGATGGATGGCGGAAGTACATCAACAATTCGTAATCATCGATTTACACTGCGAGAGAAAATGAAACAAGCAAAAGTATTTTTAGCGCTAATGGAATTATCAGAAGAAAAATCAAAAGTACAAACGAAATTTGTGCCAATTCATAGAACAGCAACGATGGTAGATGATCGATACAATATTACGGAAGAAGAAAATGATGAAGTATTAAAAGCTCATTTTACAAAAGGGTTAGATGGACCTCTCTCTAAATTTCCGAAGAAACAAAAGCGTAAATTAATTATATTGCGCCATTTAGTGAAGAAGTTTGATAATAATAAAAAGTATACTGAAAAAGAAGTAAATACAGTGATAGAAAATGTATACCCTGATTTTGTAACATTAAGAAGATATTTAATCGAATATGGATTTTTAGATCGAACAGCCGATGGAAGTCAATATTGGGTGAAGTTATAATCATACGAAAAGAAAATGAATAGAAGCACAGTATTATAACAACTATACAAAGAGATAGAGATTGAAAATAGATGTTTAATAAAAGGAGAAATGAAATTTGAAACCACCTGCAGATAACAATAAAGAAGGTGCGGAGTCACATAAGTTGGAAAGTGAGAGTAAACCGATTTGGAAATCGATGTCGATGTTTTTAGTACCGTTATTATTAAGTAATGTACTACAATCAGTTGGACAATTATTTGGTATGGTAGTAGTAGGAAGATGGCTTGGAGTTAATGATTTAGCGGCTATATCAGCATTCTTCCCATTATTTTTCTTGCTCGTTTCATTTGTAATTGGTATCGGTTCAGGAAGCTCTATTTTAATTGGTCAGGCGTTTGGTGCTAAAAACGAAGATCGTTTAAAAGCTATCGTTGGTACGACGCTGACATTTACCTTTATTATTGGAGTTGTGTTGGCGATAATAGGAAGTATTTTTGCGATGGATATTATGCGTCTAATGGGAACACCAGAAAATATTATTGAAATAAGTGTACATTATGCACGGATTTTATTTATATCGATGCCAGTATTATTTTTATATTTCGCATATACAACATTTATGAGAGGTACAGGAGATTCTAAAACGCCATTTTACTTTTTAATTGTAAGTACAGCACTAAATATGATTTTATTACCGGTTCTTATTTTTGGATGGTTAGGAGCTCCGAAATTAGATGTGTATGGAGCAGCCTATGCCTCTGTTATATCTACAGTTATTACGTTTATTGTCATGCTTGTGTATTTAAAGAAGAAAAATCACCCATTACAACTAGATGGAACGGTTAGAAAATACCTTCGAATGGATGGGGAGTTATTAAAGCTATTGCTAAGGCTCGGTATACCGGCAAGTATAAATATGATATTAGTTTCATTATCTGAGATTGCCGTAATCGCATTTGTAAATCGTTACGGTTCGGATGCAACAGCTGCTTACGGCGTTGTGAATCAAGTTGCAAGTTATGTACAAATGCCAGCAGTTAGCCTTGGTATTACAGTTTCTATTTTTGCAGCACAATCAATTGGGGCGAATCAATTTGATCGATTGCAGAAAGTTGTGAAGGCCGGAATTATTATGAACTACGTCATCGGTGGTGTGTTAATATCTCTTATTTATTTATTCTCAAGAGACATTTTATCACTATTTTTAACGAGTCAAACTACAATTGAAATTGCTCATAGCTTAGTTATGATTACGTTATGGAGTTATTTAATTTTCGGTCATGCACAAATTATTAGTGCGACAATGCGAGCGAGCGGTACAGTACTTTGGCCAACTGTTATTGGAGTTGTTTCAATTTGGCTTGTAGAAGTACCCGTAGCATATTATCTTTCTTACCATACAAGTCTTGGAATAGAAGGTATCTGGATTGGGTATCCAGCAGCATTTATTGTCAGCTTACTATTGCAGTATGCATATTATAAGCTTTCATGGCAAAAGAAACGAATTACACGATTAGTTAGTTAAATAGAAAAAATGTCCCTAAGTTATTAGACTTAGGGACATTTTTTCTTAAGTGCAGGTTTACAAATAGCTTTTTAAAGTTATATCAAAATGTTGTCTAATGAGAGTTTTATCACTCATATAAAACTCCCACGCTTTTTCTGATTCACCGATAATCTCAAAGGATTCCTCTGTAATATATAAAGCGCAATTATCCTCCAGTGCAATTCCTTCTATATTCCCTTGATGATTTTGTAAAAAGGAATGGAAGGCGTTCATTCTGTTTAATTGATTATAATGTGGACAAAATCTTTTATTAACAATCCCCCATCCATTACTCTCTATATAACCAGAACCTTCATAATCTGATCGGATACTAGACGTGAACCAACACATAGCACCAGCGCTATAACCAGCAATAAGTGTTCCTTGTTGCAGAGCCAATAATAATTTTTCATCAAGTCTATGTTCTTTCCATTGCGTAAGCATGTGAATATAGTTTCCGCCACCCAGATAAATTAAATCGACTGAATGAATCATCTCGTCTATTTCATACTTAGAAGGTGAATCTGTTGTAATGCGTAAAATTTGTACTTCACAATGTAATTGTTTTTCAAACGTGTCTAAAAATAATTTTATATAGCTTTCATCATCATGACTAGCCGTTGGAATAAACAATACTTTTGGATACTGTTTATTTGTTAATTCTATAAGGCGTTCATTAATAGGCAAGTGATTTGAATCTTGTAAATCACCGCCACCAATGACAGCTAATTTCATAGTAAAGCACCACCTAATTATTTTTGTTATATAAAAATTCGATAGAAGAGAGTTACATTCCTTCTCTATATGTAATGAATAAGTAGAAAATGTAGTTTAAGTATATCGGGATAGTAAAGAAACTACTGACTATATATACCAATGAATTAGAAACCATTCATTGATATATAATATTTCATACTAATGTTTCAAAAAATGGAAAAAATATGTTTAAATAGATGTAATGAAGCATTCATTCATATTGAATTTATACTTATATTTTAAAAGGGTATCGGAAATAATAGCGATTTTCTAAAACAGTTTTTACTTTTAATAGGAAGTTGTATTACAATATGGTAAAATTATTTCAATATATTTATTTAATATGAAATACAAAGAAGGAGCGTGAAAAAAGTGGATTTTCGATTTGAATTTACAACGAAGCTGAAAGAATACTTAGACGATGAGAAGGATGAAAAAATAATAAAAGATGGACATAGAGATGTAATTTTTCACTATTTATATGCGTTAGAGACTGAAATTGGCGTTGTTAAAAATCCTAATTTTACTTTTTTTGCATCAGGAAGACGTTCACATATAGTGTTAGAAAACGTTGAATTTAAAACAGAAGTGAATGTGAAAAGTAATATAATCGAAATTGTAAAAATAGTGGATAATGTAGTTATTCCGTTAGATACTATCGTAGCGAAAGATCGGGAATTATTTGCCCTTGGGCGTAATGAGAAGTTTAGTGTACAAATATTAGAGCAGTATCTCTTTGATACATTTGGAGATAAGTTAGGCTTATAATGAATAGAATGATGTACGTATTTATAGGTACTGAATTTTAGTTTATATTACTCGCGTTTGACCTCTCATTTAATTTGTACTACAATTCGTAGTGTGAAAGGAGTCATACGATGTTTACGCAAAACTATAGGTTAAATGAGCAAGGATTAAATCATTTCTTTGGACCGCTTGAAGCGAAAATTATGGAGATTATTTGGTCTACTGAAGGTATTACTATTAAAGAAGTGCAGCAGAAATTAAGTGAAGAATCACCTGTGAATTTTAACACTGTTATGACAGTTATGAACAGGTTAGTAGAGAAATTACACTTAGAAAAACAGACTGTAAAAAGAAGTGGCATATATCGTGCTGTACAAACAAAAGAAGAATTCTTATCCAATCAAACGAAGAAAATGACACAGGAATTAGTGGGGGAATTTGGAGATTTAGTTGTAACTCATATGATAGATGAGCTAGAGCAGGCTGATCCGAATTTAATAAAAAAATTAGAAGACAAATTGAATCAGTTAAAAAAAGAGGATCGATGAAATGAAATGGCAAATGCGTAAAATCGTATTGTTAGCGCTCATTGTTAGTACCCTCTTTTTCAGCTTGTTATTGTATTATGTTACATATCCATTTCTCTTTCAAAACAAGGCATTCTTCCTTTCAAAGTTTTGCTTGTTTCAGTTAGAAAAACATATGAAAGAACTATCAATGGTTCGTATTATAGTAGCGGGGTTATTATTAATTACTGTATTGATTGTGTGTAAAAGAATTTGGCGGCAATTTTTCTATAGTAAAAAAGTACAAAAAGTACTTATCCCATTTATTAGAAAAGGAAAACAAATATATATACTGCCGACTGCGGAAGTTGCAGCGTTTACAATTGGATTATTCCGTCCGAAAGTTGTCATGTCGGAAGGTTTGCTTCAGACGTTTTCAGATGAAGAGATTGATGCGATTATTTTCCATGAAGAATATCATCAAAATAATTGGGATCCGCTAAAATTATTTTGTTTTACGTTATTAGCAGAAGGAATGATGTACATCCCGATATTAAAAGAATTGTTACAACGATATCATACGTATCAAGAGTTAGCAGCAGATAAATATGCGATGCAAAAAATGGAATCTTCATTTGAGTTAGGTAGCGCGTTATTAAAATTAATTAAAATAAAGACAATGGAGAATCGATGTGTTACAGCTTCATTTGCAAAAACAGCAATAAATTTACGAATCGAGCAAGTGTTAAATGAAAAGGTTGCTAAGCTTACTATTCCGTTACATACGAACTCGGTATATGTAACAATAGGGTTATTCTGTGTGTCGATTGTACTTATTGTTGGAGAGTGCATATAGCCTCTTTTTTTTAGGGTAAACACTACCCTATGTAGTGTGGATAGAGTGTTGTCATTTATATCATTATACTTTTTATCGCTATATATATATCTTATTTATCATATATTACAGGTATTTTATTGTATACAAATCAAATGACGGAAATGACAGCATTCTTTATTCGTCTATTCGGTGGATTTACAGGTTTTTAAAAATGAGGAGGAAGAAAAGTGAAGAAACTAATTGCTATTATACTAGTAGGTGCTCTCGTTTGGGCGGGGGTTAACTTTTATAATTCAAAGAAAGAAGAAAAGGAAAGAAAAGCGAAACAAGCAGAGTTACAAGAGAAAGAAGTATTACCACAAGTAGGTTTTAAAGCACCTGGCATCACATTAAAAGGATTAGACGGAAAGTTGCAGTCGTTAAATGATGCCAAGGGAAAACCATATATTATTAATTTTTGGGCATCATGGTGTGGGCCGTGTGAAATGGAGGCACCTCACTTAGTTCATATGTATGATAAATATAAAAAGGATGTTGAAATTTTTGCGGTGAATGCAACTGTTAGTGACCCAGTACAAGAAGCAAGCGCATTTGCTAATCGCTATGGATTTGAGTTTCCGGTTCTACTAGATATGGACGGAGTAGCTGGACTAGATTACAAAGTATTCTCTTTACCGACGACATTTTTTGTTAATAAAGATGGAATTATAGTAGATCATGTACGAGGTGTATTACCACCAGATCAATTAGAAAAGAAATTTAAGAAATTGATTGAGAGCTAAAAGGGGATTTCGTGATGATGGAGTGGATCGTGAGATTACAACCCGTATCTCTTATAATTGGAAGTCTATTTGGATTTATGTTGATGAAACGAAAGATGAGGCATCAAAATGCATCATATGAAAAAATGATGGATGCCGTAACAAATGCGTTTATTATCATCGCATTTGTATGGAAGTTTGCACCAGCAATTTTAAATCCTGTATGGGCTTTTAAATCGCCATTGCAAGCATTATTAGCTATAGGAAGTATGCAACATATTGTAGTAGGATGCGTAATTGTTAGTGTATACATTGTTTGGAAAAGTAAAAAGGAACAATTTTCGCTTCGCATTTTACTTGATGTACTCCCTTTTGGATTGTGTGTGTGCATTATCTTTTATTTTCTATTACATCATGAAGTAGGTGTACAAACGACACTACCATGGGGAATGAATATATACGAATCTAAATTTTTGTATCATCCTATTTTTGTATATGAGATTATCCTCAGCCTTTGTATAATGGGTTTGTTATGGATGAAAAATGAAAGGCTCGGAAATGGAAAGAATATAAGTATTTTTCTAATTGTTGAGGGGTTTGCTCAAATTATTATTTCGCTTGTTAGTGAACAAAATTCGGTACAGTTTGGTCTATCAGCACAGCAAATAATGAGCTTTTGTATTATTAGTTTAGGGATTTTGTTGGTGCCGAAAAAATAAAAGATATCCATGTACAGAGAGTATCTGTGTATGGATATCTTTTATAAGCGTATTTCTTCATCATATGCTAAATCATTATATTGTAGAAACCTAAAAACCCCTTTATTAGGGGTTTTTAGGTTTCTACAGGTCTGCATGTGTTTCTTGTTTATCTGTATCCCATTTTGGAAGTTGTTTTGCTTGTTGATTTTCAGTGAAATTATTAAAGCCAAAAGCAAGTATGCATGTAAAGGTTAAAATAGCTAAACTAATCTTTTTCATTATCTTAGTGCCTCCTTAGTTAATAATTTTTGTTTTGCTTCGTAAGTTTTGAAAAAATATTTTTGAGATTTCTCTATTTTATTCACTTTATGAAATTCTACTGCTAATAATTCGTAATATTCTTGTGCATAATCGTATAATTCTTTACTGTTAAAATATGTGGTGCCTGCAATGATTGCGTTTTCTAAGTCGTCTAGAATACCAGTGTGTTGTGTTTTTAAGATAGTGAAATGGTGTTTATATTCTTGATTATTTAATTCATTACAAATTTCTAAGCCTTTTTGAACCCAATCGTTTGCAAGTTCTTTTTCATTTAAACTAAAATGTTCTTTGGCTTGTAGAAAATTGGCTTTTAGGTGTTTAGGGAATTTGTTTGTAACTATTGTAAGATGTCTAATAGCAAGGGTTGATAGATTTTGAGAAGAGTAGAGCCAACCTAAGTTATTTCGAACTTTTAAGATTAGTGTATCGTCTTTCAGCTTTTGTAAAATATTGATTGCTGAATTATAGTTCTCTTCGGCTTGTTCGAATTGTTTTAAATAAACAGAACATGAGCCTAAAATGTTTTCGCATAGAGCTATTTTAATTTCATAACGTGGATATTTTGAGAAAATCTCTTTCGCTTGATTTGCATAATTGATTGCTGTAAGTGGTTTGTTTGTATGGTGATTAAATATAGCAAATTTATATTTATATTCAGCTTCTTCTAGTTCACCTGGTACATGTTTTAAAAGGGATTCAGCTTTTTCGTATTCTTTTTTTGCTTCATCATAATTTCCAATAATGGTAGCATGTTCAGCTTTAAAAAAGTGATAATAATAAGTAATAAAGTCTTCAGTTATTGGATTGTCTAAACGAACAATTTGACTAAAAGTATCATACTTAATGTTTGTCCAATCGGTTAGGACCTTATATTTAAAGTTTAGTAGGGAGTAGTAAAGCGATAGATTTTGATCAGCTTCAATTTTATTAATCTGTTTCTCTATTTTTTCTTTTAATTGTTTCGCTTCAATTAATTGCTCCGCTACCATTACTTGATATAAAATGTTTAATTCGTTGACAATCTGTTCATGCCCTTTTAATAACACACTCATTATATATTCCCCCATCCGATAAAAGTATTCTAATTTAATTATTTCTATAATAGCAAAATAGAAGAAGTATAAGAGTAATTTTACCATATTTTTCAACAAAATTCTGAAAAAACAATTAATTTTTACGTGTTTCTTATTTTTATGTGAATATTACAAGTGCCTCTGGTAGTGGTGGGATGAATCTGACTCATGATACGTTAGCATCAATGGGAGGGATAGCTTCACTTGTAAATATGTTTTTAGGAGGATTGTTCGGATTGGGTCCAACTGTTAAGTTTTTAACAAAAATTTCACTTTCTTATTTAATAAAAACAGGATAATCCGCATTTTATAAGAATCATCCTGTTTTTATTGATATATTAAAAAATCGGCGGAGTAACAGAAAATAAGACTATCGCATTTTTCTCAAAATGATTCACCCATTTATGCTTTAAATAAGCAGGTATCTTTACACTGTCGCCAGTTTCTAATACGTATTCTTCCTCGTTTAAATATAATGTGATTTTCCCATCTAAGACAAATGCTAATTCTTCTCCTTTATGTTCTAGCACATTTTCTGATGAAGCTGTATTAGGCGGGACGGTCATAATTGCTGTTGCTAAATTTCCAGTGAAATCAGGTGAAAGCATTTCATATGATAAATTATCGATAATCATTTTCTTTCGTTTATGGGAACGTACAATTAAATCGTCTGTATTTGTATCTTCAAGTAAAAAGCTAAATGTTGGCACATCAAGAGCTTTAGCAAGCACTTTTAATGTTTGAATAGAAGGGTTAGCGGACCCACGCTCAATTTGACTTAACATAGATGGTGTAATATCGGCCATCTTTGCTAGTTCTTTACTAGTTAAACCTTTTTCTTTTCTTTGTTTTTCAATTTTTTTACCAATATCTATATTTTCCATAATGAAAATCTCCTTAAGGATTATTAAATTATATTTAAATAAATTAAATTAAAATTAACTAAAGTTAACGATTTGTGTTAAACTATATTAAAATTAATTTAATTATAATTTATTATATGGTGAGCTACAAGGATATAAGGAGGAAACAAAATGAAAGAAATAGGGGCATTACAAGCAGAATACCCATTAGTGAATAAACTTATTGCAACAGAAGAAGTATTTTGGATAAATCCAAACATAGAAAAGTATGCAACAGCAATAAAAGATACACCATTGAATGAAGAGAATGTAAAAGATGCGGAAGAGAGATTAAAGCGTTTTGCACCATATATTGCGAAAGTTTTTCCTGAAACGAAAGGGACGAACGGCATAATCGAATCATCTTTAGTGAAAATACCTTCTATGAAAGAAGCTTTAGAGACAAATTACAAGCAACCTATTTTAGGAGAATTATTATTAAAATGTGATAGTCATCTTCCGATATCAGGATCAATTAAAGCTAGGGGCGGCATTTATGAAGTGTTGAAACATGCTGAACAACTAGCATTGCAGCATGGTATGTTAACAGAAGAAGATGATTATTCCATTTTAGATAGTGATACATGTAGAGAGTTTTTTGCCAAATATTCAATTGCGGTCGGTTCAACAGGAAATTTAGGGCTAAGCATTGGAATTATGAGTGCGAAACTAGGTTTTAACGTAACGGTTCATATGTCAGCAGATGCGAAACAATGGAAAAAAGATTTATTAAGAAGTAAAGGTGTAAACGTTATTGAGTATGAAGCTGATTATAGTAAAGCAGTAGAAGAGGGGCGTCAGCAAGCAGATGCCGATCCTAGCTGTTATTTTGTAGATGATGAAAACTCCCATGATTTATTTTTAGGATACGGAGTAGCAGCATCGCGATTACAAAAGCAATTAGAAGAGTTAGAGATTGTAGTAGATGAAAATCATCCTTTATTCGTTTACCTTCCGTGCGGAGTAGGAGGCGGACCTGGCGGCGTCGCATTTGGTTTAAAGTTATTGTATAAAGACAACGTGCACTGCTTCTTTGCGGAGCCTACGCACTCTCCATGTATGTTACTCGGTTTAATGACAGGACTTCATGATAAAATTGCTGTTCAAGATATCGGGATTGATAATGTAACAGACGCGGACGGACTAGCGGTAGGAAGACCGTCTGGATTTGTCGGTAAAACGATGGAACCATTTTTGAGTGGGAATTACACAGTAAGCGATGAAGAGTTATATAGATTGTTAAAAGAACTAGCTGACATGGAGAATATTTATTTAGAGCCTTCTGCACTAGCAGGTATGATTGGGCCAGTGAAAGTATGTAAAGAAGATGAGTATTTACAAAAGCAACAGTTAACAGAGAAGTTGAAAAAAGGTACTCATATTGTGTGGGGAACGGGTGGAAGTATGGTTCCTAAAGATGTAATGAATGAATATTATAGGAAAGGTTTGGAATTAACGATATAAGAAAAATGAGGCTAGTTGTAGCCTCATTTTTTCATGTACATAAAAATCTTTGTTATTTTCACAATAGTTCTTTATAGTATATATAAAGGATAACTAATATTGAATAAATACAACAAAAAAGCTTTATTTTACATAATAAGAGGATGTGTATACGATGTCATTACAGACTAAATATATAGCGGGTATTTCGCTTGGGGTTATGGGTGTCGGCTTTGCGGCTTCTATCCCTTTTCAAGGAACGGTAGCAGGAGAGATTATACAAGGGGGATTTGAAGCTGGATTGGTTGGCGGGCTTGCAGATTGGTTCGCGGTTACTGCTTTATTCCGTCATCCGATGGGAATACCAATTCCGCATACAGCTTTGTTACCTAAAAACCGTAAACGGGTAACGAAAGGGCTCATCAATACGTTAGAAAATGAATGGCTGACGAAAGAAAGTATTACGAATAAAGTAAAAGAGATGCAGTTAGCACAAATGATACTGCAAATTGCTGAGAGAGAAATGCAGTCTGATGCTGTGAAAAAAGGCATTGTAACGATTGCTGAGAAGGCGATTGTTTCAATCGATACAGAAAAATTAGCGGTTATTATTGAAAAAGAATTAAAGACGTATTTACATACAATTAATACAAATAACATTTTACAAGTGCTTGTTGATCAATTAGTTGTGCAAGAATATGATGAAAAGACACTTGATTACATATTAGTGAAGGTAAAAGATTGGACAGCGCAAGATGAAGCTCGTTACCAGCTCGGTAGCTTAGGTATGAAGGCGATGGAAAATATAAAAGTAGATGGATTCTTGCAGTTTACTTTGAAATCATTTATGAATATTGTAGATGAAGATAAAATTGGCGGCATTTTGCAGAAGTTTATTATTAGTAATATTAACAGCTTACAAGAGGTTGATAATAGCACGAGACAACTTATATTAGCGAAAATTCGGCAAGAAATTATAAATGTAAAAGAAAATGAAGCGTTACTACAAGAATTAGAAAATTGGAAAGAAAAATGGATTGCCAATTGGAATGCTACTGACAAAATAAAAGAGATGCTAGAGCAAGTACAGCAAAGAGCAGTTGCTTTTGTAAATAATGAAGAATTTGCTGATAAATATGTTATTCCATTTTTACAAAAACAAATGAATAAAATAAAAGAAGATGAACAGACAGTTCAAAAAATAGAAGATTGGTTACAAAAACAAGTTGTAAGTCTTGTTGAGAAGAACCATTCGAAAATTGGTAAGCTTGTACAAGAAAACCTTGATAAGTTAGATGATAAGACGTTAATCGAAATGATTGAAAATAATGTCGGTAAAGATTTACAGTGGATCCGAGTGAACGGGGCGGTTTGCGGATTTATGATTGGATTAGTGTTAGAAGGAATTAAAGCGATTATATGAGAAAAACCTTCCGCAATTGCGGAAGGTTTTTTATTTTTCGAGAACACTCATATTCAAATTATAAGCTTTCTCAATATTTAACTTGTACGTCCCATTTCCAGTTTTAATCGAATTTTTATACCAATGTTCTTGGTTGTTTAATTCTGGATGTTCTTCTGAAGAAGTATTTTCGTTTTTCGTTAAGTCTTCTACTTGTTCCCAAGGTGTACTTCCATGTGTTTCTTTTTGATTCGTTACTGCTGTTAAAGATACATCACTTTCTTTTGCAAGATGGACAGACACTCTTGAGCTTTCCTGTACAAACCAATTATTTTGCAATTGACCTGGATAAAGAGATAGTTCGTTATTTGAAGCACGGATTTCCGCATTTTTATTTTGCGGAAGAACAAGCGTTGGTTTCACCTGTGGTGCTGAATTAAATAACGTATGCTGAACAGGTAATGATTTTAAAGTGATATACATCGTTTCTCCAGCCGTTTGAACTGAAAGGAAATCATCTCGTTTTAAATTGAGTTTTTCATTTGCTTTCGTTGTCATTTCATAAGTTCCCAAAAGATGAATTTGATTTGTATTATTTCCCTCTATCGTTAGAGGCTGATGTCCTGCATCTACTACGATTTTTTTGATAGATTCAGGTATATCAAATTGTCCGTCTGGAATATTACTCGTTTGCCTCGTTGTGTTAATAGAATGACGAACTTCTTCTAGTAATCCAGTTGATAATAAACAGTAAAAAGCAATTCCGACACTTCCTAAAACGCCGATAAAGAAAATACTAAAAATATCATATTTAATAAAAGATTGCTCTTTTTTAGAGAATAGAAGGTATAGTAAAACTTCAGCTCCAAGTATGATGAGTAAAACTGGCCACCATGCAGTTAGTGTATCTAATACTTGAATTCCTTTTACGACTGAAAAAAGTAAAAAGCATCCTAACGATATAATAGAAAGCCCCATTGAGAATGTTCCAACACGCCATGTTCTCATTCTTTTGTACCACCTTTGTTTTCTTTATTTCCAAGTAACAATTTAAAGCCGCCGCCAATTAAGAGAAGTGCAACGATAGATGTTTGGAAATAGCGATAATATAGCTCGCTAAGATGAATGTTAAATATAGTTGCAAAGTAATCATTCAAAATAGGAAGGACTGTTTGATCTAATAAATAATAACCACCGAGTGTAATTAACCCGATACCGATCCATCTTTGATGATTGATAAAATAATCGATAATGGGTTCGTCTTGAACTCGTTCTTTTCCGTATTTTGCTGTTTGCTGTAACGCATCAAAAAAGCTATAGAACCAAATGATTGGTACTAAAAATAAAAACGCAGAAAGTCTTAATAAGTCGAGTAAATAAATAGATAGTAAGAAGGCCGCCATAAGCTGAAGACCACGGCGTTGTAAGCCTAAATACATATGACCTGCTCCAGGGAACATCGCTAAAATAGAAGCAAATGTTTTACTTTTCTTTCCCTGCTCGCGGTGCTCTTCAAAATCTTCGAAAATAGTACGGTCAATTAATTGCTCGCCACGTTCTTTTTTCTGTAGTTGCTGAACAACGTCAAAGAAATTATAAATCCATAAAACAGGTAACGTAATAAGGAAGATAAGAAAACTTTCTTGCGATGTTAAAAGTGCAACGAAAATGATCATACTTCCGATTCCTGTGCAAGCTACTAAAAATGTAAGTCCGCGTTGCATAAGTCCTAATTGGAAATGGCCAAGTCCAGGGATGATGGATAAGAGAATGATATAAAATCGTTCGCTCTCTTTAGAGGAATTTATCACTTCTCCAGCTTCTTGCTTTTTCGTTTGGTTTATAATGGTGATAACTAAATCTAGTAAGTTAATTACCCATAGAACAGCTAGTAAAAATAGAGAAAGAAAAGCAATATCACGTTCTCTTACTACTATGGTACAAAATACTGCAAAGGAGAATAGAAATAGTGATCCTCCGCTATATAAAATAAACCGTCCTAGCTTTTTTAAGTATAAATGTCCAAGCCCAGGAATTAGCCCTAATACAAGTGCTAAAAAGGGATTTTTATTCATGCTTTGAACCTCCGTCCTTTTTCGATGTGTCTACCGATTTGTTTACAATTTGTTGTGAAATAGAAGACTCGTTATGTTTTGAAGATTTCTCTAAATTTGATGTCGCTGTAAAAATATACTGAAATAAACCACTTACCATAAAAATAATTGTAGCCGCAGTCGCAATTATGTAATGAATGATCGTGCGCTTTAGTGAGGTTGTTTTTATATTTTCATTAGACTGTAGTGTTTCAAAATTAATTTGCGTCATAACTTCGTTCGTAAATGAATCATCATTTATCATTGGAAGGTTTTCATGTTGTTCATCAATACTTTCCATATAAAGTGCTAAACAATGATCACATTCATAAAGATGTTCTTCCATAGATTCACGTTCATTGCTTTCTATAAAATCTAATGTATAATTGCGCCAATCTTCTTTTGAATAATGCATCATAGAAACTCTTCCTCCTTCCAATGTTTTTTAATCCATTTTCGTGCTCGATACAGTTTCATTTCGACTGTTTTTACTTCGATGTTTTCCTGTAAAGCAATTTCTTGATAGCTCTTTTCTTCTAAGTAATGTGCGAGAACGACGTCACGGTAATTTTCGGGAAGTTCTCTCAGTTTTTGAGCAATGAGTAATTTTTGCTCTTTCGTCAATAATAAAGCCTCAATATTATGAGAGGACTGTATATTTTCCTCAGCTTCTTTACATAAGGAGAGTTCTTCACTTTCTCTAGCTTTCTTTCTCTTATAATCAATAGCGTGATTGGTGGCAATACGTGCCATCCACGTTTTTAATCCGCGAAATTGATAATTTGGGAGAGAGGTGTGAATTTTTACGAATACTTCTTGTGTAACATCTTTCGAATCTTCTTCATGTCTTAAAATAGAAAAGATAACTTGAAAAATATAATGACGATATGTTTGTACAAGGATACGAAAAGCATGCTCGCTTCCTTGCTGTGCTTTTTCAATTAATTGTTTTTCCTCAATCGGTCTCTCCCTCCTTTTTGACGCATTCTATTATATAGACGTAAAGAATGATAAGTCACCCTACACATTTTGTAAAAAAAGAATAATATATTTTTTGCGGGAGAGCTAGATGAAAAAAGGTGTGAAAAAATGGTAAAGAGAAGTATATAATGAGCAAGTAGGAAATGTTACACGGAGAAAGGATGTGAATGTTAGTAGGGAAAGGTCCATACTAACAAACATGAAAATTAAAATATTAATAGCAGATGATAACTCTTTTATTAGAGAAGGCATGAAAATTATTTTAAATACATACGAAGAGTTTGAAGTAGTAGATACTGTAAATGATGGGGAAGAAGCTGTAGCGTATTGTAAAAAGCATGAAGTTGATATTGCTCTTTTAGATGTTCGTATGCCAAATATGAACGGTGTAGAGGCGACGAAGTTCATTTGTGAAGAGACGAAAACAAAACCGCTTATTTTAACGACGTTTGATGATGATGAATATATTTTGGATGCAGTAAAAAATGGAGCGAAAGGTTATTTATTAAAAAATAACGATCCGGAGCGTATTCGTGATGCGATAAAAGGGGTTTATAACGGTCAAACTGTTATGCAAGATGTTATTCTCGATAAAATTAAGTCTAATTTAATGGAAAGTAAAGAGGAAGAATGTAAAATTGATAAGAGCCTTTTCACAGAAAGGGAGCTTAGTATTATTGCATTAATTGCAAAAGGTTTCTCAAATAAAGAAATTTCGAAACAGCTTTTTATATCTGAGGGAACAATTGCAAATTATATTACGTCAGTTTTAGGGAAAACTGGACTTGAACATCGCACACAAATTGCGATTTATTACTTAACAGGGAAAGTAGATTAATGATATGGAATTTTGGTTAACTGTAAGTAAATTAATTGTCTTTTTATATATTGTGTTTAGTTATATTTACGCAAATATAGCAAATTTACCGTGGGTTATATTTACTTTACTTATTTACCTCTCTGTAAACGTAATGATTTCTATATTTAAAAAAGATACGTATAAAAAAATATTAATCTGTATGTCCATTGGCGTAGTTATGTTATTTACATGGAGGGTTCATCCATTTTTTATTTTGTTTTTACCTTTGAACTTATACGAAATTACATTCTATTACATAGAAAAGAATTGGCCACGCTTTGTCGTTATGATGCTCCCAATTACGATTGCAGATGAAAGTATTCGAATGACTTATGGATTGATTGTTGCATTTTCTTTTCTCGTTTTAACAATTGCAGATCGATATATATCGCGTGTAGTAAAGCTTGAATCGCAAAATGATAAGATGCGAAAAGATATGCAACGACTTACGAAAAGCTTACATGAAAATAAAGAGTACATAAGACAATCTGAATACACATTTAAGCTAGAAGAGAGAAATCGGTTATCGCAAGAAATTCATGATAAAATTGGTCACTCGATGACGGGTGCACTTATTCAAATGGAGGCAGCAAAGAGGTTAATGGAAATAGATAAAGAAAAATCTGCGGAGTTATTACAAAATGCAATTCACATTTCAAAAGATGGAATTGAAAGTATTCGCATTACATTGAAAAATATGAAGCCACCAACTGAGCAAATTGGTATTCATCGTATGAAATTATTCATAGAGGAATTTGCCGGTAAGAATGATGTGAATATTCCTTTCGTTTATAAAGGGAACTTAGATATGATTTCTCCGATACAGTGGAAAATTATTGGTGAAAATGTTATGGAGGCATTAACGAACGCGATGAAGTATGCTGATGCGACAGTCATCTCAATTGATATTCATGTACTTAACAAGATGGTGAAAGTACAAGTGAAGGATAACGGAAAAGGTGCGGTTCTCGTTAAGAAAGGTCTCGGGATTATGGGGATGGAGGAGCGAACAGCGTCAGTAAACGGAAAAATTATTGTAGATGGAACAAGTGGTTTTGCAGTAACAATGTTGTTGCCGATATGAGGATGAATCATCTCATATGAAAAAAGTGAATAATCTCATGTGAAAAGAATGAACTTCTGCACTGAGCAGGTTCATTCTTTTTGTTTATACTAAAAGCAGAGAAACCGAAATAGGGGTGAAATGATGAATACATTAGAAATTAAAAATTTAACGAAAAAATTTGGTGATTTCATCGCAGTTGATAATATGTCTTTATCTATTAAAGAAGGAGAAATATTTGGCTTTTTAGGATCGAATGGTGCTGGTAAGAGTACAACGATTAATATGATTGCTGGTTTGTTAAGAAGTAATGAAGGCGAAATTAGCATACTAGGAAAAAATATAAAGAAACATAACCGATTTGCGAAGATGAATATCGGTATCGTTCCGCAAGATATTGCGATTTATGAAGAGTTAACTGCCTATGAAAATGTGAAATTCTTTGCTGGGTTGTACGGATTAAGAGGAGTTGAGCTAAAAGCGAGAGTGGAGGAAGCACTGCAATTTGTGGGGCTTAGCGATAAACATAAAAGTTATCCGAAAAACTTTTCTGGCGGGATGAAACGAAGATTGAATATTGCTTGTGCAATTGCACATAGACCGAAGTTAATTATTATGGATGAACCGACAGTTGGAATTGATCCGCAGTCAAGAAACTATATTCTTCAGTCTGTCCGGAAGTTAAATGAAATGGGAAGCACTATTATTTACACGAGCCACTACATGGAAGAAGTAGAAGAGATTTGTACGAAAATAGCAATTGTAGATCACGGTAAAGTGATTGCAGAAGGTACGAAAGAACAGTTAAAAGCGATTATTACAGATACGAAAGATATTTGGGTTGAAGTGAAGTCAGTGGAAAATTTAGATGTAGAACAGTTAAAAGAGATAAACGGTGTGAAAGCTGTTCAAATTGAAGAGAACGTAATTAAAGTAAACTCGGATGCAGGAGTAAACAATTTAAATAAAATTATTCAGCACTTCATTAATCATGATATTGAAATCCGCTCGTTAGAGGAGCAGGCTCCGAACTTAGAAACAGTATTCCTTACGTTGACTGGACGAAACTTACGCGATAAATAAAATGAAAATGAAGAAAAGGTAAAGGGAGGTTCATCAATTGAACATCTTCAATATTGCAGTTATGCATATTAAAAGAGATTTCAGAGACGTAAGAACTTTAGTTTTTATGTTAGCATTTCCGATTGTTCTTATGCTTGTATTAGGAACAGCGTTAACGAATGCATTTAATAGTGATAGTCAATCGATTAAGGATATACAAGTGCTATATAAAGATGAAGCGAGTAGTACACTTTCTCAATCGTTTGCAGCATTTACGAAAGAAGTTGATAAATCGGGTATTCATTTTAAAAAAGCTTCCGGCAGTATAGATGGGAAAGAAGAAGTGAAGCAAAATAAATATGCTGCTTATGTAGAGTTAAATAAAGATGGTGCAAAATTTTACGGAAGTGACAAAAGTAGTATTGAGGGAAGTATTGTGGAAGGCATGCTTACAACATTTGTTGATAAGTACAATGTAGCGGCCGAAGTTGCAAAAGTTGATCCTACTAAGGTGAGCGCAGTTATTTCAAATGGAAATCATAATGATTATATAAAAGAAACATCTTTACAAGCTGCGAAAAAACCAGGTTCTATGGATTACTATGCGGTTGTAATGACAACGATGATTGCACTGTATGCTGCGATGGGAGCGAGTTCTTTAATTCGAGGAGAACGAATACGTAAAACAGGAGATCGTCTCATTGCTGCACCTATAAGTAAAGCTGAAATATTCATTGGAAAAGTACTTGGTAGCCTAGTAGCAAATGCCCTGTGCATATTACTCGTCATGTTATTTAGTAAATTTGTTTTTCAAGCGAATTGGGGCGACCATCTTGGAATCATATTTCTTATTTTATTAACACAAGTCTTTCTAGCAATTAGCTTCGGTTTAGGAATCGGATATATCACGAAAACAGCTGAAGCGTCTAGGGCAATTATTATGGTTGTTGTGCAATTAGCTTCTATTTTTGGAGGTGCATATTTCGTAGTAGAAGAAAATTTCGTTACGAATTTATCGCCATTAACTTGGGCAAATACAGCTGTTATGAAAATTATTTATGCAAATGATGTAGGGGCAGCACTACCAGTCATTTCTTTAAACATTGGAATTTCAGCACTCTTTTTATTAATTGCAATTATTGCATTACGTAGACGGGAGGGGCTATAGTATGAAGGATATTTTATGGCTCATACAAAAAACGTTATCTGTGCTTTTGAAAAATAAAAAAAGTTTACTAATTATAATTAGCTTGCCGATAATAGGGACGCTCATTTCCTTCTCGATATACGGAAATGCAGGGCAAGGAACGTTAAATATCGGGATTGTAAATAAAGAAAATGAGCCGATAGCAAATGATACGATAAAGTTTTTAGAAGGATTAAATCATGTGAATGTGAGTAAGGTTAAGGAGTCTCAAATAGAAGATAAACTCACTTCCAAAAAACTTGATGGAGTTATTACATTAGATTCTGGTTTTTCAAAAAGTGTTCGAGAAGGGAAACCAGAGCATATTGAAATTTCATCGATTAAAGGTGATCAAGTAACAGGATTTATAAAATCATATTTATATAATTATATTGATAATATAGCAGCTATTAGTAAAGTAGCCGGAACAGATCAAAGCACATTCGACAATATGTACGCAGGGTATCAAAAAAGTTCATTTAAAATGAAAACTGAGACGCTAGAAGATACTTCGAAAAATAAAGATATGACAAATCAAACGATGGGTTACCTTATTATGTTTATGCTGTTTTCAGCAGCGAACTTATCAGGTCATATTTTAAAAGAAAAAGAGAATAGAACGTACTTTAGACTATTATCAACGCCGATAGATGGGAAGAAGTTTATATTATCTAATGTCGGAGTAAATATCATAATACTAACAGTACAAATTTTGATTACAATCCTATTCCTAACGAATGTTTTTCATACGAATATCAATATGCCTTTCATAGTGATGATGGGCGTACTAATGCTATTTGCATTAATCGCAATTGGAATATCATTAGTCCTTGTAGCTTTTTCGAAAAACTCAGCATCGGCAAATGCGATGCAAAATATGATCATTGTACCAACATGCTTACTTGCTGGATGTTATTTCCCATATGACATTATGCCAAGTGCAGTACAAAAAGTAGCTAATTTTCTTCCGCAGCGCTGGTTGTTAGATACGATATCAAAACTACAGCAGGGAATACCATTCTCGGAGTTGTATTTAAATATTTTAATTTTATTCGCTTTCGCAATTGCATTCTTCTTAATTGCTATTTATAAGTTTGGAAGAAATAATGACGCGAGAAATTTTGTTTAATGTGAAAAGGTGTGGCTTAATGCCATACCTTTTTTGTTTGAAACTTAGAGTATCTTTTGTAGTATAGGAATGCTTTTGTAGAGCACTTCGTTATGTGAAGCATGCAAAACATATTTATTTCCCTCTAGAAGAAAAATGCTATGTAGAACAGCGTTACCGTCACCATGTTTTGTAAGTAAATCACCGACGACTTTGCCGTCTGTCCATTTCAGTTTGGAATGTGAAGGGACGACTTGTAAATATTGAGTTGTTTCCTCTCCATCTCCGGCAATGAGTGTCGTTTCAATATTTCTTTTTTGTATAATAAATCTATTTGTATTTAATATATCGAGGAAAGGGTTTTTCGTTTTCATCTTACTATAAGGAAGAAATGTAATAGAAGAGTCGGATTTTATAAATAAATAATTTCCGTAATCTTTACAAGGAATAACATCTTGTAATCCTGGAAAGTAAATGTGTATCGCCTCAACTTTATTCATTTTATGTAAGATGCTTAAGTAACAAATATATTGTTCCATATAAAAATGAACGATATTTATTTTAGAAGAGGCATGGATAGGGAGACTGCCTCCAGTCCAATAACTATAATTTGGTGGAGATCCAGCGTTTGGTGTGCAGAGTATTATAAGTTGATTCACATCATTTTTATATTCGTCACTTTGAACGTAAGAACGTCCAAGAAGGCCGCCCATACTATGACAAATTAAATTTAGTTTATCGCAACCTGTAATCTTTTTAGCATAAGCAATCGTTTGTAATAAATATTTTTGTGTAGAAAGAACAATACGCTGCCGCCAGTCATAAAAACAGATGAACAAGTCTTTATTTCGTTCGTAGCCCATACTTTCTAGCATCATGATGAATGGTTCGTAAACAAATGCAGAAAGTCCAAAATTCCAATTACCAGTGCCGGGAATAATAATATTGCTCATTGAACCGAAAAGACCTGGGATAAAAACAATAGGAGTTTTTCTTTTTCTCATATTCATATCTCCTTTAACTGTTTAGTATCAATAAAAATAAGAAATACATTTCGTATGAAAACATATTTAAATGAAACACTACGAAATAGTAAGGAATATGATTGGAAGGAAACCAAAATGATTAAAAAAATATTAAGAGTTACTTCTATTATTATTGCTATTTTCGTTTTTATTGTAATTTGTATGCATATCGATGTTACCTTAGGTAGGAAAATGGAAGCTGGAAAAAACATGCCGACAGAGTATGCGCCTCATTATAGTGACTTTCAATTATATGTAGAAGGGAAGTCTTTTTATAAACAATTATTTACTGATATAAGAGAAGCCAAAAGCTCCATCTACACTTATTTCTTCATTTTGTCGGATGATAAAAGTAGTCATACTTTTTTAAACTTATTAAAAGAGAAAGCAAAAGAAGGAGTAAACGTCTATTTATCAGTTGATCGCATTAATGATTTATCATTTGAAAGAAAGATGATAAATGAATTGCGGGAAAGTGGTGTGCATTTTACATATAGTAGAAAACCTGCATTGCCATTCGGATTTTATTCACTTCACCATCGTAATCATCGCCGTATTACGACGATTGATGGGGATATTGGCTATACAGGCGGATTTAATATAGGAGATGAGTACTTAGGGAAAGATAAGCGATTTGGATATTGGCGTGATTATCATGTACGGCTTAAAGGAGAAGGAGCAAAAGATTTAGAACAGCAATTCGCTTTAGATTGGAAACGAGATACGAAAGAAGAGATAAAGAGGAGTACGAATAAAGCTAGTAAAGGGAATACATTACATACTATGACTAGTTACAATGGGCATTACGTTGCTGAAAAATATATAGAGCTCATAAAACAAGCTCAGCACTCCATTGTAATTGCAACGCCGTATTTTATAGCAAAAAATAAAGAGTCCATGAATGCTTTAATCGCAGCACAAAAGCGTGGTGTTACAGTAAAAATACTTTGGTCATATAAACCAGATCTACCTCTTATAAAAGAAGCGGCGTATCCATACATACGTCAAGCTGTTAATAATGGGATTACTGTATATGGGTATAAAAAAGGAATGTTCCATGGCAAATTAATGCTTATTGATAATGAATTAACCGTTATTGGTACAACAAACTTTACTTCGCGTAGCTTCAATATAAATGATGAAATGAATTTTTATATTTATGGTGGTCCTATTGTAGGACAAGTTAATAAGGCGTTAACAGAGGATTTTCATGATTCGAAAGAAATGACGAAAGAGTTTTTTGAAAAGTTATCTTTTTGGGAGCGTTGTAAGGAGAAAGTGGCGGGATTGGTTGAGTTCTATTTGTGATGATGGATTAGGAAAGGGTGCCTACAAAAGGCACCCTTTTTGGTGGGAAATCATTATTTTTCATGCACCAGCATCGTAACATCATCATTAATCAACGTCCCCACATGTTCACCTAAACATATTTTTTTCATCACTCCAGGCTCATCAAAGTTAAAGACATGTGCTGGTAAATTATAGTCCCGGGCAAGCAGTAATGCCGCTTGATCCATGACTTGTATATTTTGTCTAACGACATCATTATAGTTTAGTTTGCTGTACATTTTTGCTGATTTGTTATGCTTTGGATCACTTGTAAAAACACCATCGACACCTTGTTTTGCGACTAATATGGCATCACTATTCATTTCAATAGCCCTTTGTACACTTGGATAATCTGTTGTCACGAACGGTTGCCCGTTTCCGCCTCCAAAGATAACGATATAGCCGTTATCTAAATGGTGGACTGCACGTAAGCGAATGTATGGTTCAGCTACTGCATTAAATGGAATGGACGTCATAACGCGTACTTCTCTATTTGTTTTACTTGTTAAAACACCGCGAAGCATTAAGCTGTTAATGATTGTACCTAGTGTACCGATATTATCAGCTTCTACGCGATCAATTCCCCACTCTTCAGCTAGATGCCCCCTAAAAATGTTACCGCCACCGATGACGATGGATACTTCGATACCTAAATCAACAATGGATAAAATTTCGTTTGCGATATGTTCTAATCGTTTGGAGTTAAAGCTATTTCCAGTTTGATCGGCAAGTGCACCGCCGCTTAATTTAATTAAGACACGTTTATATGGCCTCATAACAATTCCCCCTATATAGATCGCAATAAAAAAGGAACAAAGGCGAATGCCTTTGTTCCTTTTTAAGAAAATGAAAAAGAAAAGAAGAAGATAGGACGAATTGCTTTGTATAGTTTTTCATAACATCCACTCCTTTTCATTTTGATTTGTTTTAAGTATATATCTTTTTGATTATACGAAACAATCTGATTACTTATCAAGTTTATTTTATCGTTTTTTAACAAAATGGTGTCAATGAAAAAAAGAAGAAAAATATTTGAATTTTTTGTGACGAACTTGTAGGTTTTTGTATGATTTTGTAGGTTCGCTTATAAGATGTGTGAGTAGCTTTTATAAATTCAAATTGAAAGCGTTCGCATGAAGGGGATGAACATAAATGAAAAAATTCGGATTGGCAACACAAATTTTTGTCGCGCTTGTTTTAGGGATTGTAGTAGGGGCAGTCTTTTATGGCAATAAAACGGCGATTTCTTATATCACACCAATTGGGGATATATTTATTCACTTAATTAAGATGATTGTAGTACCAATTGTTATTTCAGCATTAATTGTTGCAGTAGCTGGTGTAGGAGATATGAAGAAGCTTGGGAAACTGGGTGGTAAGACAATTCTTTATTTCGAAATTATTACGACGATTGCTATTTTAATGGGATTACTTGCAGCGAATATATTCCAACCAGGTACTGGTGTTGATATGAGTAATTTACAGCAAAGTGATATTTCTTCTTATAAACAAACTGCAGATGCAACAGAGAAGAAAGGTTTTGCTGAGACAATTGTTCACATTGTACCGAAAAACGTATTTGAATCGATTGCACAAGGTGACCTATTATCGATTATATTCTTCTCAGTATTATTCGGCTTAGGAGTTGCGGCAATTGGGGAAAAAGGAAAGCCTGTCTTTAACTTTTTTGAAGGCGTACTCGAAGCCATGTTTTGGGTTACAAATCAAGTTATGAAATTTGCACCATTTGGTGTATTCGCATTAATTGCCGTTACGGTTGCAAAATTTGGTGTAGCAACACTACTTCCGCTAGGAAAACTAGTGCTAGCTGTATACGTAACTGTTATACTATTCGTTGTGATTGTATTAGGTATTAATGCACGAATGGTTGGAGTAAACATTTTTACATTAATGAAAATTTTAAAAGAAGAATTGATTCTTTCATTTACGACAGCAAGTTCAGAAGCTGTTTTACCTAATATAATGAGAAAAATGGAAGAGTTCGGTTGTCCAAAGGCAGTTGCCTCTTTCGTAATTCCGACAGGTTATACATTTAACTTGACTGGATCGGCTATTTATCAAGCGTTAGCGGCATTGTTTGTTGCACAAATGTACGGTGTGCACATGTCACTAACGGAGCAAATAACGTTATTATTCGTTCTCATGTTAACATCTAAAGGTATGGCGGGAGTTCCAGGTGCATCGTTCGTTGTTGTATTAGCAACGTTAGGTTCAATGGGGTTACCACTAGAAGGTATCGCATTAATTGCGGGAATTGACCGCATTTTAGATATGATTCGCTCATCTGTCAATGTATTAGGAAATGCATTAGCGGCCATTGTTATGTCGAAGTGGGAAGGCGAATTCGATAATGAGAAAGCAAAACAATATGTAGAAACAGTCAAAGAAACAAAAGCAGCATAAGAAATCGTTAAGGAGTGAATAATCATGGCAACATTAACTGAAGTTAAAAATGGTGTTCGAATTGAAAAAGATTTTTTAGGTGAAAAAGAAGTACCAAACTATGCATACTACGGCGTACAAACAATGCGTGCAGTTGAAAACTTCCCAATTACAGGATACAAAATCCATGAAGGTTTAATTAAAGCGTTCGCAGTTGTAAAAAAAGCAGCAGCGCTTGCGAATACAGATGTAGGAAGATTGGAATTAAACAAGGGCGGTGCGATCGCAGAAGCTGCTCAAGAAATTCTTGATGGAAAATGGCATGATCATTTCATCGTAGATCCAATCCAAGGCGGAGCGGGTACTTCAATGAACATGAATGCAAATGAAGTCATTGCCAATCGTGCTCTTGAATTATTAGGAATGGAAAAGGGAGACTATCATTATATTAGTCCAAATAGCCATGTAAATATGGCCCAATCAACAAATGATGCATTCCCAACGGCGATTCATATCGCGACGTTAAATGCATTAGAAGGCTTATTACAAACGATGGGTTATATGCATGATGTATTTGAATTAAAAGCCGAACAGTTTGACCATGTTATTAAAATGGGTCGTACACATTTACAAGATGCGGTGCCAATTCGCCTTGGACAAGAGTTTAAAGCGTACTCTCGTGTACTTGAACGTGATATGAAACGAATTCAACAATCGCGTCAACATTTATATGAAGTAAATATGGGGGCAACTGCAGTTGGTACAGGCTTAAATGCAGATCCAGAATATATTGAAGCAGTTGTAAAACATTTAGCTGCAATTAGTGAATTACCGCTTGTTGGTGCAGAAGATTTAGTAGATGCGACGCAAAATACGGATGCTTATACTGAAGTATCTGCAGCGCTTAAAGTATGTATGATGAATATGTCTAAAATTGCGAATGACCTTCGCTTAATGGCATCAGGTCCGCGTGTTGGTTTAGCGGAAATTATGTTACCAGCTCGTCAACCAGGTTCATCTATTATGCCAGGGAAAGTAAACCCTGTTATGCCAGAAGTTATTAATCAAATTGCGTTCCAAGTAATAGGTAATGATCATACAATTTGCCTTGCTTCAGAAGCAGGACAATTAGAATTAAACGTGATGGAACCAGTACTTGTTTTCAACTTACTGCAATCGATTAGCATTATGAATAACGGTTTCCGTGCCTTTACAGATAATTGCTTAAAAGGAATTGAAGCGAATGAAGATCGCTTAAAAGAGTATGTTGAGAAAAGTGTAGGAATTATTACAGCCGTGAACCCTCATATCGGTTATGAAGCAGCAGCTCGCGTTGCGAAAGAAGCAATTGCAACAGGCCAATCCGTTCGAGAACTTTGTGTGAAAAATGGTGTATTGTCACAAGAAGACTTAGAGTTAATTCTAGATCCATTCGAAATGACACACCCAGGGATTGCAGGAGCAACTCTTTTAAAGAAAAATTAAAAGAAGAGGGGGACAATCCCCTCTTTTTTGTTTACAATATAGAAATGCTATATATGAATAGAGGTAGGGATGTTATGAGCAAGTTTACAGTAGCTTCTAATGGTGCATTAGAAACAACATTAAGAGGAGCAGAAGTATTATCAACACCACTTTTAAATAAAGGGGTAGCTTTCACACAAAATGAAAGAAAAGAGTTAGGTTTAAAAGGGTTATTACCGCCAGCGGTTTTAACGTTAGAAGAACAGGCACGCCGAGCATACGAACAATTTAGTTCTCAGCCGGATGATTTATTAAAGAATGTATACTTAACTGCGTTACATGATCGAAATGAAGTATTATTTTATCGTATATTAACAGATCATTTACGTGAAATGTTACCGATTGTATATACACCAACTGTCGGTGTAGCAATTCAAAGATATAGTCATGAATATCGTAAACCACGTGGTGTTTATTTATCAATTAACGATCCATCAGGTATCGAAGAAGCATTCACGAATATCGGTGCAACAGCTGAGAACATTGATTTAGTCGTTGTAACAGATGGAGAAGGCATATTAGGAATTGGTGACTGGGGCGTTGGTGGTATTAACATCGCAATCGGAAAATTAGCTGTTTACACTGCTGCAGTTGGAATCGATCCTAGTCGTGTATTACCGGTAATTTTAGATGTAGGTACAAACCGTGAGGAGCTATTAAACAATCCATTTTATATTGGAAATCGTCACCCTCGTATAACAGGTGAAGCTTACGATGAATTTATTGATACGTTTGTACAAGCGGTAAACAAACAATTCCCGAAAGCACTTTTACATTGGGAAGACTTTAGCTCTCGTAACGCACGAAAAATTTTAGATAAATATCGTCATGATGTTTGTACGTTTAATGATGATATTCAAGGTACAGGTGCAGTTTCACTTGCGGCAGTATTATCGGCAGTGAAAGCTTCTGGTGTACCGCTAAGTGAACACCGCGTTGTTGTATTTGGTGCTGGTACGGCTGGAATCGGTATCGCAGATCAAGTTAGAGATGCGATGGTCCGCGTAGGCGTATCTGAAGAAGAATCATATAAGCGTTTCTGGTGTATTGATCGTAACGGGTTAGTTACAGATAATATGGAAGATCTTCTTGATTTCCAAATTCCGTACGCAAGAAAAGAAGCAGAAGTAAGTGAGTGGAAGCAAAATGATGTGATCGGACTTGCTGAAGTTGTGAAACATGTAAAACCGACAATTTTAATTGGCACATCTACTGTTGCAGGTGCATTTAAAGAAGAGATTATTAAAGAAATGGCTTCTCACGTAGAAAGACCAATCATTTTACCAATGTCGAATCCGACGCCACTTGCTGAAGCAAAACCAGCAGATTTAATCGAGTGGACAGAAGGAAGAGCGTTAGTTGCAACAGGAAGTCCATTTGAACCAGTTACATATAACGGTGTAACGTATGTGATTGGACAATCAAATAATGCACTGATTTTCCCAGGGCTTGGTCTTGGAACAATTGTAGTACGAGCAAGCGTCATGACGGATGGAATGTTCGCAGCAGCTGCTGAAGCAGTTGCAAGTATGGTAGATACAAGTCAGCCAGGAGCACCTATTTTACCAGAGGTCGAAGAATTACGTAATATCTCAGAAATGGTTGCAATTGAAGTAGCTAAAGTTGCAGTTGCAGAAGGTGTTGCAAGAGTGAACTTAAGTGATAACGATATCAAGATGGCAGTGAAAGAAGCAATGTGGAAGCCAGAGTATCGCCAAATAAAAGCGGTAGAAAAGGTTAGAATATAGAAAAAAAGCCCGTTTATAACAATAAGCGGGCTTTCGCTTTTACTACTGAAAAAAAGTATAGGAAGTGTCACCTTTGAATTGGAATCAATTATGGAAGAAAGATATGTCCCTTTTAATTATATTAATGGTCGTTGTTCCGATTGCTGGGGAGCTGAACTTTCATCCCTTTAATGATACGTTTCGAGTTAGCTTCGGTACACCGCTATTCTTCTTTTTATTATTATTTTTAAGAAGAGTACCAGCAGGAGTTGCAGGTATTCTTGTTGGTATATCTGTAGTCTTATTCCGAGTATGTCTTGACTGGATCATGCAAGGTTCATTTCATATGACAGAATCATTTTATTTGCGTTATCCTGTGTTCTTCTATTATTTTATTTATGGCAGTTTTTTTTCGCTTTGCAGGGTAAATAAGTTCCATCAGAAACCAATCATTATTGGATGCCTTGGAATTTCAATTGAAATTGTTGCAAGTATGTCAGAACTTGCGTTTTATCACATGTTAGTACTAGGTACAACAATAACGATTTCTGAAGTAAATAAACTCATCATTATTGCTATTTTTCGTAGTTTCTTTGCACTTGGTTTTTTAAATATGATGAATTTATATGAAACGAAATTAAAAGAATCGCAAGTTCGAAAAGAAAATGAAAATATGTTAATGCATCTTTCTAATTTATATGTGGAATCTGTTCATTTGAAAAAGACGTTACAAAATGCGGAGTTAATTACACAAGAAGCATATCAACTATATCGAAATTTACAAGTAAGCGCTGATTCAAGTAGTAAAACAGCATTGAAAATAGCGGGGGAAGTGCATGAAATAAAAAAGGATAATCAAAGGATATTTGCAGGATTATCTAAACTGTTATTAGATAAAAATGTGGCTGAATATGTAGAAGGACATGAGTTAGCAGAAATGATTGTTAGAATAAACGAGAAGTATGCTGAAATGCTAGAAAAGGATATACGTTTTTCTAAACATATAGAAGGTGAACATGCTGCATATCACGTGTATACAGTTCTATCAATTTTTAATAACCTCGCTGCAAATGCAGTTGAAGCAATTGAAGATAAAGGTGTCGTTATTATTAAGCTATATAAAAGAGATCAACATATATTTTTTGAAGTAATTGACGATGGACCTGGTATTGCACAAAAGTATAAGAAATTAGTATTTAAGCCAGGGTTTACTTCCAAGTATGATCAAACGGGAACACCGTCAACTGGTATTGGGCTTTCTTACATAAATGAAATGGTAACAGAGCTAGGCGGAGAAGTGAGATTAGAAGGCCGAGAAAATAAAAGAGGATGTAAGTTTATCGTTTGTTTACCGGAGGGTAGTTTAAAGCGGGAAGGGGAATAGATTTGTTTTATTATATCGTAGACGATGATGAAGTTTTCCGTTCGATGCTTTCGCAAATTATTGAAGATGGAGATCTTGGAGAAGTAATTGGTGAGGCGGATGACGGAGCTTTTATTGAGGCGGATCAACTAAATTTTAAAAAAGTAGATATTTTATTTATTGATTTGTTGATGCCGATGAGGGACGGAATTGAAACAGTTCGTCACATTGCGTCAACTTTCACGGGGAAAATCATTATGATTTCTCAAGTGGAATCGAAGCAGCTTATAGGTGAGGCATATACACTTGGTGTAGAATATTATATTACAAAACCATTGAATAAAATCGAAGTTGTATCGGTTGTACGCAAAGTGATGGAGCGTATTAGATTGGAGCGTTCTATACACGATATTCAAAAATCATTGAATAACGTGTTTCAGTGGGAAAAACCGCAATTGCGTACTGAACCAGTGCAAGAAGGAAAAAAGATAGGGGATTTAGGGCGCTTTTTACTATCAGAACTCGGTATTGCGGGAGAGAATGGAAGTAAAGATTTACTTAGTATGCTGGAATATTTATATGGTCAAGAAAAGACACAGACATTTGAGTTTGGCTTTCCTGCGTTAAAAGAAATTTTCCATCATATTACGATAAGGAAATTAGGGGATTTAGCTTTAGATGCGGATATTGATAAAGAGAAAAAAGCGTCTGAACAAAGAGTACGTCGAGCTATTTATCAGTCGTTAAATCATTTGGCTTCTTTAGGATTAACAGACTTTTCAAATCCAAAATTTGAAAGCTATGCTCCAAAATTTTTCGATTTTACCGTAGTTAGAAAACGGATGACAGAAATGACGAAAGATGAACTCGCATCTTCTGGTCATACGCGAATCAATACGAAGAAGTTTATTCAAGTGTTGTATTTTGAGGCGAAGAGGTTGATGGAGATAGAGTGAAGAAGATGCTTATAAATAAGCATCTTTTTTTGTTAAATCAACATTTTATATTTTCTCGTGGAGCATGTAAAATGTTAAGTAAGAGAAAATGGTTTTATATTAAGGAAGTGTCAAAGCGATGAGTTTCACATTGAATAAATCGATTATTAAAGAAGTGTGCGGAGAGACCTCATATAAAAGAGGTGAAGCCTATTATAAATCAAATAAAGTGATAATAAATCATTATGATGAAAATAAAGAAATTTGTGAGGCGACAGTAAAAGGGAACGAGGAATTCCATGTTACAGTAGAAAAAGCTAAAAAGGGTGATGTTGTTGCAAAATGTAGTTGTCCTTCATTAGCGTCTTTTCAAACGTACTGTCAACATGTTGCAGCAGTATTAATACAAATAAACTATAATCAACAAACAGGTGGAATGAGCTCCGCTAGTAACAGAAATGATCAATTGACAAGTGGTATGTTTCAGCTGTTTGCAGATAAACCACTGAGGCCAAAAAGTAAACAACACCGTTTTGATACACGTGAAATATTAGATATTGAGTTTATATGTACACCAGTTGCTACGAGAAGTGGTGGGGCTCTTCTTGGAATTCAATTGAAACTTGCCAAAGTGTATTTCATAAATCATATTAGAGAATTTCTTTCTAAGGTGGAGAAAAGGGAATCTTTTCATTGTTCAAATGAATTTACATATACACCAGATGTACATAGTTTTAAACAAGAAACGGATGCAATTATTCAGCAGCTCATTAAAATGTATCATAATGAAAAAATGTATGAAGATACGCTAGAAGTACATGCGAAACAAGATGAAAGTATGATATTTATACCGCCAGCTTCGTGGAAGGATATGCTCTCTTCACTTTCTAAAGTTGAATATGTACAGCTGAAACAAAATGAACAACTGTTTCAGGGATTACAAGTTTCAAAAGGTTTGTTGCCGTTACACTTTGAATTTACGAAGGGAAATAATGGCGGATTTACACTTCATATAGATGGTTTAAATCGTGTACAAGTTATGGATATGTATAACAATGCACTTTACGATGGGAAATTATACCACTTACACATTGAAGATTGTATGCGACTTATTGAATTACAAAAGATGATGAGTCGCTCAAATAGTAATCAGTTTTATATTCCAGAAAGTAAGATGGAACATTTCGTCGCGAAAGTTGTACCAGGATTAATGAAGCTCGGAACTGTACACATTGATGAAGTAATATCGGATCGTGTTGAAACACCTTCGCTAAAAGCGAAATTGTATTTAGACCGCGTGAAAAGTCGCTTATTAGCAGGTCTTGAATTTCACTATGGGAACGTCATGATTAATCCGCTAGAAGAGGATGGACAGCCGTCTGTTTTTAATCGTGATGAGAAAAAGGAAAAAGAGATTTTAGACATTATGAGTGAAAGTGCCTTTGCAAAAACAGAAGGCGGTTACTTTATGCATAATGAAGAAGCTGAGTATAACTTTTTATATCACGTCGTGCCAACATTAAAAGGTTTAGTTGATATTTATGCGACGACAGCAATCAAATTGCGAATTAGTAAAGGGGATGCAGTTCCTCTTATTACAGTGAGAAGAAAAGAAAGAATTGATTGGTTGTCATTTCGTTTTGATATAAAAGGAATACCAGAAGCAGAAATTAAAGGTGTATTAGCGGCCCTTGAAGAGAAACGTAAATATTATCGATTGGCGAACGGTTCGTTTTTATCGCTAGAGAGTAAAGAGTTTAATGAAATTAATCAGTTTATAAAAGAATCAGGTATTCGGAAAGAATTTTTACATGGAGAAGAGGTAAATGTTCCACTTATTCGGAGTGTAAAATGGATGAACGGACTTCATGAAGGCAATGTTTTAAGTTTAGATGATTCTGTTCAAGAGTTAGTAGAAAACATTCAAAACCCGAAAAAATTAAAGTTTGCTGTGCCAAATACTTTAAATGCAGAAATGAGAAAGTATCAAGTATATGGGTTCGAATGGATGAAAACACTTGCTCATTACCGTTTTGGCGGTATTTTAGCAGATGATATGGGACTTGGAAAAACGTTGCAAAGCATTGCTTTTATAGATTCTGTTTTGCCTGAGATTCGAGAAAAGAAACTACCTATATTAGTCGTTTCACCATCATCTCTTGTTTATAATTGGTTTAGTGAATTGAAAAAATTCGCCCCGCATATTAGAGCAGTTATTGCAGATGGAAACCAAGCAGAGCGCCGGAAAATTTTGAAAGATATAACGGAATTTGATGTCGTAATTACGTCATATCCATTACTGAGAAGAGATATAAGATTATATGCAAGACCATTTCATACACTATTCCTTGATGAAGCGCAGGCGTTTAAAAACCCTACAACGCAAACGGCAAGAGCTGTGAAAACAATTCAAGCTGAATACCGTTTTGGGCTAACGGGTACACCTGTAGAAAATTCATTAGAAGAGCTATGGTCTATCTTCCATGTCGTCTTCCCAGAATTATTACCAGGAAGAAAAGAGTTCGGTGATTTAAGGCGTGAAGATATAGCGAAGCGAGTGAAACCATTCGTATTAAGACGATTAAAAGGGGACGTATTAAATGAGTTGCCAGAGAAAATAGAGCACTTACAATCATCGGAGTTATTACCCGATCAAAAGAGTCTCTATGCTGCTTATTTAGCGAAGCTAAGGGAAGAAACGTTAAAGCATTTAGACAAAGATACGTTACGTAAAAATAAAATTAGAATTTTAGCTGGTTTAACGAGATTGCGACAAATTTGTTGTCATCCTGCTTTATTTGTTGATGATTACAAAGGAAGTTCAGCTAAATTTGAACAACTGTTAGAGATTTTAGAGGAATGTAGAAGTACAGGGAAGAGAATATTAATTTTTTCTCAATTTACGAAGATGCTTTCCATTATTGGTCGTGAGTTAAATCGACAAGCAATTCCATACTTTTATTTAGACGGGAGTACACCAGCGCAGGAACGTGTAGAGCTGTGCGATCGGTTTAACGAAGGAGAAGGAGATCTATTTCTCATTTCTTTAAAAGCTGGTGGTACCGGACTTAATTTAACTGGTGCAGATACAGTAATATTATACGATTTATGGTGGAATCCAGCTGTTGAACAACAAGCGGCCGATAGAGCGTATCGAATGGGACAAAAAAATACAGTGCAAGTTATAAAGCTAGTAGCTCAGGGAACAATTGAGGAGAAAATGCATGAACTGCAAGAAAGTAAGAAAAATTTAATCGCTGAAGTGATTGAGCCGGGAGAAGGGAAATTGTCCTCAATCACAGAGGAAGAAATTCGAGATATTTTAATGATTTAATATAAAAAAGCTATGCCTTCAAATTTATGAGGGCATAGCTTTTTTGTTGTAATAATTATATTTTGTTTTGTACAAAGTAAAGAAATCAAATGTTATTTAAATTACTTCTTTGTACCTTTACTTTTGTATGGTTTGGCAGCTGCCTTTTTCTTTGCACTTGATTGCCAACGGTTCCATCCTTTACTTCCTGTACCTTGTCCTACACCTTTTTTCGGTTTTGCTTTCGTTTTACTCATATGATCACTCCGTTATATAAAAATCTTATTTGATAATAGTCAATGATTTAGAAAATACTCTTTATAAATGACTATGATTGCTTTAAGTAAAAATAAACTGCTTGAATGCTATAGTATATCATGAAATTGCAAGTAAACTGAAAGGAATTATAAAGAAAATGAAAATAATAAGAAATACTGCGGATTCTATATTCCGAACGATCACATTAATTATTGTGTATACGTTAGTTTCGGTCAGTGAAACATTTTTTGGATTGACGAGGCAGAAAAAGTAAAGATGTTAAATTAACAACAATCAATAAAGCCGTAAAATAAAGAATTGAAAAATATTTTAAAACTTTTTGTTGACTTTCTTTATTTTTTGTATAGAATAATCATTAATAAAATGTTTCAGAGATGTGACAACAAAACGACTATGAAAGGACGAGTAGTAGTAGGACGTAGTTTAAGCGAGTCAGGGGTGGTGTGAGCCTGATACGAAGCCTATTATGAAGAACCTCCTGGAGTTGCTAACCGAAATCCTTTATAGGAAAGTAGACTTAGCCGGGAACTTCGCCGTTACAAGAAGAACAGTATCGAGATATTTCATCTCCGTATTGTATAAGTGAGCAACCTCTGTTGCTAATTTGGGTGGTACCGCGGAACCAAAGCCTTTCGTCCCAGTTTTTTGGGAAAGAAGGGCTTTTTTTGTTGGCTTCTTTTCACAACATCCAAACATTTTAGGAGGAAACCACCATGTATCAATCATTAATGACAGTAAGAGAGACTCAAATTGCAATTAAGGAAGTTAAAACATTTTTCGAGGACCAATTAGCAAAACGCCTTGAACTATTCCGCGTATCTGCACCATTATTCGTAACGAAAAAATCAGGATTAAACGATCACCTAAACGGTGTAGAACGTCCAATTGAATTTGATATGTTACATTCAGGAGAAGAATTAGAAATTGTTCATTCACTAGCGAAATGGAAACGATTTGCATTACATGAATATGGATATGAAGCTGGTGAAGGTTTATATACAAACATGAACGCGATTCGTCGTGATGAAGAACTTGATGCAACGCATTCCATTTACGTTGACCAATGGGATTGGGAAAAAATCGTTCAAAAAGAATGGCGTACTGTCGATTACTTACAAAAAACAGTACAAACAATTTATGGAATATTCAAAGATTTAGAAGATCACTTATTTGAAAAATATCCGTTCCTTGGAAAGTATTTACCGGAAGAAATTGTTTTCGTTACTTCTCAAGAATTAGAAGATAAATATCCAGAATTAACACCGAAAGATCGTGAACATGCAATTGCGAAAGAACATGGTGCAGTCTTCATTATCGGAATTGGTGATGCACTTCGTTCAGGTGAAAAGCACGACGGACGCGCAGCTGATTATGACGATTGGAAATTAAACGGTGACATTTTATTCTGGCACCCAGTACTACAATCTTCATTTGAATTATCATCAATGGGAATTCGTGTTGATAGTAAATCACTTGATGAGCAGTTAACGAAAACTGGTGAAGACTTCAAACGTGAGTATGATTTCCATAAAGGTATACTAGAAGACGTACTACCATTAACAATCGGCGGTGGTATTGGACAATCAAGAATGTGCATGTACTTCTTACGTAAAGCTCATATCGGTGAAGTTCAATCTTCTGTATGGCCTGACGATTTACGTGCAGCTTGTAAAAAAGAAAACATTCATCTGTTTTAATAGAAGTGAGGGAATAGCTTAAATATAGAGCTATTCCCTCTTTTTTATAAAACATTACTTATTTATTACCGAGTTCTTCCGCTAAACCGATTAAAATTCCTTCGACTCCACGAATGTAGCAGAGACGATACGAGTTCTCATACTGAACTACTTCACCAACGAGCTCTGCACCATGCTTAGTGAGTCTCGATACCATTTCGTCAATGTCTTCAACGGTGAACATGACGCGTAGATAACCGAGGGCGTTTACAGGAGCATTTCGGTGATCTGATATAGTAGGTGGGGTGAGAAATCGCGAAAGTTCAATTCGGCTGTGGCCATCTGGAGTGACCATCATAGCGATCTCTACGCACTGAGAACCGAGTCCAGTTACGCGACCAGCCCATTCACCTTCGACATTGGCTCGACCTTCGAGATTCAAGCCAATCTCCTCAAAGAAAGAGATTGCGTTATCAAGGGATTCTACAACGATGCTGACATTGTCCATTCGTAGTAATTTGTTTTTTGCCATAGTCTTATCTCCTTATGTATAAAAGTCTATTATTTAATTATCCTCATAATTATACTACTAAGTAGTTACAAATTCCTTTCAGTCAAAAACACCTTGTCACAGTATAGGAAAATGTGACAAGGTGTTTTTTAATATGTCATATAGCATCGTGTTAACGAACAGCTTTTTATTTAATAGGAAGGTAATACATTAATATGATTTTTTTAGCATTACTAAATATATCAGATTAGCTCATTTGCACTAAAGGCTCAATTTTCGCCATAAATGATTGATGCAGCGCCTCAACGCCTGTTACTAAATGAAGGCGGTCAATAACGACAGACACTTTAATTTCTGATGTACTTACCATTTTAATATGAATATCTTCTTCTTTTAAAGTAGTGAACATATTTGCAGCGACACCTGGGTTAGATACCATGCCAGATCCTACGATTGATACTTTTGCTAAGTGATTTTCATGTTCTACAGATTCATAGTGAAGAGTTTCTTGATTTTGTTCCAAAACTTCTAAAGTTTCTCTTAAATCATTCGAATGAATGGAGAAGGAGAGGTGTACAGTTCCTTCATTTGTAATACTTTGAATGATGATATCCACATTAATGTGTGCTGCTGCTAATGTAGAGAAAACTGTTGAAAGCGAGCCTTGTTCTAATCCTTTAATTGTGACACGTGTAATGTTATCCTCAAATGCAATACCTTTAACGATTGATTGTTGTTCCATGTTACATTCTCCTTTTACAATTGTTCCGTTTTCTTGTTCCATACTTGAGCGAACTTCTAAAACTACATTATGATTTTTAGCAAACTCAACAGCGCGCGGGTGTAATACGCCAGCACCGAGATTAGCAAGCTCTAACATTTCGTCATAAGAAATTTCGTCTAATTTGTAAGCATCTTTTACAACTCGTGGGTCCGTCGTATATACACCTGTCACATCCGTATAAATATCACATTTTTTTGCTTTAAGTGCAGCAGCTAATGCGACAGCAGTCGTATCAGAGCCACCACGGCCAAGCGTTGTAATTTCATTTTCTACACTTATACCTTGGAAACCAGCTACGATAACAATCGTACCTTCAGCAAGATAAGATTGAATACGATCTGTATGAATGTCAGTAATCCGTGCACTACTATGTACAGATTCTGTCGTAATACCTGCTTGCCACCCTGTTAATGAAATTGCATGATAGCCTTTTGCTTGCAGTGCCATTGTTAATAATGAAATAGTTACTTGTTCTCCTGTAGATAGAAGCATATCCATTTCACGTTTACTTGGATTTTCTGTGATAGCGTTAGCGAGTGCGACAAGTTCATCTGTGCTTTTTCCCATTGCTGAAACGACAGAGACAATGCTATGACCTCGTTCATATTCTTCAATAATTAAATTTGCTACATGTTGAATGCGTTCGACGCTTCCGACAGAAGTGCCACCAAATTTTTGAACAATTGTTTCCATTACAAATTCCTTCTTTCGTCTATTTTTAAGAATAGATTAGGAAATATATAAATCCCAATACTCCTGTAGTTACCAGAAAGACAAACAAAAAACACCATCTCAAATAAGTGAGGATGGTGCTGTTACAGGAAAAGGGAAACAGAAAACGGAGCTAATAAAAAAACCGCCAAAAAAGGAATATCATAAAAAAATGATATCTCTTTTTTGTAGATAGCTCTTCATACGTACACGTCTGTACATATGACAGTTCTGTTTCTATTCGAAAACAGCCCCAATTGATAAATGCAGAGAAATTTATCAATTTCGGCAATACTTCCTTTCATCTAAGTTCATAGACATCTCTGTGTCTCCATTAGAATACTCATAAGTATCGCAACCTCTATCTCACGTTTTAGGCGAGAGTGTTTGATTTATGAAGTTGTTGGTAACATTTGTTTTATAATAATTTAAATTTTTCGTGGAATCAAGTGTTTTATATATATTTTAAAAATTCTTTCTTTTTTTGAGGAAGTTTGTGAAAAATGTAGCAAAATAAATTCATTGCATGTACATTAAACTTATAGTGCATAGGAGGTGGGGAGAATGAAAAGGAAACAGCCTATTTATGTTGCGACAAAAATGAACACGACGATGGAAAAATTATGGGAATATACGCAAGAACCAGATATACATACAGAGTGGGATGCTCGCTTTACTGAAATTTCGTATTTAGAGAAAAAAGAAGGAGAACCACAGAAGTTTTTGTATAAAACAAAGATTGGATTTGGGCTTGAAATAGTTGGAGAAGGGGAATCAATAGGTGAAATAAGAAAAGAAACTGGTGAAAGAATTTCTTCTTTAAAATTTTGGACGGATAATACATTATCTCTTATTCAAATAGGACGTGGTTATTGGAAGTATACGCCCAATAAAGAATACATCCATTTTGAGACACAATATGATTATGATACAAGATTTGGTCGTATAGGAAATGTGATAGATTCCTATATTTTTCGTCCGTTATTAGGTTGGGCGACTGCTTGGAGTTTTGATGCCTTAAAATTATGGTTAGAAAAGGGGCTTCATCCTAGGTTACTAATTAGAAGAACAATGACGTATTGGCTCGTATGTTCTTTATTTGCTTTTGTATGGATATATCAAGGGATAGTGCCAAAACTACTGTTTACTCATTCAGAAGAAGTAAAGATGCTTTCTTTATTAATCGGTTCAAATGAAAGTAGTGTATGTATACTTAAAATAATTGGGGGGTTAGAAATAATTTTTGGTGTCGTATGGCTGTTGCCACTAACAAAACGAAAATTATTTATACTGCATATTATTGTATTACTAGTTTTAACGTTAGCGGCAGGATTTACGAATATCGCAAGCTTTACAGGACCGTTTAATCCGATTACATTAAATGTTCTTTTAATGGGGTTATCAATTGTCGGTTATATAAATAGCTTCGATTTGCCAAGTGCAAAAAATTGCAAGAGGACGAGAAAGGGATAATGTATGGCTAATATTTACGAAAGACTATTAGGGGATTCTTATAAAAAACTTCATCCGAAATTACAGAAACGTTATGAGATTACAGAAGAAAATAGCTTTACTGGAGAAGGAAAGATGGATGAAATTTACGGTGGTTCTTTTTTCGTAAAATTCATATTAAAAATTGCATCGAAGTTTCGAATATTTTTCTCTGAGAGAGGTAAGGGAGTGCCATTTACAATACATAATACCGCTGAGCGTGATGAACATGGACATGAACTTGTGCGGTGGAATCGTACTTTTTATTTTCATAATAAGAAAAGATATTTTAATGCGGTAATGAAACTTGATGAAAATGAAATTGTAGATTATTTTGGCGAACCACATTTACTCGTTTCTACACTGCATTTTCATATCGATGAGTTAGGGGCAATGCATATTTCTTCAAAGAAACAATGGTTTTATATGTTTGGAAGAAAAATGCCGTTACCAAAATTTTTGTATGGTGAGGCAAAAATTGTTGAAAGTTATGATGAAACACTTCAGTGTTTTCGAATTCATGTACAAGTACGAAACCCGTTAATTGGTTCACTTTTTTCATATAAGGGAACATTTGTGGAAAGGGAATAAACGATATGAAAAATATAATATTTGGGCTTGCTTGCTATGTTGTTTTTCTAATATGTGAGTGGTCGAATATAAATCCTGTTGAAGCAATTATATTATTATCTGTTTTATTATTTATACCAATGTCATTTTGTATTATTGATAAAAGAAAAAGAGATGGATCGCAATTATTATTTTATAAATCCGTATCATTTTTATATCCAATCGCAGCAATTTGTGCAATGCTAGCTTTCGTCACAAATCAATATGTATTTGCGCTAGTTTGGTTTGTATATACAGGAATTGTTGCGTTATTTGGTGTAAGTAGATTGCTAGAAAGAGGATGGAAGCCGTTAGAAGAGATCGCCATAGATAGTGCGTTTATTTATTTGTTTTTAGGTGGTTTTTGGTTTTCTGCTTCAGTAGCAAAACTTTCAATTATGCATTTTAGCTCTGACATTGTTTTACTCACAGCTGCACATTTTCATTACTCGGCGTTTCTATTGCCATTATCAGCTGGTTTAATAGGGAGAAAAAGAGAAAAGAGAAGTGAAGTGTATGATGTTATTATGTTTATCATCATGATTTCACCTATGACAGTTGCAATAGGAATTACATACTCAAGAATATTTGAATTTTTTGCAGTGTTCCTATATTTATGTGCGATTTATGGGTATGGATTTTACGTTTGGAGAGCAAAATTTAATGCTATCAGTGCAAAGATTCTTCTAATCGTTTCGTCTAGTACACTCATGGTTACAATTATGTTCTCACTTATATATTCATACGGGAATTTGAAGCATGTCTTGACGATTACAATTGCTCAAATGGTTTGGATTCATGGTGTTGTCAACGGAATTGGAGTAGCGTTACCGGCATTTATCGGCTGGGTGATTGAAAAGAGTGTTCCGAATTATAAATACTATGGGAAACCAATGAGTAAGTTAAGAGGAAATGTGGCAATTGGTGAGGCTTATTTATATAGCAGCAATTTAGTAGACAGTAAGGAATACAACGGTTTAGTTGATAAAGTAAATGACTTTCATAGTGAGGCATTTGATGTGACGAAGGTTCCTTTAAGTATTATTCATTTTTATGAAAATACAGTAGAGTATGAATTGCAATCGAATATTAAATGGGCTCGTTGGTTCCGTCCGTTCGCACTTTGCTATGAGAAAATGAGTAAGCGTGTAGAACAAATACATTTAGGAATGGGCGGCAATTGGGAAACGATGCATGGCTCTATCATTAGTGTCATAGATGAGAAAGATGGAAGAGAGAATGTAAGGGCTTGGCTAAGAAAAAATGAAGCAGGTAAATCTATTTTTGTAGCTCTTTATTCAAAGCATACAAATAAGAATGAGACATATATGAATATCGCCTTACCTTTACCTTATTCGAATATGACTGGTATTTTGAAACTATATAATGATAGTCATGATTTAATTATTACTAGTAAGTTAAGAGAAAATGGTCAGGGAGATGAGGGGATTTATTTACATACTCGGTTCTTGACAATCCGTTTACCGTTAGCAGAGACTTTTATTATAAAAGAGCGCACGGATCACATACTAGAAGCTAATCATAGAATGTGGATATTTGGAGTTAAGTTTTTAGAAATTGATTATAAGATTAAGAAAGTACAGGAGAAGTAAGAAAAGCTTGGAGAGATTCCAAGCTTTTTTACGTATGTGTAATTGTTATAGCAACTTGTTTATCTAGCTCATTATCCCAAACACGTTGAATTTCAAAGGTGCCTTTTTCAAAAAATAATGGGAATCTTTCTTTAAACCAATCTTGCATAGGAAGCTTTAGTGCTGTATCGATTGGTATCCATAAGAAAGACTAAGCCCTAAAGAAATTAGGACTTAGTCTTCATTAAATACAAATGTTTGTTTCATTTTTTTACCTTCATTTACCGGATGGCCATTGTAAGAGAAATTCTTTTCTTCCCAAGTGATTACAACTTTAAAATTATGACTATTAAAGTCTAATGGGAATACCATGTAGTCAAAGCTTGTATGACTTTTAGAAATATTTTCATTAGGTGTAGTAGGTTTAAAGGTAGCTTTAGAGGTAGGGTTGTTATCAAGTATTTCCACAGATACGTTTGATACATCATGACCGATGTTTTTTACGAGTAAACTATACGTATCAAATACACCTTGCTTTGGCTGGATTGCTTGCTTGTTTGAGTTATGAGATTTATCAATTTCGACATACCATTGTTTAGACTTTGACGCAATCGGTAGTGACTGAAATGTGTAAGCACTAGCTTGTATTGGTAGTGCTAAGCATAAAAGTGTAAAGAGAGTTAATATTTTTCGTTTCATTTTTTTAGAGCTCCCATTCTTTAATGGATTTACTTGTTATTATCTTCTTTTTACGAGTAAATATACCATATAATGTAAAGTGGCTATAAGAGTAGTGAATCAATATCTTATTCAATACTCTTATAGCCGGCATAATTACGTATGTAGTAAAAAAGAATAAATTTGTTTTTCTATACTTAGATTGCTGCCCTTTTTAAAAGGACTATTTTTACGTTTTAATAAAAAGAATATACTAAGAGTTCAGTATAAATTATTTATTTTAATGTAGTTAAATGTGCTTATATATGTGAAATTAGAGAAGGAAGCTGTGTAGAGATGTTTCTACACAGTTTTTTTAGGATATGAAAAAATTACCAAAAATATGTTAAAATAACATTGTCATACAACAAGGGGGATTTGTTTTATGGAAAATGGACATCTTGCTAAAGTAGACTTAACGAAAAAAATTGAATCAAAATCTAAGTACAATAAGAAATTAGAAAAATATCAAAGGCGCTTATTAGCATTACAGCAAATTTTGAAAGAAGAAAAAATCGCGGTTATGCTTGTTATGGAAGGATGGGATGCGGCTGGTAAAGGTGGGGCAATTAAGCGGGTGACGGAACATCTTGACCCGCGTGGGTTCCAAGTAAATCCAATTGGAGCGCCTGCACCTCATGAGAAACGTTACCATTATTTGCAACGTTTCTGGCGCAAAATTCCACAGTACGGGCAAATCACCATTTTTGATCGCTCATGGTACGGTCGTGTGTTAGTTGAGCGTGTTGAAGGATTTGCTACAAAGGAAGAGTGGATGAGAGCATATGATGAGATTAATGATTTTGAAAAACTACTAACAGATGACCATTACATAATAGGGAAGTTCTTCTACCATATAAGTAAAGAGGAACAGTTAAAGAGATTCAAAGATAGAGAGAAAAATCCTTTGAAAAGATGGAAAATTACAGACGAAGATTGGCGTAATCGTGAAAAATGGGATGAGTATGTTGAAGCAATGGAAGACATGTTTGAAAAAACAAGTAAGCCAAATGCAAAGTGGCATATTATTGAAAGTAACGATAAATTGTATGCTCGTGTGAAAACGTTAAAAATTATTATTTCATTCATTGAGGATTATTTCTTAGAACATGGTATAGAATTGCCTTCTTATTATTATGAAATGAAAGAGGATATTGAAGTTTTGCAAGGTGTAGGTGTTAAAGAGTAAATAAGAAAATGGCCCTGTGAATTGGTGAAACCAAATTATGGGGCTTTTTTATTTAGAAACATTTTACAATTAACAGAATAAGGTATATAATCAATAATCATATTAACAATGTTAATATGATTATTGATTATATACTATGTGGGGGTTTTACTTTGAAGGGAAGAGATGTTGTTTTAGGTTTATTAATGGAAAAGGAATTGTCTGGTTACGATATTAAAATTGTGTTTGAAGACGTATTTACTCATTTTTTTGATGGAAGTTTTGGAATGATTTATCCAACGTTACGACAATTGGAGAATGAAGGGAAAATAAAAAAAGAGGTTGTCATGCAAGAGGGGAAGCCAAATAAGAAAATGTACTTTATTACGGATGAAGGACGTGAAGAGTTTTATCAATACATGCAGACGCCTATAGAGAAGGATGTTTTACGTTCGGATTTTTTAATGAGAATGTATTTTGGCAACTATAGTGATGATGTAACAATAAAAAAATGGATTAAAGATGAAATTGAAAGAAAAGAAGCGTACATTGCAGATCTTCGATTGAAATATGAAAAGTGGAGAGTAGGTATTACTTTCGTCGAAGAAATTTCACTAGATGTAGGTATTGCATCGTATAGTGCACAAGTGGAGACTTTGAAGAAAAAATTAGAAGAGTTAGAGGCGAAAGAAAACAATAAAACAGAAGAATGAAAAACGCATTCACAATAAATAAAGGGGTATATAAAGATGGAGCAATCAAAGGGTATTAAGATTGTCTTTTTAATGTGTCTAGGTATCTTTCTTTGTATGATTGATACGACAATTATGAATATAGCTTTACCGGCAATACAATCGAGTGTAAATACTTCATTAGAAAAGATGTCTTGGGTATTAAATGTTTATACAATGACGATTGCAGTACTTGCCATTCCGTTAGGGCGGATAGCTGATATCTTTGGAAAAGCAAAGATGTATATTCTTGGTCTGGTGATTTTTGGGGGTGGATCGGTACTTTGCGCTTTTGCTAATACAGGTGATTTTCTTATTTTTTCTCGTTTTATACAAAGTATTGGGGCAGCAATTTTATTTCCAACAAGTATGGTAATTGGTGTATCAGCTATGCCGTTAGCTAAAAGGCATGTTGCACTTGCAATTTTAGGAGTAACACAAGGATTGTCAGCTGCTATGGGGCCAGTAATAGGTGGAATTATTACGCAAAATTTAGGATGGAGATGGGTGTTCTTCGTTAATGTTCCGGTTTGTATAATAGGAATCGTGTTATGTTGCATCATGCTACAAATAAAAAATGAAGAACGTATTATCTCAAAAATAGATTGGATAGGACTACTATTAAGTAGCACAGCAATTTTTTCATTTACTCTCATATTAGTAAAAGGTAATACATGGGGATGGCAAAGTAATATTGCTTTGTCTTGTTATGCAATTAGCACTATTTCTCTTATTCTATTTATTTTAGTAGAACGAAAGATTCATAACCCAATGGTGAATTTAAAGTTATTTCAAGATCGAATGTTTGTCGGAGCGTCAATCGTTGTTATATTGAGTAATTTATTTTTAATTGGAGTTACTGTATTGCTTCCAACGTTCTTGACGAAACTACAAGGTCGAACGGAAATTGAAGCGGCTTTTTTAGTGACACCTATTTCAGCGATGATATTTTTTGTCTCACCAGTTGCAGCAACTTTAATTAAAAAACTCGGAAAAGTAACTATTATTTTGTCAGGATTTCTTGTTATGGGGCTTTCCTACTATTGGTTGCAAATGATTGATGTTCATTCAACAAATATAGAAATTATTATTCCATGTATGATATTAGGTGTCGGATATGGCTTAGTAGTGGGGCCAATTACAGTTTTAAGTGCGTCTTCGTTTGAAGGAGAATTATTAACTGCTTCTCAAAGTGTTGTATCAATGTTACGACAGGTTGGAATTGTATTGGCGGTCGCAATATTTGTCTCTAACTTAACTCATAATTTAACTATAAATAAAGAAAAAGTATATCATTATGCAGAAGAAAAGGTGCGGAATATTCATGTGAATAGTACTGAGCAAACTGAAATTTTACAAATGACTAAAGAAAAAATAGAGAATCAAAGTTTAGAGTCGAATATAAATAAGAAACAAAATGCAATGACAATGGGATTAAGTAAAGAGAAAAAGGAAGAATTGATTCGCGACAAGACGGATGAAATATTAAGAAAAGTTCCAGTAGAATATAGGGATGTAAAAAGAGAAGAAGTTATGAGGCAAGTAACAAAAGAAGTTGAAAAACAAGAGGAAAGTATAAAGAAAGAGGTACTCACATTTTCGAATGATGTGAATCATTATGCCAAGAATCAGATGGCAATGAGTTTTACAGATTTATATAAAGCAAGTGTGCCAATTATTTTAATTTGTGCTTTCGTAAGTTTGTTGTTTTGGGAAGGAAGAGCTTTGAGTAAAAAGAGAAGGGGAAGGATAGTAGAAGAAGTGTAAAGGGAAACAGGCTGCTATTAGCCTGTTTTTTCATTGTTTTCTCCTTGCATATTGTGAATAGTAGTATTTTTAATATAGCATGGGATAAGTCGAGTATGATTAGAAAGTTTTTTAGAATGAAAGGGATGAATGGAAAATGCCATTGAATATGTAACGTTATACATAGTACATTAACAAGGGGGATTAATTTTAAAAGGAGGATGGGGAATTGCTAGATAAGGCAGGGGCTTTAATAGATAATCATGTGTACACAGAAGAAGAGCAACAAAAACTATACAAACGAACGTTAATAATCGTCAGCATTTCACAAATGTTTGGCGGTGCAGGACTAGCTGCTGGTATTACAGTGGGAGCACTTCTTGCGCAGCAAATGCTTGGAACAGATGCATTTGCAGGATTACCAACTGCTATGTTTACATTGGGATCGGCATTAGCAGCTTTCATAGTAGGGAAGCTTTCGCAACGATATGGACGCCGGATAGGTCTTGCAACAGGGTTTATAGTAGGTGGATTTGGAGCAATTGGTGTTGTAATGGCAGCTTTAACGAATAGCATTATTCTTTTACTTATTTCTTTACTCATATATGGTGCCGGTACAGCCACGAATCTACAAGCTCGTTATGCAGGTACAGATTTAGCAGATAAGAAGCAGAGAGCAACGGCTGTTAGTATTACGATGGTAATGACGACTTTCGGTGCAGTTGCAGGACCAAATTTAGTAGGAGTAATGGGTAGTTTTGCGCATTCAATTGGAGTTCCTAAACTTGCAGGTCCGTTCATACTATCGGCAGCAGCATTTATACTGGCGGGTCTAGTTCTTTTTGTTATGCTTCGTCCAGATCCGTTAATTATTGCTAACATAATAGAAAGATATAAACAGGAACATACATATAAAGGACAACCAATAACAGACGAAGCGAAAGAAAATAAACGAGGTATTACAGTTGGAGCAATCGTAATGATACTTACGCAAATCGTGATGGTTGCGATTATGACGATGACGCCAGTTCATATGGGACACCACGGTCACGGTTTAAGTGCAGTAGGACTTGTGATAGGTTTTCATGTAGGTGCAATGTATCTTCCATCTCTCGTTACAGGAATGTTAATTGATAAAATTGGCCGAACTACAATGAGCATAGCTGGTGGAGTGATTTTACTTGCAGCGGGTGTCATAGCTGCGATAGCGCCAAGTGATTCTTTATTACTATTAATCGTTGCTCTGTCTTTACTTGGGCTAGGATGGAACCTCGGATTGATTAGTGGTACAGCACAAATCGTTGATTCCACAACACCGTCTACACGTGCTAAAACACAAGGGAAAATAGATGTTTTTATTGCGCTAGCTGGAGCTTCTGGTGGAGCGATGTCAGGTATGGTAGTAGCGAATTCAAGTTATGCGGCATTGTCATTGGCTGGAGGCGTGTTAGCGTTATTACTTATTCCTGTTGTGATATGGTCTCGAAAAGGGGCAAGAAATTAAATGAAAAAGAGGTTCTAGTTACTGACTAGAGCCTCTTTTTATACACTTAAATTAAATTCCACTCTACAATAAGCCCTAAATGTGTAAGACCACCACCGAATCCGTATAGTAAAAGTGTGTCTCCATTATTTAACTTTCCTTCTTTTATAGCTAAATCTAGAGCGAGTGGAATGGTGACTGAAGAGGTATTCCCCATATATTCCACGCTCGTTAATGTTTTTTGTATTGGAATTTGAGATTTTTCGCAAATAGATTCAATCATTCGTAAGTTAGCGCTGTGGGGTATGAACCAGTCTATATCATCCCCTTGCATATTTGCGTTATGTAATAAATTTTTTATGCCTTTTGGCACTGTTCGTGTTGCCCATTTATATACTTCTCTTCCATTTTGAACGATTTTTTCATTTGTTTGCAGTGGTGTGCCATTCATAGTAGTAGATAAGTTTGTTCTATATAGATGAATGCCGCCATCACCGTTTGTTCCCATGTGAGCAGCGATAAAGCTTGGGGTGTCTTCATCTCTTTCTAATAAAATAGCTCCAGCACCATCACCGAATAAAATACAGGTCGTTCTATCGGTATAATCAGTAACTTTAGATAATGTCTCTGTCGCTACGACAAGTATTTTTTCATGTGATCCAGAAGTGATTAAGCTATTACCGACGTGTAGTCCATATGTAAAACCAGCACAAGTTGCATTTAAATCAAAAGCTAGTGTATGAGGTATGTTGAAGTATTGTTGTATTTGGCAAGCAACACTAGGGAAAACGTAATCAGCAGTAGTAGTAGCGACAATGATACAGTCGACATCTTCTAAGTTTTTCTTATATGTTGTACATAAATTTTTAATTGCTTTAATGGCTAAGTTTGAGGAATATTCTTCTTCGCTAGCGATTCTTCTTTCCTTCATTCCTGTTCTTTGTACAATCCATTCATCATTCGTATGGACCATCTTTTCTAAATCGTTATTAGACAATATTTGATCTGGAACATAAGTACCAATTGCAGTAATACGAGATTTAGAATGCATAGGAACATCTCCTAATTTTTATTTTTATAACCTGATACTAATATTAGGTTATAAAAATGTCAATATAGATTTTTGTTGTATTAAAACGATAATACTTAACTTACTATGAAGGAATTTGGCGAGTGCTGTAAAAATAATATACGAGAAGTTTCTAAAATTGATAATTGCTTTTGTTATTTTTATTGTGAGAAAAACTCGCAAAAAATGACGATTAAAGTAAAAAAATAACGATTTTCTTTAGTGTGATATAGGTTGTTAAACCTTGTGAAAGCGAATTACTTATGCTACACTTTATGTAACTTAAAATGAACGGAGGGGCTTCCTTTGATCTTAATCAGATTACGTCTCAATACTTTGTGCCAATAATTGAATAGCGCTCAAAGGCTCTGTCTGTGTACAGAGTGAACGGGATTGGTCTGCCTATTTTAAAGGAACCCTTTATTAAGCTTATATGTGAAAAAGAGGGAGGGACGAATACGCCCTCTTTTTGTTTTGCCTTTATAAATAGAATGGGATTGTATAGGTGAACGCTTATTGTGTATACGTATACGATCTTGGGACTTTTTGACTATAAAATAGGATGAAAGCATAGCTTTCTTCTATTTCTTTGGTGAACCCTTATCCGTTTACGAAAACACAGGCAGCGACCTGTGTTTTTTATTTTACGTAATCGAAATGGAGGAATAAATATATGGAAGAAGTATTACAAAGAGCAGTTTTAGTTGGAGTAAATGTAGGTAATGAAGATGATTTTGCATATTCGATGGAAGAGTTAACAAATCTTGCGGAAGCTTGTGATGTAGAGGTAATTGGGCAAGTAACGCAAAATTTACAACGAGTAAATCCATCGCATTATATCGGAAAAGGAAAGATTGAAGAAGTAGCAGCGTATGTACAAGAAATAGATGCGAATATGGTCATCTTTAATGATGAATTATCTCCTTCACAAATTCGAAATTTAGAAGAGGATTTAGATTGTAAGGTGATTGATCGTACCATTTTAATTTTAGATATTTTTGCGCAACGTGCGAAAACGAAAGAAGCACAGCTGCAAGTAGAAGTAGCACACCTTCAGTACATGATGCCTCGTTTAATTGGTCTTCGTGAATCGTTAGGGAGACAGAGCGGCGGCGTTGGTACGAAAAATAAAGGTGTCGGTGAGAAGAAGTTAGAGTTAGACCGTCGTAAAATTGAAGAACAAATTTCAGTTTTGAATAAAGATTTAGAAGCGCTCGTTGCCCAGCGTCAAACGCAGCGAAAGCAACGTAAGAAAAATGAAATACCTGTTGTAGCATTAGTAGGTTATACGAATGCAGGAAAGTCAACGACGATGAATGCAATGCTTGAAATTTATAATGGTACAGAAGAAAAACAAGTATTTGAAAAAGATATGTTATTTGCGACGTTAGAAACATCTGTACGAAATATTGATTTGCCAGATAATAAATCATTTTTATTAACAGATACAGTTGGATTTGTAAGTAAATTACCACATCATCTTGTGAAGGCGTTCCGTTCAACGTTAGAAGAAGTAGCGGAAGCAGATTTACTTATTCACGTCGTAGATTACGCAAATCCAAATTATGAACAATTAATTGATATTACAAATGAAACGTTAAAGAAAATTGGAGTAGAAAATATTCCAACGATCTATGCTTATAACAAATCAGATATGGTGGATGTTGAAATTCCGAAAGTACAAGAAGACCGCGTGTATTTATCTGCGAAGAAACATGTTGGAATTGAAGAGCTTGTAGAAATGATTCGTTCCCATATTTATAAAGAATATACGAAATGTGAAATGTTAATTCCGTATGATCACGGACAGGTAGTTGCGTATTTCAATAATCATGCGCACGTTTTATCAACGAGTTATGAAAATGAAGGTACGAAACTAGAAGTGGAATGTAAGACGAGCGATTATGAGAAGTATAAGCGTTTTGCAATTTAATGTAAGAGGCAACCCAGTTTGTGATTGGGTTGCCTTTTTCTATAATGTTTTACTGCTGAAAGTTACAAGGATGCAAGTCAATGATGGGAGTTAAGTTATATTTCTGGAAAAAGAAATGAAAGCAGTATAGAATAGAAATGTTTCAAAAGTCAGAATTTATTACACCTACTGTAATAAATATATATTTTGTACAGAAAGGAGCGATTCACATATGCAGGCAGTTTCACAAAAAAACACAGTAGAAACACCGACAATATATCGAATATTATTTGCGATTAGTTTCGGACATTTTTTAAATGATTCGATGCAAGCAGTTGTGCCGGCGTTGTTTCCTATTTTGGAAAAAACGATGAATTTATCCTATATGCAAGTAGGGTGGATTGCGTTTGCGTTAAATATGACGTCATCGATTATGCAACCGGTGTTTGGTATGTATTCAGATAAGAAGCCGTCACCATTTTTATTACCACTCGGTATGTTTTCAAGTATGCTTGGAATGATTGGACTCGCGTTTGCACCAAACTTTATTATTGTTATTATTTCTGTTTTATTTATTGGCTTAGGTTCCGCAGTCTTTCATCCAGAAGGCGCTCGTGTTGCCTATATGGCGGCAGGTGCAAAACGAGGGTTAGCGCAAGCGATTTATCAAGTTGGGGGAAACACGGGGAATTCTTTAGCTCCTATTTTTACAGCGCTAATTTTCGTTCCACTCGGTCAAATTGGTTCATTAGGTTTTACAGCATTTGCAGCAGTAGGAATTGCATTATTAATTTTCGTATCGAATTGGTACAAAAATGAATTAGCAACCGGCGCTGTAAGAAGGAAGAAGAGAGCTGCGCTTGAGGCGGAAAATGCAATTGTAAGTACACACATTAAATTTGTTATTATACTTCTTGTTTTTCTTACTTTTGTGCGCTCTTGGTACGGTGCCGGTATCGGGAATTTCTATCAATTTTACTTAATTGAGCATTATGGTTTATCTATAAAAAATGCCCAGTATTTCGTATTCGCATTTATGATTGCTGGTGTGTTAGGCACTTTCTTCGGGGGACCGTTAGCAGATCGATTTGGTAAGAAAAACATCATCGTATTTTCAATGTTAGGTTCAGCGCCACTTGCGCTGTTATTACCACATGTCTCACTTGTGTGGGTCGTACCTTTATTTTTATGTATCGGTTTTATTAGTTCAAGTAGTTTTAGTGTAATTGTTGTATACGCGCAAGAGCTTGTTCCGGGAAAAGTAGGGATGGTATCAGGTCTAATTGTAGGTCTTGCGTTCGGCCTTGGTGCTCTAGGTGCTGTAGTACTAGGAAAGTTAGCTGATATATATAGCCTTCAGTTCATTATGATATTATGTAGTTGTTTACCGTTAATTGGACTTACTTCATGGTTATTACCAAGTGATAAGAAAACGATAGAATAGGGGATGCACTATGAAATTATGTGAAAACGTAACAGAATTAATAGGAGATACACCTGTCGTCCGATTATCTAAATTTATTCCGGAAGACGCAGCGGACGTGTATGTGAAACTAGAAATGTTTAATCCATCACGTAGTGTGAAAGACCGTGCTGCTTATAATTTACTTCACGTTGCAGAAGAAAATGGTCTCATTAAACCAGGGGATACAATTATTGAACCGACAAGCGGGAATACAGGAATTGGTTTAGCGATGAACGCAGCAGCTAAAGGGTATAAAGCGATTTTAATTATGCCAGACAATATGTCAAAAGAGCGTATTAATTTATTGAAAGCATACGGGGCAGAAGTAGTTTTAACACCAGCAGAACAAAGAATGCCAGGAGCAATTGCGAAGGCGTTAGAACTGCAAAAACAAATACCGAATAGTTTTATCCCGCAACAATTTGAAAATCCAGCTAATCCGAATATTCACCGTTATACGACTGCACTTGAAATTTACGAACAAATGGATGGAGAGCTTGATGCTTTTGTTGCAACGGCAGGAACAGGCGGAACGATTACAGGGACTGGTGAAACGTTAAAAGAGAAATTGCCAAACTTATATATTGCAGTAGTGGAACCGAAAGGATCTCCCGTTTTATCCGGTGGTGTACCAGGTCCTCATAAACTAGTAGGAACAAGCCCAGGATTTATTCCGAAAAACTTAAATACAGAAGTGTATAACGAAATTATTCAAATTGCAGACGAAGAGGCTTTAACGACAATGAGAAACTTAGCTAGACAAGAAGGATTATTAGTTGGGCCATCTTCTGGAGCATCTGTTTACGCTGCAATCATGATAGCGAAACGTCTAGGCGTTGGTAAAAAAGTTTTATGTATTGCGCCTGATACAGGTGAACGTTATTTGAGCATGGGGTTATTTGAATAAAAAGGATAGAAACATCTTAATAGTGAATAGCTGCTATTAAGGTGTTTGTTTTATGGAATGAAGAGGGGGAGAAGAACAATGAAACTATTAAAACCAATCCATGAATATAGTGAGCGTATTACGGCGTATAGACAAGCGTTTTTACACTCAGGGGAACAACCACATGGAAGTAGTTCTTTACAAAACTTTGATTCTCTTGATGAATGGTTTGAAAAAGTGAGTAAACAAGAACTAGGAGAAAATTTACTAGCTAATCGAGTGCCATCTAGTCAGTTTTTAAGTTTTGAAAAAGGGGAACTTATAGGTTTTGTGAATATTAGACATAGATTAAATCCAGAATTATTACGGGAAAGCGGTCATATTGGATATAGTGTCCATCCGAATAAACGTCGCCACGGTTACGCTACGAAACAACTACAACTTGCATTAGCTGAAGCGCAAAAATTAGGATTGCAGAAAGTATTAATAACTTGCGATAAATCCAATATCGGTTCTGCTAAAACGATTCAAAAGGTTGGAGGTGTGTTAGAAAATGAAGTAGTTTCTTCTCGTACTGGTGAAGTTATTCAGCGCTATTGGATAGAAATATGATTAAGTAGGAATTTGAAAAGGTAATGCAAGCTGTAATATCGAAATAGATAAATGAAATATAGGGGATTACTGCAATTTTAGGGGGAAATGAAATGGGATTAAAAGAGAGAGCGATAGAGATGTCAGAGATTTATAGGCAAAATCCGAAAGTAGAAGCTATTATTTTAGCGGGTTCAGTAGCTAGAAAGCTTGAAGATGAACATTCAGATATAGAATTACATATTTTATGGTCAACACCGCCAGAAGATGAGGATCGTAGGGCCCCTATTTATCATATTGATGGGAAAATATTATCGTATCATCCGTATGAGGAAGAAGAATGGTCGGAAACGTATTTAACGAAAGAGGGAATTAAATTAGAGATTAGTAACTTTTTAACAGAGACAGTAGAGAAAGTAATTTCGGATGTGGTGGATCAATATGATATAAATTATGAAAAACAATGTATTGTATCATCCATTCATGATGGTGTTAGTTTGTATGGAGAAGGGAAAGTGAATGAATTAAAAGAAAAAGTAGCGGCATATCCAGATGAACTAGCAAAACTGATGATTTCAGAAAATCTATGGTTAAGTAATCGTTGGCACAATCGAAAGGCGCTTTTAAAACGGAAAGATTGGCTTATGCTTTATGACGTTATTTGCGAAGTACAAAGGAACGTATTCGGTGTTTTATTTGGTTTGAATAAAATGTACGTACATCATCCAGCGTTTAAATGGATGCCTAATAATGTGGAACGAATGACTATTAAACCTGAAAAATTATATGAACGTATGGCGGACACATTAATAGGGAATCCAGAAAAAAGTGTGCAGGAGTTAGAGTTGCTAATAGAAGAAGTGTTGCAACAAGTTCATACATACGCGCCAGGAGTAAATGTGGATGAGCAAGAAAAATCTATTTTTTATTTTGTGAAATAGAAAATAGTAATAAGGGGGAAGTTATGGGTTTTTTTAATAGGTTTTTTAAAAAAGTTGAAAAAGTAAATGAGCAAGAAGCTACTCTTCATGAATTAAGTGAAGAATTGTATGTTGAATCACCGGTAGAGGAAGCGACTAGTTACTGGGTATCAATGGCACAAAATATAATTGTTAATGCTGTAAAAGCGGCTGATAATGATGTGGAACGTGCCTTCGTGTTATTGAATTTGAAGAAAGGTGAGGCTTCATTTGATATTTTTTATCAAATAAATGGGCAATTGTATTTCTGGGATCAGCTAGAAAATGAGACGATAAGAAATAGAATTCAGAACGAGTTGTTACCGCAAGCTCCAGAAGTTTCAAATGCAGTAAATGAGCAATTTCGTGGAGCTGATCACCCTATAATTTCGTTCGCACAATTGCAGTTTGAATGGGAAACGAAAGCCTGGTTCTCACATATAATTTGGGAAGATAGCCTTGCTGCTCAATTGCCCAAAACTCAAATTCTAAATGACTGGTTTCGTGTAATTAAAGAAGAAACAAAAAATAGACCACTGGATAGTGATGCGAAATTTTCTTGGTATCCATCAAACTCTTAAAAAATGAATACAGAGAGACAGGTTATGTTTCTAGATGATTTGTATTATTGAATAAGTATCAATAATACGTAATTCTTTTTCTATTGCCTGTTAGAATTCGTTATGTACTAAGCTACTTGTTTTCTAAACTAAAACTTATATTTCGAATTTTTAAATAGATTGTAATACATAAAAATTCGAAATATAAGTTGACACTATTTTTAATGTGTGATAAAAATGATAGTAATCAATTCGGAAAATAATATTTGGGCAATGAAAGGGTATAGTAGTGAATATCTCCCTATTTCAGAGAGCTGATGGTTGGTGTGAATCAGTATATAGATTATTCATGAAGTTCGTCCTGGAGCATCTTTCATAAATCTCATATTTTGAGGAAATGAAAGACGGTAGTTTATACCGTTATCAAATAAAGTGGTGAAGATTTTTTCACAACTAGGGTGGTACCGCGATATTTATCGTCCCTACGTATTTACGTAGGGACGTTTTTTATTTAGGTCCTAACTTTGGTGTGGCTTCATAACTAGGGTGGTACCGCGATATTTTATCGTCCCTACGTTTTTGCGTAGGGGCGTTTTTATTTAGGTGGTTTCTTAGTGTTCTTCACAACTAGGGTGGTACCGCGATATTTTTGTCGTCCCTACGTATTTACGTAGGGGCGTTTTTTTATTATTAGGGAGGAAGTGAACGTATTAGAAAAGAGTATTGATAGAACAATATAAATACCGAATTGTAACAAAGAAAAAGAGATAGAGAGGAGATTAACAAATGAATTCACAGCAATGGACATCGAAATTAGGTTTCGTATTAGCTGCAGCAGGTTCGGCAATTGGTCTTGGGGCGATTTGGAAATTCCCATATATGGCCGGCATTGGAGGAGGCGGAGCGTTCTTCCTAATTTTCATCGGTTTCACATTATTAATTGGTTTACCGCTATTATTAGCTGAATTTGTTATTGGAAGAAGTACACAAAAAGAGGCTGTTGATGCATATAGAGAGATTGCTCCTAAAACGTTATGGCCTTGGTTAGGTAAATTAGGAATTGTAACATGTTTCATATTACTTTCTTTCTACAGTGTTGTAGGAGGCTGGATTTTATTATATTTATGGAATGCGATTACAGGTAGACTATGGGAAGGAAATGGAGCATACGAAGCTACGTTTGGTGAAATCATTTCCAATCCATATTTAGCAGTTGGATCACAGCTATTATTCATCCTTATTACTATTTTTATCGTAAGTAAAGGTGTACAAAATGGTGTTGAAAAAGTAAATAAATATTTCATGCCAGCACTATTCGTTTTATTCTTTGTATTAATCGTTCGTGCACTTACGTTAGATGGTGCTGGAGAAGGAGTTCGTTTCTTCTTACAACCTGATTTCTCACATGTAACATCAGAAGTTATTTTATACGCAATGGGGCAATCGTTCTTCTCATTATCTGTTGGGGTAGCCGTTATGGTAACGTATAGCTCATACTTACCGAAAGAAGAAAGCTTACCACGTTCAGCATTTTCTATCGTAGCCTTAACTCTTGTTATTACATTACTTGCAGGACTTGCAATTTTCCCAGTTGTGTTCGCATTTGGAATGGAACCATCTCAAGGACCGGGACTATTATTTATCGTATTGCCAGCTATTTTCAGTAAAATGGCATTCGGAAAATTATTCTTCATCGTTTTCTTATTATTATTCTTCTTCGCTACGATTACATCAGCAATTTCGATGTTAGAAATTAGTGTCGCATCGTTAACATCAAAAGGTAAAGGGAAACGTGAAAAAATGGCCTTAATCGTAGGGTTATTAATCTTCGTTGTTGGGGTACCATCAGCATTATCATTCGGTATATTAAGTGATCTGAAGATTTTCGGGAAGACAGTCTTTGATTTAGCGGACTATGCAGTAAGTAACGTATTAATGCCACTTGGTGTATTATTAGTTTCTATCTTTGTTCCTTTAAAAATGAAGAAAGATGTATTAATGAAAGAGCTAGGTGTAAGTAAAAATAAAGGTTATAAACTATTCGTATTATGGTTATTCTTACTTCGTTATATCGCACCAATTGCGATTATTATCGTATTCTTAAATGTACTTGGCATTATATAAAAAGAAAGGTAGCGTATCATACAAAGATACGCTACCTTTTTATTTTGCTCTTTTTTGCAATTCATTTACTGTTACGAACTGATAGCCCTTCTTAGATAAAATTTCGTGCTTTAAGAAGGGTGTGGATGCAAGGAGAAGGAATTTATCATATAATAAAATGCAAAAGGTATATTAGGAGGTGTTTATATGGCGATTATAATTCAATTGCCAGACACTGCAACGTCTCATGCAAAGCCAAGTATGGAAATGGCGATACTTTGCGTGAGGTAGACAAGTAATATACAATCGCCTATATGAGCTCGTATCATTTTTTATATTTGGCTTTGCACCTTATTGAAATGAACCATAAAAAATAAGGGGCGAGCAGAAATGAAATACGTAAAAGCTAATGCTGTTTTACCGGAGAGTTTAATTACTGAAATTCAAAAGTATATACAAGGTGAAACAATTTACATTCCGAAACAAGAAACGAAACATTATAAATGGGGTACACGATCTGGCGGAAGAAAACAATTAGATGAAAGAAATAAAGCAATTAAAGAAGCGTTTAAAAGTGGGATTGCTATTCATCAACTTGCAGAAGAATATTTTCTTTCTGGGGAAACGATTAAAAAGATTGTGTATTCTAAATAAGAGGAAAAGAGTCTGATTCATATATTACTTTGAATCAGACTCTTTTTGTTTTATATGTATTGGATATATGAAGTGTGAACGGGCATGATAATAGAAAAAATGTGCCGTTTTTTTATTAAATGCTATACAGAACATTTGAAGAGTAGAAAGGTGAACATATATGAATCATATTGGACAAATAACGATAGAGCTTTTAATTGGTTTTTTTGTTCTATTAATTGCTACAAAAATATTAGGGAAAACACAAATATCTCAGCTAACGCCCTTTGATTTTATTTCTGCAATCGTCCTAGGTGAGCTCGTTGGAAATTCAATATATGATCCTAAAATTAAAGTATGGTCTATTTTATATTCAGTATTTGTTTGGGTAATTTTAATTTATACTATTGAAGTGATAACACAAAAAGTAAGAGGGACAAGAAGGTTTTTTGAAGGATATCCTTCAATTATTATTCGTAATGGAAAGATTGATCGTGAACAATTAAGCGTAAATCATTTGGATATAAACCAATTACAACAAATGCTTAGGCAACAAAAAGATATATTTTCAATCCGAGAAGTTGAATATATGATATTGGAACCTAACGGAAACATAAGCGTTTTGAAAAAAAGTAAATACGAATCTCCTACTGTAAATGATTTAAGTTTAAAACATAAGCCTGTATACTTACCAATTTCATTAATTAGTGATGGAAAAGTAGTTAAGGATAATTTGAGGGAAGCGGGATTTGATGAAGGGTGGCTTTATAAACAAATAAAGCAAAAAGGAATTACTAAATTTGAAGACGTATTATATGCGGAATGGAAAACAGATGATGGCTTCTTTTGTCAGGAAATGCGGCGGTAGAGAATAAGTGATATATGTAATGTTTGTTTCTAAGTTATCTTTTACATATCAAAAAACGTAATCATTGTATACAATAAAACTAGATCAACAATTTGTATGGAGTGATAAAGATGGAAGCGTTTATTAGAAGTGATCAATATAATTTTATAAAATCACAAGCTTATATTTTAGCAAACGGGCATGCAACGGCAAATGATAGAGGTGTAATTCAAGCGTTAAAATCGCTTGCGATTGAAAAGATAATACATGTATTTGAGAATTTAACGGATGAACAGAAAGAGTTAATTGATACGGTATTAACAGTTCAAAATAGAGAAGATGCAGAGTCATTTTTAATGAAAATAAATCCGTATGTAATTCCGTTTCAAGAAGTTACAGCACAAACATTAAAAAAGTTATTTCCTAAGGCGAAAAAGTTAAAACTTCCTGATATGGAAGAAATGGATATGAAAGAAATATCTTATTTAAGTTGGATTGATAAGGGATCAAGCAGGAAATTTATTATAGCGAAAAATGATAAAAATAAATTTGTTGGTCTGCAAGGAACGTTCCAAAGTTTAAATAAAAAAAGCATTTGTTCATTATGTCATGGGCATGAAGAAGTAGGAATGTTTTTAGTTGAAATTAAAGGCGATGTACCAGGAACTTTCGTTAAAAAGGGAAACTACATTTGCAAAGATGGTGTAGCTTGCAATCAGAATATGAAATCGCTAGATAAATTGAACGATTTTATTGACCGCTTGAAGAAATAACGAGAAAACCTCTAGTATTTAAACTGGAGGTTTTTATTTTTTGAAGAAGTAAAATAAGCTTTCTTTGTAAATGTAGATTTATAATGAAATTTGATAAAAATATCTATTATGATACAGTTGCTTATATGCAAGGAGGTAAAACATGGATTACCTTTTATCGAAAGAAAAAGTGAAGCGATGGCCCAAAGATATGATAGCGGCGGGGCGTTGTCATACTGTTGGCCTTAAATCGGATGGCACGGTAGTCGCGGTAGGTAATAATGAATTTGGCCAATGCGATGTAGGTAGCTGGCGCGACATTCGGTTGCCTGGCAAATAGTCAATTTACAATAAATGATTAGTAATATTATTCTATTTTAGGAGTAATTATGGAATGGGATATGTAGAAAATAATTAAACTTAAATCTACTGAATAAGAATCTCTTTTGAAAAGGGATTCTTATTATTTTTCATAAAATGAGGGTCTAAATGGAATTTTTGAACAAACTATATTTCAAAATTACAGTAGAAGATATAAATAAAGTATAGAGGAGATAAAGAAATGCTTAAAAAGTTTTTGCTTTCTTTACCGGATGTTTTACTTATATGTATCGTTCTTTACATAACGTACACAAATTCTTTTAGCTTTGGACAGATGTTAGTAATTTCAATTGCAATCGGAATTATTGGTGGTCTTGTTATAAGGATTGGTAAGGATGTATTTATGTATATAAGGTGGACAATGAAACAGAGGAAATCTTGAATACGTTGTATTGCTATTAGGAGGAGATGAAATGACTAAGAAAAAGAGTAGAGTGAAAAATGAAGTAGCGCTTTGGGCATTAACAGCGGTTGTTCTCATCATTGTATGATACTTTTATCAAAAATAAAAACGCATCGTATTAAAAAAGCACGATGCGTTTTTATTATTTTTTTTGCCAATTTTCTTTAATAAAGTCTTCACGACCAGATTCCTTTTGCTCAGTAGCATATTTCTCTGGATTCTTTTTATAGAAATGTTGGTGGTATTCCTCTGCTGCGTAAAAAGGTGCAGCAGGACGAATTTCAGTCACGATTGGATCTTTAAACATACCGCTTTCTGTAAGAGCTTGTTTTGATTTTTCAGCAAGCCCTTTTTGTGTTTCGTTATGATAAAAAATAGCGGTACGATAAGATGGACCACGGTCAAAAAATTGTCCGCCATCATCAGTTGGATCGATTTGTGGCCAATATAAGTCTAGTAATTTCTGATAAGGAAAAATAGAAGGATCGAATGTAATTTGAACAACTTCTAAATGTCCAGATGTTCCAGCTTTTACTTGTTCATATGTTGGGTTTTCTACATGACCTCCTGCATAGCCAGAAAGTACTTTATGAATACCAGGAAGTTCATCAAATGGTTTTACCATGCACCAAAAGCAACCGCCTGCGAAGGTTGCGAGTTCGTATGTTTTTTCGGACATTGCTGTAATCCTCCTAAATGTATATGTTTTATATAGTATTATATAAATTGTTTTATTGCGCAATAAAAAAGATTTGAAAATATATGTTTTTTATAAACAAGATCCTCCGCTCACATCAATTAATTGTCCAGTTACCCAGCGGCTGTCTGGAGAAGCAAGGAATGCAGCAGTATCGGCAATGTCTTCTACTTCACCTAAGCGATTGAAAGCGGAAATAGTAGTAGCGTACTGCTTCATCATCGGGTCGCTCAAGAGTTCTGCATTCATATCTGTTTTAATAAATCCTGGAAGTATTGCATTCACCGTTATTCCTCGTGCTCCAAGCTGTTTTGCTAGCGTAAAAGTCATTGTATTAATAGCGCCTTTCGTCATACTATATGCAACAAAATCAGGTAAAGAAATGCGGGTGGCAGCGGATGAAATATTAATAATTCGGCTATTGTCACGTAAACGTGGCAGTGCTTGTTGAATGATAAAGAATGGTGCTTTTGCACTTACTGAAAACATTCTATCAAAAAATTGTTCAGTCGTTTCTTCAATAAAAGCACCAGGACCAATGCCAGCATTGTTTATTAAAATATCAAATTGTGTTTCACCAGTGCGCTTTTGTAATTCAGTATCTAAAGCGTTATAAAGGTTTTCTACACCGTGTAAGGATTCTAAATTTGCGCCGATAGAAAAAGCTTGGCCACCATCTGATCGAATTTCATGAACAGTTTCTTCAGCGTCATCTTTTCGATTACCGTAATGAACAGCAACCAATGCACCGTCATTTGCTAAACGTTTAGCGATCGCTCGTCCAATTCCTCGGCTTGCTCCTGTAACTAACGCTACTTTCCCTTTTAACATAGTTTCCTCATCTCCTCATAAACTTTATAAGTTTTTCTTTATGTAGTAATGCAAACATACTTAAGTAATATATGAGTGTATGTAAGTAATGCATTCCAATTTTGATTTGAGAAAAAATAAATAGAATGAATTTTGATTTTTTTGAGAAAACATGTTGACAACGAAAAGAACAACGTCCTATAATACGTGTAACAAATAAAAGTTAATTAAGAATTTTCTAACTTTATATGTTGTATATGCAAAGAAGAGGAAAGTAGATGATTATGATCGTTTCAGAGAGCTACTCCAAGGCTGTGAGGGTAGTAACAATCGAATCATTGAAGATCACCTCGGAGCATCGCTTGCGAAAGGGAAACTGAGTAGAGGGCGGCGGCATCGTCTCCGGTAAAAGGACGGAGGTCTGATTGGACCTACAAAGCTTATATTTCGTGAGAAGTATAAGGAAGCTGAGTGGTAACGCGAAACTCTCGCCTCAGCAATCAAAGCTACTAAATTGTAGTAGTTGATTGCTGAGGCGAGAGTTTTTATTTTTAAAAATAGAAGAAGAGAATGCGTAGAAGAGGAGAGTAAATGATAAAGATTGTTTCAGAGAGCTGCCCCGAGGCTGTGAGGGTGGTAACAATTCACTCATTGAAAATCACCTTGGAGCACTACTTTTGAAAACTAGTAAAAAGTAGCGGGGTTGTTCCCGATAGAAAAACAAAAGTCTAATTGGACTTGCAGAGCTTATATTTCGTGAGAAGTATAAGGAAGCTGAGTGGTACCACGATTCCCTCGTCTCAGCAATGGATTGCTACAAGTATGTAAGTAATCGATTGTTGAGACGAGTATATTTTTAAGATTTATATACTGAATATTCTGTTAAAATTACTCATCTCAGCAATCGATGTAGAAATAGATTGCAAAAATAGAGAAAAAAGAGGAGCGATGTGAGATGGGAAACCAGTACATTTACATGAATGGGGAATTTGTAGAAAAAGAAAAGGCAGTTGTTTCAGTGTATGATCACGGTTTTTTATACGGAGACGGTGTATTTGAAGGGATTCGTAGTTACGGAGGAAATGTATTTTGTTTAAAAGAACATGTGAAACGATTGTATGAATCAGCGAAATCTATTTTACTAACAATTCCAATGACGGTAGAAGAAATGGAAGAAGCAGTTTTACATACACTCCAAAAAAATGAATACGCTGATGCTTATATTCGCTTAATTGTCTCAAGAGGAAAAGGTGACTTAGGACTCGATCCGAGAAGTTGTGTGAAGCCGAGCGTAATTATCATTGCAGAACAATTAAAGTTATTCCCACAAGAATTTTATGATAATGGGCTAAGCGTTGTATCTGTTGCATCAAGACGTAATACGCCAGACGCGTTAGATCCACGTATTAAGTCAATGAATTATTTAAATAACGTACTTGTAAAAATTGAGGCGGCACAAGCAGGAGTGTTAGAGGCTCTTATGTTAAATCAACAAGGATATGTTTGTGAAGGTTCTGGCGATAATGTTTTCGTTGTGAAAGATGGAAAAGTATTAACCCCGCCATCCTATTTAGGGGCATTAGAAGGTATTACGAGAAATAGTGTTATCGAGCTATGTGAACGACTGAGTATTCCGTGTGAGGAAAGACCATTCACTCGCCATGACGTATATGTAGCGGATGAAGTATTTTTAACAGGAACAGCAGCGGAGTTAATTCCAGTTGTAAAAGTTGATTCGAGAGAAATTGGAGATGGGAAACCAGGAAGTGTAACGAAACAATTGACCGAAGAATTTAAAAAATTAACGAGAGAAAGAGGAGTACGTGTTCCCGGGCTGACGGAAAGCTTAGCATAAATAAGGAGAGGAGTTAATTGAAATGAAGCAGCAGTATACAGCGTATGAGAAGTTACAGTGTGAAGAAATGACAGGCGCTGGGCACGTGATTCAAGGTTTGAAGAAATTGGGTGTAACGACCGTTTTCGGCTATCCAGGCGGAGCGATTTTACCAGTATACGATGCGTTATACGAAAGTGGTTTGAAACATGTTTTAACTCGTCATGAACAAGCTGCCATTCATGCGGCTGAAGGATATGCGAGAGCTTCTGGGAAGGTCGGGGTAGTCTTTGCTACCTCTGGCCCAGGGGCGACAAATTTAGTTACGGGCTTAGCAGACGCTTATATGGATTCGATTCCTTTAGTTGTCATTACCGGCCAAGTTGCAACGCCTTTAATTGGTAAAGATGGATTTCAAGAAGCGGATGTTGTCGGAATTACAGTACCTGTTACGAAGCATAATTACCAAGTTCGTGATGTAAATCATGTATCACGAATTGTGCAAGAAGCTTTTTACATCGCCAAAAGCGGACGACCGGGACCAGTATTAATCGATATTCCAAAAGATGTTCAAAATGCAAAAGTCACCAGTTTCTTTAATGAAGAAGTTGATATTCCGGGGTACAAACCAGAACTTGTACCAGACAGCATGAAACTTAGAGAGGTGGCTAAAGCAATTTCAAAATCAAAGCGTCCACTTCTTTATATTGGAGGAGGTGTCATTCATTCAGGTGGATCCGATGAACTCTTCGAATTCGCAAGGGAGAACCGTATTCCAGTCGTTTCAACTTTAATGGGACTTGGTGCATATCCACCGGGAGATCCATTGTTTCTAGGGATGCTTGGTATGCATGGGACATACGCTGCTAATATGGCGGTAACAGAATGTGATTTACTACTTGCATTAGGTGTTCGCTTCGATGATCGTGTAACAGGGAAATTAGAACTTTTTTCTCCGCACTCGAAAAAAGTACATATTGATATTGATCCTTCTGAGTTTCATAAAAATGTAACTGTAGAGCATCCGATTGTTGGTGATGTGAAAAAAGCGTTACACATGTTGTTACATATGTCTATTTATACACAAACAGATGAATGGCTTCAGAAAGTAAAGGCATGGAAAGAAGAATATCCACTTTCTTATAAGCAAAAAGAATCTGAGTTAAAACCACAGCATGTGATCAACTTAGTAAGTGAATTAACGAATGGTGAAGCGATTGTCACAACAGAAGTAGGACAGCATCAAATGTGGGCTGCTCACTTCTATAAAGCAAGAAAACCTCGGACGTTCCTTACCTCTGGAGGATTAGGAACAATGGGGTTTGGGTTCCCAGCGGCAATTGGTGCTCAGCTTGCAAAAGAAGAAGAACTCGTCGCTTGTATTGCAGGTGATGCTTCTTTTCAAATGAACATTCAAGAACTACAAACAATTGCTGAAAATAACATCCCTGTAAAAGTATTTATTATAAATAACAGATTTTTAGGGATGGTAAGGCAATGGCAAGAAATGTTTTATGAAAATCGTTTATCAGAGTCAAAAATTGGCTCACCAGATTTTGTGAAAGTGGCAGAAGCTTATGGAGTGAAGGGATTAAGGGCGACAAATTCAACAGAGGCGAAACAAGTGGTGTTAGAAGCATTTGCTCATGAAGGTCCTGTCGTAGTTGATTTTTGTGTAGAAGAAGGTGAAAACGTATTTCCGATGGTTCCGCCAAACAAAGGGAATAACGAAATGATTATGAAGAGGTGGGAAGAATGAGTCATACTTTTTCACTCGTTATTCATAACGAGCCAAGTGTCTTATTACGTATAAGTGGAATTTTTGCTCGGCGTGGCTATTATATTTCTTCTTTACATTTAAACGAAAGAGATACGAGTGGCGTTTCTGAAATGAAACTCACAGCAGTTTGTACTGAAAATGAAGCGACATTACTTGTTAGTCAGTTGAAAAAATTAATTGATGTACTGCAAGTAAATAAATTATAAGGGGTGTATGGAGTATGAAAACGTATTATGAGAAAGATGCAAATGTAGAGTTATTACAAGGGAAAACAGTTGCGGTAATTGGTTATGGATCTCAAGGGCATGCGCAGGCACAAAATTTACGTGATTCAGGTGTGGAAGTTGTAGTTGGTGTTAGACCTGGTAAATCGTATGAAGTAGCAAAAGCAGATGGATTTGAAGTAATGTCTGTTTCAGAAGCGGTTCGAACCGCACAAGTTGTACAAATGTTATTGCCAGATGAACAGCAAGCACATGTATATAAATCAGAAGTAGAAGAGAATCTCCGTGAAGGACAAATGTTACTTTTCTCACATGGATTTAACATTCACTTCGGCCAAATTAATCCGCCAAGTTACGTAGATGTAGCAATGGTTGCGCCAAAAAGTCCAGGTCATCTCGTTCGCCGTGTATATCAAGAAGGAAATGGTGTTCCGGCATTAGTCGCAGTGCATCAAGATGCGACGGGAACAGCGCTACATGTAGCATTAGCGTATGCAAAAGCTGTAGGTTGTACACGTGCGGGTGTAATTGAAACGACATTCCAAGAAGAAACCGAAACGGATTTATTCGGTGAGCAAGCTGTACTTTGCGGCGGGGTAACTGCACTTGTGAAGGCCGGGTTCGAAACGTTAACGGAAGGTGGATATCGTCCTGAAATTGCATACTTTGAATGTTTGCATGAATTAAAGCTAATTGTTGACTTAATGTACGAAGGTGGATTAACGAATATGCGCCATTCTATTTCAGATACGGCAGAATTTGGAGATTATGTAACAGGATCGAGAATTGTTACAGATGAAACGAAGAAGGAAATGAAGCGTGTTCTGACAGAAATTCAGCAAGGTGAATTTGCGAAGAAATGGATTTTAGAAAATCAAGCAGGGCGTCCGACGTATAACGCAATGAAAAAAGCAGAACAAAATCATCAATTAGAAAAAGTGGGAGCAGAGCTTCGTGAAATGATGAGTTGGATTCATGCACCGAAAGAATTAGTAAAGAAATAGAGTAAGAGAGTATAAATGAAAAATATGTAAGAGGGGATTTGACAAGATGAGAAGTGACATGATTAAAAAAGGTTTTGATAAAGCGCCGCACCGTAGTTTATTAAAAGCAACTGGTTTGAAAGATGAAGATTTTGATAAACCTTTCATAGCGATTTGTAATTCTTTTATTGAAATTATTCCAGGGCATAAACACTTGAACGAGTTTGGGAAACTTGTAAAAGAGGCAGTTCGTGCGGCAGGTATGGTACCATTCGAATTCAATACAATTGGAGTTGACGATGGTATTGCGATGGGACATATCGGTATGCGTTATTCTCTTCCGAGTCGTGAAATAATTGCAGATTCAGTAGAAACGGTTGTAAATGCACACTGGTTTGACGGCATGATTTGTATTCCAAACTGTGACAAAATTACACCAGGTATGATGATGGCTGCACTACGTATTAATATTCCGACTGTGTTTGTTTCAGGCGGCCCAATGGCAGCAGGAAAAACATCTAAAGGAGAAGTTGTTGATCTGAGTTCCGTTTTTGAAGGAGTAGGAGCTTATCAATCTGGGAAAATTTCAGAAGAAGAATTAAAAGATATTGAAGATCATGGCTGTCCATCTTGTGGCTCTTGTTCGGGTATGTTTACCGCGAACTCTATGAATTGTTTATGTGAAGTGTTAGGTTTAGCTCTTCCTGGTAACGGGAGTATTTTAGCAATTGATCCAAGACGTGAAGAGTTAATTAAACAAGCAGCAGAGAAATTGAAAATTTTAATTGAAAGAGATATTAAACCAAGAGACATTGTAACGGAAGAAGCAATTGATGATGCGTTTGCGCTTGATATGGCGATGGGCGGTTCAACAAATACAGTGTTGCATACATTGGCGCTCGCGCAAGAGGCTGGATTAGATTACGATATGAACCGTATTGATGCCGTTTCAAGACGTGTACCACATTTATGTAAAGTAAGCCCTGCTTCCAATTGGCATATGGAAGATATTGATCGTGCGGGCGGGATTAGTGCAATTTTGAAAGAGATGAGCCGGAAAGAAGGAGTACTTCATCTTGATCGAATAACTGCTACTGGGCAAACATTAAGAGAAAATATTGCTGAGGCAGAGATTAAAGATAAGGAAGTTATTCACTCTCTTGAAAACCCTCATAGTGAGGAAGGAGGGTTGCGTATATTAAAAGGCAACCTTGCGAAAGATGGAGCGGTTATTAAAAGCGGTGCAACAGAGGTAAAGCGTTTTGAAGGACCTTGCGTTATTTTTAATTCACAAGATGAGGCACTTGCTGGCATTATGCTTGGGAAAGTGAAAAAAGGAGATGTAGTTGTCATTCGTTATGAAGGACCAAGAGGTGGCCCTGGTATGCCAGAAATGTTAGCACCAACATCAGCAATTGCTGGAATGGGATTAGGTGCTGAGGTTGCATTATTAACGGATGGACGTTTCTCTGGAGCTTCACGTGGAATTTCAGTAGGACATATTTCACCAGAAGCAGCAGCTGGTGGAACGATCGCACTTCTTGAACAAGGGGATATTGTATGTATTGATGTTGAAGAACGCTTGCTAGAAGTAAGAGTGAGTAATGAAGAATTAGATAAGCGTAAAAAAGAATGGAAACGACCAGAACCGAAAGTGAAAACTGGCTGGCTTGGACGTTATGCACAAATGGTAACATCGGCGAATACAGGGGCTGTTCTGAAAATCCCACATTTTGATTGAGCCAATTTAAAAAAGATAAGGATGATATATAATGGTGCAAAAGGTAAAGGAGAGAGTGAAAATTGAAGATATCTTAATGGCTCATAATTGCATGAAAGATATCGTTATTAAAACACCGTTACAACGTGATACAGTTTTATCTGAGAAATATGATTGTGACGTTTATGTAAAACGAGAAGATTTACAATTAATTCGCTCTTTCAAAATTCGTGGTGCATACAATTTGATTCAAAGTTTACCGAAAGAAAAGTTACAAAACGGTGTTGTTTGTGCAAGTGCTGGTAATCATGCGCAAGGAGTTGCTTATACATGTAATTTATTGAAGATTCCGTCGAAAATATTTATGCCCACAACAACACCGAAACAAAAAGTATCACAAGTACAATTTTTCGGTGGTGATTTCGCAGAGATTGTATTAGTTGGTGATACATTCGATAGCTCTTTCCAAGAAGCACAGTGTTATTGTGAAGAAAATAGAATGACATTTGTTCATCCGTTTGATGATCTGTATGTAGTTGCTGGTCAAGGGACAGTGGCAGTTGAAATTATGCATGATATGGAGAAACCGGTTGATTATATCTTTACGGCAATCGGCGGTGGTGGATTAGCATCAGGTGTTGGTACATATGTAAAAGGTGTTAGTCCTACTACAAAGGTTATTGGTGTAGAACCGATGGGAGCTGCCTCTATGAAAGAGGCTTTTCTTAAAAATGATAATGTCGCATTAGAGAAAATAGATAGTTTTGTTGATGGGGCAGCGGTTAAAAAGGTAGGAAAGTTAACTTTTGAAACTTGTAAAGATGTAATTGATGACATCGTTTTAGTACCAGAGGGGAAAGTTTGTACGACGATTTTAGAACTGTATAAGAAAAATGCGATTGTAGCTGAACCGGCTGGTGCACTCTCTATTGCAGCACTTGATTTATACAGGGATGAAATAAAAGGTAAAACAGTTGTATGTACGCTAAGTGGTGGAAATAATGATATTGATAGAATGCAAGAAATGAAAGAACGATCTCTCATTTATGAAGGGTTAAAGCATTATTTCATCATTGAATTCCCACAGCGTTCAGGCGCGTTAAGAGAATTTCTTGATAAAGGATTGGGGCCAGAAGATGATATTACTCGTTTTGAGTATATTAAGAAACATAATAAGGAAAATGGTCCAGCATTAGTCGGAGTAGAGTTAAAACATAAAGAAGATTATGAGCAATTAATTACTCGCTTTAAAGAAAATAATATTCAATTTATGGAGCTTAATAAAAACCCTGTTTTGTTTGATTTGCTTATTTAATAGAAGGGAAGAATAAGCATCTAAATAAAAAAGATAGATACAAGCAAAGAAATATAGTGCTTGTTCTATCTTTTTTATAGTTAAACTAGATACTCATTAAATTCAAGAAGAATAAAGCTAGTTAACCAAAAAAATATCGCAATGCGAATAATTACATACATAGTAAATTCAAAGGTAGTAAGTTTTCGTTCGCGTTTTATTTTTTTTAGAAATCTAACAGAAAAAACTGAACATAAAAGTAGAACGGCTATAGACATTTTATAAATATTTTCTAACAAACTTACATTTTCTAATAAGTTTTTCAGCATGTTTATCACCTATTCTGTAAAGTAGATTACAGAGAAATAGATCTTGAGCTGTCTAGTTTCGTTTATTTTTTATTTTCCCTGTATCATCAATTTCTACATCAGTTGAAATTGTTTGTAAATATTGAAGAGCTTTTTTCTTTTCTTCCTCATTTACAGGGGAAACTTGGTTGTTGCGAATGATATAAGGATTGAATGACATTTGGACATCCTTTCCTTTAAAAGTTAAAGTTAATACGCCAGTTTCGGCGCTTTTTCCATTCACATAACTTGGGAATAAAAAGTTACCTAATGAGTAAGCGATAGGAACTTTATTATAATACTCAAACCCTTGTAACCAATGTGGATGGCTTCCGACAATCGCGTTAGCTCCTGCTTCAACCATTTTAGGTACATATTGCTTTTGGTATTCTACCGGACGGTTTGATTTTTCAACGCCCCAATGCATATAGACGATTAAATAGTCTGCATCTTGTTTTTGTTCTTTAATTGTTTTTGTTACAAGATTTAAATCATAGCCATTCGCAACGCCAGGTTTATTCTCACCAGCTACCCAATTAGAATCAGGCATAAATCGAACGAAGGAAAGAAATTTAAACTTTTTCCCTTTTACGGTCATTTCTCGTGCTGTATATGTATCTTTCGCATTTTTTCCGGCTCCAATGTAAGGGAACTTTAATTTTTCTACGTGAGAAATCGTATCTAATAATCCATCTTGCCCATAATCAAGTGTGTGGTTATTCCCAATATTTACGATGTCATATCCAGTGTTTTTAATAGCTTGTAGTGTAGATGGATCACTTTTAATCCAAAACAGTTGCCCAGGTGCTTTCTTTTCTTTCGTTGTAAATGCCGATTCTAAATTCACAAAAGAAATATCAGCTTTTTTTATTTCTTCTTTTACATGTTGGAATGGGTAATCAGCCCCATTCTTTTCGATTATAGGACGTAATTGCCAATCAAACATTGTATCACCAGAGAAGGTGAGTGTGATTTCTTGGTCTTCTATTTTCTTTTCGCTTTTTGAAGCGGTTTTACTAGATTTGTTTTGTAAATCGGGTTTGTCTTTTGCTTTTGAAATAAAAGAGTAATTGATTAATAAAACAATCGGTGTAATGAAAAAGGCTATTAACAAAAATCGTTTTAGTAAAGTTTTCATATATACCTTCCCTTTTAATATTATCCCGCAATTAAATTAACAATGAATCTATTAAAGGTAATTAAAGTTACAAAAAAACAGCGGGTTATGTAGTGGAAAACATTTGTTAATATTCTCAATATTAAGTTAACATATAGATAACCTGTAAATCAATGTATAAACCAAAATATAGAAATAAAGAATTCGAAGGGTGAAGAATGAGAAATGGTTATATTAGGAGCAGTTGTAAATGGGATTTGTATTATATTTGGTACTTTACTTGGTAAATTATTTAGTAGGATTCCAGAAAGTATGAAAGGGACGATAATGCACGCAATCGGTTTAGCGGTTACTGTGCTTGGGCTTCAAATGGCATTTAAAAGTGAAAACTTTCTTGTTGTCATACTGAGTTTAGTGATTGGTACGGTAATTGGAGAATGGTTACAATTAGAAGAAAAGTTAAAAAATTTAGGAGATTGGCTAGAAAATAAAGTTGGATCGAAGGGGAAAGGAAGCATATCAGAAGGTTTTGTAACAGCTACTTTAATTTTTGCAATTGGTGCGATGGGGATACTTGGTGCACTTGACAGTGGGATTCGCGGAAATCATAATATTTTATTTACCAAGGCAATTATCGATGGATTTATTTCTATTATATTAACGACAACTCTAGGAATTGGCGTAGTATTTTCGGCGATTCCAGTTGTTTTATATGAAGGTGGTATTGCAGTTTTTGCAACACAAATTAATAGTTTTGTCCCGGAAGAATTAATGAACCAATTTATAGTGGAGATGACGGCTACGGGCGGCATTATGATATCTGCTATTGGATTGAACTTGCTTAGTATTATTAAAATCAAGGTGGCAAATTTACTTCCAGGTATATTGGTAGTGGGTGTAATTGTTTCAGCTATATATAGTTACGGTTTGTTAGTAAATTAGTAGAGGATGGAAATACATATGGAGGAATTTCAATTTACAAAACGTGTGCATAAAATATTGGAGATTGCAGCAGAAGAGAGTGAGTATAACATAATTCAACCAGTCCATCTGTTCATAGGTATGTGTAAAGAAGGTACAGGAGTTTGCGCTGAGTTATTTATGTATTTGTTTCATAAAGTCGGTCCAGATTTTTTAGAAAAACTTTCGTTACGAAAACGATTCGATTTACATCATCAAGAGTATAAAAAAATAGGGCAATATAAACTATCTTATAAGGCGATAGAAATTTTACAAATAGCGAAGAAACGTATGGAACGCTTTCAGCAAGTAGTAATCAATGAAGGACATGTTATGTATGCATTATTTCGTGTAGATACAGATATTGGTGAATTTATACATACACAAATGCAAAAAGATATATTACGTATTACAGCTGCACCGAGAGACTTAGCGGTTGATTTAAATAGTTTTAAATCTATTTATAATACATTATGTTGTCATGTAAGAAGAGCTAGTCCTTCTGATTTTGATAAGTTATCACGATTTGTGGCGGCTGAATTTGGTGAACGGTGGTTACAGTCGGTTGATTACGGATTTCGGACATATAATGAAAAGTTACCTATCTATATTGCACAGCAGGAGGAAGTAATAGTTGGTTTCGCCTGTTACGATGTAGTGAGAGGAAAGAAAGGATTGTTTGGTCCAATGGGCATAGCGAAACAAAATCGTGTGAAAGGTGTAGGAAAAGAATTATTGCATCATTGTTTATATAATATGAAGCAAGATGGATATGAATATGCGATTATTGGACAAGCAGGTCCCATTGAGTTTTACGAGAGAAATTGTAATGCTCGTTTAATACCGATAGATAATAAGTAACCAACTTCATATAGAGGAGTTGGTTTTATTATGAAAATGATGTAGAGATGTAGTGGTTTTTACTAGAAAATAGCGGGTTTTGTAGTAAATCTTGCATAAAAAGCAAATTACTAAACTTTTTACAAGAAAGGGTGTAGAATGGGTATCTAAAGAAAGAAGGTGTGAAAATGGCCAGCTGGAAACGAAATTTAATGATTTGTTGGCTAGGTTGTTTTACCACTGCAGCCGGTATGAGTTTAGTAATTCCTTTCTTATCTTTTTATATTGAGGAATTAGGAGTAACTGGCACTTCAAGTATTGCACAGTGGTCGGGACTTGCATTTGGTGTAACATTTTTAATGGGTGCGATCGTATCGCCAATATGGGGAAAGCTTGGTGATATACATGGACGGAAACTGATGCTTATTCGTGCTAGCCTCGGTATGGCGATTATTATGACGCTTATGGGGTTTGTAACGGATGTATATCAATTAGTCGCACTAAGATTTTTAATGGGAGCAGTATCTGGTTTCCTTTCAACCGCAATGACATTTATTGCAGCAGAAACTCCGAAAGAACATTCAGGTTGGGCAATTTCTACAATTTCAACTGGTGGCGTGAGCGGTTCTTTACTTGGTCCATTACTTGGTGGATATTTGTCTGAGTTAATTGGAATGCGTCATGTCTTTCTTGTTACAGGAGCTTTTTTATTCCTTTCCTTTCTCATCGTTTTTTTCTTCTTGCATGAAGAAAATCACTCTGCTCAAGCAAAAAAAACACAGCCGAAAAAAGTATGGACGATGGTCCCAGCGAAGCATTTAATTATTAGTTTATTTGTAACAACATTTATTATTCAACTTGCTAATATGTCAGTTCAACCAATTGTTACATTGTACGTGAAAAATTTAGTAGGTCCTCATACTGCACATATTGAAACAATTGCGGGAGCAGTTATGTCAGCAACAGGATTAGCCGTTATTTTGGCAGCACCAAGACTAGGAAGATTATCAGATCATATCGGTCCTCAAAAAACGTTAGTTGTAGCGTTATTTGCTGCAGGAATTATTTTTATCCCGCAAGCATTTGTAATCTCAGCTTGGCAACTATTAATTCTTCGATTTTTATTAGGTATCGCACAAGCAGGATTATTACCTTCCGTACAAACTCTACTAAAACAACATACACCAACCCATGTTACGGGACGGATATTTGGATATAATCAATCATTTCAGTTTTTAGGAAATATGATTGGTCCAGTGCTCGGGGGGCAAATTGCAGCACATGCAGGCTTCCAATATGTTTTCCTCTCTACATCATCACTATTATTTATTGCGTGTATCTGGGTTTATTTTCATAATAAGAACGAAGAGGTATCAGAGAAACAACATTTGGAAGTTAGTTAACTTAGTGAATAAAAAAAGGGTGAAGCAATGATTGCTTCATCCTTTTCTTTAAAATTTAAGACATAGATAGCTTAATGTACCAAGCTCATAACTACGGTGAATGACTTCACCGCTATTTTCACCACTTCCCATAGCGATAAATAAAGGAACAAAATGTTCTGCTCTTGGTACTGCTAATTGTGCATGAGGAGCATTTTTCTCCCAATTAAACAATGCATCTTTATCGTTATGCTGCATATGTTTAATAATCCAATCATCAAATTCAATTGCCCATTTTTCAGGTGTAGTTTGATTCCATTTCAAAGCTCGTAAGTTATGGACGGTAACACCACTCCCGATTACTAAAATATCTTCTTGTCCGAGTCCTTTAAGTGCTTCTCCAATTTCAAATTGTTCTTTTGCAGAAAGGAATGGATTGACTGATATTTGCACGACAGGAATATTTGCTTCTGGATACATGCGGTGCAGGAGTGTCCATGAACCATGATCTAAACCTCTCGTCATATTATGATGGACTGAAATACCTTTGTTCTTAAATTTTATTTCTAACATAGATGCAATGCTAGAAGAGCCTTTCGCACGATATTTGATTTCGTATAACTCAGGGGGAAAACCTCCAAAATCATAAATTGTTTCATACTCGTTATCTGATGAGGAAATCGTTAATACTTCACTTTCCCAGTGAGCAGTGAAAATAACAATTGCTTTCGGTTTATATGTTTCTCCAAGTGTTTTTAAAAATCGTGTATAGTCTGTATCTTGAATAGCGAGCATAGGCGAACCATGTGCTAAAAATAATGATGGCATCATAATAGTAGAAACCTCCTAAAAATTATATAGTTACTTTATGTAAGTAACTATATAATTTTATTTTCGGTTCGTCAACATAATAGTTATTGAGCTAATTGGAAAAGTGAGTCATTTGTCATAATGAAGGCAATTGCATATAATACATAGTAAGAAAAATGAATCGATATTCATTTTTAAAGATACATAATAGAGTTGGGAGCTGACGAAATGAACGTACAGGAAAGTTTCGTTACGGCATTGGATGGATCAGAAATTTATTTACGCAAGTGGTTGCCAGAAGGTAAACCGAAAGGGATTATTCAAATTGCACATGGTATGACAGAACATGCAGGTGTTTATACAGACTTTATTGCTGCGTTATTAGAAGCAGGGTATGGTGTTTATGCACATGATCATAAAGGTCATGGGAAAACAGTGAAAAGAGAAGAAGATTATGGTCATTTTAAACCAAATGTAGGTTGGAATGAGGCTGTGTCTGATGTTATTTTTGTATCAGAAACGGTAAGAAAAGAGCAGACATGCCCGTTATTTTTACTTGGCCATAGTATGGGTTCTTTTTTATCAAGACGTGCTGTGCAACTTAGAGGCGAATTATATGATGGATTTCTGATTTCAGGAACAGGTGGAAATCCAGGGCTTTTAGGAGCTATTGGTCATAAAGTAGCAACAATCGAAATGAAATTGCGCGGGGCAAAAACGAAAAGTCCAATGCTAAACTTTTTATCTTTCGGAAACTTCAATTCGAACTTTAAGCCAAATCGTACAAAATTTGATTGGTTATCTTCAGATAATAATCAAGTTGATAAATATATTGCGGATCCGTTATGTGGTTTCATTTGTACGACGAGTTTTTACCGAGAATTATTTTCTGGTGTATTAGAAGTAAATAAACTAGAAGAATACAAGAAGACGCCAAAGAATCTTCCAATACATATATTTTCTGGTGATCGTGATCCTGTTGGCGATATGGGGAAAGGTGTAAAAGAAGTATATGAAAACTATAAAAAATGTGGTGTGAAAGACGTGACACTACGTTTATATGAAAATGGTAGACATGAAATGTTTCATGAAGTAAATAAGGATGAAGTATTTAAAGATTTAATTTCTTGGTTAGATGCGCATAATAAATGAGAAAGATAATCCCAAACTGTTTGTAGTTTGGGATTATTTATTTTACAGAAATACGGGCAATAAATTCTTAAATTCACTTTACTTAATAAAAAATAAATCTTATTCTATAGTCGTTAAAAAATAAAGAAATATTGTATGAGAGGAAACCTCACTTTTCTGAAGTGAGGCTTTTTGTAGTAACGAAGTAATAGTGAATAAAACTAATTTTAAAAGTAACTTAAAATCAAACTTTTTATAAAGCAACAGATGCTCGTTCATAATAGTAGTATAATAGTGAATGAGGTGTTAATAGAATGGAAGATAGAACATTAGGTTTATTACTAGATGTTGTTGGTGAATTATTTTCAGATGAAATTTCAATTGCTGTTTCGAATACGAAAGAATATATTTACTATCGGCCAAGTAAACGAATTGATTTAAAGATTAGCGCTGGGGATCCTATAAAGGAAGGAACGATTGCTCATAAAGCGATGGTGATGAATCAAAAAACATCTGAGTTTATGAATCGGGATGTTTTTGGTATTCCTTATCATGGAATGGCTGTACCATTTTCAAACAATGGAAAGCTTGAAGGGTGCGTAACGGCAATTTATCCAGCTTTAACGGATGGAAAGTCAGTCGTTACTTTAAAAACAACAGATGGCTGGATTCCGGTTCCTTTTTCAAAGGTTATGTATTTAGAGGCTAAAGATAAAAAGACGTACGTGAATTCAGAAGAGTTATCAGGAACACATAAATACTCTCTGCAAGAATTCGAATACTTGCTTCCTAAAGATTCATTTATTAGATGTCACCGTTCATTTATTGTAAATGTTAATCATATTAAAGCGATTTATCCTGATACCCATTCTACTTTTGTACTTTCGATGGATAATGGTGAGAGAGTACCAGTTAGTCAATCATACGCTAGTTATTTCCGTAAGCTTCTAGGATTCTAAATTTTTCTGCTTTAGAACCTAGATTTGCTGTTCTGTCTGAATTTTCGGCATTGTATACTAAAATCCCTATTTTGATAGTGTAAATGTGTAAAATAATTATGAATATTCAATGAGAGAGGGATTACATATGGAGAATAATTTAGATAGAATCAGAGATCAACGTCTAAAAGATCGGGTAGTTACACCTGAAGAAGCAGCTTCCTGGATTCAAAGTGGAATGACTTTAGGCTTAAGTGGGTTTACACGTGCAGGTGATGTAAAAGCAGTCCCATTTGCGCTTGTAAACCGAGTTAAGAATGATGAATCTTTTAAAGTAAATGTTTATACTGGGGCTTCTTTAGGCTCGGATGTAGACAAATTATTTGCTGAGGCAGGAATTTTAGGGAAAAGATTACCTTTCCAAGCTGACGCGACGATGCGAAAAGGAATTAATAACGGAGACTTTTTATTTGTGGATCAACACTTGTCTCATACAGCAGAGTTACTCCGCGCTGACGTTCTGGATATAGATTTCGCTATTTTGGAAGCGGTTGCGATTACAGAGGACGGAATGATTATTCCAACCACTTCAATTGGAAATTCCTTAGCGTTTTCCTTAAATGCTAAGTCTATTATTATTGAAATGAATATGGCTCAATCCACGCAATTAGAGGGACTACATGATCTATATGAACCAGGTAAACAAGGGGAGAGGCTTCCAATTCCGCTTGTGAAAACAGATGACCGAATTGGAACAATCGGTATTCCAATTGATCCTGAAAAAGTAAAGGGAATTGTGTTTACGAATCAATTGGATTCGCCATCGACAATTGTTCCTCCGGATGAAGAAACGGTCATTATGGCACAGCATTTAATAGAATTCCTTCGAGAAGAAGTTAAAATAGGGCGATTAACAAATCGTTTAGCGCCGTTACAATCAGGAATTGGTTCAGTTGCTAACGCAGTATTGCATGGAATGTTAGATTCAGAATTTGAAGATTTAGAAGTGTATTCTGAAGTTTTACAAGATGCAGTTTTTGATCTGATGGATGCTGGAAAAGTCAATTTTGCTTCTTGTTGTTCTATCACGCTTTCTGAAGAGAAAATGCAACAAGTATTTTCTAACTTTGAAAAATATCGTGACAAATTAATGATGCGTCCGCAAGAGATTTCCAATCATCCTGAAATCATTCGTCGCCTTGGATTAATCTCAATTAATACTGCATTAGAATTAGATATATACGGAAATGTTAACTCTACTCACGTTTTAGGTACAAAAATGATGAATGGAATTGGTGGGTCTGGTGATTTTGCAAGAAATGCACGCCTAGCTATCTTTGTTACTAAATCGATTGCGAAAGGTGGTAACATTTCAAGTATTGTTCCTTTCGTTTCTCATGTAGACCATACTGAACATGATGTAGATGTTATTGTTACTGAACAGGGGTATGCCGACTTAAGGGGACTTGCGCCAAGAGAAAGAGTGGAACTTATTATTGAGAATTGCGCACATCCAATGTATCGTGATCAACTACGTGCTTATTACGAAGAAGCAAAAACAAGAGGTGGACAAACTCCTCATATTTTAGAAAAAGCTTTTTCTTGGCATACGAATTATGCTAAAAATGGAACAATGCTTGAAGCGGTAGTAGAAACTGTATAGGTTTGTATCGTACGAAATAGTAAAACGAATGAGTGAGTTTGAAGATTAAATTTTAGAAAAAGAGAACACCAACTTTTAGGGATGGTGTTCTTTTTCTTTAAAAAAATTGTATTGGTTATAATAAAGATTTATAAAAATAACCTCTAATTTATGAAAAAAAGGTTTTTTGAAGTGCTTTCCGAATCAATTTAGTAGTTTACATATCGAAGGTGAGGAGAAAGAATCATGAAGATAAGAGAAGCGTTATTAAGTGAAGCAAATGAATTAAGTGAATTCGCACTACAATCAAAAGCAACGTGGGATTATAGTGAAGAATTCATACTTGCTTGTAAGGAAGATTTAACAATTACAGAAGAATACATAAAAAATAATTTTGTATATGTTTTAGAAAACGATAATGCGAAGATTGGTTTTTTCTCATTTTTACGTAATGATAAAGCTCTCGATTTCTTGTACATTCATCCTGATTACAAAGGAAAAGGTTACGGGAAAATACTTTGGGAGTACGTAATAGAAAAAGCCAATGAACTAGGATTAAAAAGTTTTACAATTGATAGTGATCCGAATGCAAAAGGATATTACTTGAAAATGGGGGCACAGTTAATAGGAGAGACACCATCAACTGTCTTTAAGGGTCGTGTACTGCCTCTTTTGAAATATGATGTGTAAAACTATTAATAGTAGGGGAAGATTAGAATGGATGATGTAAAGGAAAAAAGAATATATGAAGCACTAATAAAATCGTGGTCGATTGAAACGAGTTCAAAGTGGACAATTGAAAACCCAGCAAAGGGACAGTGTGGTGTAACGGCTCTAGTCGTTCAAGACATATATGGAGGAGAAATTAAAAAGACAAAAGTAAGAGAGGTATGGCACTTTTATAACTTTATAGATGGGCAGAGATTTGATTTTACAGAGACTCAATTCAATGGGAAATTGAATTATATGGATGTGGAATCAAATCGGAAAGAAGCATTTGCAGATACAAATGAAAAACAATATAGCATTTTGAAGGAAAAAGTAACGAAAGAATTCAAATTATCTTTTGACTCTTAATCTTTAATAAGTTACTATAATGGTGGTAACTTATTAAAGGGAACTTCATAGAGTTGAAAGGGGAAATACTTTTGAAAACAACTTATGTAAACGCTACAATTGTAACGATGAATGAACAAAACGAAGTGATAGAAAATGGATATATCATTGTAGAAAATGATCAAATTATAGATGTAAAGAGCGGAGAATTCGCTAATGATTTTGAAGTAGATGAAGTAATTGATATGAAAGGAAAGTGGGTTTTACCAGGGCTTGTAAATACACATACACACGTTGTAATGAGTCTCCTAAGAGGTATTGGCGATGATATGTTATTACAGCCGTGGCTTGAGACGAGAATTTGGCCACTGGAAAGTCAATTTACTCCCCAAATTGCGGTCGCTAGTACGGAATTAGGATTACTTGAGATGGTGAAAAGTGGTACAACATCATTCTCTGACATGTTTAATCCAATTGGAGTAGATCAAGACGCAATTATGGAAACGGTATCAAGGAGCGGGATGCGAGCTGCTGTTTCAAGGACTTTATTTAGCTTCGGAACGAAAGACGATGAAAAGAAAGCGATTGAAGAAGCTGAGAAATATGTGAAGCGTTACTATAACAAAAGTGGCATGTTAACTACGATGGTTGCACCACATAGTCCATATACATGTAGTACAGAATTGTTAGAAGAGTGCGCACGGATTGCAGTAGAGAATCAAACGATGGTTCATATCCACCTTTCTGAAACAGAGCGTGAAGTACGTGATATTGAAGCACAATATGGAAAACGTCCAGTAGAATATGCAGCGAGCTGCGGATTGTTTAAACGCCCAACAGTTATTGCACACGGTGTAGTATTAAATGACGATGAGCGTGCATTTTTAGCAGAACATGACGTTCGAGTAGCTCATAATCCGAATAGTAATTTAAAACTAGGTTCTGGTATAGCGAATGTAAAAGCGATGCTAGAAGCAGGAATAAAAGTAGGAATTGCAACAGATAGTGTTGCATCTAACAATAATTTAGACATGTTTGAAGAAATGCGCATAGCGACTTTACTACAAAAAGGTATTCACCAAGATGCAACAGCTTTACCAGTTGAAACAGCTCTTACACTTGCGACTAAAGGGGCTGCTGAAGTAATCGGGATGAAACAAACAGGATTACTTGAGGTTGGAAAATGTGCTGATTTTATTACGATTGATCCATCTAATAAGCCGCATTTACAACCAGCAGATGAAGTGTTATCACATCTTGTGTATGCTGCTAGTGGAAAAGATATAAGCGATGTAATTATTAACGGAAAACGTGTCGTTTGGAATGGCGAATGTAAAACGTTAGATGAAGAGCGTATTATATTTGAAGCAAGTCGTTATAAACGAGGTTTGCAAAGATAACTAATTATGTGGCAGTTGAAAAAGCTATCCTTTTAAAAGGATAGCTTTTTTCTTGAACGAATAAATATTCAAAAGAATGTCGCATCTTTCTGTTCATATTTCTGCTATAATATATAACGCTTTATAATATTTTATACTTAAGGAGAACAACTCATGAAGCGAAAAAAGAGCCATTTAATGGTAATGGCACTTGTTACATCTTTATTATTAACAGCTTGTAATAATAAAGCGAATAAAAGTGATACAGAGGTTAAAAAACAAGTGTTAAATGTAACAGTATCAGAAGAAATTCCTTCTCTGGACACTGCGAAAACGATGGATGGTACATCAGCACACGTTATGCAAAACATATTTGAAGGGTTATATGTATTAAATGATCAAGATCAGCCTACTCCAGCAGTAGCAAAATCGTTTAAAAGAAGTGAAGATGGTAAGAAATATACATTTAACTTGCGTAAAGATGCAAAATGGTCAAATGGAGATAATGTAACAGCAAATGATTTTATATTTGCGTGGAAACGTGCAATTAACCCTGAAACGGCATCTCAATATGCATACATGCTCTTTTATGTGAAAAATGCGAAAGAGATTAATAAGGGAACAATGCCTCTTGATGCACTTGGGGTTAAAGCAATAAATAATTATACGTTAGAAGTTGAACTCGAACAGCCAGTTCCGTATTTTTTACAGTTGTTAGCACTACCTATATACTTACCACAGCATGAATCATTTTTGAAAGAACAAGGAAACAATTATGCATTGAAACCTAGTAATCTCATATATAACGGGCCATTTGTATTAGAAAAATGGAAGCATGAACAAGAGTTTCAATTAAAGAAGAATGCTGCATATTGGGATCGAAAGAAAGTGAAATTAGACGAAATAAACTTTCATATCGTAAAGGATACAATGACAGCTGTAAATTTATATGAAGCCGGAGATTTGGATCGAGTACCTATTAATTCGCAAATTGTAGACAAGTATAGAGGGAATAAGGAATTACATATGTCGAGTGATCCTGGAATTGCCATGCTTCGTTTTAATGAAAAAAATACCGCGTTAGCAAATAAAAAAGTGCGTCAATCTATTTCATTAGCGTTAAATAAAGATGATTTTGTTGCTCACTTTATTAATAACGGAGCAAAACCTGCAAGCGGGCTTGTACCAGTTGGTCATGTAAATGAAGTGACCGGTAAAGATTTTAGAAAAGAAAACGGAGATCTTTCTTCATATGATTTGCAAAATGCGCAAAAGATTTGGAAAGAAGCGAAAAAAGAGCTTGAAGTAGAGCAAGTAAACCTCGAGTTTTTAACGTTTGAACAAGATAATGCAAAACGGATGGCAGAATATATAAAAGGTGATTTAGAAAAGAATTTGCAAGGAATCGCGATACAAATTAAACAACAGCCATTTAAGCAAAAATTACAGTTAGAACAAACAGGTGATTACGATATAACTATGGCAAATTGGGGACCTGACTATAAAGACCCAATTAGTTATTTAGAGTTATTTACGACAGGGAATCCGAATAATAAAATGAATTATTCTAATGTTCATTACGATGAATTAATAAAGAAAGCGAAAACGGATTTTGTACTAGATACGGAAAACCGATGGGAAGCGTTGCGAGAAGCCGAGCAGGTATTATTAGAAGATGCTGCGGTAGCGCCGCTTTATCATATTGGCTCAGCATATGTACAAAAGGATTATGTAAAAGGAATTGAAAAGCATCAATTTGGTGGTATTTATACTTATAAGAATGCTTATATTGCTAATGAATAAATACAAAAAACCTTACTTTTTAAAAGTAAGGTTTTTTACACATGAATTCTATTAAACCGATTTTAATAAAGCGTAAAAATTCGTATCATATGGGACATCATCTTGATACATATAATTTTTTAGAACGCCTTCTTTTTCAAAGCCTAATTTTAATAGTACTTTATTGGAAGCTTCATTTTCAAGAAATACAATTGCTCCAATCCGCTTTAAATGAATCGTATGGAAACCGTATGATATAACCTCAGAAACAGCTTCAGTCGCATATCCTTTTCCCCAGTGTTCAGGCAAAAAGGCATAACTTATATTGGCTCGTTTATGCTCAGAAGACCAATCGTGAAAACCAATGGTACCAATGAGTTCTTTCGTGTCTTTTAATTCGATTCCCCATTTTATACCGCTTCTTGCATTGTAACTCAACTTAAAATTATGAATGATTTGCTTCACTTGATCAATATCTTGTAACGGTTTTTGGCCATAATAGCGCAGTACATTAGTATTAGAAAAGCATTGTAGTATACGCGGTGCATCTTCTTCGGTAAGTTCTCTTAAAATGAGTCGGTCTGTTTTCAATATAGGAAACATGCTTTCACTCCATTTCTTTTGAAACTAGAATGTGTTGTTATTATATAATCTAGTCTGAAAATAAAGATTATTCAAGAGGGGAGTATGGTTTTAATTTATGATAAAATTGATTGTGGAATATATTTCAAAAAGAGGTTTGTATATGGAGAAAAATTCAATTTTAATTGTAGATGATGATCAAGATATTGTTCAATTTATAAAAGTGAATCTAATGCAAGAAGGTTTTAAAGTTTTTAGTGCTCATAACGGAGAAGAGGCTTTAGAAATAATAAATAATAACAGTATTCAACTTGCTATTTTGGATATTATGATGCCACAAATGGATGGGATAGAATTGTGTAGAAGGATTAGAGAGAAACATAGTTTACCAATTATGTTTTTAAGCGCGAAATCATCGGATGTCGATAAGGTAATTGGATTTAGTACTGGGGCAGATGATTATATTGTGAAGCCGTTCAGTACAATTGAATTTATCGCAAGAGTGAAAGCTCAATTAAGAAGGTATACATATTTCAACCAAAATGCTGTCCAAGTAATGGAAAAGAAAATAAATATTAGAGGTTTAGAAATAGATGAAGTGTCGAGAACTGTAATGTTATATGGAGAAGCAATGAATCTTACGAAAACTGAATATGATATTTTACACTTAATGGCAGCCGCAAGGAATCGTGTGTTTACAATTGAAGAAATATATGAGAGCGTGTGGAACGAAAGAGCCTATGAAAGTAATAATACAGTAATGGTTCATATTGCAAGATTGAGAAATAAAATTGAAGAGAATCCAAAAGAACCGAAGTTTATACAAAATGTTTGGGGAGTCGGATATAAAATTGAAGATTAGATCTTTACAGGGTATTAGGGCGAAATTTTTTTTAGCTTTCATATGTAGCATCTTGTTAGCGACTGTAAGTATAATAGTGCTTCAAATTTTAGTTGGAAATATATATAGTCATGTTAATGCGTTAGAGGAAAAATATTCATTTTTATACTTTATAGTTTTTTTGATTTTTACTACGACATACTTTGCATGTATGACAAAAACAATGATGAAAAGATTGTCTGAAATTAATAAGAACGTGAAGGAAATAAGTAATGGTAATTTTGAAGTACATATACCTATTTCAAAAAATGACGAGATTGGTGAATTAGCGACGAATGTAAATAGAATGGCCAAAAGTTTAAAAGAGTCTATCGAGAATGAAAAAAAATCACAGGAAATGAAAAATGAAATGATTAGTAATATTTCTCATGATTTACGAACGCCAGTAACATCTTTAATCGGTTATGCGGACCTGTTAGGAAATAAACTCCATTCGAATGGAGAAGAATGTGAACAGTATGTAAGTATATTAAAGCGAAAAAGTTATGAATTAAAACATCAAGTAGATGATTTATTAGAATACTGTCAAATAAATTATAGAGAGATTGAATTACATAAAGATGAAGTAGATATGAAAGCATTAATTGAACAAATCATGATTGGCTTTGTACCACAATTAGATGATGCTAATATGAGCTTTTATATTAAAAGTGATGAAGTGCTGTATGTAGAAGTTGATGTGGCACTTATAGTGAGACTATTTGAAAATATAATAGGTAATAGTATTATGTATGGAAAAGATGGAAAGGAAATTGCAATTGGAATTTCCAATAAAACAATGAATGTTGAAGTAGAAATTAAAAATTTTGGACAATGTATTCCGGAAGAGGACCTTCCTTACGTTTTTGAGAAATTTTATCGTAGTGAAAAATCACGTAGTTCTTATACTGGTGGGAAAGGAATGGGGCTTGCAATTTCAAAAAGTATAGCCGAGCTCCATCAAGGGGATCTAACTGTACGTAGTAACGATAAAGAAACAGTTTTCACTGTGAAATTACCGCAGTATAAAAAAGTAAGAAAGTCGTAAGTATTTCTTTTATATGTCGTAATTTTTACTTTGTATCATTGAGAAAAAGGATATGAGAGTAGGGATGCGACATGTGGAAGAAATTTTTATTAGTGATTATAGTTTCTTTTTTAATTATAAGTTGGATCTTAGTTTATGTAGCTAATGGTGTTACATCAGTTTTTGTTTGGTGGAGTATTCAGGCTTTTAGTTTTATTTCAGTTTTCCTCTTGGTAGGATCAGTAATAATATTTTTTTGGAAAGGCATTTTTAGAAAGCGGATAGATAGAACGCTATTTTTAATCATTCTGTTTTCTATCATTGGAGCTTGGCCTGTCGGTTGGTTTGCTAATATAGGTAGAATTGCTTACCCAGCAGATATACAATCTATGAGTCCTAAAGCAGTAGTTCGTGTTCCTTTGAATGAACGAGCATTAATAGGCTGGGGCGGTGATCAGTTAGAAACGAACTATCATGTTATAAAGCCAAATGAAAGGTGGGCATATGATATCCTCATTCCACCTGCTGAAGTGAAAAGTAGTAAGTTAGAGGATTACGGAATATATGGAGCGAAAGTAATGGCACCAGCTTCTGGGACGGTTGTATCAATCAATAATGATGAAAAAGATTTAATTCCCGGATTGGATGATTTTCAGTCAATGGCAGGGAATTACATATATTTACGGATAGATGAAACAGAGACATTTTTGATTCTTGCCCACTTAAAGAAAGGGTCCATTAAAGTTAGAGAAGGACAACGTGTAAATGAAGGAGAATTTCTTGCTCAAGTCGGTAACTCAGGAAGTTCAAGTGAGCCACATTTACATATCCATCATCAAAGGCAAAATCCGTCCAAGGTAAGTATGTTTTTTGCGGAAGGATTGCCACTTTACTTTCGAACTGAAAATGGTGTCATGATGCCGGAAAGAGGGACATACATAAGTGGTAACTAGAAGAAAATCATTTCATCCAAAAAGGGTATTCCAAATTAAAATTGGAATACCCTTTTTCATTATCCTACAAATGTTTGATACAGTAAGAAGATATTTAAAATGATAACGAGTGCTGCAATTATCCAAGCGATAAATGTTGTTATACGGTGGTTAACGAGTGCACCCATAATCTTTTTGTTACTTGTAAACATAATAAGTGGTACTAGCGCAAATGCAATACCGAATGATAAGACGACTTGGCTCATGACTAGAGCGTAAGTTGGATTTACACCTAAAGCGATAATAACTAATGGTGGAATCATTGTAATAAATCGGCGTAAGTATAACGGAATATGCATGCGAATGAAACCTTGCATAATAATATCACCCGACATTGTACCGACAGAAGAGCTAGATAGTCCTGCTGATAAAAGTCCAATTCCAAATAATGCAGCTGATACAGGACCTACTAAATTGGTAAATTGAGTGTAAGCAACATCTAAATCTTCAACGTGCAAGCCGTTTTTAAAAAATAGTGCAGCTGCTACAATTAACATACTTGCATTAATTGCTCCAGCAATAACCATTGCAATAATAATATCGATAAATTCGAAACGAAAAATCTTTTTCTTTTGTTCGTCAGTTGTTCCGACCACGCGGCGTTGTGTTAGTGCAGAATGCAAGTATATTGCATGTGGCATAACTGTTGCACCTAAAATCCCTGCTGCAAGTAATATACTGTCTACACCTTGGAATTTTGGAATAAATAGTCCTGAAAGAAGGGGACTTAATTCTGGTTTTGCATAAAAAACTTGAATCCCAAAAGCGATTACTACAATGAAAATCATTCCTGTAATAATAGCTTCTAGTGGACGAAATCCTCTACGTTGAAACTCAAGAATAATAAATGATCCGGCTGCAGTAATTAAAGCGGCAGGTAGCATCGGGATTCCAAATAGTAAGTAAAGCCCCAAAGCAGCTCCAATAAATTCCGCTAAATCTGTAGCCATAATAACTAGTTCACCTTGTATCCATAAGCCGATAGACACAGGCTTTGGAAAGTTTTCACGAGCTATTTCGGGTAAATTGTTTCCTGTAGCAATTCCTAATTTAGCTGATAAAGTTTGGATTAATACAGCCATTAAGTTAGAAGCGAGTATAACCCATAATAGTAAATATCCATATTGTGAACCAGCTGCGATATTTGTAGCAAAGTTGCCAGGATCAATATAAGCAACGGACGCGATAAAAGCGGGTCCTAAAAATGGTAACAGTCTTTTCCAGCCTTTTGTTTCTCCACTTAAAGCTAAGTGAGCTGATTGTACAGTTGTACTTTCAGAAGGGAGATTTTCATCTTTTGTTATATCTTTATTCATAGTAGTTTTCCCCTTTAAAATGTTAACTTGATGAAATTATTGTATTTATTCTTACTCATTATTTCAATACATTTAAATATGTTATATGGTAATTTCATTTGAACACGAAAGTTTCCTTAATGCAAATTATATGCCTTTATACAATGGATGGTGTGATAACGTAAAATGAATTGGGAGTTTATGGTGTGATGACATGGGGAAACATAGTGAATTAAAGGGCTGTTTTTGAAATTTATGTGAACATAAAGCCGATAATACAGCATATTAATTGATGGAATTGCATTTGTATGATATATAATATATTGGGATTACAACATAACCATAGTGTTTTGGTGTGTAATCTTGTTTTTTATTTTTGTTAACTGATAGAAAATAGTATAAAGAAAAGAAAATGGGATTCATTTTCTTATTATATATGTTTTGATATGAACGTTAACTTATACATGATTTAAAAAATTAGATAGGTGGTAGAAATACATTGGCAACTACAAAACCATACAGAGTATTACTATATTACATGTACACAACAATTGAAAACCCAGAAGAATTCGCGGCGGAGCATTTAGCATTTTGTAATTCACTTGAATTAAAAGGAAGAATTCTTGTAGCAAAAGAAGGTATTAACGGAACTTGTTCTGGAACTGTAGAACAAACAGAGAAATACATGGAAGCAATGAACAATGATCCACGTTTCGATGGCATCGTATTTAAAATAGATGAAGCTGATGGTCATGCATTCAAGAAAATGCACGTGCGTCCTCGTCCAGAGTTAGTTACACTTCGTCTAGAAGATGACATTAACCCACACGAAATAACTGGGAAGTATTTAGAGCCAAAAGATTTTTATGAAGCAATGAAACAAGAAGATACAGTTATCATTGATGCACGAAATGATTATGAATTTGATTTAGGTCACTTCAAAGGTGCGATTAAACCTGATATCGAATCATTCCGTGAATTACCAGATTGGATTCGTGAAAATAAAGAAGTACTTGAAGGTAAAAAGATTTTAACTTATTGTACAGGCGGAATTCGTTGTGAGAAGTTTTCTGGTTGGTTAGTTCGTGAAGGCTATGAAGATGTAAGTCAGCTTCACGGCGGAATTGTAACGTACGGAAAAGACCCAGAAGTACAAGGTGAGCTTTGGGATGGACAATGTTACGTGTTCGATGAGCGTATCGCTGTACCAGTAAACCAAAAAGAACATGTTATCGTTGGTAAAGACCACTTTACAGGTGAACCTTGTGAGCGCTATGTAAACTGTTCAAATCCAGAATGTAATAAGAAAATTTTATGTTCTGAAGAAAACGAAGCGAAATATTTACGTGCATGTTCTCATGAATGTCGTGTAAGTCCACGTAACCGCTACGTAATACAACATGAATTAACGGAAGAGCAAGTAGCTGCTGCATTAGAGCAAATCGAAGCAGGGAAGTAAACTGAATTCGTATAATAAAAGGGGTACTCCAAGTTTAATTTTGGAGCACCCTTTTTTTATTATCCGGCCCTTTTATTTGTCGGTTTTTGTCGGTAAGTCGATATATTAAAAAAATCGCTGATATATTTTGAGTTGCGCTGATATATCTTAAAAATCGCTGATATATTTCGAGTTGCGCCGATATAATCGGAAAATCGCTGATAAAAATTTCACTTACTGCAGCGCACCAAGAATTTAAAAATAACCTTCTTTAATTTTTATCTTCTTTCTCTTTAACGGCAGAAAGTACAGTTTGTTTTACCCAAGCTTTTCTTCGTTTATGCTGTAAACCCCATTGGTATAAACTTTGAGCTCCTAAAATAAGTGAAATGACAATGCCGCTAATCGCAATTAATAGAGCGAAAAATTCAAGAGGTGACGATATTTTGTTTGAATCGGTGTTTCTTAAAAGGTCAATCATAGTAAACCCTAACATTTGGCCCACTACAGAGTAGAGCGTTAAAATTAATAATAAGAGGCTATCTTTTTTAGAGGCGACATTTTCTTGATATTTAAACAAACTATCAAGATTTTGTTTCGCGTTCGAGTATAGAACCTCAATATTAAAAAGTTTTCTTAAACGAAAGAAAATATCTTCACTTTGTGATTGGGATACTAATTCTAAAGAAAAATAATTAGCAGTGAACGAATTGATCGAATAAATTAATTTCTCTATTTCATTAGTATCTTGTTCAATGTTTAGCTCAGCATAGGCGTTTGCCATTTTTAATAAAACAATTTTATGGAATAGGTTTAATAATAAAGCGTAATAAAATTCCCCGTACATTTGACTAGCAAGTTTAGCGATTTCGCGTTCTCCTTCATTTGTTACACATGTAAAAATATGTTCTTCCATTATGAAATAACGATTTGGAGCCCATCTCTGGTAAGCGTGTTTTTTTAAATAGTCATGAATGTAAGGAAGGTTATTTGCACTCACATATGGCTTACCATCACTTGTTAATCCGGAAAGACTAGAAGTACGATAAACATCCACTTCATTAAGTTCCATACCTTCTTTTAGTGACAATAAAGTTTGGACGTACATTCTTTGGTCTTCGAAGAATGGGAAGGTTTGAAAGTATGAACTTCTTAATCTCTTCTTTTCAAAGAAATCAGTTACGCCATGAAATAAATAACCAAAAATGAATTTTTCAACTTGGGAATACTTTTTTCCGTTACATTCAATACAAATAGTCTCATTTGTATCATTTTTAGTTTCAAGTACACGGAAGCGAGCAGCGAATTCGATTGCTTCAGATAAAGTCATGCTTGGAGCAGTGTTTACTTCTGTTCGAATTGTTAAGAAGCCAAGTTCATAAGGACAAAGTGTTACATCAATAGAGTGTATCTTGAATGGGATTGAAATAAGGTTTGTTGTTAAATGTCCAGTTAAGTTAAGGTCCTTTGAATAACGTTGCAAGCCCTTTTGATGCTCTGAGTGAGGAAAGAGAATTTTATTTGTAAATGAAAGATAGTATGCTTCCATATTTTGATGTGAAACTTTAAACTCCCCATAATATGTATTTTCATCATAGAGATGATCGAGCCGAAAAGGACGGAAATCGTTTTTTTGTAAGAAAGGGAACATATTTTGTTCATATCCAGCTTTAAACGAAAACGGGAATATAAATTGAAATATAGCTGTTGCTACATCTTTTTCCTCAATTGCTTGTATTGCCTCCATCTACATTGTTTCCTTTCCATATATGCTATAGAAACAACATGCCCAAATTTATTTGAAAATAACCACTGTTTTATACTCGATTGAGAGTGAAAATTCAGCTTATTTAGCAGAGGACATGTATAATGTTATGTATACTAAAAGTTATAAAATTGTATTTTGAAAAGGGGGATGCTGTATGCGGATTTTAGTATTAGGCGCTGGTGGAGTCGGAGGATTTTTTGGTGCAGATTAGTCGAAAAGGGAGAAGATGTTACATTTCTTGTTCGTAGTAAACGGAAAAAACAATTAGAGGAAAGAGGACTTGTAATCCGAAGTGTTAACGGGGATTTTTCCTTTCAACCGAAATTAATAACGAAGGAAGAGAGAACTTCTCCATTTGATGTCATTTTATTTTCAACAAAAGCGTATCACTTAAACGAGGCAATTCAAGATTTGAAGCCGTTTGTTGGCGAAGGTACTGTAATCATTCCATTGTTAAATGGTATCGCTCATTTATCACTATTACAAAAAGAATTCGGCGAAGAAAAAGTACTTGGCGGTTTATGCTTTATCGAGACGACGTTAAACGATCAAGGAGAAATTGTACAAACTAGCGATGCCAACAGACTTGTGTTTGGAGAAATTAAGTCTCAAAATTCAGAGAGAGTAAAGCATATTTCTAAAGTATTTGCAGGTACGAAATCTAGTTTTGTTTTAAGTGAAAATATTACGCAAGATATGTGGCATAAATATTTATTTATTACTGTAATGTCTGGTGTGACAACGTTAATGCGTGCACCAATTGGACCAATCCGTGAAAGTGAAGGCGGCCGTGATTTTATCCGTAATGTGTTTGAGGAATCTGTACAAATCATGAGAGTATTAGGAGCTCCAATAAAGGTTAATATTGCCCAGGAACATATGAAAACGATTGATAAAATTTCGTATGATATGAAGTCATCGATGCAACGTGATATGGAAAAGGGTTCGTTTATTGAAGGGAAGCACTTGCAAGGATATTTACTGGATGTAGCAGAGCAATTTTCTATAGCGGCACCATTATTAGGCACTATATATCAAAATTTAAAGGTGTATGAAGAGATGACCTTTAACAGATCTGTAATAGAATTAGATGTATGAAAAAATAAAAAAGATAGCAATATATAAGTGTATTGCTATCTTTTTTATTTTTTTGTATGACAAATTATTTATTTCTTTTCGTTCTATCTGTCAAATTTATTTCCTGTTCACGTTTACCATATAACTGATTAATTTCATTTGCTACTGCATCTAAATATGAATCGGAAAAAATAGGCTTCTTTTCTTTAGACATAGGGGTCTCCTTTGCGGATTTTTTAGTATTCATTATGTATATTTCTCAGTGGATTATGCACAATCATTTTAATTTTTTTCTTATTAAAAATTTTTGTTTACTTTTTGAAAATAAAGGAGTATTATAATCCACAGTTTCAATTTTCTAAATCGCTGAAACCGCATGGTACGGGGGACCCGTTTTTACGGATTAGTACATAATCCGATGGGGTGAATCCTTAAAAAAGGTAGGGCTACTCATAGGCCCGAATCCGACAGCTAACCTCGTAAGCGTTATATTGAGAAGGAAGGTGGAGCTTGTGCGACAAAAAAAATAATGTCTACAAGTCTATTTCGCTATGGCTTGTAGACATTTTTTGTTTTCTGAGTAAATAGTTTACTGGCTGCAACAAGCAGAAAAGTTCGTACAAAATTATTGGAGAGTGGACAGCATTGGTTTCATCTATTAAAAGATTTTTAATTGGAAGACCGTTAAAATCAACGGAGCTTGGAGAACAAAAGCTTAATAAAACGAAAGCTTTAGCTATTTTATCTTCTGACGCATTGTCATCAGTTGCTTACGGTCCAGAGCAAATTTTAATTGCTTTAGCAGGTGTTGGAGCGATCGCTTATTGGTATTCCATTCCGATCGCTGTTGGGGTATTAGTATTATTGACAGCCCTTATTTTATCTTATCGTCAAATTATTTTTGCTTATCCGCATGGCGGGGGAGCGTATGTTGTATCAAAAGAAAATTTAGGGATGAATCCAGGCTTAATTGCTGGAGGATCTTTATTAGTTGACTATATTTTAACTGTTGCGGTAAGTGTGTCCGCTGGTACAGATGCAATTACGTCTGCGTTTCCTAGCTTACATGCACACAACGTAATTATTGCGGTTATATTTGTTATATTAATTACGATATTAAATTTAAGGGGAGTAACGGAATCAGCTTCCGTTTTAGCATATCCTGTTTATTTATTCGTTTTAGCACTATTTATATTAATTGGTGTGGGCATATATAATATTTTAACTGGTCATGTTTCACCCACTTTACATGCGCCAATTGGTACACCAGTTGCAGGGATTAGTTTATTTTTATTACTAAGAGCATTTGCATCAGGTAGTTCTGCTTTAACAGGTGTTGAAGCAATTTCAAATGCAATTCCGAACTTTAAAGATCCTGCGCCAAACAATGCTGCAAAAACATTGCTTGCAATGGGTGCATTACTTGCTGTGTTATTTTCAGGAATTGTATTTTTAGCTTATTATTACGGAGTGACTCCGAGTAAAGAAGTAACAGTTGTTTCTCAAATTGCTGAACAAACATTTGGACGTAATTTCATGTACTATTTCATACAAGGTACAACAGCTTTAATATTAATTCTTGCTGCTAATACAGGTTATTCTGCATTTCCTTTATTAGCGGTTAACCTTGCAAAAGATAAATTCATACCGAGAATGTTTACGATTAGAGGAGACCGCCTAGGTTACTCAAACGGTATTATTATACTTGGAGTTGCTTCGATTATTTTAATTGTAGCTTTCCAAGGACAAACAGAACATTTAATTCCACTATATGCAGTAGGTGTATTTATTCCATTTACACTTTCTCAAACAGGGATGGTATTAAAATGGCTTCGCGAAAAGCCTGAAGGATGGGCTTTAAGATTAACGGTTAATTTAATTGGTGCAGTTATTAGTTTTATCGTAATGAGCATGTTCTTTTTAACTAAATTTGCACAAGTTTGGTCGATTCTTATTTTCTTACCAGTTATTATCTTCTTATTCCATCGAATTAAGAAGCATTATGATGCAGTGGGTGATCAATTAAGTTTAAAAACTTGCGAGCCTCTTATTCCAATTGAGGGGAATGTAATTGTCGTTCCTGTAGCAGGTATGACGCATGTAGTAGAAAATTCATTGAACTATGCGAAATCGCTTTCGGCAGATCAAGTTATCGCAGTATATGTTGCTTTTGACAGAGAAGAGGAAAAGAAATTTGAGGAGAAATGGAAGAAGTGGCAACCTGAAGTAAGGCTTGTTACATTACATTCTCATTATAGAAGTATTATTCAGCCGCTAACGAAGTTTATCGATACAGTGCAATATAAGGCAAGTGAATCGAATTACCGTGTTACGGTCGTTATACCACAGTTCATTCCGAAAAAAGGTTGGCATAACATTCTTCATAATCAATCCAGTTTACTTATACGTGCGTATTTACTTTATAAAAGAAATGTTGTTATTACGACAGTTCCATATCATTTGAAAAAATAAGAAAATTTTTTAAGGATAGCTTCGCGAAAATGAAGCTATCCTTTTTGTGTATATGCTATGCATAATTGCATATGGGGTTAAAAATTATACTAATATAACTTCATTGGTTATTTGAAAGTAGTGTTTTCTGTTGTGATATGTAGATATTTCAATCGATAAAGTGAATCGGATTATATTTTGAAATAAGGACATGAAAGCTTGAAAATAAAGGGAATGAAAATACTTCTTTACGATATATAAACAGCTGTGTTTAAATGACCTTACAGTACAAAACTTATATGAAAACAAAATGAAATTTCATATTTACGTATGTTGTTTAGTTTAAAATGAATAATATTTTTATGAAATATATTCACTGTGTGAATGTGGGAATTTCGATGAAATAGAAAATTTATACAATATTATTCATACTAAACACATATGAAAAATAATGAAATGTTTTGTGACGATAAGTAAGTACTGTAGCAATACGAGAGAGGTGGTTCATACATAGATCACGTTGAGAACGTTCTCTATTTTAACCATCTCAAATTATGGGCAAGAAAATAGAATAATAAAATGCGATAGTAATAGTTGCTAATACATAGGAGGAGTTAAAGTGAAAAAGACTTTAATTACAGGGTTATTGGTTACAGCGGTATCTACGAGTTGCTTCATTCCTGTAAGCGCTTACGCTAAGGAGGGGCAAACGGAAGTGAAAACAGTATATGCGCAAAATGTAATTGCTCCAAATACATTATCCAATTCAATTAGAATGTTAGGATCACAATCACCGCTTATTCAAGCATACGGATTAATTATTTTGCAACAGCCAGACATTAAGGTAAATGCGATGAGTAGCTTAACGAATCATCAAAAGTTTGCAAAGGCGAATGTACGAGAGTGGATTGATGAATATAATCCGAAGCTAATTGACTTAAATCAAGAGATGATGAGATACAGCACTAGATTCAATAGTTATTATAGTAAGCTCTATGAACTAGCAGGAAATGTAAATGAAGATCAGCAAGCAAAAACAGATTTTATGAGTGCATATGGAAAATTACAATTGCAAGTACAGAGCATCCAAGAGAGTATGGAGCAAGATTTATTAGAGTTAAATCGATTTAAAACAGTATTAGACAAAGATAGTAACAACTTATCAATTAAAGCCGATGAAGCAATAAAAACACTGCAAGGATCAAGTGGAGATATTGTGAAATTAAGAGAAGATATTAAAAGAATTCAAGGGGAAATTCAAGCTGAACTAACTACTATTTTGAATAGACCTCAAGAAATCATTAAAGGTTCTATTAATATCGGTAAACAAGTATTTACAATCACAAATCAAACTGCACAAACGAAAACAATCGATTTTGTTTCTATCGGTACTTTAAGTAATGAAATTGTAAATGCTGCAGATAGTCAAACGAGAGAAGCAGCTTTTCGCATTCAGCAAAAGCAAAAAGAGTTATTGCCACTTATTCAAAAGTTATCACAAACTGAAGCAGAGGCGACTCAAATTACATTCGTTGAAGATCAAGTAAATAGCTTTACAGAATTAATTGATCGTCAAATTACAACTTTAGAAACGTTATTAACGGATTGGAAAGTTTTAAATAATAATATGATTCAAATTCAAACAAATGTTGAAGAAGGCACGTATACAGACAGTAGTTTACTTCAAAAACATTTTAATCAAATTAAAAAAGTAAGTGATGAAATGAATAAGCAAACAAATCAATTTGAAGATTACGTTACAAACGTTGAAGTACATTAAATAGAAAAATAATTAGCGATATAGGGAGAGAAGAAAAATGACAAAAAAACCATATAAAGTAATGGCTCTATCAGCACTTATGGCAGTATTTGCAGCAGGAAATATTATGCCGGCTCATACGTATGCAGCTGAAAGTACAGTGAAACAAGCTCCAGTTCATGCGGTAGCAAAAGCTTATAATGACTATGAAGAATATTCATTAGGACCAGAAGGCTTGAAAGATGCAATGGAAAGAACAGGTTCAAATGCTTTAGTAATGGATCTGTATGCTTTAACAATTATTAAACAAGGTAATGTTAACTTTGGAAATGTATCGACTGTTGATGCAGCTTTAAAAGGAAAAGTGATTCAGCACCAAGATACAGCTAGAGGAAATGCGAAGCAATGGTTAGATGTATTAAAGCCACAGCTTATTTCAACGAATCAAAACATCATTAACTACAATACAAAATTCCAAAACTATTATGATACTTTAGTTGCTGCGGTAGATGCAAAAGATAAAGCGACTCTTACGAAAGGCCTAACTAGATTATCAAGTAGTATTAATGAAAATAAAGCGCAAGTGGATCAGTTAGTAGAAGACTTGAAAAAATTCCGAAATAAAATGACGTCGGATACGCAAAACTTCAAGGGTGATGCAAATCAAATTACATCTATATTAGCTAGTCAAGATGCAGGGATTCCACTTCTGCAAAATCAAATTACAACGTACAATGAAGCAATTAGTAAATATAATGCAATTATTATCGGTTCATCTGTTGCGACAGCTCTAGGACCAATTGCAATTATTGGTGGTGCAGTAGTTATTGCTACGGGCGCAGGAACACCGCTAGGAGTCGCATTAATTGCAGGTGGTGCAGCAGCTGTAGGCGGTGGTACAGCTGGTATCGTATTAGCGAAGAAAGAACTTGACAATGCACAAGCTGAAATTCAAAAAATAACTGGACAAATTACAACTGCTCAATTAGAAGTAGCTGGGTTAACGAACATTAAAACACAAACTGAGTATTTAACAAATACGATTGATACTGCAATTACAGCGTTGCAAAACATTTCAAACCAATGGTATACAATGGGATCAAAATACAATTCTTTACTTCAAAATGTGGATTCAATTAGTCCAAACGATCTTGTTTTCATTAAAGAAGATTTAAACATTGCGAAAGATAGCTGGAAAAACATTAAAGACTATGCAGAAAAGATTTATGCTGAAGATATTAAAGTAGTAGATACGAAAAAAGCATAATCGAATACGAATCGTTAGGGCGTTAAGTGTTGATGAATGATTTGAAGCTCCTGTTCAGTTGTGAGCAGGAGCTTTTGATATCCTTATAAAGAGAATAGGTGAAAAATATGCAGAAACGATTTTATAAAAAATGTCTTTTAGCGGTAATGATTGCTGGGGTGGCAACGAGTAACGCATTTCCTTTACATCCTTTTGCAGCAGAACAAAATGTAACGGTGCTACAAGAAAATGTGAAAAACTATTCTCTTGGACCAGCAGGATTCCAAGATGTAATGGCACAAACGACATCAAGCATATTTGCAATGGATTCATATGCAAAATTAATTCAAAATCAACAAGAGACGGATTTAAGTAAAATAAGTTCGATTAATAGTGAATTTAAAGGGAATATGATTCAGCATCAAAGAGATGCAAAAATTAATGCAGCATATTGGTTAAATAATATGAAGCCTCAAATTATGAAAACAGATCAAAATATTATAAATTACAATAATACTTTTCAATCGTATTATAATGACATGTTAATAGCGATTGATCAAAAGGATAGTGGAAAATTAAAAGCGGATTTAGAAAAGTTGTATGCGGATATTGTAAAGAATCAAAATGAGGTAGATGGATTATTAGGAAATTTGAAAGCTTTTCGCGATAGAATGGCGAAAGATACAAATAGTTTCAAAGAGGATACAAATCAGTTAACAGCGATATTGGCAAGTACGAATGCTGGTATTCCAGCTCTAGAGCAACAAATAAATACATATAACGATTCGATTAAAAAGAGTAATGATATGGTCATTGCTGGTGGCGTACTTTGCGTAGCTCTAATAACATGTCTTGCTGGCGGGCCGATGATTGCGGTTGCGAAAAAAGATATCGCAAATGCAGAAAGAGAAATCGCCAATTTAAAAGATAGAATTTCAGGAGCACAAGCAGAAGTCGTAATTTTGACTGATGTAAAAAATAAAACAACAAACATGACAGAAACAATTGATGCAGCAATTACAGCACTACAAAACATATCAAATCAATGGTATACAGTAGGTGCAAAGTATAATAATTTATTACAAAACGTAAAAGGAATTAGTCCGGAAGAGTTTACGTTTATAAAAGAAGATTTACATACAGCGAAAGATAGCTGGAAAGATGTAAAGGATTATACAGAAAAATTACATGAAGGTGTGGCAAAGTAAACAGTGGACTAGTTCTGCTGTTTATTTTTTATCCTGTTTTTTGTGAGAGTTGAGCTTGCAATTATATATAAGTTTGTCATGTGTTTTATCAATGTGGCTATTGGGTAATAGTTAATCAAATTGATACGAATAACCTAAATAAATTTCTGATCAAGTCTTTTATATGTAATGTTTTAATGAAAAAAGCTATACTGTAAGCAAAACTAAAAATTGGAGAGGAAATACTACAACATGGAAAATTATTTGTTATTTATCCTTACAGCAATGTTAATCATAATCATGCCTGGTCCTGGTTTTGCGCTAGTTACAAAAAATACTATCTCGCATGGTAAAAATGGCGGGATAAAGACTGTTTTAGGAACGATATCTGGAATGATGATTCATACAATAATGGCTACGTTAGGACTTTCTGCTATCTTAATGAAATTTGCTATGTTATTTACATTTATAAAATATGCTGGGGCTGTTTATTTAATTTATTTAGCTGTAAAGTCAATTAAAAGTGCCTTACATAAAAAAGAAGATATGTCAGGTTCAGCAGAAATGGACTCTAAGGATATTGGGGCAATTAAAAGCTTTAGACAAGGATTTACTACGGCAATTTTAAATCCAAAAACCGCTGTATTTTTCCTTAGTTTTTTACCCCAATTTATTGTGAGTAATCAAAATCATTTCTTCCAATTTCTTTTGTTAGGACTCACATTTACGACTTTGACAGCAATATGGTATTTACTTTACATCTCACTCATACGTCAATTAAGAACTTTTTTAAGAAAAGAAAGAGTGAACCGTACAATAGAGGGTATTACAGGCGCCGTATTATTAGTATTTGGAGTTAGATTGTTTTTCCAAAAATAAATATGTAGATAAAACGAGAAATAAAAAAGTTGATTATTTCTCGTTTTATTCTTTAAAATCTGCAACAGAATCAGGATTTCCCCTCAAAGTATAAATTCCAAGAGGAACCGTTTTTTTATTTACTTATATACGTACAGCTGTACCACTGACAGCAACCATTAACATTCCATCACGAACAACTTCGTAATCTATGTCAATACCAACGATAGCGTTCGCACCCTTTTCTTTTGCAAGTTCTTTCATTTCGCCCATTGCAATATCACGAGCGTCTTTTAGTTTACTTTCATAAGCACCAACACGGCCACCGACAACATCACGAACGGAAGCGAATACATCGCGGACAATATTTGCACCCATAATAGCTTCACCATTTACAATATCAATATACTCAATAATCTCTTTACCTTGAATTCCAGAAGTTGTTGTTACAATCATGACTGACACTCTCCTAATATTTTATAATTTTTGATTAGCTTTCTTATGTCATAGAAAAAGTAGTTCTGGTGCCAAAAATGCTTGATAGAAACATAGAATATTTTTGGCATCAGAAACAAGTCTAGTTTCTTACAGAATGAAAGCAAGGCAATTGTTTAACATGTGTATCGCTATAACATATGTAATGGATCTTTTAGAAATAAGATAAGCCGCAGTAAGTATCAACGATCCAGGTAAATAAATAGCAATATCCGCAAGTTGGTTCGTATGAAGAAGTGTAAAAATCATAATCGAAATGATAGATGCAATAGCAGTACCAATATGGTAAGAAAAACGATTTATTAATATGTGGCGAAACACAATTTCTTCAAGTGTTGGACCCAGAATACCAAATACAAGCAATGTAAATACAAGAGGTACCTCTGCACCCGTTTCAAGGAGCTGCTCTTGGTTCTCTGGTTGACCAGTTGCTAGAAAATGCATAACACATTGTTCCACAATTAACGTAAATAAAACTACCATAGGAATACTTACTATTTTCAAAATTGTCTTCTCTTTAAAATAAGTAAAACTTTCAATAATTTCTTTCCTAAAGCAAATGATTCCTACAATAGCAGGTACAGTAAAACCGATGGCACTAAGAACAAATTCTGATTCAACTAAATTGACATTAGCTAAAAGTGATATGCCAAATAATATGTACAAGCCAATTTGAAATGGTACAAACAGTGTAAAGATTATTAGCATAATGATTTCTTTTTTATTCATTTTTATAAAGTTCACTGTATTGCCCCCATAATTAAATTACCTATAATTTTTGATTTTTCTTTCTGCATAACGCTCTCCTTCTAAATATATTTATATAAGATTATAAACCGGACGGTTCGGTCCGAATCGAAATCTAATGATACTACAAGTTTCTAGTTTTTTAAACCCTTTTTATAAAGTATTAACAAAATCAAAATGGAAAAAAGCAAATATATTTATATTTTGGTTGCTTTGTTACAATTTAATTCCAGTAATCATTAATGGTTAATCTTTTATAGAATGAAGTGAAAGTGGGAGTAGTTCAAACACTTTAGCTAAACATATTGATAAAAATTATATATAATAATCATATGTCTATACATTAAAATTAACTATATATTTTTACACCTCTACGATTTTAGATAAAATTAGTTGTATAATATGACTGAATTAAACAATTGGTCATGTTGTTTTAACGGAAAATTCACTTAATTTATGTAGGTAATACAATTTGATTAACTTCTTTTCAAACTGTATTCTTTGAGGTTTCCATAAGATAGGGATTGATAAGATATTTCTGTTCCAAACTTATTTATACTTACAAAAAAATTAAGAAAATAGAGGGTAAACATTACCTAGAATATTAGGATCGTTTTCATTAGGAGGATTACAAAGCATGACTAAAGTTGATAAGGTTAAAGAAAAAATTATTGAAACATCTTTATATTTATTTAATACTAATGGGATAACTCGCACATCCATTCAGGATATAATGACAGCTACTGAACTACCTAAAGGATCTATTTATCGTAGATTCAAAAGTAAAGAAGAAATTGTCCTTGCTGCCTACGACAAAAGTGGTGAGATTATGTGGAGTCATTTTCATAAAGCAATGGAAAATAAAAAGACAGCAATTGATAAAATCCTTGCAATTTTCCTTGTATATCAAGATGCAGCTAATAATCCTCCTATTGCTGGAGGCTGTCCATTACTTAATAGCGCAATCGAAAGTACTGGAGTATTTCCAGAATTACAAAAAGCAGCAGCAAAAGGTTATGATGATACAGTAATGTTAATGGCTTCTCTCATAAAAGAAGGAATAGAGAAACAAGAATTTAAAGAAGATATAGAGGTTATATCACTCGCTTCCTTTCTTGCCTCTGCAATGGAGGGGGCTATTATGGCAAGTCGAGTATCTAACGATAATATACACCATCATTATTTTATTGAACAAATAAAACATCATCTTTTCACTTATTCTAAATAAGTGAGAACTTGCATTGTTTCCATCCAATTTTTATAAAATTAAATTGAGTAAATACCCCTTATAAATAGTAACTTCTGTTTATAAGGGGTATTTGAATAGTTTTTAGATGATGTTTCATGTTTCTTATTGAACGGCTTTGTTATCGTTACTACAGAAAAAATGTGAATTAAATGTTAATTGATTTACATGTTTCAAGCGTATCTATATTGAGTTTGTAAATCTACACAATAAGTTTTCATTATATATTAAGTGTAGTAGAAGTTCAGATAGATAAAATTCGGTAGTCGAATTTTTTTGCATAAAGCTGTATAATGCTTGTAACGAAAGGGAAATACAGGAAGGGATTTGTAATGAGTTACTATGGAAAAAGATAAACAACAATTAAGCGTTGAAGTTGCAAGATTATATTATCAATCAGATTATAGTCAGCAAGAAATTGCTAACAAATTAAATATTTCAAGACCAACAATTTCTAGATTGTTAAAGTACGCGAAAGAAAAAGGGTTTGTTCAAATTAGCATCGCTGATCCATTTGCGGATTTAGATAACGTCGGGAATTTACTGAAAGAAAAGTATAACTTATTAGAGGCACATGTTGTATTTTCTCCAGTTCCGGAATATGCAACGATTACAGAGTATATTAGCAAATATGCAGCTGAGTATATGGAAAAGACGGTTAAAAACGGTGATATTGTTGGTGTAAGCTGGGGAATGACGATGTATGAAATCGCTAGAAAAATCGTACCGCAACATGTAAAAGGGGTAGAGGTTGTTCAGTTAAAAGGTGGTATTAGTCATTCGAGTGTAAATACATATGCGAATGAAACAATCGCTTTATTTGCAGATGCTTTTCAAACGACGCCAAGAAATCTCCCCCTTCCAGTTATATTTGATAATGCAGTGACGAAAGAATTAGTAGAGCAGGATCGACATATTCATCACATTATCGAAATGGGGAAACAAGCGAATATTGCAATTTTCACTGTAGGAACAGTTCGAGACGAAGCGCTATTATTCCGATTAGGTTATTTCGATAAGGATGAAACGAGTTTACTCAAAAAACAATCGGTCGGTGACATTTGTTCACGATTCTTTGATGGGGACGGAAATATTAGTAGTGAAGAAATTAATAAGCGGACCATTGGAATTGAGTTAGAAGAACTGAAATTAAAGAAACGTTCTATTTTAGTTGCAGGTGGTAATAGAAAAATAAAAGCAATTGATGGTGCGTTACGTGGCGGGTATGCAAATGTATTAATTATCGATCAGCATACAGCGAAAGAATTATTACATTATCAAAAAGATTAGAAATAAAAGGCGTTCTCAAGATGTTAATTTTGAGAATGCCTTTTATTTTGTTATGTATGAATGATAGGAGTTTTTTTGAACACAAATTGCCTTTTTAAAAATAATTATGGATATGGAGATACATACTACCATTGTTAACATAAAAATTTTGATTATATATCTGAAATGTTCTTTGTTAGAATGCGCTTTATTTACTACAAGATGATTCCTTTTAAAAAAGAATGAACAAAATTTCAAAAGTGTATTTACATTTGTTCAACTAAGAGTTAGAATGAAGTTGTTAAAAGATATGAGGAGTGAAGATAATGAACATTGCAAAGTTAATTGACCATACAATTTTAAAAGCTAATACTACTAGAGAAGATGTTATGAAAGTAATCGAAGAAGCAAAGGAATATAAATTCGCTTCTGTTTGTATTAACCCAACATGGGTAAAATTAGCGGCTGATGAACTAGCTGGACATGATGTAGACGTTTGTACTGTAATCGGTTTCCCATTAGGAGCAAGCACGACTGAAACAAAAGCATTTGAAACAAAAGATGCTATTGCAAAAGGTGCAACTGAAGTTGATATGGTAATCAACGTAGGCGCTTTAAAAGATGGTGACAACGAACTTGTTGAAAAAGACATTTATGAAGTAGTACAAGCAGCAAAAGGAAAAGCTCTTGTAAAAGTAATCATTGAAACTTGCCTATTAACAGATGAAGAGAAAGTACGCGCTTGTGAATTATCAGTAAAAGCTGGTGCTGACTTCGTAAAAACTTCAACTGGATTCTCAACTGGCGGAGCAACTGCTGAAGATATCGCATTAATGCGTAAAACAGTAGGACCAAACGTTGGTGTAAAAGCATCTGGCGGTGTTCGTACACGTGAAGATGCAGACAAAATGGTAGCTGCTGGAGCTTCTCGCGTTGGAGCAAGTGCTAGTGTTGCAATCGTATTAAATGATGCAAAAGGTGCTACAGATAACTACTAATCATTAATGAAGTGAAGAGCAATAGATACACAAAGTAAAGTGTATCTATTGCTTTAATAATTGAAAAAAATGTAAGCGGATACGAATGGGAGGAGACGGCTTATGAAATACTTAATTGGTATTTTTGGCCTCGTATTGATTTTAGGTATCGCTTGGCTTGCTAGTAATAATAGAAAGAAAGTCAAATATCGCCCAATCATAACGATGGTTATATTACAATTTATTTTGGGGTTTTTATTATTAAATACAAGTGTAGGGAATATATTAATTAGCGGAATAGCAGATGGTTTTGGAGAGTTATTAAAATATGCCGCTGATGGTGTGAATTTCGTATTTGGTGGATTAGTAAATCAAAAAGAGTTTTCGTTCTTTTTAAGTGTATTAATGCCAATCGTATTTATATCAGCTTTAATAGGTATTTTGCAACACATTAAAGTATTACCTATTATTGTGAAATCTATCGGTCTAGCATTAAGTAAAGTAAATGGAATGGGGAAACTAGAATCATATAATGCAGTTGCTTCTGCGATTTTAGGACAATCTGAAGTGTTTATTTCAGTTAAGAAACAATTAGGGTTATTGCCAGAGAAAAGAATGTATACATTATGTGCATCTGCAATGTCTACCGTTTCAATGTCTATCGTCGGATCATATATGGTGTTATTAAAACCGCAATATGTTGTAACCGCTTTAGTGCTTAACTTATTCGGTGGCTTCATCATTGCTTCTATCATTAACCCGTATGAAGTTACTGAGGAAGAAGATATGTTAGAAGTACAAGAAGAAGAGAAAAAGACTTTCTTTGAAGTATTAGGGGAATACATTATTGATGGATTTAAAGTTGCGATTACAGTAGCAGCTATGTTAGTCGGTTTCGTTGCTCTTATCGCATTCATTAATGCAGTATTTAAAGGTGTAATCGGTATTTCATTCCAAGAAATTCTTGGTTATGTATTTGCACCATTTGCATTTATTATGGGTGTACCTTGGTATGAAGCAGTTAATGCCGGAAATATTATGGCAACAAAATTAGTATCGAATGAATTTGTCGCTATGACAGATTTAGCACAAGGAAACTTTAATTTCTCAGATAGAACGACAGCGATTATATCTGTATTCTTAGTTTCATTTGCAAACTTCTCTTCAATTGGGATTATTGCAGGGGCGGTTAAGAGCTTAAATGAAAAGCAAGGGAATGTAGTCGCAAGATTTGGTTTGAAATTACTATTCGGTGCAACATTAGTAAGTTTCTTATCAGCAACAATCGTTGGCTTATTATTTTAATAGATTCGTATCATATAAAAAGGAATGGTGATTGTAATGAGAATGGTAGATATTATTGCAAAAAAACGTGACGGCAAAGAATTAACGACTGAAGAAATCAAATTCTTTATTAATGGATATACAGACGGAAGTATTCCTGATTATCAAGTGAGTGCGCTTGCAATGGCAATCTTCTTTAAAGATATGACAGATCGCGAACGTGCAGATTTAACGATGGCGATGGTTGAGTCTGGTGAAACGATCGACTTGTCAGCAATTGAAGGAATTAAAGTAGATAAACATTCAACTGGCGGTGTTGGTGATACGACAACATTAGTATTAGGACCATTAGTAGCTGCTTTAGATGTACCAGTAGCAAAAATGTCTGGTCGTGGTTTAGGACATACAGGCGGAACAATTGATAAATTAGAAGCGGTAGAAGGATTCCACGTTGAAATTACGAAAGAGCAGTTCATTGATATTGTAAACCGTGACAAAGTAGCTGTTATTGGACAAACAGGAAACTTAACACCTGCAGATAAAAAGATTTATGCATTACGCGATGTAACAGGAACGGTTAACTCAATTCCTCTCATTGCAAGTTCAATTATGAGTAAAAAAATTGCAGCAGGTGCTGACGCAATCGTACTTGATGTAAAAACAGGTGCTGGTGCATTTATGAAAACAGAAGAAGATGCAAAAGAATTAGCACATGCAATGGTACGTATCGGAAATAATGTAGGACGTCAAACTATGGCTGTTATTTCAGACATGTCACAACCGCTTGGTTTTGCGATTGGTAACGCTCTAGAAGTAAAAGAAGCGATTGATACGTTAAAAGGTGAAGGTCCAGAAGATTTAACAGAATTAGTACTTGTATTAGGTAGCCAAATGGTCGTACTTGCGAAAAAAGCAAATACGTTAGAAGAAGCTCGTGAAATGCTAATTGAAGTGATGAAAAACGGAAAAGCAACTGAGAAGTTTAAAGAGTTCTTAAGCAATCAAGGCGGAGATAGCTCAATTGTAGACAATCCAGAAAAAATGCCACAGGCGAAGTATGTAATTGATGTACCTGCAAAAACTTCAGGTGTTATTTCTAACATTGTTGCAGATGAGATTGGTATTGCAGCTATGTTACTTGGTGCAGGTCGTGCAACGAAGGAAGATGAAATCGATTTAGCAGTAGGATTAATGTTACGTAAAAAAGTTGGCGATGCAGTAAAAGAAGGCGAGCCATTCGTAACAATCTACGCAAATCGTGAAAATGTAGAAGATGTAAAAGCAAAAATTTATGAGAACATCTCTATCGCTGAAACAGCAGTGGCTCCTAAATTAGTTCATACAGTTATTACTGACTAATCATCATTTCGTTTACTTTGAGGGGGAAATAATATGGGTAAGAAAAAATATATTGAAGAAGCAAACAAGATGTTATCGAAAGCGTATATTCCGTATTCTAAATTTCCTGTTGGCGCAGCGTTAGTTACGAAAGAAGGGAAAATCTATACTGGTTGTAATATAGAAAATGCTTCTTACGGTTTATGTAACTGTGCAGAAAGAACAGCAATATTTAAAGCAGTATCAGAAGGTGAGCGCGATTTTAGTTACTTAGTTATTACAGGAGAAACTGATGGACCGATTTCACCATGTGGTGCGTGTAGACAAGTAATTGCTGAATTCTGTGATCCGAAAATGCCTGTATTATTAACGAATGTAAAAGGTGATGAAAAAGAAGTGACTGTTGAGCAGTTACTGCCAGGTGCTTTCTCAATAGAAGATTTAAAATAAATTGAAAAGCCATTCTACAATTATTATTTGTGGAATGGCTTTTTTATTTTCAAAAATTGAATGTAATATTTTGTTCATACTCCGTTCATAAACTTTGCTTAAAATAATTGCAGCGAATATAGAAAGTTTACAACAGGAGGAATAGAATGAAGAAATTATATAATGCGGCATTTATTTACTTAATTATTGGTTTATTATCAGGTGTATTTGCAAGAGAGTATTCGAAAGCACAAGGAATTAAAGGATCCACAATGTTGCAATTAGTGCATACACATGTATTAGTGCTCGGTTTTGTATTCTTTTTAATTGCTTTAGCCTTATGTAAAGTGTTTCATGTACAAGAAACAAAGAGCTTTTGTGCATGGTTTGTTGTTTATAATGTAGGAGTAATCTTTACTATTGCTACAATGCTATGGAGAGGTCTTCTACAAGTAAATGGAACTGACTTTTACGGTTTAAGCCATATGGCTGGATTAGGTCATGTTATTATAAGTGTCGGGCTCGTTTGGTTTATGATTTTGCTCAAAAAGTCTTTTAAATAGATAGGAGTGGGAAGAGTATGATAGCACTTTTATCAAGTATTTTAGCGGTTTGTATGGCTGTTGGTGTCATGTTTCTGCGCTTTAAAGCAGCGAAAAAGCCGGTAACGAAAAAGAAAATTATATTGCCGCCAATTTTTATGAGTACTGGAGCAATGATGTACTTTTTACCAGAGTTTCGATTAACATCGTTAGAAATAGTTGAGGCAATTAGTATAGGGCTTATCTTTTCTATTTTTCTTATTAAAACAACTAAGTTCGAAATAAAAGGCGAACATATATTTATGAAACCGTCAAAAGCATTCATATTTATTTTAGTAGGCTTATTAGCTGTACGCGTGGCATTAAAGTCATATTTAAGCCAATCAATTGATTTGGCAGAGTTAAGCGGCATGTTTTTCTTACTTGCATTTGCGATGATTGTGTCGTGGAGAATTGCGATGTATCGCTCGTTTACTAAATTAAAAAAGACAATAAAAAGAGCTGGAATTTCTATATAGGAAATCCAGCTCTTTTTATGTTTTATTAGAATTCTTTAGCGCGGAACTCATTTGCTTAATTTTAAACGTATTTGAGCATCTTGTAATGCAGCAGGTGTAACGTTAAGACCATTTTGATCAACAATTTTTGTGTTTAATAAAATGGAATCTAAGCTTCCACGAAATGTTTGTGTATAGTTTTGGCGCAACATTTGTTGTTCTTGTTTTTCATCAACTGTTAATCCATTCGCTTTTTCTTTTTTTGACAATTCGTTAATACGGAATAAAATGTTTTTCATTTGTTTCACCTCTAGTTAGATGTAATTACATTAGCTACTTACTAATGTATAGTTATTGTAACCTATCTTTTAATAAGTGTCAATGTCTATAAAATGCTTTGTTTTGTATGTGTATGGATGAGAGAGGATGTAAATGAATACTAATACTTGAAATAGAAAAGATGCTAATATACAATACTATGGTAGGGTATAAAGAGTTGTTGTTTTACATTATGAAAGTAATAAGTAAAAAGGAGTATGCAATAATGAATGCAGTAATTTCAAAGAAAGAAACAATCATCTCATATACGATTGCTATTTTATTTATTTTAGCTATGGTAACAGCTGGTGTGTTATTAAATGATCCGGAAGTCATTTTGCCAGAAATAGCAGCGATGGCAATTGCTTTATGGGCGTATCGTGAGCCAGGATGGTTAAGACAACCAGAAAAAATCTTTATTGCACCGTCAATAACAGCTGTTATTGGTTTTGCAGTGAATCAAATGGATATTTCCTATATAGGAAAAGTTAGCTTAACACTTATATTAATGATGTTGTTTTTATGTGTTATTCAATCCAATTTAGCACCATCCATTGCGACAGGTTTATTACCGTTAGTAACAAATGCGACGGAATGGTCATTTGTTATCGCGGTATTTGCTTTAACATTTATTTTAATGATAGGTGTTCTTATATTTAAATTGAACAACGGTATTGAGCGAAAAGTGCAAATACAGTATAAATATATGACTGTATTTCTAATACTAAATTTCGTATGGATCAGTTTATGCTGGATAACTGGTTATGAACAATTAGCAGTTATTCCACCAATATTAGTTGTTGTGTATGAATCACTTCAAAAGCCGATGTATAATGAAAAAATGGCTTTTAAACAAATATTAGTATTAACTGCATCGGCAACTGTTGGAACTTTATTGTATTTTGCAATTGATTCATGGATTGTAGTCACGTTATTAAATATGATATTAATGGTTATTTTATTAAAAATCGTTGGAGTACGTATTCCAGCAGCGTATGCATTTCCATTATTGCCACTCGTATTTCCTGATGAAATGATAAAAATGTTACCAGTAGCTTCATTTGTTGCGGGAGTATTTTTATTTGGTGCAGTACTACTGTATAAAAAGTGGGAGATGAAGCAAAAGGACATGTAGAAGAGTTAAATATAATTTTTAAAAAAGGTAAGTTCAAATGAATTGAACTTACCTTTTTGTATGTATTACCAATATAGAGCAGTATCATAAAGTCCGATTAAAATAAGGAGAACACCGGCTATACGTTGAATGTTTTTTCCTATTTTTCGGCTCTTTTTAAGTAGTGCCCCATTTAATCCTAGATAGGAGATGATGGACATTAATACGACGATAGGCAGAGCAGTTCCTATCGAAAAGAATGTAGGAAACAAGTACCCGTAATTATAGGGTAAAGATAAAGGGAGTAACGTTCCGAAAAATAGCACAAACATAGTCGGACAGAAAGCTAAAGAAAAGAAAAAAACAAGTAAAAATGAGCTGACTTCATTTTGTTTTCGAATAAATTTAATAGGGAAAAGGGTAGAGAAGAAATTTCTTCCTCTTATAATATCTGATAATATTAGACCTATTATTATTAATAAAGGTCCGATCAGTTTGCGTAACCATGGGAAATACAAAGTTAATATTTGCTGAATCTCTTTTCCTAAAAACCATACTAATAGTCCAAGCGTCGTAAAAGCCATTATTTTTCCTAAAATGAATAAAAGTATATGTTTCCATACATGTCCTTTTTGTAAAGATTGGTTGCTATAAAGTGTAATAGCGCTAATGTTTCCTGTTAATTGGCAAGGAGCAAGTGTACCTACAATGCCTAATAAAAACGCAAATAAAAGAGGTACAGATTTCGTAGCATTCGCGACATCTATTAAAGAAGACATGAGTTGATAGCTCCATGCACTAATTGTTGAAAACACGTCATATTCACCTTTCTAATTTAATTGTAATGTTCCCTCTTTAGTAATCTGTTTCCACGTTTTACCCTCATCGGTAGAAAGGAACACATTTGCTTTCATTGTAGCAAATGCGATTTCAGCTGAATTTTGAGGGTTTTGTGAAATATACATAATTGCATCTTTAGAATCTAAAAGTGGAATTTGTATGTTTGTTTCTTCATTTGTTGCAATTGATTTCTTCGTTACGATTTGCTTATTGATAGGGGCGTAAATAACATCTTCATTACTTAATGTAACTGCGGTCGATTCAAGTGATTTGGAGAATAGTTCAAACTTATTTCCATAATCCGTAGATAAATATACACCGTCTTTAGCACTTACCACGACTACACTAGATTGATTCGGATGTACGGAAAAGGAATGAATCGTACTTGAAAGACCTTTTAACTTACTATTTTCCCAATCTTGTCCGTTGTTCGTACTGAAATAAAAACCTTGTTGTAATTTAGAATTTGGACGCTCATTGTATAAATAAATTGCTTCTGTATTATATCCGACAGCAAGGTTATGAAAATCAGATTCTCCGTAAAACGCTAGCTTTTCAAGTGTATTACCGCCATCAGAACTTTTCATTAATCCTAAAGGATTTTTTAAATCTGCTCCTGGTTCAGGATGACCGCTGGCAAAGAACCCGTTCTTCGTTGCCTGAAACCCCATATAATCATGTAATCCAGTCTTAGTTTCAAGCCATTTTCCATCTTGATAAACTTTTATCCCGCTATGAGTGGCGATAGAAACCCCAGATATATTTCCTGCATAGCCAATTCCGTGAATGTGCTCGATTTTTCCAGATGTAATTTCTTTATAGAAGTCTTGCGGACTCGTATTTGCTGTTTCTATATTTTTTGACTCAGATTGCACCGTTTCTTTCTTCACGGGTGCTGTTTCGGTGTTGCTAGAACATCCAGTAATTATGAATAAGGAAGTAATTGCTAACCCTGTTGCTACATAATGTTTCAAAGTTGTGGCTCCTTTCCTATATATGAGATTTTAAGTATATGGAATAAATGTCAAGGAATTGTGGAGTGGTATGCATAATGTAGATTAGATGGGCACTAGTAAGGGGGGATTTTCCTTTTTCTATGAGTACTATTAATTGACGAAAAATTGTAACAATAATAAAATGAATTGATTAGATCATTAGTTTTTTAATCATACATAGAACGCTAGGGGGATTATCATGAAATCAACATTTTTTGCTCAAAATAGAGAACGATTAGCAAACACATTACCAGAGGGATCTATTACGATTTTATTTGCGGGACAAGCACCGCATATGTCAGCTGATGCACATTATAAATTTGTACCGAATCGTAATTTTTACTACTTAACGGGAATCGATGAACCAAATGTTATTTTTATGCTGAAAAAGGTTGGAAATAGTGTTGAAGAAACACTTTTCATTGAAAAGGCAGATCCAGTAATGGAAAAATGGGTCGGTAAAACAGTTTCTAACGAAGAAGCAGAGAAAATTTCAGGTATAAAGAAAGTTATATATTTAGATAGCTTTGAAAAGACAATGTCAAATATACTTTTTACAGAAAATGCGAAGCATCTATATTTAGATATAGAACGTCGTGATTGGAATGGTACGGAGACAAAAACATTAGCATTTGCTAAACATGTAAGAGAAAAATACCCACACGTAACAATTGGTAATGTATATCCGAACATTTGTGAATTACGAGTATTTAAAACAGAGGAAGAAATTGAAATTATTAAAGAAGCGATTGCTATAACGAAAGACGGTATTTACAACGTACTTAAGCATGCAAAAGCAGGCATGATGGAGTATGAATTAGAAGCACAATTTGATTTTACACTGAAGTCATCTGGCATTAAGTACCATGCGTTCAATACAATTTTGGCGAGTGGGAAAAATGCTACAGTTCTTCATTATGAAGATAATGATGCACAAATTCAAAATGGTGACTTAGTATTACTAGATTTAGGTGCTCAAAAAGACTACTATAACGCTGATATTAGTTATACATTCCCGGCAAATGGAACATTCTCTAGTCGCCAAAAACAAATTTATAATATTGTATTAAAAGCATTAAAAGAAACAACAGAGATTATTAAGCCAGGATTAAAGTTCGCTGCATTAAATGAGCATACAAAAAAGGTACTGGCAGAAGAGTGTAAAGCAATTGGTTTAATTCAAGAAGATGAAGAGTTATCAAAATACTATTATCATGGTGTCAGCCATTTCCTTGGTTTAGATACACATGATGTAGGAACATATAAAGATAGAGTGTTAGAAGAAGGTATGGTTATAACAATTGAACCTGGTCTTTATATTGAAGGAGAATCAATTGGAATTCGTATTGAAGATGACATTCTTGTAACGAAAGACGGGTATGAAAACTTGTCAAAAGATATCATTAGGGAAGTTGAAGAAATTGAAGAATTTATGAGTGTAAATAATGAACATGTAAAAGGAAACCAAGCTGTAGTTAAATAATAAAAGAGTCATCACTAATTTATTTGAACTTTATCTCGAATCGTGGACAATTAAAAAATCCATGATTCGGGATAGGGTTCTTTTCTTCGAAATACTAATCTTTAATTATTAATCCTAATAAAGTAGCAAACTGAACAGCTTGATATGTCGATACTTTACATCCTCTTAAATCGCTCACTGAAACTGTAAGTGTATCAAAGGTAGAAGAACTAATATCTATCCCCTTCAGTGATGTCTGATCAAAATTAGCTTCATCAAGACTACATAATTGGAATTCAACTTTTTTAAGTTTACAGTCAAAAAAATCTGCATTATTTAATGAAGTTTCATTGAAGATGATTTTTTCTAGTTTAGAATTTCCAAATGCCGCTAAATTCAAAATTGAATTCTCAAATTTAACATTTCCTAAGCTAGATTCTGTGAAATTTACTCCGATTAATTTACTGTTTTTAAATTCGACTCTGTGAACAGAAGAATTGCTTAAATTAACATTTGATAAATCACAGTTTTCAAAACAAACATCTGTAATATCAATATTGCTAAAGTCTGTATTAGTAAACTTACAGTTTTTTATCACCGCATCATATAACCGCACTCTATCTACAGATTCATTTTCGAAAGTGGAGTCTATAATTTCACACACTTCCAATGTTGGATCTTCTTCATAAAAAATATCTTGAAAATTCTTTGAAGATAACTCTGGTGAAATTTTTGGTCTATCAATTTTCATCGTATATCAATCCTCTTCTATTTGATATATTTGTGTAATTTGAGTCCATTGTCTGTGAGGAACATTAGTTCTTATTATACAAAAATCTAAGTTCTTTTGTGAAGAGCATTTTAGCTACATTTTTCTTATTTAATAATAGCAGTGTTATTGTTTCTTAAGAAATAACGTCAAAACAAATACGAGAACGGCTAATGTAGTCGCTACAAGGAAAGCATTTTGTATTACTAAAATATTCGTCTCTTATAATGTCTCTACTTTTAGTAATTTTCCAATTAGCTTACGTAAGATCTAATTACATCTCCTTATTTTCTTGAAAATCAACTTCTATAATGATTTTGAAAAAGAAAAAGGAGGGATTGTCCATGAAGCGATTTGTATTGGCAGCCGTTACAGTCTCTGTAATATTTTTAATTGCTGCATGTTCTTTGGCTACAAATACAACAAATGATCATAAAAATATGAATGATAAAAAAACACTACAGACTGAAACAGCTACAAAACCATTGAAGGTTGAAAAAGGACCAGAAGTTACTTTAATAGCGAAAGAAGAAAAGCAAAAATTAAGTAACGGTGTTATTGTTCCAGTCTGGACATTTAATGGCTCATCTCCTGGTCCAGAAATTCGGGTGAAAAAAGGTGAAAAGGTGAAAGTGACATTAAAAAATGAATTATCTGCACCAGTATCTATTCATTGGCATGGATATCCTGTCCCAAATAACATGGATGGAATTCCAGGCGTGACACAAGATGCAGTTGAACCAGGAAAAAGTTTCACTTACGAATTTGAAGCGAACGTACCAGGAACGTACTGGTATCACTCGCATCAAGATTCTGTAAATCAATTAGATAGAGGTTTGTATGGAGCGCTCATTGTAGAAGATACAAAGGAAAAATATGATAAAGATTACACATTAATGTTGGATGAATGGGTTACAGATAAAGAAGAAATTAAAAAGCAGTTAAAAGAAATGACAAAAGGGCAAATAGGTAATAAATCTAAAGGTGATGAAAATACGAAAAAGAATGATGATAAGAACGGCATGGATCATTCTGGTATGGACATGGGCAGTGATCAAAAAGACTCTGGCAATATGGTAGGAATGGACCATGGAAATATGAAGATGGAAGGTCATGATATGAGTATGTATGATTTATTCACAATCAATGGAAAAAGCGGTGATTTAGTAGTGCCATTGAAAGTGAATAAGGGAGATAAAGTTCGTCTTCGACTTGTTAATGCTGGTTATCTATCACATGATATACATGTTCACGGTCATGATATAAAAGTAATTGCGACAGATGGTCAACCAATAAACGATCCAAAAGTTATAGAGGATAAAGTAATTTCAATCGCACCGGGTGAACGTTATGATATTGAATTTACTGCTAATAAAACTGGGAAATGGTATGTTGAAGACCATTCGAAAAATAAAGGTGCAAAAGGAATGAAAGCTGTTATTGAATATGATGGCAGTAAAGAGATGAAAGATAAAGCAGACGAAAAAGAAAAATTACCGAAAGTAGATATAATGAAATATGGTACTAAAAAATTAGGAAGTTTCACGTTAAATCAAGAGTATACTGCTACATATAATATGGACTTAAATACGCAAATGAATGAAAATGAAATGATATATACAATTAACGGAAAGGTATTTCCGGATATTGACCCAATTCAAGTAAAAAAGGGTGATTTAGTAAAAGTGAAATTGGTAAATCGTTCTAAAATGGATGATCACCCAATGCATTTACATGGTCACTTCTTCCAGGTGTTGAGTAAAGATGGAAAACCGATAGAAGGTTCTCCAATTGTAAAAGATACATTGAACTTAAAACCAGGAGAAGAATATGAAGTAGCCTTTGTAGCAGACAATCCCGGTGAGTGGATGTTCCACTGTCACGACCTACATCATGCTTCAGCAGGGATGGTAACGGAAGTGAACTATACAGATTATAAATCTGACTATGTTCCAAACCAAAACATTCCTAATAAGCCAGAATAATAGGAAGCAGTTATCCTATGGATAGCTGCTTATTCATTTTTGTTGCAAGTACTAATGTATATGTTGATTATGCCCAGGTGAAGGTGCAGGAGTATGATCTGGGAATGTCGCGAATACGGCAACGATAATTACTACACTAATTGAAAGTAATAACAAAAAACGCTGTTGGATAAAAGTAGAAAAGTTCTCCGATAACAATTGAATCACACAGGACATAGTAATCGTTATAGTAAGTAAAAGGCTAATGAACAATATACTATGAGCTTGTTGAGCGTTTAACATTTCTGTAATCATTGCTCCCATCATACTTGCCATTAATCCAGAGAACATTCCTTCTAAAGCAGTATATAGGTGAAAACGTAGACCCACTAAAAAACCGATAAAACCACTAATTAAAATAGCAAGTAAAGTAGAATATAGTAATTCCCCCTTAAAGAGAATGCCTAAATAAAAACCAATACTTAAACCGATACTCATACTAAAAGACATAATAAATACCATATACTCCATTAGGGTACCCTTACGTTTAGAAATATTGGATACAATAAGAATTGAGGTACAGCAAAGTGTTAAGGTAGTTAACGTATAAGTAAACATTATGATACCTCCTTGTCCTATCGTTCATTTCATCATATGTGTACTTATGATAATTTATATCTGCATATTATCTGCACAATTTCATAGATGTAAGCAAAGGAACGCTTGATTTTTTAGGGCGTCTTTTTTAATTGTAAGCATGTGAAAGAAATTGTTATATTATGAGTTTCTATTGTGAAGCCATAAAGAATAAGCGTATAATATTATAGGTCTCCCATTTGCGAGACAAACCGCGAATGATAAATAAGATTGTTGTTTTATCATCGCTTCTAAACATATAGACAATGAAAGTAACACTGGAATACAGATAGGGAGTTATAAAATGAAATTAATTATTTTATATGGATAAGGATGGACAAGCAATAGTAAATATGCTTTTAATAGCTCTCTTAATGCTTGGTACATAAAGGGTTAAGAGGGCTATGTTTGTTTGACTATATTATGAATGAGTTCAAACAAACGTGTTGTGTATAGGTGGAACATATGTATAAAAGGGAGGGGGCATGTAACTATTTTAGAGTTAGTATAGTCATATGGACACTTTCTCCTTACAATGGATTTCAAGGAAGAAGTGTCCATATGACAAACAAGAAATTTAATGAAGAGTTTAAAAAAATGGTGGTTAAATTATATCGTTCGGGATAACCAGTAAAAGAATTAAAAAATATTCTCATATCACATCAGTTGATGAAGAGGAACTTGGAGAATATGCAGTATTGAAGATTTCTGATATTGTAAACGGTGATATTCAATTGGATAAATTGAGTAAATATAATATCCAAAATAATGCTAAAATTGATAATAACCGTATTTTAAATAATGAGGTCTTATTATCAATTCGCGGCATGGATCGTAAGATGACGATATTCCAATCATATAGAGAAGATGTATCAATGTCTCAAAACTTTGTGGGCATTCGTTGCAATAACTCTTTGATCCCAGCACTTTTAAAATTATATTTGGAATCACTAATTACACAAATTTATTTTGCTAATCATATGGCAGGGTCTACGATTCCAAACTTACCAATAAAAGATGTAAATAATCTTTCTGTGTCAGTATCATCTATTGAGGAACAAAGAGAGATTGTTACGAAGTATGAAGAGGAAGTTATAAATATTCTTAGGAAGATAGAGGAATTAGAAAGACGTCAAAAATAATTTAAACTTGAAGCATTTGAGAAAATGGGCTTACAAGGTATATTGGAAATCTTGTAAATTGGATTTTAAATGTACAGCGTACTATATTATTAAACAATAAAAGGCGGTAATGACATGATTACAGGTGAATTAAAAAACAAAATTGATGGGATTTGGACAACCCTTTGGACAGAAGGCAGTACCAATCCTTTAACAAATATTGAGCAAGTAACATATTTGTTATTTATGAAAGGCTTAGATGAAGCTGAATTAGCAAAAGAACAGAATGCTGAAATCTTAGAGTTAGAACATGATGGGATTTTTCCAAAAGATAAGCCGTACCTTCGTTGGAACGTATTTAAAAACTTAGGTGATGCAGAAGATATGTACAATAAGATGGTGCAAGAAATTTTCCCATTCATCAAAGGGCTTGGTGGACAAGATGAATCTGCATTCTCTACTTATATGAAAGATGCTATTTTCCAAATTAACAAACCATCTACTTTGCAACGCGTTGTATCAGCTATTGATGGTATCCCAATGGAGGATCGAGATACACAAGGTGATGTATATGAGTATTTATTATCGAAACTAGCAACTTCAGGTACAAATGGTCAATTCCGTACACCACGTCATATTATTAATATGATGGTGGAGTTAATGAAGCCAACTCCACAGGATATCATTATTGACCCAGCGATGGGATCGGCAGGTTTCTTAGTATCAGCAAGTGAATATTTACGTAAAAATCACAGTGATTTATTTATTGTACAGGGCTTAAAAGAACACTTCCATCACGATATGTTCCATGGCAATGATATGGATACAACAATGTTACGTATCGGTGCAATGAATATGATGCTACATGGTGTAGATGCACCAAATATCTCGTATCGTGATTCTCTTTCAGAAGACAATAAGGAAAAAGAAAAATATACATTAGTATTAGCCAATCCACCATTTAAAGGTTCATTAGATTATGAAGCTGTTTCGAATGATTTACTAGCTGTGACAAAAACGAAGAAAACCGAACTATTATTCTTAACATTATTTTTACGTATTTTAAAACCAGGTGGTCGTGCAGCAGTAATCGTGCCAGATGGCGTGTTATTTGGTAACTCAAAAGCTCACAAAGAAATTCGAAAAGAAATTATTGAGAATAACAAATTAGAAGCGATTATTTCGATGCCAAGTGGTGTTTTTAAACCCTATGCAGGAGTATCAACAGCTATTATGATTTTTACAAAAACCAATGCTGGTGGTACGGATAATGTATGGTTCTATGACATGAAAGCAGATGGCTATTCATTAGATGATAAACGAAATGAAATCGATGCGAATGATATTCCAGATATTATTGCACGTTATAATGATTTAGAAGGAGAAAAAGAACGTAAACATACAGAACAATCTTTCTTTGTATCGTTTAAAGAAATCAAAGAAAATGATTGGGATCTTTCTATTACTAAATATAAAGGGATTGAGTATGAAGAAATAGATTATGAAGCGCCAAAAGATATTTTAGATAAAATTGAAGGTATGGAAGTGGAAATTTTGAAAGATATTCAAGCGTTAGCAGGAATGTTGAAGGAGGATTAAGTGGTGAATATAAGTAATTATCAAAATAAAAAAAATCTCTTAATCTTAAATTCAAATGAATGGATATTGATGCCATTTTCTGATTTATTACAAGATAATACTAGAAACTTAGAAAAAATTCCGAGTAATAATTATTTAAATGAAGCTAAGTATCCTGTTATAGATCAAGGGAAAAAAGTAATAGCAGGATATAGCAATTTGGAAAATCCATTCAAAGAGGAATCCATAATATTTGGCGATCACACAAGGATATTAAAATATATAGATTATCCTTTTCATATAGGGGCAGATGGCGTAAAGGTATTAGTCAATAAAATGAAGGATAGTGCTATAACTAAATATATTTATTATTACTTAACTTCAATTGAAATTCCTAATACGGGATATAATCGTCACTTTAAATTTTTGAAGGAGATTGTAATTCCATTGCCTTCATTAGAACAACAAAAAAAAATAGTAAGTGTATTAGATAAAGCTTATGAAATTATTACAAAACGACAATCCCAAATCGCAGCATTAGATGAATTAACACAAAGTTTGTTTTTAGAGATGTTTGGTGATCCAATTTACAACACTAGAAATTGGAATAAAGTTTGCTTTGGTGATGTGATAAGTGTATTAACAGATTATCATGCTAATGGCAGCTATCAAGTGTTAAAAAATCATGTGGAATTATTAGATGAAGAAAACTATGCATTAATGATACGCACTACTGATTTAGAACGCCAAAAATATACAGAAGACGTTAAGTATATTACAGAAGAAGCATATAATTTTTTAACTAAAACTCAGATGTTTGGTGGGGAAATTATTATTAATAAGATAGGTAGTGCAGGTAAAGTATATATTATGCCCGATTTAAATAGACCTGTTTCACTAGGCATGAATCAATTTATGATCTTAGTTAATAGTAAAGCAAATAATCAATTTATATACTACTTATTAAATACAAAGGCAGGACAGAATTTAATTCAAAATAGAGTACAAGGTGCTGTAACCAAATCCATAACAAAAGATGCTGTCCGAAGCATTCCAATTATCTTACCTCCAATCGATTTACAAAATGAATTTGATAATAAATTAGAACAAATTAATTCACACAAAAATCTATTACAAAATTCTTTGCAAAGTATGCAAGAACTCTATCAATCGTTATTACAAAATGCTTTTAAAGGTGAGCTGTTCCAAAAATAAGTATAATAACTAAGTTATAAAGGTGGCTAGGTTAATGACGAACTTTGGATTTTTAAAAGAAAAGGATCAGTTCAAGGGCTTTGCGACAGCTTGTACAGAAGCTGAGAATGCAATGCTTGTAAGCCCTGCGACGTGTGCTATTTTGACACGTCGTGCCCTTGAGCTTGCTGTGAAATGGGTGTATCAAGTTGATAATGATGTTGCTGTGCCATATCGTGATAATTTATCGAGTTTAATTCATGATCGTAACTTTTTAGGGATTATTGATGATGAATTATTACCAATGATGAAATATGTAGTGAAGCTAGGGAACACAGCAGTTCATACGAATGCTAATATTACACATGATGAAGCGGTATTGGCACTTCATCATCTTCATCAATTCGTTTCATGGATTGACTATTGCTATGCTTATGAATATACAGCACCAACTTTCAATGAAGCGATTCTACATGCAAGTGTGGAAAAGCGTGAGCGTCCAGAAGAACTACAAGATTTATATGAGCGTTTAAGTGCGAATGATAAAGATTTAGAAGAATTGCGTAAAGAGAATGCAGCGTTACGCAATCAGTTTACGGCTAAACGCGTTGAGCATACAAAAGAAACAAACTTTGTTGTGGATGAAATCAGTGAGTTTGATACACGTAAAATGTATATCGATTTAGATTTAAAATTAGCAGATTGGCAGTTTAATCAAGATATCGAAGAAGAGTATCCAGTAAAGGGAATGCCAAATAATACAGGTGAAGGTTTTGTTGATTATGTATTACGTGGTGAAAACGGTAAAATCATTGCGCTTGTAGAGGCGAAACGAACTTCGAAAGATCCAAAAGAAGGGCGTCAACAATCAAAGCTTTATGCAGATTGTATTGAAAAAGAACAGGGATTACGCCCAATTATTTTCTATACAAATGGATATGAAACATATATTTGGCATGATGACTATGGTGCTCGTAAAACATCTGGTTTTTACAATAAAGAAGAAGTACAGTTACTCATTGATCGTCGTATTCTTCGTAGGCCATTGAAAGATGTAGAAATCAATGATGATATTACAAACCGTTATTATCAAAAAGAGGCTATCCTTTCTGTTTGTGATGCGTTTGAACGTAATCAAAGAAAAGCACTACTTGTAATGGCAACAGGTAGTGGGAAAACACGTACGGTTATTTCGCTTGTTGACATTTTAACAAAGCATAATTGGGTGAAAAATATTTTGTTTTTAGCAGATCGAACAGCTTTATTAAAACAAGCAATGCGAAACTTTAACGCCTTAATGCCACATTTATCGCTATGTAATTTACTTGAAAATAAGGCGAATCCAGAAGAAAGTCGAATGATTTTTTCAACATATGCTACGATGATGAATGCCATTGATGAGACAAAAACAAAAGATGGTAATCGTTTATTTACAGTAGGCCATTTTGATTTAATTATTATTGATGAATCTCACCGAAGTATTTATCAAAAGTATCGCAGTATTTTTGATTATTTTGATGGGATGTTAGTTGGTTTAACAGCGACACCAAAAGATGAAGTCGATAAAAATACATATTCGATATTTAATTTAGAAAATGGAGTTCCAACGTATGCTTATGAATTATCGCAGGCTGTTGAGGATGGTTATTTAGTAGATTATAAAACATTGGAAACGAAAACAAAATTTCTAGAAGATGGCATCGTTTATGATGACCTATCGGAAGAGGAAAAAGCCGAATTTGAAGATGTTTTTGAAGACGATCCCTATGTGCGAGATATCGATAGTGGAGCATTAAATAATTGGTTATTTAATGCAAATACAATTGATATGGTTTTAGAGAGCTTAATGACGAATGGTATTCATATCGAAGGTGGGGATAAAATTGGAAAGACCATTATCTTTGCTAAAAATCATCGTCATGCGCTAGAAATTAAAGAACGATTTGATTTGAAGTTTCCTGAATACGGTGGTAACTTCGCAGAGGTTATTGATTATAGTGTAAATTACTATCAATCGTTAATTGATGATTTTTCAACGACTTCAAAAATGCCACAGGTTGCAATTTCTGTAGATATGTTAGATACGGGAATTGATGTACCTGAAGTGGTAAATTTAGTATTCTTTAAAAAAGTTCGTTCGAAAACAAAGTTCTGGCAAATGATTGGACGAGGTACGCGATTATGTTCGAATTTATTTGGTTTAGGGCAAGATAAAGAGGATTTTTTAATATTTGATTGGTGTGGTAATTTTGAGTATTTTCGTGCAAATCAGCATGGCACAGAAGCTAAAATAACAAAAACGTTAACAGAAAAGTTATTTAACTCAAAAGTTGATATAGTACGTGAATTGCAAGATATTGAATATCAAGTTAGTCCTTATAAGGAATTTAGGCAAGAAACTGTAGAAGAATTAGTAACAGATGTGAAAGTATTAAATGATGAAAATTTCCGAGTACGTCAACATATTCAGTATGTTCATAAGTATAAGGAAAAAAATAATTGGAATTCATTATCTGTTATTCAAACGAATGAAATAAAAGAGCATGTATCTCCTTTAGTTAGTCCTTATGATAGTGATGAGCTAGCTAAACGCTTCGACTTATTAATTTATACAATTGAATTAGCTAAATTAAATTCAAACAATGCAACTAAATCAATTGCTCGAGTAATGAGTACAGCTGAAGCGTTGTCAAAATTGGGCTCTATTCCACAAGTAGTTAGACAAAAAGAAATTATTCAAAAAGTAAAAGACGGAGCATTTTGGAAAGAAGCTTCCCTGCAAGATTTAGAAGAAGTCCGCGAAGCGTTACGTGACTTGATTAAATTTATTGAGCGTGAGCAACAAAAAATTTATTATACGGATTTCAAAGATGAAATAATCGAACAGACTGAACATGTATCCATATTAGATGTGAACGATTTACAAAGCTATCGTCAGAAAGTAGAGCATTATTTAAAAGAGCATCAGGATCAACTTGCTATTTATAAACTGCGCCATAATAAAGAGTTAACGAAGCAAGATGTTGAAACATTGGAAGATATTCTATGGCATGAATTAGGTTCAAAAGAACAATACGAAAAAGACTTTGGTGATACACCAATCACAAAACTTGTTCGTAATATTGTTGGGCTAGATCGACGAGCTGCAATAGGGGAATTTTCGGAATTTTTATCTAAAGAACGTCTAAATATTCAACAAGCAAAATTCGTTGAATTAATTGTAGATTATGTTGTGAAGAATGGAACGCTTGATAAACAAGTATTGCAGCAAGACCCGTTTAGAACACTAGGAAGTATCACTTCTTTGTTTAAACATAATATGGGGGATGTTAAGAAAATTATTGGTATTATTGATCGGATCAACAATAATTCGGAGTTTATCTCTTAAATCTTGGTTAGAAATTATTCTAAACTAACGAAAAATAAAATGCATGGTAATAGGAGTAAATCTGAAAACGGAGCATTTTTTAATAGAGTTTTGTTGATGTGCAAAAGGTAATAAATTTTGATGAAGGATCTGCAACTAATATTTTGCAAATAGGGTATGGCAGGTGACTTGTTTCAGTTAATGAAGATAAAGGAAAGATTCATTTTGGTGAAAAGGCTAGAAGAAAAGCGTAGGTACGATAAAGATCGCTCGTAATGAAGGGGGAAGTATTTTGGAGAGAAAAATATGGGAAATTGATTTTGATGTGATTGGTCCTATATCAATTAAAAGTAATATACGTTTCAAACAAGAAAAAGGATTTGATCAACATCAATTTTATAGTGATATAGAACTATCAAAAAGCTCTTATGGTTTTAAAGCAACTATTACGGCTTATGCTGATACTATAGATATCGCAGAAACGGTTGCTTATGTTTATTTTGGAAGAATGAGAGATATTTTATCTTTAACTAATGATATACCTATCCAATTAAATAAAAATGAGGGTAGGTTTAATATGACAAGAAATTTTACAAGTAGAAGGATATTAACAAAATCTAATGTAATCACCGCCTTTAATATGGCTAGAAAATTTGAATCTGAACAACCTAAACTATTAAGAGCTATTGGGTGGTATTCTAAGGGCAAGATATCGCATAATACATTTGATCAATTTTTAGCTTTCTGGAATGTGATAGAAATACTGGCGAAGAAATTTCATACTGTTACAGATCGAACAAGTAGTGGAGTCAAAAATCAAATCTATCAGTGCTTTATAGATTATTTTGGAGAAATAGAAAATTGGGATTTACCAGAAAGATGGATAGATTCCATGTATGATAAAAGAAATGGAATTGTCCATGGTGGGGAAGATATCACTCTTGAGGCTATTAAGGAAACATCAAAAATGATTCCTCTATTAGAAAAAACATCCAAAGTGTTAATCGATAAAATAATTGATGACAATTATAATAGGTCTGAATTTCAATACTTTGATTTTTAATTTTTAGCGGTTTCAATTTAGTAAGTATTTATCTTAGATTTTGATAGATACCTACTTTATTGTTATATTTTTTAGTGTAGCGAAGTATCTTACATCAAAAATTAAACAACTATATTTTTAACCCCGTCTTAAATTTAGAACGGGGTTATGCTTGTTTGAACTTTTAAAATTAAAGAACTTTATTGGTATTTTACAATCTTGTCATTTCCTAATCATGTATAATTAAATATACAGAGTACTTTGTAATTAAATGTTCAAATAAAGGACGTGAGCAAATATATGATAAAAGAAATCCCATTTCAAGAAGGCGAAGTGATTTTTTTTAAAGAGGCGAACCTGTGGAATGATTTGTTAGAGAGATGTAAGAAAGAAACAAGAACTATTAATATAGCAACATACAATTTTAATTTTAGGGATAAATACGAAAGAACTTTTTACAAAGAGCTATCCAACCTCGCTAATTTAGGGATTGATGTTAGCTTACTATATTCAAAAATATCATTTTCTAATGAAGATAAATTGGAAATTGAGGAAATATTTAAGAATTTCGTGTTATGTGCTAAGCTTACAACTAATCACTCAAAAATTTTTATTGCGGATAATTTCGCTTATATTGGATCGGCTAATTTTAGTTTTAATAGTAATAAGAATTACGAATGCGGCGTTATTTTTAATAGCAAAGAAATCGTTTCAAAAATACGGAAACTATTCATGGGGGAAATGCTTGAACAGAGCGAGTTTACAAATGTCCCTAAATGTTTTGATCCATTTGATTTTTTACCTAGAATATTAAATGTTGTTGAAGAATTGAGCAAAGTAGAAAAAAAAGAAGCTTTATGTATTGATAACAATATAGAGAACATAGCACAATTACGATATTTAGATGACCTGGAAAAAAATTTAAAGGAATTGGGTTTTCCAGTACCTGTGCATTTTGACTGGTGGAAACTATTTATGCTACTTGATGAAAAGAAACAAGTACCCGATATTATGTTTGATAATTTCAAGGATTATCTTCATGTGTTATTTCCTTATTTAAAAAATGTAATAAAATATGTTAATGAACAGTATGAAAACATTGGAAGAATTGAATTATTGAAGAGAATTAAAGTAATAAAATAAAATCAAAATATGGATTTGAAATAAAGAATAGCCGTTTTGAAAAAAGATTAATAATTTATAAAAATGTACTTTTTTATCTATTGTAAAATGCTGATTTTTGAGGAGTTTTTAACCAAACTATATTTCAAACCTATATTAGGCTTTTTTTGTACAATTTAATCCCTTCAAATTATGTATTTGTCAATAATAAAGTATATATAGGGGTGCCAAAGTAATTAAAATATTATGGTGTACTGTTATAGTACAGTTAGTTTAAATATGAGTAAATTATTACTCAAGAATTAAGTTTACGAAATTAATTTGAAACAGTGAGGGGAAAATATGTATCAGGAATTTCTTGAAAATTGGAAGTCACAAGATTTTTTAGATTGGAATGAATCTGATATAAGAGAAGAATTTATTGCACCATTGTTAAAAGAGTTAGGTTATGGTAAGGGAACTATTAACAATGTTGTTAGAGAAAAAAGCCTTAAATTGAGTACTCCTTATCATAGGGTAGGTAGAAGTCGGGTACAAATCGATTATATACCTACCATTAGACTAAAAAGTTTTTGGATTATAGAGGCAAAACCTGGTAATAAGAAGAAGATGGATATGGGGGATTTATTACAAGCTCATTTATATGCAGTTCATCCTGAAGTTCAAGCGAGATTTATAGTTTTAACGAATGGCTGGGAAATCAGAGTATATGATGCACTCAATGTGACCAGTTGGGAAGATTATATAGTTCTTTGTAATAAGGATAGTGAATTGATAGATTTAAAAAAACTGTTTCAGATATTAAATAGCAAAGATATGCTTCGATTTTTAAGAACTCAAATCATGCATCAAATTGAAAATAGTTTTGCGGTAGAACTTGATCAGTCAGAATTAAATCACTTTTTCACAAGTTTAAACAGAAAAGAATACGATTTAAAAAAACAAATCGAAGATAATGCTCGGGATTTTCAAAGAAAGGCATGGAGGGAAAATGAAGATAAATATCAAAGCGAACTTCAAAAGTTACCAATAGATTCATTGTTGGTGAGAATGGATATCCCAACAGATTCAACCATACAGACCTCTAATGAATATGTAAGAAGAATTTTAGCAGCTGATGAAGTTGAAAGAGTACTTTTAATCGATAAATTAGCAATGAGATGGAGAGGAAGGTCTCATAATGTATTTAAGATACATTCTTTAAGGGTCCTTCTTGAATTATTAAAGAAAAATGTTGAAATTAAACCGTCATCTTATCAACACGGGCTTATTGCAAGCATTAATGAGTTAGCGTTATCAAATATAAACTATGGTGCAGAAAATGAATTGGTTAATGCTTTATGTCATTTAGATAATGTGTGTATTAGGGTAGGATATAAAGCTGCCTTAAAGCTCTCTATGGACCAATTAATTTTAAAGGTTGAGGAGGACCGAAAAACTTTATCTATAGAGGAGAAGCTAACCCGTGATACAAGCGTATCTGCAAATATGATTCCGATAATATCCATAAGTTATGAGAGTTTATGGCGCATATTTTCTAGTGGATTAACTCACAATATTTGGGATGCTATTTGGTTTATACAGATAATTGAAAGGTCTATAGATAAGCTTCCTGAAATAGAATACCCAAAAGGTGATGGTGATTTATTATCTTTTAAACACTATGGAAATGGGTTTGATATATTGATGATGGGAACATGGGACTTTCTGAATAGATATAAAAATATAATACTTGAAAACAGCGAAATTGCTAGTGATATAAAAGCATTTGTTAATCTAGAACACGAAAAAGCCTTAAAAAAAATTCCACAACCAAAATCAGCTTCACCAGAATGGCGTATGGATGAAGAATTTTTGAAAGGTTTATTTGAAAGGCCTTAAGATAACTATAAAAAAACGTTTCTCTATTTTAGAGAAACGTTTTTTTACTCAATACATAGAAAATACCTATTACGTAAAATTTATAATTTTTTTCATAATAGGTATTAAAGAAACTTAATAATGACTATATTCTATTTTATGATAGCTTAAGGGAGGAGCTTAGAGGAAGTATACTATATTTAATTGCTAAGTAAGCTATGTGGTTTTATATAATCGAGTTATTAACATTGATCAAGCAATTTCAACGCTTGATACTACATTAAGAAATTTAATGGAAAACTTTTCGAACGTGTATGAAACATTATTTTATATCAACAATACGTTGTTAGATGGGGAACTGATAAAATTTGTGATATTCTCAATAATTAGTTTTATTATTTATAGAGGATATAGTTGAAGAGAAACAGCAAAAACGGTTGAGGATCAGGGGTTTTATCAAATAGCCGAATTAAGTAGTAGTTTAAAATACATAGCTCGCTATAACGTATTTGATAGTAGTCAAAATTTAATAATGCATATTGAAAATGTGTACGAGCTTTTTGTTAACAAGTTTGTTTTTTAATTGATTATAGATTATCAAGGTTTAGAAAAGAAATTGAGTTATTAGTGGAAAACAAAAAAATGAAAATGATATGTTTATTATAAGTAGAATTTATCCAGACGATATTTTTTGTTACCTTGTTATGAGAATGATTTCAGAAATTTAGATTATAATTTCAATTTAATGAAAACATATAAAAAGGCTAAAATTTTATACGTTTTAGAAATCATAGCATCCAAATATATAAAACAAAAATTACATTTAGTTAATTATCTAGCCGTTTTATAGAAGCAGAAGAAGCTTACAGATTTCGATTAGTTAATGGTATTTTTAAGAAATTGAAAGTTATTTCAAATAATAATGCATTTAACTTGGAACTGTATGTAAAGAAAAGATTTATTTATAAAAGGCATTCACTATTTCAGTCTACAGAATGGTTTACCCTCCAAGATAATGAAATTTTTTGTTTATTGAATGAAGGGTATTTACAAGATGAGGAGTTTATGAAAATCTATAATTATAACTTCTAAAAATGATAAAATAAGTACAGTAATAAGATTACCAATTAAACTATGTCTTATAATTTTGGAAGGTGCAAATAAAAAGAATAGTGTAATAAGTTTAATTGTAATCCCATTGGATATTTGTATTTATTTGATAATTATCATGGGTAAATCCAAAGTTAATAGATTGAAAATTCTTTATTTGGTGGTGGTTTATTTGGAGGAAATGGAGATAGAGAATAATTATAAGTTTGATTGGAAAGCGGTTCAATATCTTCGAAAACAAGGGGGTAATATTATAAAGACTAAATCTTTTATCATAGTATTAAAAGATTTAACAACTGGAGAGACATACCCGCATCCAATTACTCATTTTTTATATAAGCACTATCATAGGAATTCAGGCTCTGTAAATACTGAACTCACCGTAGCACAAATTATCGTTCCTTTTTTAAACTTTATATTAGACAAAGTGAATCAAGAGTTGACGGAATATACTGATATCAATGGGTTGGAAGATCTACAAGAGAGTCACGTAAATGCTTATCTACAGTACTGCGTGGATGAGAAATCAAACAAAAATAAGACGTTGGAAATGAAAGAGAATTTCCTATCTAAGTTTTATAAGTATTTATGGGATGAAAAAGTGCTAAAGCATAAGCCAAAATTCAAGCCAGTATCTGTCAGAACCCGAAAAGAAATTAGAAAAGTATATAAAATTGATTTTACCTATAAAAAGACCGATGAAACGCTTTTACGTGAAAAAGTAAAAAGAAAAGATATAGTCCCTCAAAATCATGAATCTAACAAGAATAGGATTTTTATTCGCTTACAGTATATTCACGAGATACTTTACGTAGCAAAGCATGAAACACCTGATATTGCATTTGGAATGGCATTGCAAATATTTGGAGGATTGCGTAAAGGAGAGGTAGTAAACCTCACTAGAACAGCTTTAAAATCGCAGAACGGGCAAGGATATGGTGTGGAAGGTTTAGTGCTGCTTATAAGAGACCGTCAAAATGATTTGTTTACTCGATTTAACGACGTTTCAACAATGCAGGTAAAGAATCCTAGAGACCAATCCTGCTTGATTGATCCGATTTTAAAGTACTTATATAAGCACCATATAGAAGTCGTACTCAAGAAGGTAAAGAAACCACTGCACCCCACTGCACTGTTTTACGATTCCGAAGGGAATCCAATGTCGGCAGATACGTATGATAAGAGATTTTTGAAATTAAAGAATTCCTATTTAGGGATGCTACTTGGAACTCCAGGGAGATATCAGGATTATCTAGACTTCTCTCAAACTAAATGGCGATCACATATTGGTAGAGGGGTGTTTACTAATATGTGTTTGGACGCTGGATTTAATGAAAAACAAACCGCAGTATTACGGGGTGATAGATCTACCCAATCTATGGAATCCTATTTCGACATCATAACTGCTACCTTCAATATACGAAAGGCTTTAACTTTACTTTCTCCTGGCCAATCAGAAAATATAGCCGACTTAAACATGCCAACTAATCACAAAATGTGGAAGGAGGTTCAGGATTTTGGAAAAGGAATTAGAAATGAAATTTAAAGACTATATGTCGATATACGAAATAGCTGTGGAGAAGTTTAATAAAAACCCAAATAACGAATATTTTATTAATAAATTAAAAGAGTCCATACAAGAGTTACCAATCAAATGTAAAATAACAAAAGTTAATTTAGAGAATAATTATTTTGATGAAAAGTACGGTCAAACTGTTAATGAGTTGTATTCAAAAGAAACTATATACCCAAGAAACTCCTTTTTAGACAACTAGAAAAGTCTGCTAGCCAATATACGATTCGCAAATATTATAAAAAATTAAACCCAGATGAAATAATATTCGGTGGTAATTTAGATATATTTGTATTGCAAGATATTTCAATAGAACTAACTGAAATAATAAAAATGGTGGCAGGTAACAAGGTATGGGGTTGGAGATCCCATACCTTTGAGCTATACAAAAATCAACACGGCTATTATGCCTTTGATGAGGCTATGAAAATATTAAATTGTAGTAATGCGACTATCAAAAGATTAATAAAAGAAAAGTTATTGGTAATCTCTGAGCATTACGGAGATAGAATTCTCTTCAATAAAGAACAAGTACACGAATTACATTTTGAACAAGAAAGACTTATTGATAAATATAACAACCATTATTATACAGCGAAGCAAATTCAAACAAAATACAGTGACGCTTTTGCACAATATATTAAGGGATCCGAAGATAAGGTTCGAATAAAAGTAACAAAGGTTGATCCCCCGCCACTATTGATTTCATATTATGGTGTCCAAATGAAACTATATGAAAAAGATGAAATTGACGATTTATGGGAGGATTATAAGCTTTACTTGGACATGAATACTATGTCCATAGAAGATCCTTTTAAAGATTTTGTATATAAAGTTGAACAAGTGCTAAATATCAAATTTACGAAAAACCAGGGAAATACGAAATTATTATGGTACCAGTATGTCGAAAAATTCCTTCTTAGAACTAGGTTGTCTGATAAGACCCGGATTATATTTCAGACTAATCAATTTGCCCGATGTACGGAAATAATATTTGCTACTTTTAATCAAGAAATATACTCATATTCTGGAAAAGAAATCAACAATAAATTTCTTAACGACATTCTTAATATTAGGAGAAGTTATCAACGGGATTTTTATAATTTCTTAAAACAAATGCTTGAAGCCTTTGCTATGGAAGGACTTCCTTTACCATATAACATGGATGAGTTAAATGATCCAAGAGACTTTAAAAGGATTAAGGAAGTAGCCACAGATATATATTCTTTAGAGGAATACCATGAATTATACAAATATACCAATCGTGTAGCATTTCATAAAGAAAAGGCAATTCAAGACGTTAGTGACTTACTTCGAACTTGGGATTATATAAAATATAAACGTTATGACAGTTGTTGGTTATATATCTTAGTTCAATTAACAAATAATTGGAGACATAGCACGATAATAACTCAAATCCCAAGAATCAATCTATCGACTACTTCAATTAAAAGTTTGGAGTGGTTAAAGAAAAATGATCCCTCAATAGAGGATGCAAACAATATTATCTATCAGATTGGTAGATATGTTACAAAAATAAATAAAACTGATATTAGCGCAGAAGGAATTTTCACAATTGGGGAGCCACTTAAAATTGCATTTGCAACTGCAATAAGCATCTGTGAATTTCGTAGAAGTGCAATATTAGAAAACAGTTCCACTTTAATAGAACTTTCAGGTCATTTAGTGAAAACGTATAATCCACATAAGGAGTTTTTTATAGATTTCATTGCTGACTTTAAATTTGAAAATAGGAAGATGAATAGAACGCTAAGTACTTTAATCTGGTCAGTTCTTAGGCATATGGGAAAAGGCCTAAAAGAAACCCAAATATCCCGAAGCCACTTGCAAGCTCAAACCACTATCAGTCATTATATTAAACTTTCTGACGGACAGGTGAAAAATCTTGTAGATGAATTATTTGAAAGAAATCAATTTGGATTTGTGACACAAACCCTAACGAATATACTTTTTGGTCCTGAAACAAATAAAAGTATCGAAACGGAAAGAATGTTAGAGGTGAATAAGCATTTCGGCGATGTTTTTAAAATTGAGGCGACCGCAGGATTAATCAACAGAATCGCAACAGAAAGAAACCATGTCTTAAAATATCTTGAAGAGTTTGACTTAGAAGGACTTCGTGATCTTTTTTTCCAATCTCTAACGGGCTCACTTTCTTCAAAACAGAGATACCACCAATGTATCTATTCTGAATGTAAATATGAGAATGAATACGGTGAAAGACCATTGTGTGATACTTGTGCGGCATCAATGATTAATGTGTATGCCCTAGAAAATATAATGGACAATTATATATTTATGATGGAAAAGATATCAAAAGAGTTTGATAGTGCACTTATTGGTGAAAAACAGAAACTTGCAAACCAGTTCTTCCTTCTGCATAACGTTGTAGACCAAGCAAGAAGTAGATTTGGTAGAGAAGTTGTAGATGGATTTGTAAAAGGAAAGACAGAGCGCATAAAGAACTTAGGTCTTGATTTATCAACAAAAGGTTTGAAAAAATTTAGAACATTGGGAATGCTAAGGGGGTGACATGTGTGGTGCGAAACAGAAATTTAGGTTCGTTAACGCTAGATTTCAGTAGTATTAATCCAGAGGATATAAGAAGTGCGAGATTTGATGTCATCAAGAATGTAGAAGAGGCAAAAAGGTTATTGGAAGCCTATGATGATAATAGGGTAAAAAAAGTTCGTGTCAATTTTAAAGATAATGAATGGATTTTTAATGAAGAATTTACAAGAAGTGATGCAGTTTTTAATTATAAGAAAATAGAAGAGTCCTTAAGTTTTAGTGGAAGTGAAAATAAAGAGGAATTAATAATTGCAGCAAAATGTTGGATAGTAAAAAAACTAAATGAAAATTCTATAACGGTAACACGGGCAAAGCTTTCAAATCTTGTTGCTGCTTTTCTATCTACAAAAGGTCTTAGAGATACTAGTGAATTATTGGAAATGATACAGGAATCCAATCTCATCCGTAGAAGTCCAAAAAATCAATATAAAGTCCAAAAAGTGTCTAATAATGTTATGTATAAATTTATTATAGATCTTGTCAATTTTTTAGAATTCTATAATCGTGATAAATTTGTATATTTCATAAATGATTTGAGCGAGTATAAAGCCAAAATTAAGTTGGAAAAAAGCTACAGAGAGTTGCCTTCTTTTAAAGATATTATAACTATAAAACAATGCTTAGATAATTGGTATAAAGAAGCAGAACAAAACAAAAGTGAAGAATTACTTAAATATTTCCCTCTAGTTTTATGGTGGAATCTAACAACTATTATTCCTATGAGGATAAATGAGTTCTGTCACATTAAAAGAAATTGCTTTTCGTTAAAAGACGGGAATCATTTCATTACATTTCCAAGAATGAAGTATGATCGAATTGGTATACATCGAACTGACATTGAATACGACACGTTACCTATTCCAAAAGAATTGTATGACCTTTTTCAAAGCTATCTAATTCTCTCAGAACAGTATGGACTATCGAATTATTTAATTTCAAACAATGTGTATCGCCATTATTTTGGCTACGATAAAAAAACATACGATAAAGATTCTTTGTTTAACTATAACGATTTCAATACTACAATAGCAAGTTTTTTCAAAGAAATAATACACGAAAAGTATAACATCAATATTGTTTCTATAAATAAGCATTACCGAACAATTTATTCTAAGAGATCAAAAGAAGCATTTATTTCTAATTCAGCAGTCGGAAGTATAGATACAATGATTAACCTTGGCGATTTAAGGCACATCGCAATTATTAATATGATGATGCAGGGATATGACAAGGTTGAGATTCAACGATTAGCAGGGCATATCACAGAAGATATTCAATATAGCTATTTCAATCATATGGAAAACTGGATGGATATTGAAATACAGAAAATGGAGAAAGAATTTAATCACTATAAACCAATAAACTCTACATTTAACGAAAACGAAATTTCATTTTTACATCCAAATACCCAAGACTTTTTTGAGAATCAAAGTAAAAAAAATTATATCAACAAGAATATAAATGAACAGGAACAAGAGGGCTATTTAAAATTAGATTTGGGCTCCTGTATGGACAAGATTATGCCCTGTCCTAGTTTTAATTGGAAACACCGAGGCTGTTATTTTTGTGAAAATTGGTCCATTTCTAATCAGGAAATTGAAGAGAAAAGAAATCTTATAGCTTCTGACCTAAATTTACTTTATGAAGAAACAAGAGGGAAAATTAAGTTCATACAGTCTCTGTTTAAACTGAAACTAGATAACTTCGAAAACATAAACAATCATACTAAACAAGATTTATCTTCAGCATCAAAGGAAATTCAATTAGACATTAAACGAATCGCAAAATTAAAGTCTATGTTAGGAGTTTTAGATGATGAATAAAATCGGTACTAAAGGGATTTTAGATGATATAGAAAAAGAGACGGCATTGAGGCACCTGATTGTTGAATATGATGAAAACCACAATATCAAATCTAAAATCACATACAAGGATATCTACGAATTCGTGAAATCGCAATACGATAATAATAAAGTTGATTTTTATCCTGGATATACATGGTGGAAGACAAAAGGAAAACATTTAGTAGACGAATACAATTTAGTAAAGAAAAGAACTATCCCCTTGTCTGAAACGGAAGATTTAGACGTTTTTGATATTCTTGATGTAATAGAAAAACATTACGGAGATAAAGAATCTTTAATTAAATATCTCCTACCCTATAACGCCTTGCTGGATAGATTTGTAAATAAAATTAATAAACTTCAAAATAATTCCAAAAGATTATCAGAACAGATTGGAAAAAAGGATGAACGAATTCAAGTGTTAGAACAAACAAATAGTAATCAACAGGCTTTGCTAGACGGACTATTCTATACTATTATAGGGTCTGAAAAAGAGTTAGATAAAGTGATGAAAAGAGGCAGTACAAAATCAGATACAGTGAATTATGCTCTGTCTGAAACCTTCGGGAATCCTGAGGTGTACATTGAAGAGTTCAGTAAACGTATAGAAATAGTTAATCTTACGATAGATGATAAAAAAGATAATATTGTAAAGTTTAAGACACAAGCTGACTCATTGGAAGAGGATGACTATGATTACTAATATCTTGTGTCTTGCTTTCAAAAAGAGCATCTAATATAGTTTGGAGATATTTTACTTTGATGAAAATGATATGAAAAGAGGTAACTTCATATGCCATACAACTTTTTGTGACAATAATCAGAACAAAGATTGGTGGTATAATGTAGATAGTTCAAATGAATTTATGATAAAAGACACACATTTTAAATTGTATGCTTATTATGAAAGCTTCAAAATGATTAATGGAGATAACAAAGGTGACAAAGAAAAATTAATGTTAGTTGTAAAAGAAATATCTAGAATAATGTTAAAGCTAGCTGAAGAAGTAATTAGTCTGTATAACGAATATATTAACAGATTAATTCTAGAAGCGAATTTGGTTGAACAAATAGAGCCAGTCCTTTCTAAAATCGAAGAGTTTTTCATGGCAAGTACAGGATTAGACATCGCATCTATTGATTTACAAATTTGGATGTTAAATATTTTTGTAATAATTCATAGTTTTACATTTTATTACAATGGAAAATACCTAGCACAACGTACACCTGAAAATAGAAAAGCCTGTATGGAAATGACAATTAAAAATTATTATACGGATTTAGAAGAAATAGTAGAGTTTGAAAGCTAAAAGATTTATACTTTTAAAGCGAAGTAAAATTAAAAAGCGTCAAATAATGTTTGCATTTCTAGGTGCGATATTATTTGGCGCTTACTTGTTTGATTTATTATAAATGTCGAATAATACTTACGTTGGCTTGAAATTAATGGATAGATTTCAAGGTATTTAAAAAGAAGTTAGAATCGAGTTGAGCAATGCATAGCTTACTTTGTTATTGTTCTAAAGGTAGCAAATGAATTTTTATTATTTTGCATAGAATGGAATGAATTCCACATAAAAACAGATTAAATGATTCGTAATGTTGACTTGTTTGACTTATTAAAAAGGTCGAACAAGACTTATACCTTGTAAAATAGAGAATAAAGGAGAGTGACCTATAAATGGGATACGTATTAATCTTAGCCGAGAAACCAGATCAAGGGTTGGCTCTTGTTTCACAGTTTAAATATCGCCGGAAAGATGGATATTTAGAGGTAGAAGCGAATGAGTTATTTCCAAATGGAGCGTACTGTACATGGGCAATTGGTCATTTGACGCAGTTATGTAATCCAGAGCATTATCACGCAGAGTGGAAAAAATGGTCACTTAATACATTACCGATGATTCCAGAGCGTTTTCAATTTGAAGTAACAAAGTCAAAGTATAAGCAATTTAACGTTGTGAAACAGCTGTTACATAATCCACAGGTAACAGAAATTATTCACGCAGGCGATGCTGGGCGTGAAGGGGAACTAATCGTACGAAATATTATTAATCTTTGTAACGTGCAAAAGCCTATGAAGCGTCTATGGATTTCGTCTTTAACGAAGCAAGCTATTTATCAAGGGTTTAAAAATTTACTTGATGAATCAGATACAATTAATACGTATTACGAAGCATACACAAGATCTTGTGCTGACTGGGTTGTTGGCATGAATGCATCACGTGTGTTTAGTATTTTGTTAAAGAAAAAAGGAATGAATGATGTATTTTCTGCTGGTCGTGTCCAAACACCAACGTTAGCATTGATTGTAAAGCGTGAGAAAGAAATTGAAAACTTTAAGTCAGAGCCTTTCTGGGAAGTGTTTGCAACCTTTAATATAGAAGGAAAGAAATATGACGGGAAATGGGAGAAGGATAATGAATCCCGCTTAAAAGACCCTGATATGGCGAATAAAATTGCGGCATTTTGCCAAGGGAAACCGGCTGTTGTGAAGGAAATGAAAACGGAGCGTAAAGAGTTTCAGCCGCCGCTTTTATTCAACTTATCATCACTGCAAGCAACGGCAAATAAAGCCTTTAAGTTTTCACCGAAAAAGACGCTTGATATAACGCAAGCACTCTATCAAAAAGGGATTGTTTCTTATCCACGTTCAGATTCTAACTATGTTACACAAGGAGAAGCAGCGACGTTCCCTGATATTTTACAGAAGTTAAGTCAATTTGATGAATATAAAGGCTTATTACCGGCACCAATTGAATCCATTATGAACAATAAGCGTTATGTGAATGAAAAGAAAGTAACAGATCACTACGCAATTATTCCGACAGAGCAAGTTACAAACCCAAGCAGACTATCCGGTGATGAAAAGAAAATTTACGATATGATTGTAAGAAGGCTCATTGCAGCTCATTATGAAGTTGCAATCTTTGACTATACAACAATCATTACGCTTGTAGATGAACGCGCTGAATTCATTTCAAAAGGAAAACAGCAAATTCAAGAAGGTTGGCGTAAAGTTATTTTCCAAGACGATAAAGATGACGAAACCATTCTTCCAATTGTAGCTGAAGGTGAAGAAGGAAAAGTTGTAAAGGTGAAAGTGAAAGAAGGAAAAACACAGCCACCGAAGCGTTATACAGAAGGACAACTTATTACGTTAATGAAAACAGCTGGTAAGTATTTAGAGAATGAAGAGCTAGAGAAGGTATTGAAGAAAACAGAAGGTTTAGGTACGGAAGCGACTCGCGCGGGTATTATTACGATGTTGAAAGACCGTAAATATATAGATGTAAAGAAAAACCAAGTGTATGCGACTGATAAAGGAAAAGTATTAATTACCGCAATTGGTGACAAAATACTAGCTTCACCGGAAATGACTGCGAAATGGGAACAACGTCTTGCGGAAATTGGTGAAGGTACAGCATCACCAGCAACTTTTATGGAACAAACGAAAAAGCTATCAGCTAAAATTATTGAAGATGCAGTGGAAATGTCTGAGAAGTGGGATTTCACTGGACTACATGTTGAATCGATTGAACGAAAAGGATCGAAATTTACAACGGGTAAAAAGGTTGGTAGCTGTAAAAAATGTGATGGCGATGTAATTGATAAGTCAACGTTTTACGGTTGTTCTAACTATAATACAACGCAATGTGATTTCACCATTTCAAAGAAGATATTAAGTAAAACAATTTCGCAAAAGAATATGACAAAGCTCTTAAAAGGTGAAAAGACCGATTTAATTAAAGGCTTTAAAAAGGGCGAGAAAACGTTTGATGCGAAATTAGAGTGGAAAGATAATAAGATTAATTTTGTATTTGAGAATTAATTTGTTAAAAGAGCATGACATAAAATTGTCATGCTCTTTTGTTTTTCTTTGGAATGAAATTTAACGATAAAAAAAATGCTTTAAATAATAAAATTTTATTGTAAAACGATAAATTTTATATTAAAATCAAAATCATAATAAATGAGTGAAGTACTTTTGTTAAAAGGTAACAATCTTATTTTTTTAATTAGAGGAGGTATAATTATGAACAGTAACAATTTGATTGTTAAACATATGGATAACCCCCATGAGTTGGAGAAGATGTATAGAAAAGATCCGAAAGCTTTTAAAAAAGCATTCTCACAAGCATGGGACCAAAACCCTGATTCCCAGGTTCTAGCTGCTTGGTATGAAAGGTTGCATTTCAAGGAGAAAGTAAATAAAGAAAAAACATCTTTGTTTCAAAAAGGTTTCTTATTCATGGGCCTTTTAGCTATTCTGGCCGGCATAAGCACCAGGATCATTTTCCACTTTGTTGAGCAGGAAGCAATTGCTCCAATAAACTTGGCTTTTGGTGTAATTCCCTTTATTGCTGCTTATTTTGTTTACAATAATAAGCCGAAAAAAAGTATTATTTATTCCCTTATAGCGTTATTCCTAGTTTCCGGGGTGTATCTTAATACGTTGCCAATAAATTATAAAGACAGTACCATACTTGCTTATTTACATCTTCCTATATTTTTATGGGTCTTAGTAGGGCTTGCGTTTACAGGAAATGAATATTCAAAAGGCGGTACAAGATTAGCCTATATTAAATTTAATTTAGAATATTGTCTTCTCTACGGGAGCATGGCAGTGAGCGGAATGATACTAGCAATATTCACCATGCGTTTGTTTAGCTTTGTTGACTTAGATATAGGAGAATTCTATTTTAGTAATGTTGTTTTATTTGGAGCAGCGGCTCTCGCTATTGTGGCTGCATACTTAGTATCAATGAATCTTAAGCTTGCTAAAAATATTACACCATACATATCTAAAATCTTTAGTCCGCTTGTCCTGGTCACATTGTTTATTTATCTTATAACGATAATTTTGGTCGGGAAAAACCCGTTCTTGGATCGTAATTTCCTAATGGCATTCAACGGAATACTGCTTGGTGTATTGGCTGTTACTATATTTTCTATCGTTGAGAGTGACTCGGACGAGAAAAAGAACATTTCAGATTATATAAATTTTTCCTTGATTGTTCTGGCGCTTATTATTGACACTGTCGCATTGTCAGCCATAGTATTCAGACTTTCTTCTTACGGGATTACACCTAATAGACTAGCTGTTTTAGGTGTAAACATACTGATCTGGGCAAATCTAATTTGGATTATGTTTTCCTATATGCGTTTCTTGCAAAACAAATCAGGACCGACAGCTATCCAAGATGCCATTACGAAGTATTTGCCAATCTACGGACTTTGGGCAGCTTTCGTTATATTTACGTTTCCTATCATTTTTAATTAGAAAGGATCTGTTAATGTAACGAAAGGTTAATTCTCTATAACATATAAAATTTTTAGAGCCCATCGATTTATAATGGGTAGTATTATGTTTGTAGTTTCGGTAATTTCATTTGTAATGATAAATAAGAAATAAGTGTTGTATGTAATCTTTCCATAATAAAAAACGTCCCAAAATGGGACGTTTTTTATTATGCGTATTGCCGTTTTTTCTTAATAAGCAACAAAACTTGTGACACACAAGCTAGTACTGGTAACTCAATCAATGGTCCAATAACGAGTGCAAGTGCGATAAGAGGCTCATCTGGAAAAGCGGTCACAGCGATAGCGAGTGCAACAGGTGAGTTTCTTGCTAACGTTGTTAAGCTTAGACTTACTGTATCTTTGTAAGATAAATGCATCATGCGCCCGATAAATTGTCCTAGTAAAAAATTAATGATGAAGAACAATAGAACAGGGACGAGTAATAATAAAACAACATTCATATTTTGTAGTAAATATTTACCTTGTGATGCAAACATCGCTACTATTGCTAAACTTAAAAATACAATTTGAGCAGAGCTAAAAAACGGAATGAGTTTATTCTCGAGAGTTTCAGCTTTTTTTATTTTATTCATAATGAATTTTGTAGCGTGTGCAGGTATAAATGGTAAGACGATTACGATAACAATACTTTCTACTAAAACAGAAACCGCTACAGTTTTCATGACACCAGCAAATAAAAATAAATAAATGGGAAGGAGTAGAACTTGCAAAATTAAATTTACAGGTAAAATTGCAGTAGAAAGTGCTACATTACCTTTCGCTATTTCAGTAAAGATTAAGTACCAATCTGTACATGGAGTAACCATTAACATTATAAATCCAACCCAAAGTGCTGGATGATCGGAAAGAAATAGTGCCCCTAACCCCCAAGCGAGTAAAGGTGTCCATAAGAAGTTAATAGTAAGACTTGTTCCAGCAAATTTTAAATTGCGAAATCCTTTTTTTATTTCTTTTAATGGGATGCTGAGGAATAATCCATATAGCATGAAAAATAAGAAGGGGACAATAAATTTGTCTGAATACGTATGTATCATATTAAATTGTCCGAGTACGATGCCGCATGTAACAGCAAAAAGAATAATAAAAGTTTGAATCTTTTCTATAGTGCTCATGAATAAATCCTTTCTATATATGAATTTTCCTCTCTAAGTTTATTATACAAGTAATAAAGATGTATTTGGTGTTCAATTGTATTTTAGTTAATATTTTTAAATTGAGATAATATTTTTTATTAAAAGTTACTTGACTAAAGTAAGTGACTATATTACAATCACTTACATAAGGTAATTAAATAACAAAAAGTTTCGGCGGCTTAACTTAAGGTATCTATTGGAACTTTTTCTTAGAATAAGAATTTTTATGATGATGAATAATGAATATGAAAAGAAAGATTAGGTGAAGAAAATGGGACTATTTAGCTCATTATTTGGTAAAAAAGAAGAAAATAAGAATGTAGAGGGGAATAAAAAAATGTCAAAAGTATTATTTGTAAAAGCAAACGATCGTCCAGTGGAGCAAGCAGTTAGTTCAAAAATGTATGAAACATTTGTAAGTACTTATAAAGAAGCAAATCCAAATACAGAAATTACGGAATTAGATTTATTTGCATTAGATCTTCCTTATTACGGAAATATCGCGATTTCAGGTGGATATAAACGTAGCCAAGGCATGGAGTTAACAGCTGAAGAAGAGAAGGCAGTTGCTACAGTAGATCAATATTTAAATCAGTTTTTAGAAGCTGATAAGGTTGTATTTGCATTCCCATTATGGAACTTTACAGTACCAGCACCATTAATCACATATATTTCATACTTGTCTCAAGCTGGAAAAACGTTTAAATATACAGAAAATGGCCCAGAAGGTTTAGTTGGTGGTAAGAAAGTAGTTGTGTTAGGTGCTCGTGGTTCAGATTACTCTTCAGAACAAATGGCTCCTATGGAAATGGCAGTTAATTACGTAACAACTGTACTTGGATTCTGGGGAATTACAAATCCAGAGACAGTTGTAATTGAAGGACACAATCAATATCCAGATCGTTCACAACAAATTGTTGAAGAAGGTCTAGAAAACGTTAAAAAAGTAGCAGCAAAATTTTAATTCATGATAGTAAATGGAAAAACCAACATGGATGACCATGTTGGTTTTTTAGTCTATTTTTCATGTTAAAAAATGTATATTTATAAAATAAAAGAAAAGTTCGAAAATAGTATTGCAAAATATTATATAGCAAACTATAATGAATTCAAGAATAGTTGATACTTAAATTAAATATTCAGAAAATTCAATTAGTTAAAATTGGAAAATGAGATAAGGAAACTTGAATGGGGGTTATATTATGGCGAATAAAGTACCGTTTTCGTTCATAGTAGTTATTGGATTAATGTTATTTGCACTATTTTTTGGAGCGGGAAATTTAATTTTTCCAGCGATGCTTGGTCAATCAGCTGGAGAGAATGTATGGATTGCTAACGCTGGATTTTTAGTAACTGGTGTTGGATTACCATTACTAGGTGTACTAGCATTTGGTTTTTCAGGTAAAGATGATTTGCAGTCGTTAGCTAGTCGTGCTCACCCAGTGTTTGGGATTGTGTTTACAACAGTTTTATACTTAGCGATTGGTCCGTTATTTGCAATACCAAGAACAGGAAATGTTTCTTATGAAATTGGTCTTAAGCCGTTTATGCCAGAAGGAGTAGGTTCTACACCTTTAATTCTTTTCACAATTATATTCTTTAGTATCACTTGTTTTTTTTCGCTAAATCCCGCGAAAATTGTCGATATTGTTGGAAAAATCTTAACGCCAATTAAGTTGACTTTCATCGGTATTTTAGTAATCGTTGCTTTTATACATCCGATTGGAGATATGCAAGCACCAGTGGAAGCTTATACATCACATGCATTCTTTAAAGGATTCCAAGAAGGATACTTAACGATGGATACGCTAGCATCATTTGTATTCGGGATTATCATTATCAATGCTATTAAAGAAAAAGGTGCGAAAACGAAAACACAAATTATGGTCGTTTGTGCAAAAGCGACAATTATTGCAGCATCTATTTTAGCAATTATCTATACAGCACTTTCTTATATGGGTGCTTCAAGTGTTGCAAAGCTTGGACATTTAGAGAACGGCGGAGAAGTATTAGCGAAAGTTTCTAACTACTATTTCGGATCATATGGCGGAGTATTATTAGGATTAATGATTACAGTAGCTTGTTTAACAACTAGTGTGGGACTTGTATCAGCATGTTCTTCATTCTTCCATAAGTTATTCCCAAATGTTCCTTACAAAGCAATTGCAATCACGCTATGTGTATTTAGTGCAATTGTTGCAAACGTAGGATTAACACAATTGATCGCAGTTTCTGTTCCAGTATTAACAGCAATTTATCCACTAGCAATCGTATTGATTTTCTTAACATTCTTCCATTCATTATTTAAAGGAAGAGCTGAAGTTTACCAAGTAAGCTTAATCGTAACATTTATCATCAGCTTATTTGATGGATTAAGTGCAGCTGGAGTTAACATTGAAGTAGTAAGCCAAGTGTTCACTAAATTCCTTCCGATGCAGGAAGTAGGATTAGGCTGGATCTTCCCAGCGATTATCGGTGGATTTATCGGATATGGCATTAGCATTTTAAAAGTGAAAAACCAAGTTCAACCAGCAACTAGAGCGGATAAGAAAATAGGTTAAATAAAAAAGTTATAGAACTTGTTTCTATAACTTTTTTTGTTACTATTAATAATGAGAAAAAATAAAGTAGTAGGGGAAATAAAATGAAAAAAACAATTGATCATATCGGAATCGCAGTTCGTGATATAGATAGTACGATACGTTTTTATGAACAGGTTCTATCAGGAGAATTAATAGATCGTTACGTAAGTGAAGCTCCTGGTGTGGAAAGCGAAGTAGCCATTCTTGAAGTGGCTGGAGATAGAATTGAATTACTTGCACCGACAAATAATACAACATCTCCAATTGCCCGTTTTATTAAACAAAAAGGTAAAGGTGTTCATCACGTTGCGTATCGTGTCGATGATTTAGATGTGGCTCTAGAAGAGTTAAAAGAACAAGGTATTCGGACATTAGAGCATACACTACGCATTAATAAGCACGGTAGAAGGTTAATTTATCTTAACCCAGCGGATACAGAAGGAACGATTATCGAGTATTGTGATTATCCGGAAGAGAAATAGAAGAGGGATATTTTTTTAAAGGTGTTACGCAATAACGTAACACCTTTTTATTTATGTATTTCACATTTTCTTCACAAATGATTCACGATAACTTTTCTTCTTTGATAACTTACATAAATATATTTTATGATATAATAACAATCGACTTTTAAAATGTAAGTTGTATCTATAGTGATAGTTACTATTATATTAGAAGTTTAGAGGTGGAAGAGAAATAAGAGTTATACTTTATAGAAGTTTATATTTAATCAGGTTAATATTTCGCCCGAGAATCAAAATTCGGAAGTTAAAGTAATGAAAATAGAGCGATGAGGAAGAAAGAAGTGAAATGAGTGTGAAAGTAATGAGAAGATTAGGGACATGGTTATTACTTGCATGTGTGCTTATCATATTGATACCGAAAAGTGCATCTGCTCATGCGTACGTTGTGAAATCAAACCCTATGGAAAATGAAACGTTGAAGAGAGCACCATCTGTTGTGAAAATTGAATTCGATGAGGACATACAAGTTTCACGTTTTAATACATTGTACGTGAGAGATACATCAGGTAAAAGAGTCGATTTAAAAGATGCTCATATTGATAAAAAAAATAAAAAACTATTAGAAGCCGGATTAAAAGAAAATCTCAAAAATGGTCTCTACTCTATTCAGTGGAAAGCGATTTCAGCTGATGGACATCCAATTCAAGGGGTTATTCCATTCCGTATTGGATTAGCAGAAGCGGGAACAGACGATGTACAAGTGGAAGAGATGGGGTATGTCCCGCAAATCGATATGATTATGGAACGTGGAATTTTATATGCGAGTTTCTCGCTATTTTTAGGAGTTCTCTTCTTTAATCTTATTATGTATAAAGGGAATGCAACCTCGGTTCGATCAAGGAGTAAGAACATAATATGGATCTCCTTATTTGGGATATTTATTAGCTTGTTATTCAACCTACCATTGCAAGCGAAAATAAATGCTGATGTTTCATGGCTAGAAGCATTCAATCCTTTACTATTAAAAGAAACATTACAGCTTTCTGTTTTTGGTTATGTATGGATTACTCAAATGGTTCTCATTAGTACGCTTATAATTGTTACGTATTTTGCGATGAAGCATGAGAAGTTTTCGTCGTTTAAAGTATGGAGTATTCCAATACTATTGTTTATAGGGTTACTTGTTATGAAGGCCTTTAATAGTCACGCATACGGTTTAAAGTTTAAAGACATTGCTGTCGTTATGGATTTTCTACATTTATTAGCAGCTTCATTATGGGTTGGTGGTTTATCATCTATTATTCTTCTTTTACGTAAAGAGGATAACAAGTGGCATATGTATTGGGATATGATTAAGCGTTTTTCACCGTGGGCAACAGGTGCTGTCATCGTGATTTTAATAACAGGCCTTTTTAACAGTACATTTTTTATTCCAACAATCCACTCGTTATTTGATACGAAGTATGGATTGGCTTTATTAACAAAGATACTTTTATTCATTTTCATGGGGATATTGGGAATTATTCATTATATGAAAGGGAGAATGCGAGCGCAGCAAGGATTAGGAGCTACGGTGAAAGTAGAGTTTGTCATTGGAATTATCATTTTCGTAATCGTAGCTTTTATGACAAACGTACAAACACCACCGATGCCTCCTACTGGACCATTTACAGAGAGTAAGCAATTAGATAATGGATATGAACTTACGCTAAATGTAAGTCCGAATAAGGTAGGACAAAATAAATTCCATATTACACTAAAGGATGAAAAGGGACAGCCTGTTACTGATATGGAACAAATGATATTGACGACTCAATCATTAGATATGAACATGGGAAAAGGTTCATTTAAAGTTTCAGTAGTTTCACCAGGAGAATATGAAGCAGAAGGTATGTATATTAATATGACAGGAAACTGGAATATACATGTTCATGGATTAACAAAATCTCTTGATAGTTTCGATACAGATTTTAAATTTATTGTCGGTGGCAGATAAAAAGAAGCTATGTATGAAAAGGAGCTAATAGAAAATGAAACGTATAAAAAAATTAGGAACAACAATGATCGCAACAATTATTGCAATGGGAATGTTCTCGTTACCTGTTAGTGCGCACGTCACTGTAAAACCAGCAACTTCTGACGTTGGTTCTTGGGAGACATATACGATAAAAGTACCCGTTGAAAAAAATGTAGCAACAACAAAAGTTACACTGAAAATACCGTCTGGAGTAGAGTTCCAGCAGTATGAACCAGTGCCAGGATGGAAAGTTGAGGAGCAAAAAGATACAGCTGGAAAAGTTAAAACTGTAGTATGGGAAGCAACAGGAGAAGGGATTGTACCCGGTCAGTTCCAGCGATTTACTTTCGTCGCTAAAAATCCGGATAAAGAGCAAAAAATAGCTTGGGACGCATATCAACAATATAAAGATGAAGAAATTGTTGAATGGACAGGCGATGAAAAAGCTGAAAAACCGCATTCACTTACTACAATTGCAAAAGGTACGTCATTAACAGGAGAACATGGTGAAGTTTCTAGTGTAGAAAAGAATGAAGGTACTAGTAATATGCAATTGATAGCAATTGTCTTATCTATTTTTGCGATAGTATCGTCGGTAAGTGCGTGTGTTTTTGTAGTACGTCGTAAAAAGTAAGACGTAAGAAAGAGCCTACAAACAGTAGGCTCTTTCTTACGTTTATTTCACTTCAACCCGCTGCCTTACAGCAAATGCTTTCGGTTTTATATTTACAAAACAAATGCTCACAACAATAAATAATAGCCCAATAAATAAGCTCATTGTAATGGCCTCATGTAAGAAAATTGAACTTACAATAATAGCAATTAGTGGAATGAGGAATGTATAAGCCCCAACTTTACTTGCTTCACCAGCTCCAACAAGTGTGAAGTATGCAAGCCACCCCATTGCAATAACAAAGAATGAAATAAAGAGAAGTACGCTAACAAATGGTATACTCCAAGCGATACTAGACCAGCTTTCAAACTCTGAACCAAATCCAATTAAGCAAAGTCCACCAATAATAAGCTGAAGTGTTACCATCCAAATGGCATTAACACGGTGACCAGTCTTCTTAATAAATACTGTGCCAAGTGCCCAGCCAATAGCGCATCCTAACGCGAGAAGGATTCCAATGATAGAAATATGTCCTGTTAAACTGCTAGAGCTAATAACACCTACACCAATAAATCCGAGAACAAGCCCGAAAATTTTCAAGCCGTACATTGATTCTTCAAGCCATATCCACGAGAAAATACCGAGTAAAACTGGTTGTAGAAATACAATGGCGGAAAATAACCCAGCAGGCATATATTGAAGGCCGACAGTTTGTAATCCGTAAAATATAATGATGTTAAGTAAAGAAGAAATAACGTATAAATGCCACGTTTCTTTTAAATGTAACTCTTTGTATTTCGGTAATGCGAACAGGAGTAAAATGAATCCTCCAATTAAAGTTCGAACGCCTGCAAATAAAACAGGTGGTGTATAATGCAGGGCAAACTTTGATAAAGGCCAATTGATTCCCCACATGAAAACGAGAAAGGTAAGGATGATGGCCGTCTTAGTTCGAGAAAGCTGTGTCACTGAAAGACCTCCTTGTTGTTATTCATTTCACTATGATATGATATCGACTGTAATAAATAAAATGAATCTTTTTTATGAGGAGTATAAGTGATTAGTTATGACCATTACACAACTGCAAGTATTAATAAAAACTGTTGAGTTAGGTAGTTTTACGAAAGCTGCCAGGGTATTAAATATGACGCAGCCAGCTGTTAGTCATGCGATTTCAAGTATTGAGTCAGAGTTAGGAGTTACTATTCTTATACGTGATAAACGAAAAGGGCTCCTCGTTACGGATGTAGGAAACAGGATTCTTGTACATATTAGAGAGATTTTGAACGGTGTAGAGAAGATTGAACAAGAAGTTGCGATGGAGAAAGGACACGAAGTTGGGACGATTCGAATTGGTAGTTTTCCGAGTGCTTCTGCACATTTCTTACCCAAAATGATAAACCTTTTTAAGGAGAAGTATCCGAAATTAGAAGTGGTTCTTTGTGAAGGAACGATTAAAGAAGTTGAAGATTGGTTAGTATCGAGGGTTATTGATATAGGAATTGTTATTTTGCCTAATAAAGATATGGAGATTGTTCCATTAACGAAGGGGAAAATGGTTGCTATCTTAAGAGAGGATCATCCTCTCTGTAAGAAGGACTCTATTACAATTAGTGATTTAGAGAATGAACCAATCATATTATGTAAGGGCGGATACGAACCACCTATTATTGATATGTTTAAACAAGCAAACGTACCACTTCGGGCTGAGTATGTAATTTCGACAGTTACTACAGCTTTAAATATGATTCAAGAAGGATTAGGCATTGCAATATTAGCTGAATTATCTTTAACGAATTTACCAAAAAATGTGCAAACGAGAGAATTGGAACCACAAGTATGGAGAGAAATTGCTTTAGCTGTTCCTTCATTAAAGGATTCTTCAATCGCTGTGCAGCTATTTATTGAAGAATTTCAATCGCTATTTGCAGAATAAAAAGAGGTGTCTCATATATCATAATGGGACACTTTTTAATTTACTTATAAAAAATCTATGAAAAGGATTGACTTATTTTTCAGTTGTAACTATAATGATTACATCGAGGTGGTGATTACGATGAAAATTAGTAGCCGCTTTTCCATAGCTGTTCATATTTTATCTATTTTGAAAAACAATCCATCTTCACTTTGTACTTCAGACTATATGGCTGAGAGTGTCAATACAAATCCAGTAGTCATTCGTAAAATCATGTCGTACTTGAAACAAGCTGGCTTTGTTTACGTAAATCGTGGACCGGGTGGCGCGGGATTACTAAAGGATTTACATGAAATCACATTGTTAGATGTGTATCATGCAGTGAACGTAGTCGAAGAAGACAAGCTATTTCATATTCACGAGCAACCAAATCCAGATTGTCCAATTGGGGCGAATATTCAAGCGGTGTTAGAAATTATTTTAATTCAAGCACAATCCGCGATGGAAGAGGTTTTGAGAAATATTACGATGGGGCAGTTGTTTGAAACTTTGCAAGAAAAAATGAATGCTTAAATAATATTTATATTTTTTTATCATTAATGTAACTAATTTGATTACAACGATAAGGTAAGGTGTAAAAGTTATGACTGTAAAAATGAAAGTATACTCAGATTTTATATGTCCGTTTTGTTTTTTAGCAAAAGGTCCATTAGATGAGGTAGCGAAAGAGAAAGATGTAGAGATTGAATGGATGCCATTTGAATTACGTCCAAGTCCATATTCAAAAATAGATCCATGGAATGAACCAGAAAAATTAGGTTCATGGGATGCTTTCATTCTTCCGACAGCGAAGAAATTAGGAATCGATATGCGCTTGCCACGTGTTTCACCGCACCCATATACACATTTAGCTTTCGAAGGATGTCAATTTGCAAAAGAACGTGGACTAGGTAATGAGTATCACCACCGCGTATTCACAGCATTTTTCCAAGAAGAGCAAAACATTGAAGATATTGATGTGTTAACAAAATTAGCGGTAGAAGTAGGACTTCCTGAAGCAGAATTTAAAGATGCTTTAGTAACTCGTAAATATAAGGAAAAACATCAAGAAGCAAATCAGCACGCATATGATGAAGCGAATATTATGGCTGTTCCAACTGTCATGATTGGAGATGAAGTCATTCAAGGGCTTGCTAGTAAAGAAACACTAGAAAGGGTCATTGATAAAGAAATTGAAAAGGATAAAACAAATTCATTTGAAGGTATGCAATGTAATACCGATGGATATTGCTAATTAGCTTGTTATGAAATAACAAAATAAATTATAAAACAAACATTTGGAGGAATTAAAATGTCAGCAACTACAACAAACTTAAAAGAAGCAATTGTGAACCGCCGTTCAATTCGTAAAGTAGCAAAAAACGATGCAATTACGAAAGACAGAATTGAAGAAGTGTTAAAAACAGCTTTACACGCACCAACATCTTTCAATATGCAAAGTGGTCGTATGGTTGTATTAATGGATGGAGAGCATGAAAAGTTTTGGGATATCGTTAAAGAAACACTAAGAGCCCGCGTACCAGCAGAAAACTTTGAAGCGACTGTAGAAAGACTAAAAGGCTTCCATGCAGGTGTAGGAACAGTTCTATTCTTTGAAGATCAAGCAACTGTAGAAAAAATGCAAGAAAATGCGCCATTATATAAAGATCAGTTCCCATTCTGGTCTCATCAAGGAAATGCGATGTTACAACATACTGTGTGGATGCTATTATCTGCTGAAGGAATTGGAGCGTCATTACAACATTACAACCCAATCGTAGATGCTGAAGTGAAAGAAACTTGGAACATTCCGGCAGAGTGGAGCTTAGTAGGTCAAATGCCATTTGGTGAACCAAACGAACAACCAGCAGAAAGAACGTTCTTACCTACTGAAGATGTAGTGAAATTTTATTAAGAAATACAATATGTAACGAGAAGGAAGCTGTGCTTAAAAACAGCTTCCTTTTTTGTAGTGGTGTTAATTTATGCGTATTTAGGGAAGAAATATAAGAAATAATACGGTGAGAAGGGAATTAGAAAAATGAATGATGAGAAAAAATATACAGTGGTAGGTACTGATGTTGAGGAAGTAAAGCGTTTAAATAAAAATTCAGGGTTAACGTATAATCAAGTGAAAGAAATGTTAGCAAAGCAAATGCAAAAAAAGAAGTAATTAGATTGAAATCTTTCATTTTTTCATTTAGCATTTTGATTGGAGAGAGTTAAGTAAAAGGTAACTCTCTTTTTTGTATAGCTAAGCATCTTATAGAGTGGAGGAAGCAACATGAAGAAATGGGTAAAGGTAACGCTGTCTATCACTGGAGGCATTGTCTTATTAGCGTGTGCTGGTGGATATTACGTGTATAAAAATTATTTTCCAAAGGAACCTGAGCGTATTGTATATGATAAAGAAAGAGTGCTACAACCGATACATAATCAGCTTAAAGGAATCAATATAGAAAATGTAAAGATAAAAGAAAAAGAAGTCGTAAATGCGACTGTAGATGAGCTTCAAAAAATGATTGATGATGGAAAGTTGTCATATGAAGAATTAACGAGTATTTATCTCTTTAGAATACAAGAACATGATCAAAATGGAATAACATTAAATTCTGTTACAGAGATAAATCCTAATGCGATGGAAGAAGCAAGAAAGTTAGATCAAGAGCGGGGTAGAAACAAAAATTCGAATTTATATGGTATTCCTGTCGTTGTAAAAGATAATGTACAGACGGAAAAAGTGATGCCGACTAGTGCAGGAACTTATGTATTAAAAGATTGGATTGCAGATCAAGACGCAACAATTGTGAAGCAGTTGAAAGAAGAAGGAGCATTTGTTTTAGGAAAAGCGAATATGTCTGAGTGGGCGAACTATTTATCTTTTACAATGCCAAGTGGGTATAGCGGGAAGAAAGGACAAAATTTAAACCCGTACGGTCCGATTGCATTCGATACTTCAGGATCAAGTTCAGGATCTGCTACAGTAGTTGCAGCAGATTTTGCACCGCTTGCAATTGGAACAGAAACGACGGGATCGATTGTTGCACCCGCGGCGCAGCAATCAGTAGTTGGATTACGTCCATCTTTAGGTATGGTAAGCAGAACAGGAATTATTCCGTTAGCTGAAACTCTTGATACAGCAGGACCTATGGCAAGAACGGTAAAAGATGCAGCAACATTATTTAATGCAATGATAGGTTATGACGAAAAAGATGTTATGACAGAAAAAATGAAAGATAAAGAAAGAATTGATTATACAAAGGATTTATCGATAGATGGATTAAAAGGGAAAAAGATAGGGCTTCTTTTTTCTGTAGACCAACAAGATGAAAATAGAAAAGCAGTAGCAGAAAAAATTAGAAAAGACCTTCAAGATGCAGGTGCGATATTAACTGATAATATCCAGTTAAGTGCTGAGGGTGTAGATAATTTGCAAACATTAGAATATGAGTTCAAGCATAATGTAAACGACTATCTTTCACAGCAAAAGAATGTACCGGTAAAATCGTTAGAAGAGATTATAGCGTTTAATAAAAAGGATAGTAAAAGACGAATAAAATACGGACAAACATTAATTGAAGGGTCTGAAAAATCTGTTATAACGAAAGAAGAGTTTGAAAACGTAGTGCAAACGAGTCAAGAAAATGCAAGAAAAGAGCTAGATAGGTATTTAGTAGAAAAAGGTTTGGATGCTCTAGTTATGATTAATAACGATGAAGTTCTTCTATCAGCTGTAGCTGGTTATCCGGAATTAGCGGTTCCTGCTGGATATGATAAAAATGGAGAACCAATCGGTGTAGTGTTTGTAGGGAAACAGTTTGGTGAAAAAGAGCTTTTCAATATTGGATATGCGTATGAACAGCAGTCTAAAAATAGAAAATTACCTAGTTTATAAAAGATTATATGAAAAATAACTGGAATCTAACAATATGAAAAGAAAAAAAGGATTCTTCTCAATTAGTAAGAAAGATTGTCTATAGGAGTTCATAAAATGTAATATATTCAATTTCCATCCATTGAAGGGGGAGGTTAATTCTTAATGAATGAAGTAAAGAGTTTTTTTCGAAGTAGAGGGTTTCAACGGTTTCTCGTTTTAATAATAGTAGCGCTTGTATTATACGCATTAAAAAGTATGATTAATTTAATATTAATTACGTTTATACTGACGTTTTTAATGGATCGATTTCAACGTTTTATTTCAAGAAAATTGAAAGTAAACCGGAAAATTGTTATTGCATGTTTATATATAATACTAGTTTCCTTTATAGGCACAACGTTATATAAATATTTACCTGTGCTGACGATACAAATTTCACAATTAATTTATCAGTTTAAACTATTTTTTCAAAATCCACCTGATAATGAAATCGTTAAATATGCACTTTCGACAATTAATGGGATGGAAGTATCAAAATATATAGAACAAGGTGTAGATGTCATCTATCAATCGATAGCCAATATAGGGAAGGTAAGTTTACAAATATTATTATCTCTAATTTTAAGCTTATTTTTCTTATTAGAAAAAGAGCGTATTATTACATTTACATCTAAGTTTAAAGATAGTAAGTTAAAAATCTTTTATGAGGAAATTGCATATTTTGGTGAAAGATTTGCAAGATCGTTCGGCAAAGTAATTGAGGCTCAGTTTTTAATTGCCGTTGTAAATTGTATTCTTACTGTCATTGCATTAATCGTTTTAGGATTTCCACAGCTACTTGTATTAGCTGTTATGATTTTCTTACTAGGGTTGATTCCTGTTGCAGGTGTGATTATTTCTTTGTTTCCACTTTGTATCATTGCTTACAACGTAGGCGGAGTTATGTACGTAGTATACATACTCGTATTCATAACAGTAATCCATGCTCTTGAAAGTTATTGTTTAAATCCGAAGTTTATGTCTGCAAAAACAAATTTACCAATATTCTACACATTTATGATTCTTATCTTCTCAGAGCATTTCCTCGGAATATGGGGGCTTATTATCGGGATACCAATCTTTATCTTTTTATTAGATGTACTTGATATAAATAATGAGGATGCGACTAAAAAATAAGAAATGATAGAAAATCACTAAAAAGTCATAGGAGATAATGAAAATAAAAAGCAATCCAAAATAAATTGGATTGCTTTTTATCTTAATTAAAGAACCGGAGCCATTGTTTCTTTCAATACTTGAACAGAGTGGTCGAATTTTAATTCTTCATCTTCACTTAATTCAACCTCTAAAATTTCACGAACACCGCCGCGATTTAAAACAGCAGGTACCCCGATATAAACATCTTTTTGACCGTATTGACCTTCTAAGTAAGCTGATACAGTTAATACACTATTTTCGTCGTTTAAAATTGCTTTTGTAACACGTAGAAGTGACATACCGATACCATAATAAGTTGCGCCTTTACGCTCAATAATATGGTAAGCTGCATCACGGACGTTTATGAAAATTTTGTCTAAATCTTCTTGATTATACGTGTTGTCTTTTTCAAGCAGTGTTTGTAGTTTTTGGATACCAACGGAAACATGGCTCCAAACTGGAAGTTCAGTATCGCCGTGTTCTCCGATAATATAAGCGTGAATGTTGTGTGGACCAATATCGAAGTACTCACCTAACATATAGCGGAAACGAGCAGAATCAAGCGTTGTACCAGAACCGATTACACGTTCTTTCGGTAAACCAGATTCTTTCCAAGTTACATAAGTTAAAATATCTACAGGGTTTGTTGCGATTAAGAAGATGCCATCAAATCCGCTATCCATAATACTGCGAACGATTTGTTTAAAGATTTTGGCGTTTTTCTCAACTAAATCTAAACGTGTTTCGCCTGGCTTTTGTGGTAATCCAGCTGTAATAACTACAAGGTCAGCATCTTTACAATCTTCGTAGCTGCCTTTCCATACTCTAGTTGGAGCTGGGGCGAATGGAACAGCATGACTTAAATCCATTGCTTCCCCTTCAGCTTTTGCTTCATTTACATCGACTAAAACAAATTCTTCAGCTACGGCTTGGTTAATCATGCAGTAAGCATAACTACATCCAACTGCTCCTGTTCCTACTAATACAACACGGTTAATACCTTTTTTCATTTCAAAATTCCTCGCAATTTCATTGGTTTTGTTATGTAAGATAATACGTCTTACTTCTATAGAGTCATATCTAGTTTATTACATTTTATAAAAGATATTCAAGTATTTGAAAATGTATCCGTGCAAATCTGCGAACAAAACATAGGAATTCAGTGAACCGAATATAATTCAGTAAAATCCTTTGTAAAAGGGGAAATGGTATGGGGAACCCATTAACAATGGAAGAAATGCTTCATATTATTCATGCAGGGCTTGTTAAAAAGAATAACCCAAAACGGATTACGATTGCAGGTGCAGGGATTTCTGGATTAGTTGCAGGTTCTTTATTAAAAGAGGCTGGGCACGAAGTAACGATTATAGAAGCAAATAACAGAATAGGTGGCAGAGTGTATACGATTCGGGAACCATTTAGTGTGGGTTTATATTTTAATGCGGGACCGATGAGAATCCCTGACACCCATAAGTTAACCTTAGCGTATATTCATAAATTTAAACTACCTTTAAACCTTTTTATAAATAAAACTTTTGCAGATATCATTTATACGAATAACATTCAAACGAGATTGAATGTGTTTGAAAATGATCCAAGTGTACTTGAATATCCGGTTTTGGATAAAGAAAGAGGAAAAACGGCAGAAGAGCTAATGATTGAGGTATTAGAACCAATACTAAATTATATTAAGAAGGATCCTGATAAAAACTGGCTTATCGTTGAAAAAAAGTATAAAACGTATTCGCTTGGTTCATTTTTAATGGAGTATTATTCAGATGGTGCAATAGATATGATTGGGGTACTTCTTGATATGGAAGCTTATATGGGAATGTCCTTAATTGAAGTATTACGTGAAATGATTTTCTTTACTTCAACAACGAAATATTATGAAATAACTGGTGGAATGGATAAGTTATCGAATGCATTCTTACCACAATTAAGGGAACATATTTTAATGCAGTATAAGGTTGATAAAATTATACAAGAAGATAATAAAGTAATGTTACAAGGAAATCATGAACAAACGTTAGAGCAATTTACAATAACAAGTGATTTTGCTATTATTACAATTCCATTTTCAGCGTTAAGGTTTGTAGAAGTTCAGCCATACTATTTATTCTCTTATTTTAAAAAAAGAGCAATTCGTGAATTAAATTATATTGCTGCAACTAAAATTGCAATAGAGTTTAAAAGTAGATTTTGGGAGAAAGCGGGACAGTGTGGAGGTAAATCTATTACTGATTTACCGATACGTTTTACATACTATCCGAGTTATGGCATTCATACTCCAGGACCAGCTATCGTTATAGCAAGTTATACGTGGGCAGATGAGGCGTTAACATGGGATAGTCTCCCGCAAAGAGATCGTATTCGTTACGCATTAAAAAATTTAGCGGAAATATACGGTGACATCGTCTATAGTGAGTTTGTCACTGGAACATCTTTTAGCTGGAGTAAAAATCCGTATTCTTGCGGTGCATTTACAGCTTTCGAACCAGGCCAAGAGCTCGAGTTATTTCCGTATATTACACCACCATCTGGAAAAGTACACTTTGCAGGAGAGCATACGACATTAACACATGGATGGATGCAAGGGGCAATTGAGTCTGGAGTTAGAGTTGCATATGAAGTAAATGAACAGTGAATCTCTTATATTTACAAATGGTCATTCTTTTAATAAAATGATAAATATAAATCGTAATTATTACGCTTTGAATACACTTGAAGTAAAGAAATGGATGGTCGGTTGAATGAATAAAGTGGAGATTCATATATTAGGTGGTTTTTTAGGTAGTGGAAAATCAACATTATTACAAAATTTATTGTTAGCAGAGAAAAAGAAGAATAGAAAAGTTGCAGTATTAATGAATGAAATTGGTGAATACTCGGTAGATACAGATATTATTGGAAAAGAGAATGTTTTAAGAGAACTTCTTAAAGGATGTATTTGTTGTACATTAAAAGAAGAGCTTGAAATACAATTACATTCGTTATACCAACAAGAAAGACCAGATGTAATTTATATAGAAACGACAGGTGTTGCGCATCCAATTGAAGTGTTAGACGCGTGTGTCTCGCCAATTTTAGCTCCTTTTCTGGAAGTGAAATCAATTGTAGTCGTTTTAGATGCAGTAAGGTGGTTAAACCGAAGTATATTAAGTGCAAATGTACAACAGCTATTGCATGAGCAACTTAAATTTGGTAGTCACATTCTTGTTAATAAAGCAGATTTACTAACAGATGAAGATAAGAACACAGTATTTGAAGAAGTAAAGGCAATAAATGATCATGCGAAAATGTATGAGACAAAGTATTGTAATATATCTTTAAAAGATATAGAAGAAGCAGAATTTCCAAATGATGAGGAACATGAGACACTACATGTCAAACAGCATTTACATATACAAACGATGACATATCAATTTACGAAACCGATTGATCAAGACAAATTATATGAATGGCTTTCGAATTTACCAGATAGTATTTATCGAGTGAAAGGTTTTGTGAAATTCCGTGGAGATAAATACCCTCACCTATTCCAATATTCGTTCGGAGTACCAACTTTATTAGAACAAGACTTCGGTTTCCCGACAAACTTAGTAGTAATAGGAGAAGGGCTAGATAAGAAACAATTGGCTGAAGGGTTAGAGAAAGTAGAACTTAACTCTAATTAAGGTGAAAAGACTAACTTAAAAAATAAGTTAGTCTTTTTGTATGATCATTACTGAAATGAAACAGTATTTTCAATTGGATTGCAGAATATATATTGATTGTATGTCCGTTTCCATTACATAGGAAGGTGATTATATATTTGTGCCGAATGTAGAGGGTACTACAAGAGTTTTCCATTATCTATCGAATTAGTTAGTCATGATTACGGACAGGGGATTTTGGCGTGTTTGATTCTATCAGAAAGTAAAGTATGGGGAGGATCACAATGTCGATGAAAAAACGTAAGTGGCTAAAGACAATGTTTACTGGTTGTGTTTTAGGTTCGTTATTAATAACGGCAGCTTGTTCAGGAAAGAAAACAAGTACAGAGGATGAAAAAACGATTAAGGTAGGAGTCCTTGCTTCTTTAACAGGACCGCTAGAATCGTATGGAAAACAAACAGTGAACGGATTTGAATTAGGGTTAGATTATGCAACTGGTGGAACTGGGAAAGTAGATGGGAAAAAGATTAAGTTTGTTGTAGAAGATACAGAAACGAAAGCGGATGTAGCAGTTAAAAAAGCTACGAAGTTATTAGAAGAAGAGAAAGTTGATTTTTTAGTTGGATCGTCTAGTTCAAGTGATACGTTAGCGGTTTTACCACTGGCCGGGGAATATGAAAAGATTATGGTTGTAGAACCGGCAGTTGCGGATAGTATTACCGGGAAGAACTGGAATAAATATATTTTTAGAACTGGAAGAAGTTCCTCACAAGATGCGATTGCAGGAGCAGCAGCAATTGCGAAAAAAGATGTAAAGATTGCGACATTTGCCCCAGATAACGCTTTTGGTCGTGAAGGGATTGCTGCATTTAAAGCGGGTGCGAAAAAATTAGGTGCGAGCATTGTGAATGAGCAATACGCGGATACAAATTCAACAGATTTTACAGCGAATATTCAAAATATCATTAGTTCAAAACCAGATTATTTATTTATCGTTTGGGCAGGGGCAAATTCACCTTGGAAACAGTTGAAAGATATGAATGTGGAAGCGCAAGGTATTAAAATTTCTACAGGTGCGCCAGATATACCAGCATTAAAAACAATGGATGCATTAGTAGGTATGCAAGGTTTTTCTGTATATTATCACACACTTCCAAAAAATAAAGTGAATGATTGGCTAGTTGAAGAGCATAAAAAACGTTTTAATGGTGTAGTGCCAGATTTGTTTACAGCGGGAGGAATGTCAGCAGCAATTTCTATTGTAGAAGCCTTAAAGAAAACAAAAGGTGATACAGATGTAGATACCTTGATTAAGAAAATGGAAGGAATGGAATTTGATACACCGAAAGGAAAGATGAAGTTTAGAGAGAAGGACCACCAAGCGATGCAGACGCTGTATTCTATCACATTGAAAAAGCAAGATGGTGTTGATTATCCGGTGCCAGTGTTAGAGCGAGAATTAACGATGAAAGAAACAGAACCACCAGTTCAAAATAAATAGACTGAATTTTCTGTTGTTTTTGTATAAAGAGGGGGGACCCTCTTTATACATATTTCCTTCATACTCACGGCTTTAAAGGGAGGGATTTCGTGACACATTTGCTAGAGACGAAAAATCTTAGTGTATCTTTTGGTGAACATCAAGTTATTAAAGATGTAAATTTAACTGTCCAAAAAGGAAAGCTCATTTCTATTATCGGGCCAAATGGTGCGGGGAAGACAACATTATTTAATTTACTAAGTGGACAGATTTCACCTACAACAGGTGAAGTGTATTTTAAAGGGCAAGATATTACAAAACTATCGATTTCAGATCGAACACGCTTAGGAATCGGTCGCTCTTTTCAGCTTACAAACATATTCCCAGAATTAACGGTACTTGAAAATGTCCGTTTAAGTGTTCAATCATTCGTACAAGATTACTATAGTTTTTTCCCGAGTTCAGCAAAATTAAAGCAACAAGTTGGAGAGGCGAGACGTTTCTTAAAAACAGTATTACTTCACGAGAAAGAGAACATATTAGCGAAAGATTTGGCACATGGAGAGAAAAGAAAGCTAGAACTTGCGATGTTATTGGCTTTAAAAACGGATGTGTTATTACTTGATGAGCCGACGGCAGGTATTTCGGTTGAGGAAGTCCCTGCTATATTACAAGTGATTGAAAATATTAAGAAACATCCAGAGAGCACAATTGTACTTATCGAACACAAAATGGATATGATACTAGGTTTGTCAGATCATCTTATCGTTTTATTTCATGGAGAGTTATTGGCTGAAGGATTGCCAGAAGAAATTATGAAAGATGAGCGTGTACAAAGTGCTTATTTAGGGGGATTATATAGTGGCACTATTACAAGTGAATAATATAGAAACGTATTTAGATCAGTTTCATATTTTGCAAGGAGTATCTCTTGCTGTTGAGAAAGGGACGATTACTGTACTGTTTGGTAGAAACGGGGCAGGGAAAACAACGACATTACGTTCAGTTATGGGATTTCACCGCATTGCAGATGGTGAAATTTATTATGATAGTGCAAAAGTAAGTGGATTACCTACACATTTAATTTCAAGGAAAGGAATAGGGTATGTACCAGAAAATCAAGGTATTTTTCATGATTTGACAGTAGAAGAAACATTCGCTCTTGCTAGGGGAAAAGGTGAGGAAGTAGAAGGGAAAATAGAGTGGATGCTGGAACTATTTCCGGATTTAAAGCAGTTTTGGAATAAGAAAAGTGGGCTCTTGAGCGGAGGGCAAAAGCAAATGTTGGCTATTTCAAGAGCGTTTATTAATAGTGATGGATTATTACTTATTGATGAGCCGAGCAAAGGGCTATCCCCGATAATGGTGGAGAAATTAATGGTAGCTATTTTGAAGATGAAAGAGAAAACAACAGTTTTACTTGTTGAGCAAAATTTTATGATGGCTAGTCAAATTGGTGATTATTTTTACATTATGGATAACGGACGAATTGTTCATAACGGTTTTATGAATGAATTAAAAAAGGATAAGGAAATGTGTCATAAATATTTAGGAATCTCTTAACATGAATCCGAGGTGAAAAGGATGGATGTGTTAATCAATTTATTTGTAAATGGGATTTCAACAGGGATGCTCATTTTTTTGTTAGCATCAGGTCTTTCACTTATTTTCGGTCTAATGAGCGTTTTAAACTTTGCACACGGTGGTTTATTTGCATGGGGAGCATTTACAGGTGTTTGGTTATTTAATATGACAGGAAGTTATATATTAGCTTTAGTTGGAGCAGTAGCCATGGGAATGTTCCTAGGATTTATTTTAGAAAGGTTTCTTATTAGACCGGTATATGGAAATCATGTTCGACAGCTGCTCGTTACGCTTGGAGGAATGCTCGTTCTTAGTGAGTGTATTAAAATATTTTGGGGGCCAAACCCTATTAGTGCAAAATTACCGTTATGGTTACAAGGAAGTTTTACATTCGGAGGTATTATATTAATTAAATATCGTCTATTTGTTATTTTGATTGGGATAATTATTTACATCGCACTACTACTATTACTCAAAAAGACGAAGATAGGTCTTATGATCCGTGCAGGTGTAATGGATAAAGAAATGGTTCAAGCGCTTGGTATTAATGTAAAAGCGATATTTTCTTTCGTCTTTTTATTAGGAGCAGGGATGGCAGCTTTGGGAGGATTCTTATTAGCACCGTATTCGGGCGTTATTTTCGCCGAGATGGGCATGCAGTATGCAATTTTAGCTTTTATAGTAGTAATTATCGGTGGATTAGGAAGCGTACAAGGTTCAGCTATTGCTTCTTTAATTGTCGGATTAGCTGGTGCTTTTACAGCGTATTTTATACCAGATTTATCACTTGCAATTAATATGTTAATGTTACTATTTTTCTTAATAGTGAAGCCAACTGGACTTGTTGGTGAAAAGGGGTGAAATGGTGAACAACACATCGGACCGAATTAAAGTATACTTCGGAGTATGTATGCTCATTTGTTTAAGTGTATTTCCGTTCGTAAATGATTCACGGAGCCTGTTAATTTTGTTCACTCAAATCTTCATCTTTGCTATTTTTGCAATGAGTTTTGATGTATTGCTTGGGTATACAGGAATTGTATCGTTCGGTCATTGTATGTTCTTTGGGATAGGAGCATATGGGGTAGCGCTTTTATTTGATCGACAAGGCGTATCAATAACGAACTTTTTAATTGGAATAGTAGCTGCAATTATCGTTTCAGCAATCGTTAGTTATATAATTGGTTTGCTTTCTTTACGATTGAAAAGTCATTTTTATGCAATGTTAACACTTGCTATTTCACAGTTGTTTTTCGTCCTTGCTGAAAAATGGCGTGGGCTCACTCACGGAGGAGATGGTTTTACATTTGGGGTACCAGAAATATTCCGTGATCGTTTTACTTTTTATTATGTATCACTTGTATGTTTATGCTTCATTTTTATTCTATTACGTCTTTTTACAAAGTCTTCTATTGGGAAAGTATTAAAGGCAATTTCACAAAATGAACAACGTGTTGAAGCACTTGGATATAAAGTCCTCCATTATAAAATAATCGCAAGTGTAGTGGCAGGAATAGTAGCTGCAATTAGCGGTGGTTTATTTGTTATTACATTACGCTTTGTCAATACGACTGTATTTTCAATTGAAATGACACTAAATGCACTCTTGATGACAATGATTGGAGGAGTCGGAACATTAATTGGAGCTATTGCTGGATCTGGGATTATTGAATCCCTAAAATATTATTTATCAGAACTAGCGACGGAATATCCGATTTTTGAAAGATGGACGATTATTCTAGGTTTATTGTATATTATCGTGCTACTCGTTTTTCCGAAAGGATTGGTTGGGACGGTTAAGGGACTGAAGAATATGAAACGGAATAAGAAGGAGAAAAGTGCAGAAGTGGAGCAAAATGTGTGAAAAATCAATTGTATAGAATATGAAAATCCCTCTTTTAGATTCATAAAGGAGGGATTTTTTTATTAACCAAATAGTTCATCAGGGATTTGTTTGAAAGAGTTTTGATTTGTAAAAAAATGAACAGCTAATTTCTCAACTGGAACATCTTCAATTGGTACCAATTTATCATTTTTAATCGGCAAAAAGGCTATCCCTTTTCCGTCCTGAATAAACTCTTCCATAAGCGAATAAGAATCTAATTGTTGAAGTTGACGCTGAGATAAATTATTTTCTTTTAGAAATTGTATCGTCTTATTTCTAAAAGGACACTTTTTGTCATTACTAACGAAGAAGAGTTCCTTTGAATAGTCAATGATACATTTTTCTTGATCTTTTAGTAAGCCTATAGAAATTGAAGTAGTAAATACTTTTTTAAAACCTGCACCAGAATCATCCTCATAAGTGATGACCATATCAACTTTTTGTTGCTGCAGTAATTTTGGCAAATGACTACTATTTTCTACATATATTTGATAATTCATGAAATTTTCTTTAATACGCTTACTTAAATAATTAGTCAAAATCGATTGTGACGTCGCGATTATATAAGAAGACCCACTTGTTTTAATTTTATCTTTCGCTTCTTCTAATAGAGTTAATATTTGATTCGTGTAATCTAATAAAATGTCACCAGAAGGTAATAAGGAAACGCCTTTGTTATCTCTATGTAGTAAAGGCGTTTCTAATTCTTGTTCTAATTTTTTGATTCGCTCAGTTACGTTCGGTTGAACATAACCTAACTCTTTAGCAGCTTTACTAATAGAACCCTCACTGGCTACAGTTTTGAATATAATAAGATCATTTATTTCCATATATCTCAGCCCCTTATGCACTATCATTATAAATGATACCAAACATAATTTATACCTATTTTACGTTAGCTACTTATCGATTTATCATAATGTATATAAGATTGAAAGCGAGTGATAAACATGATTGGAATGCAATATAAGGTCATTTTGCCAAAGGATTATGACATGGAAATTATTAAGAAAAGGGTAAAGGATAATGGTTATAAAACTGATGGTTTCCAAGCACTAAATTTTAAAGCTTATTTAATTACGGAAACGGAGAAAGACGGGAATTTTTATAACTGCTATGCACCTTTATATATTTGGAATGGTCATGAAGGGATGAATAAATTTATCTTTGAAGGGTATTACGATAACATTTTACAATCTTTTGGATGGCAACAAATACATATAGGTGTTCCATTAGTGGTTAATCTAAGTGATGGATTTAAGAAAAGTAGATATGTTGTTGAATATGCAGGAAGTATTTCTCAAAGTAAAACACTGATTGGGACTCAATTAAGCACTATGAATGAAGATGTACAAAACAACGAAAAGTGTTTAGGGAATGTAATCGTTTATAATCCGGATAAATGGGGGTATAGTAGGTTTAATTTTTATGAGGAGAAGCCTGAAATTGCAGTGAATAAAGGTGTTACAGTATATGAGATTTTACACATTTCACGATGAAATTTTGTTGCATATTAAAAATAAGAAAAGGAATGAAAGTCTATGCCTTTTGTGAAGATTTATTATCCTGAAAACATATTAAATGAAGAAGAGTTGGAAAAAATGGGTGAATGTATCCATCTTTCATTAATTGAACATTTTAACATCCCTGAAAATGATTATTTTCAAATGTTCTTACCTTACCAAGAAAACAAATTTTTATATAATCCATATTATTTGTTGGAAAGAGGAGAAAAGAGAACAGAGAATATGATTTATGTTTCTATTACATGTGGACCGGGAAGAACAGTGCAACAGAAAAAAGATTTGTATCAATCGGTATCCTTAAAAATTACGGAATATTCCGATGTTAAAACTTCGGATATTTTTATTACATTAAATGAGACAGCTGCTGAAAACTGGTCATTTGGTCAAGGAATAGCACAAATGGTGAAAATAAAGGGAGAAAAAAATGAACTTATTGAAGTACATATTAAAAAGAAAATGAGAGAAATGTCACCTGCATTTGCTCATTATAGTGAAAAGATATTATTTGAGGAAGTGTGGCGGGATGCCACTTTAACATTAAGAGAAAGAAGCTTGTGTACTGTGTCAGCACTAATCAGTCTCGGTAATACAGAACAATTACAATTTCATCTGAAGCTAGCTAAACAAAATGGGGTTATGGAGAATGAATTGGTTGCATTAATAACACATATGGCTTTTTACGTTGGTTGGCCAAAAGCTATGGCAGCTTTAAATATAGTAATGAATGAAAGGCAAAGTTAAGAATAATGATAAGTAAGAATTCATGTTTATATGAATTCTTACTTATCATTATTTATGCAATACTCTATCGATATATTTATTACATTTTTTCTTGCTTTTTTATCACTTGCGTAGTAAAGTGATAGTAAGATGAACGCTAGGAAGTGACAAAACATGCGTGATAATACGATAGGATCATTAATATGGTTACGTTTAATACGATTTACGAACCAAAGTAATCAAATGTCAAATGAGTTTTTAAAACGTTTTGATTTAACGACAGCTCAATTTGATGTGCTTTTGCAAATACGTACGTATCAGCCACTAACACAAATGGAGTTAGCTGAAAAGGTAACTGTTACACAAGGTGGTATTTCTCGAATGTTAACTCGTCTTGAGAAAGAAGGATATATTGTACGAAAACAAGATTGGAAAACGAAAACAATTAGTCTTACAGAGCAAGGGGAATCGGCCTTAGAGAAAGCATTGCCAGAGCAACTTGCATTTCAATCTTCGTTTTTTGATGATGTATTAAATGAAGAAGAGCAGAAAATATTATACGAGCTAATGACGAAAGTTCATAAGCATAGTGAAAAAAAAGAATTACCGCAAGAGTAATTTTTTTTACACTATCAATTGACTAATCAAGTGAAGGCGTAGGTAATACGGAGATATACCTGACTTACCAACGTTTTTAGAAAAAAACTAATACTACTTTATTAAAGGGGAGAGTAACTATGGAAAAATACCGTATAGATATAGGAAAAGGAATTGAGTTTGGATTATATTCAATTGGTGATCATGTTTTAAATCCACATAATGGGGAGAAAATTACGCCAGAGAAAAGAATTCACGAACTAATTGAAACAGCTAAGTTAGCAGATGAGGCAGGGCTTGATGTGTTTGCTGTCGGTGAAAGTCATCAAACGCATTTTACAACACAAGCTCATACAGTTATTTTAGGAGCTATTGCACAAGCTACGAAAAATATAAAAATTGCAAGTTCAGCAACGATATTAAGTACATCTGACCCAGTTCGAGTATATGAGGATTTCGCTACAATTGACTTGATTTCTAATGGACGTGCAGAAATTGTGGCTGGTCGTGGATCTCGTATTGGGGGATATAGTTTACTTGGTTATGACGTGAATGATTATGAAGAATTATTCGAAGAGAAGATGGATCTTTTATTAAAAATTAATAACGAGGAACATGTAACATGGAATGGACAGTTCAGAGCACCGCTCGCACATGCATCGGTTATTCCGAGAGCGAAAAATAATAACTTACCAATTTGGCGTGCGGTTGGAGGTCCACCAGCTAGTGCAATTAAAGCGGGACGCGCGGGTGTACCAATGATGATAACAACACTTGGTGGTCCAGCAATTAACTTTAAAGTGTCAGTAGATGCTTACCGCGAGGCGGTTGTACAAAGTGGATTTGATTCAGCTAGTTTACCAGTTGCGACAACGAGTTTATTTTATACGGCAAAAAATTCACAAGATGCACTTAGTGAATATTACCCTCACATTAATGCTGGTATGCTTACACTGCGCGGTGGTGGGTATCCGAAACAGCAATTTACAAATGCAATAGATTACCGTGATGCTTTAATGGTTGGTAGCCCACAACAAATCATTGAGAAAATGCTGTACCAATATGAATTATTTGGCCAACAACGCTTTATGGCACAAATTGATTTTGGCGGTGTACCATTTGATAAAATTGAGAAAAATATTGAATTAATTGCTACTGAAATTTTACCAGCCGTTAGAAAACATACAGCAAAATAAATAAAAAAACTGAGAGTCTAATCGACTTTCAGTTTTTTTTATTTGTTCTGGAAAAATGACAAAAAAATGAACTTTTAGTCGAGGAAGAGGGAAGTTATTTTCTATTTTTGAATAACATTATTTCGAGTTTGAATTTTAAAAATACATTTTTCTCTTGACAAAAAACAAGCGTTTATCGAGGGTGGTTTCGAGGACATTTTTTCGGGTGAAAGTCAAGTGTATGAAGAGAAAAACGATTGTTTTATAGATATAAAAGTAAGAAGTATATTGAAAAAACACATTTTGCTAATGAGAAAAATCTGATTCAAAAAAATGACAAAAGACATATTTCAGACAAAATGATGTCAATAATACGTCAAAAATAACCTGAATTTACTATGCAGGTATATTATACAATTCGATTAACGAATAAAACACTACAGAAATAGTGAAAAGGTAAAAAATAGCATTACAATAGTTTGAAAAACTGAAACTTCATATTTTTCGACAATACATACAAAATGTTTTTGTCTTTTCGTATTTCTTAATAATTGAGTTTGATAAGATTGCTCAATTAACTTTTATTATAAAAACTATGAAGGAAGTGATTTTAGTATGGAAACGCTCGAATTGGCACGAATACAGTTCGCATCAACAACGATTTTCCATTACTTTTTTGTTCCGCTGTCAATTGGTTTAGCTTTTATTATTGCGATCATGCAAACGTTGTATGTGGTAAAAGGGCAAGAAGTATATAAGAAGATGGCAAAGTTTTGGACGCAATTATTCCTTATTAACTTTGCAGTAGGTGTAGTAACAGGTATTTTACAAGAATTCCAGTTTGGTATGAACTGGTCAACGTATTCACGTTTTGTAGGTGATGTATTTGGTCCATCACTTGCGATTGAAGGATTACTGGCATTTTTCATTGAGTCTACATTCCTGGGTTTATGGGTATTAGGTGAGGATAAATTACCGAAGCGAATTCACTTAATGTGTATTTGGCTCCTTTCAATTGGAACGATGTTATCAGCATTCTGGATTTTAACTGCAAGTGCATTTATGCAGTCACCTGTCGGGTATGAAATGGCAGCTGATGGTCGTGCGCAAATGAATGATTTCTTAGCCATTATTCAAAACCCACAACTATGGGTACAATTCCCGCATACAATTACAGCGGCAATTGCAACAGGTGCATTCTTTATTGCTGGTGTAAGTGCATGGAAAATTACAAAAGGACAAGAAACTGTAGTATTTAAAAAATCTTTCCGAATTTCTATCATTGTTGGAACAATTACAACGGCGCTTGTATTATTCTTCGGTCATGCACAAGCGCAACAATTAATTAAGACACATCCAATGAAGATGGCGGCAGCTGAAGCGCTATGGAATACAAGTGAGGATCCAGCACCATTTACAGTATTTTCGAAAATTGATACAGAGAAGAAAGAAAATTCGTTTGAAATTCAAATCCCTTATATGCTAAGTCTATTATCGTATGATAAGTTTAGCGGTCAAGTTGAAGGGATGAATCAAATTCAAAAACAATATGAGGAAAAATATGGACCTGGAGATTATATTCCTCCAGTGCATACAATGTTTTGGAGTTTTAGAGCGATGGTAATGAGTGGAACATTCATGCTTCTTCTAGGAGCTTACGGATGGTTCTTATCAAGAAAAGATCGTTTAGCGGAAAAAACGTGGTATTTAAAATTAATGGTGTATGCAATTTCTCTTCCATTCATCGGTAATACAGTAGGGTGGATTATGACTGAAATGGGTCGTCAACCTTGGGTTGTATTTGGTGTAATGAAAACAGAAGATGCTGTATCACCAAATGTAACATTCGGTGAAGTATTATTCTCACTTATTTCATTCACATCAATGTATTTAATTATGGGTGGAATTTGTGTGTACTTATTTGTTCGTACCATTAAGGGCCACAAGAATAAGAAAACGAAAAAGGATTATCAAAGCCATGATCCATTTGATAAGGAGGAAGAGTATGTTATCTCTTAATGAGTTATGGTTTTTAGTTATTGCAATCTTATTTGTTGGATTCTTCGTACTGGAAGGTTTCGACTTTGGGGTAGGAATGGTTTCGAGGTTTTTAGGAAAGAATGATTTTGAAAAACGAGTTTACTTAAATACAATAGGACCGTTCTGGCACGCGAATGAAGTATGGCTTGTTTGTGCTGGTGGAGCCATGTTTGCGGCATTTCCGCACTGGTATGCAACTTTATTTAGTGGTTTTTATATTCCATTTGTATTTATGCTTCTTGCTTTAATTTTAAGAGGTGTTTCCTTTAAATTTCGTGCGAAAATAGATAATCATAAATGGAAGAGTGCATGGGATTGGGGGATGTTTATTGGAAGTATGTTACCTCCTATCCTTTGGGGAGTTGCGATTGCAAACTTTATGGTAGGTGTACCTATTGATGAGAGTAAAAATGTTGTAGGTGGATTCTTGCAATTACTTCATCCATTTGCGTTACTTGGAGGAGTAATGTTTCTCCTACTATGTATTGTTCACGGATTACAATTTCTTACGATACGTACAACTGGTAAATTGAGAGAACGTGCACGAATTGCTGCAATAAAAATTGCACCATTTTCATTAATTACACTTCTTGTTTTTGCTGGTGTGGGGTTATGGAAAACCGACATTTTCACTGCTCATGGAACAGAATGGATTATGGTGCCAATCGGAGCTTTTGTAGCACTATTAGTGTCCACTTTATTAAATAAAAGAAGAAGAGATGGTTGGGCTTTCTTTATGACGAGTTTAACAATCATTTTACTAAGTGCGAGTGTATTTATCGGTATGTTCCCACGTGTTATGATTAGCTCTTTAGGAGCAATGAATGATTTGACAATTTACAACGCAGCATCAGGAGCTTATGCATTAAAACTTATGACTTACTTTGCGATTGCTATTTTGCCTTTCGTTATCGGAAGTCAAATATGGAGTTATTATGTATTTAGACAACCTGTTAAGTCAGACAACGATTTGGAGTACTAATGAAAAGAAAAAGAGGACTTCCGTCTTATCCCGGTAGCCGTATTTTATATGTAGCGTTAACGATTATTAGTATTTTAGAAGCTTTTAGTATTATTGCGCAAACAATCTTTTTAGCACGAGCTATTACGTTTTTATTTCATGGAGAGACAGTACAAACAATATTAAGTGAAATTGTTTATTTTGGTATCGCGTTTGCAGCGCGTCATATAGTAGTTCGAACATCACAAATATTAGTGGAACGTTTTGCTGAAAAAACAGGGTCGTTACTAAGAAAACAACTAGTAGAGGCATATTTCACATTAGGTCCAAGGTATGTTCAAACTGTTGGGACTGGTCATCTGGTTACCTTATCAATTGAAGGGATTGAGAAATTTAAAACATATATTGAATTAACGATTCCTAAAATGATTAGAAGTAGCATCGTTCCAGGTCTAATTGTACTATATGTTTTTACGCTAGATATTGAGTCTGGAGTCATTTTAGTTGTAACGATTCCTATCGTGATCATATTTATGATTCTTCTCGGATTAGCAGCGCAAAAAATGGCAGATAGTCAGTACGAGATATATCGTGTACTTTCGAACCATTTTGTAGATACGTTAAAAGGTTTAGAAACATTAAAGTATTTAGGGAAAAGTGAACAGCACGAAGGAAAGATTGAAAAAGTAAGTAAAAGGTATAGAAAAGCAACGATGCGTACTTTGCGAGTTGCTTTTCTTTCTTCTTTTGCATTAGATTTCTTTACGAGTTTATCAATTGCGTTTGTGGCAGTTGGATTAGGGATACGTTTAATAGATGGAACGATTATACTATTATCAGCCCTTACAATTTTGATTTTAGCTCCGGAATATTTTCTGCCGATTAAACAAGTGGGAGCAAATTATCATGCGACATTAGATGGACAAATTGCGATGGAGCAAATAGAAGAGATTTTGCAACAACAAAAAGGAATACAAAAGAAAGATTTAAATGAAGATATAGTATGGAATGCCTCTAGTAGCTTGAAATTACAAGACATCAAAGTTAATAATACTGAATCTGAAAAGGCTATATTAGAAGGAATTAATTTTACTTGGGAAGGTAACGGTGCTATTGGTGTTATTGGTGAAAGTGGTGCAGGCAAATCGACGTTAATCGACGTATTAGCAGGTTTTTTATCTCCTTCGAGTGGAAAGATGTTAGTAAATGGTGTAGAAGTTGATGGATCTACTCGTGAAGATTGGCAAAAAAATATCGCTTATATTCCGCAGCAACCTTATATTTTTCCGCTTTCATTAAAGGATAACATTCGTTTTTATGAAACAAATGCAACAGATGAAGAAGTTGAAAGAGTTATTAATGAAGTCGGCCTTCGTTCACTCGTTACATCACTTCCAAATGGGATGCACGAAAGAATTGGAGAAGGTGGACGTATGCTAAGTGGCGGACAAGAACAGCGTGTTGCTATGGCGCGTGCGCTTTTAAGTAAAAAACCAATCATTTTATTAGATGAGCCTACGGCACATCTTGATATTGAAACCGAATTTGAAATAAAGCAAGCGATGTTACGTCTATTTAATGGAAAGTTAGTATTTTTAGCAACCCACCGTCTACATTGGATGAAACAAATGGACTATATTCTTATTTTAAATAAAGGGGAAATGAAAGAAAGTGGGACGTATGAAGAACTTTTAGAGAATGAGACATTACATTTTCATAGGGAAGAGAGGGGAGAGAAATGAGTAACTGGGTTAAACCTTATATAAAACAAAATAAAGGTAGAATGACTTTAACTATTTTCCTTGGTCTTCTTGGAGTTAGTTCAGGAGCGATGTTACTTTTTATTTCAGGTTATTTGATCTCAAAATCTGCCCTTAGACCAGAAAATGTAATGGCTGTATATGTTCCTATTGTTGCAACAAGAGCGTTTAGTATAGGGCAAGCTGTATTTCATTATATAGAGCGCTTAGTCGGACATGATGTCGTACTACGTATATTAGAAAAAATGAGAACGAGGCTATATAGAATAGTAGAACCACAGGCGTTATTTTTCCGTTCTCGATTTCAAACGGGTGATATGTTAGGAGTGTTATCCGAAGATATAGAGCATTTGCAAAACCTATATTTACGTACAATATTTCCTAGCATATTAGCGCTAGTTGTTTATAGTATCTTCGTACTTGTTATCGGTGCATTTGATTTTGTTTTTGCACTTATTGTAGGTTGTATGTTAGCTATTATCGTTTTTCTTCTTCCGTTTGTATCATTACTTTTGATGAAGAAACATCATGTTACTTTAAAGCAAGGAAGAAACCGTTTGTATCAACAACTGACAGATGCTGTTTTTGGATTATCTGATTGGCAAGCAAGTGGTCGTAAAGATGAATTTATTAATGAGTATGTAAAACAAAATGATCAGTTGTTAAAAATCGAAAAGAGAGTGAAACGCTGGTATCATATTCGGGACAGTATCATTCAATTAGTAGTAGGTATTGTAGTTATTTCGATGATCATATGGACTGGGAATGAAGCGGCAAGTGAACAAATTGCTCCTACAGTTATCGCAGCTTTCGTATTAATGACTTTATCTGTAACGAACGCGCTTATTCCTATTGCAGATGCCATCGATCGAATACCGTCGTATGTAGAATCTATCCATCGTCTTAATGGCGTAGAAAGTGATAGTGTTTTACATGATGAAACGGATTTGCATGGAGAGAAAGATTACATTGAACCAAAACATGTAGATATTGAACTGAATCACGTATCGTATAGTTATCCAGATAGTAATGAGATTGTATTAAAAGATGTATCATTACAAATAAAAGCAGGGAAGAAAATTGCTATTTTAGGGAGAAGTGGGACAGGGAAATCTACTTTACTAAAATTGTTAACAGGGGCGTTAAGCCCAGTAAATGGCCAAGTTGTACTAAATGGTGAACGAGCTAATACGAATCTTTTATCTAAATATATTTCTGTATTAAATCAAAAGCCGCATTTGTTTGATACGACAATTGGAAATAATGTACGAATTGGCAAACCAGAGGCGACGGATGAAGAGATATGGAAAGCTTTAGAGAAAGCACAATTAGCTTCACATGTTACTTCTCTTCCAGACGGATTACAAACAAAAATGCATGAAATGGGAAAGCGGTTTTCTGGTGGGGAAAGACAAAGGGTTGCTTTTGCTAGAACTCTTATGCAAGAAACACCAATTATTGTACTTGATGAACCGACTATCGGTTTAGATCCAAAAACAGAATTGTCTTTAATTGAAACAATGTTTTCTGCAACGGAAGAAAAGACGGTTATTTGGATTACGCACCATCTTGTAGGAATAGAACATGTAGACGAAGTTATATTCCTTGATCGTGGCCAAATTGTCATGCAAGGTAGTCATAAACAACTTCTGAAAGAAAATGAAAAGTATCGTAAACTTTATGAGTTAGATAAAGGAATATAATTTGAATAAGCAATAATTGTAAAAATAGCTACGCCTAATGGTGGAGCTATTTTTTTTGTTAGATTGCAGGTGTATATGATTGTTACGAATTAAAAATGAATTTCATATTATACATATAATGGAGGGGATGTACATGAAGGAGCAATATAAAATCATTGTTTTAAGTGATGAATTATCAGGGGATAGGATTCGAAATACGTTAGACAAAAATAAATGTAAAACAATAGTTCATGTTGTGGACGTTTCAGATGTTGTTCGTATAGAAAGTTCTTTTCAATATATAGTCATTTGGAGAGGGGACGCAGAAAAACTTACAAATGACTTGATAAATAGGGGCGTGCAAAGTTCAAAAATTATTAATTTAACAAAATACATGTATGAATGGAAGGATAAATTAATTTCTATCTATCAAATAAATCCGGATCTTATGTCTTTATACATTTCTATGAAAAAAGCAAAGAGTGATCCGACGTATGAATTGTTTGCTACCGGTTTGTCTTATCCGCATTGTGGCATAAGTACGGAGCTTCTCTCAAAAAAGTCAATAAAATTAACACTTCCATCGCAAGATCTATACTATGATTATTTAATAGCGTCACAACTTTTATCAAACAATCATTCATTTCAATATTGTTTAATAGGAATAGCCTATTTCTCGTTTTACTTTGATATGTCGTTATCCTCCGAATCATATAGAATTCACAAAGTATATTATCCATTGTTTCAAGATGGTCATCATACTGTAGTTCACTCTCCTCTACCCACTGATGGATTCTCACATCTAAATACTCCGAAACCACTTCTTTCTATTTTTAATTTGCATTTTGAATATATTTTATTAGATGAACTAAAAGATGAATCATTGATACTGCCTTGGATAAATGCTGAGTGGAATACCACTCCTCTTCACATTCCTTTTGAAGAACACGGGAAAATAAGAGCAGCTTCACATGCTAAATTGGCGTATCCTCAAACTTTAGTTGAAAATAAAATAATTTTTAAAAAATATTTAGAATTACTGTTAAAAAATGATATAAAACCATTAATTGTTGTATTCCCAGTTACTTCACATTATTTCAATTGTAGTAGTAAGAAATTAAAAGAAGATTTTTATAAAGTTATAAATGATTTTCAAACTCAATATTCTTTTCAAATCATAGATCTATTTGATTCGCCATTATTTTGTGACGATGATTTTTATGATAGTGATCATATGAATAAAAAAGGTGCAAATAAAATGTCCGCATTATTAAATATGTTTATTCAGGAACGAAAAGTATGATAATTTGTTTCATGTTTGCATAAAAGTATATAGGCTCCATACAGTTAAAGTAATGTGATTTTTGTGTCGCGTATATAAATAATATGCGAAGAGGTGAGAGAGTTAAAATGAGAACTCGTATTGAAAGAACTGAAGAGGTGGTAGAGCAACTTCCGTTGGTAAGTGTATTAATTCCTACGTATAATCGTCCTCGTTACTTTGAAAAGGCGCTATGTAGTGTGTTAGAACAAACGTACCCTAATATAGAAATTATAGTTGGAGATGACAGCACGAATGATGAAACAGAAAAAGTGTTACAAAAATACTTATGTGATCATTCAAATATTATTTATATAAAAAATAGATCAACTCTCGGACAATTTGAAAATGCGCTAATGTTATTTAATGAAGCGAACGGTGAATATATAAATTTTTTAATGGATGATGATGTATTTCATGTGAATAAAATTGAAAAAATGATGAAGTATTTTTTCGATGATTTAGATAATGAAATTAAGCTTGTAACATCTCATCGTCAAGTCATTGATGATAAAGGGAAAGAGCTACGACATATTTATTCGACTGTCCGTTTATTTGAAGAGGATACCATTATAGCGGGAACAGAATTAGGAAATAAGGTAATTGTGGATCAAAAAAATTATATTGGAGAACCGACAACAGTTTTATTTCGTAAAAATGATTTACAAGAACCGTTTGGGATTTTTGATAAGAGGCGGTATTTATGTAACGTAGATATAGCTTCATGGTTATCTTTATTAAGTAAAGGAAAAGCTGTATATATAGCAGAGACACTTAGTTACTTTCGATTACATCCAGATCAACAGTTAAATGAATCTAATAAAATGATGGATGGGTTAGAAGATTTTTCACACAGTATTATAGCAGGAGAACAATATGGTTTCTTATCCACTGAAAAAGAGTTAGACAAAGCGATAACTAATTTTCTAGATTATGCAAGAAGGATAGTTCCATCATCAATATTATATACATTAGACTATTACCAAAAAATTAGAGCGAAGAAAATAAACATAGAAAAGAAAAAACAACATATAAATAATAATTCTTCTTTACCGAAAGTAAGTATACTTATTCCTGCATACAATAGACCTTATTACTTGGAATTAGCACTCAACAGCGCTTTGAATCAAACATATGAAAATATTGAAATTATTATTTCTGACGACAGTACAAATAATGAAGTCAATGCTATGATTCAACCGTACTTACGTGAATATGAGTGTATTACATATGTAAAAAATGAAACGCCGTTAGTTGCCGAAAACTTTAATAAGTGTGTAGAACTTGCGAATGGGGACTATATAAACTTTTTATTAGATGATGATTTATTTCATCATGAAAAGATCGAGGGAATGATGAAATACTTTTTGGCGTTAGAAAATATTTCATTTGTGACGTCATATCGTGAACTGATTGATGAGAATGGAGAGATATTACCACCTTCAACATTAAATATGAAAATCGCGAAAGAAACTACACTTTTTGAAGGAAAAGAATTAGGGAATTATATGTTAAAAAACTTGAAAAATGTAGTTGGTGAGCCGACAACTGTTTTGTTTAATCGGAATTTGTTTGACGGGAAGTTTGGATATTTTAAAGGAAAGGCTTATTCTGCTATTAATGACATTGCAACTTGGCTAGATATGATGAGGAAAGGAAAAGTAGTTTATATACATGAACCTCTTAGTTATTTTAGACAGCATAGTGGACAAAATCAAAAACAAATGCATTTTATTTTAATGACAATTGAAGAGTGGATTGAATTAATTATAGATGCATATAATAGTGGGTTTTTAAGCTCCGAAAGTGAGTATAAAGAGAGTTTATCTTATTGTTTAGAAAATGCGGGATTTATAGTTAAGGATGCAGTAAGAAATGGCGAACTAGATCAAATTTATAATGAAAAGATAAAAAAAGGCTTAAACAAGTTAGTTGCTCATATGTTCGAGAAAGAATGTTGTTATTGTCAATATTGCAATCAACAATTTGAAAAATTTTCACCTTGGCCAGCACATTATGATTTTCCGAAATATAAATTTGAAATGTGGAATAAAGATACAGGGATATGTCCAGTTTGTAATTCGATGGATCGTGAAAGATTGTACCGTGCGTACATTGAAACGGAAACGGACTTGTTAAATAGAAACTATACAATGCTTCATATTGCACCTGAAGCAAAGTTAAGAGATTGGTTTAACGAGTATAAAAATATTACGTATGTATGTGGTGACTTAGAACCAAAGGATCCATTAATGAAGGAAATTGATGTTACAAGAATTACATATGATAGTAATACTTTTGATGTAATATTATGTAGCCATGTATTAGAACACGTTCCTGATGATGACAAAGCAATGCGAGAGTTATATAGAGTGTTAAAGCCAAATGGATGGGGAATTATTCAAGTACCAATCGTAATGAATGTAGATTTTATTATAGAGAATGAATTAATTGTAACACCACAATTGAGGAAATTAGCTTTTGGTCAAGAAGATCATGTGAGAATTTACAATCAATCGGGATTTATTCAACGATTAATGAATGCAGGATTTAAGGTGGAATTATATAACATAGCGGAAAAACAAGGAATGAAAAGTGCTAGGAAATTTGGATTATCTGAAACAGATATGCTCTATATTGTCCGAAAATGATAGGAAGGAATAGATAGATATGGAGAATATTCCTTTTTTACGTGCTTCAACTGTACCTGTAAGTGAGTATTTGGACGAATTGAAGGAAATTGATACATCTCACATATATACGAATTATGGACCTATAAATCAACGTTTTGAGGAAACAATTATGTCGTCATTTTTTCAAAACAGGGGAGCTGTTACAACAGTAGCAAACGCAACGTTAGGGTTAATGGCGGCTATTCAACTAAAGAAAAGAAGAAAGGGAAAGTATGCTCTCATGCCTAGCTTTACATTCCCTGCGACTGCCTTAGCCGCTATTTGGTGTGGATTGGAACCTTACTTTATTGATATTTCAATAGATGATTGGTATATGGATAAAACCGTACTTTTGGATAAGATAGAAGAATTAAAAGAAGAGGTTGCGATTGTTGTCCCGTACGCCACTTTTGGATCATGGATGAACTTAGAAGAATATGAAGAATTAGAGAAGAAGGGGATTCCGGTTGTCGTAGATGCGGCGCCGGGATTTGGATTAATGAATGGAGGGATGCATTACGGTCAAGATTTTAGTGGAATGATCGTATATAGCTTTCATGCAACAAAGCCATTCGGAATTGGTGAAGGAGGGCTCATATATAGTAAAAACGAAGAAGATATACAACGTATTAAAAGAATGGGGAATTTCGGATTTGATAAAAATCGTGAATGTACGATGATGGGGTTTAATTGTAAAATGTCTGAATACGCAGCAGCTATTGGGATTGCGACTATAAAAAAGTGGGATCAAAAATTAAAAGAACGTACCCGTATTTCTGAATGGTATAAACAGTTGTTACAAAATACTGGGTTAATGAAAAAAGGGTGGAAAGTCCAAAAGACAGAAGCAGTTATTCACCAATTTATGCCTATCATTTGTCCAGAAGAAGTTCGCAACATACAAGTAATTGAAGAACTGAAAAAACAGAAAATAGAAGCTAGATTATACTTTTCACCATCTTGCCACCAACAAGTTCTTTTTAAAAACTATAAGTCGACAGATTTAACAAAAACGAATAAAATAGCAAAACGAATCGTAAGTTTACCTTTATGGGAAGGAATGACGAAAGAACTAGTAGAGCAAATTGTAATCTGTTTAGAGCAGAAGGTGGTGTCGGTAGATGAATAGTTTTTATAGTCAAGAAGAACTAAAGAAAATTGGATTTTTATCTGTTGGGAAAAATGTATTGGTTAGTAAAAAAGCAAGTATATATAATCCGAGTGCTATATCAGTTGGCAATCATGTAAGAATTGATGATTTTTGCATTTTAAGTGGTAAAATCACAATTGGAAGTTATTCGCACATATCAGCGTATACAGCGTTATATGGAGGGGAAGTTGGGATTGAAATGCATGATTTTGCAAACATCTCAGCTAAAACAATCGTATATGCAGTACTTGATGATTTCAGTGGAAATACATTAATGGGGCCAACCGTCCCGAATCAATATAGGAATGTGAAAGCAGAAAAAGTTATTTTAAAAAAACATGTGATTATTGGTGCTAATTCTATTATTTTTCCAAATGTAATTGTAGGAGAAGGTACGGCAGTCGGCGCGATGAGTATGGTAAAAGAGAGTTTAGATGATTGGTATATTTACGCTGGAGTTCCCGTAAGGAAAGTAAAACCTCGTCAAAAAAAGATGCTAGAGTTAGAAATTGATTTTTTAAAAAGCATTTATTCTTAACAAAAAAGAATAAATGCTTTTTATTTTTATCCCGCTATTTGCCGATAAAGAGTCGACTGGTGAGGGCTAATTAAAGTTTCACTTTATGATAGAGCAGAGTGTATCTTAACTTATTATGTTTTAAATTTTGCTGACCAAGGCAATACTGAGCCATAGTGAATGTAAAGTTGGAGGGCGAGCGTATATGTTTGATGAGGATGGGATTGTTTTAATTATGGAACCAGCTGATGAAAGAAACTTGAGGAGATTTATTTTTTCAGTGCCAAAGTCAGTGTATGAAAAGAAGGGGCTTACATTACACTATGGAACAGCTATAGGACAAGGGTATATGGATATAATTGAAGATATTATAAGCGTGCATATAGAAATAGATGTTGTAACGATAATAGGGCATGTAAGAGGGTAAATAGCTATTTGAAAAAGGTTATAAACAATTTAGCTAGAAGTTATGTATAGAGAAAATTACAGACAATTATAAGGACGAAGGGGGTCTAAAATGAAAATAAAATCAATTGTATTAGTATTCATAGTTTCAATTGGTTTAATGGGATGTTCAATAGTGGAAGAAGGAAAGAACTCCATAGATTATGCTCAAAAGGCGACAGACTATGTAAATGAAATAAGTGCATTTGCAAATGATGCACCAGCATTAGTAGAAAAGGCCGTTAATGATAGCGAGGCTCGAAAAGAATTAGAAACGAAGCTTAGTGAAATTAAACAAGATATACCCGCATTCAATGAATTAACGCCACCTGATGTAGCAAAGGATCTTCATCAACAAATCGTCGGATATAACGAAAAGTTAAATACGTTAATTGATACGGCGAAGACAAAGATAGAAGAAGGCAAAGTGGATGTAGAGCAATTTAAAAACTCTGAGCTTATGCAGACGGTAGATCAAGTTCGAGATTTGAAAGATAAAGTGCAAAATTTAGGTCAATAGTAAAAAGCTCCGTTTGTGATAAACGGAGCTTTTTGTATAAGTGATTACTTAATAAAATACACCACAACACCCATTAAAATGATAGTATTCCCAATTACTTTTCTTTTTGTTACTTTTTCACCTAAAAAATACCAACCGAAAATTAATATGATGATATAACTTAATGATTCTAATGCAGAGACTTGATTTATTGTCAGTCCCTTTAAGGCGATAATATTGAATCCTGCGTTAAGTACAAATAAAGAGTAACCGATGATTACATATGGATTTACATATTCTTTTAATTTAGAATCATATTGCTGTAAAGTAGCCTTTTTTAATAAAATTTGTGAGTAATTGGCCAATACGATTCCAAAGATCAATAACAACATATAACTATTCATCTTTTGTCACCACCACAATTCCGACGATAATAATAGCCGCACCAAGTAAATGATTCCACTGTATCGTATCTCCAAATAGAACTACTGACCAAAGCATTGACCACAGTATAATAATTCCGCGATGTGAATATGCTTTTGATATTTCGAAATGCTTAATTACTTGTTGCCATAAAATTGCATATCCGAATAAAAGTACAACTAGTCCGAAATAAGCAATAAAAAATGAGATGGAAGCAATGGGAAACTTAGCTGCCCATTTCATGTAAACCACAATGATAGAATATATCAAAAAAGCTACATGTAAAAATACGTAATTTTTAATAGTTGGTTTCATTTATTCACTCTCTTTTACATATAAATATATATTTATATCTATCTTTTCCTAATAATAGATATTGGAACGTATTTTGTTTAATCTTTCACATTCCAAATTATATAGTATCATGGCTTTTATTGTAAAACAATAGAAGCTATGCATTCATTTTTTCCAAGGTTCTACAATATGTATCGTTTTATTTGTTGCATCCAACTTTACTTGAATACCGATAGGCATGGTAATCATGGGATGTGTATGACAACAATCGAAGTCAGCTAGAAAAGGAATTCTTTGATTTTGAAGTACTTCTAATAGTATTTCAAAAGGCTTTCGATTTGTACCACAATCATCAAATTGCTCATGTTTTCCAAGAATGATACCTGAAATTTTATCGAATACACCGTTAATTTTAAGTAATGAAAAGCTTCTTTCAATAGTAGCTGCATCTTTTGAATTGTCCTCAATGAAGAGAATGTCGCCTTCTTGAATATGTGGCATATAGGGGCTACCCAAAATTCCTTGTATCGTGTTTAAATTCCCGCCAATAATACGCCCAGTAGCTTTTCCATCAATTACTGAAATCCAATCGTTTGGTCGAAGTTCTTTCTCCTTCGTCTTTTCTTCCCAATTAATAAATTCATCTGACCAAAATAATGGTTGTTTTATATGATAAGGAAGAGAATGATCATGTAGTAAAGTTTCAGCAAAATATTTGTATGTGCAATCAACAAAAGGTTCAAATTCGCCAAAGGAAGGGACGAGAGCTGGTCCATAAAATGTAGGGATTCCTGTTTTGGCGTAAATTGCTAGTAATAAAGCAGTTGCATCTGAATACCCAATCATTATTTTAGGGTTCTTTAGAAAAGCATCATAATCAATATAAGGTAATATTGAATTTGAATTCATCCCACCAATTGTTGACATAATACAAGAAATATTAGGATTTCTTATTAAGACATTTAGCTCCTCAGCACGCTCTTGTATACTACCAGAACGATAAAAATCATATCGACCTGTTAATGAACCTTCTAATATATGAAACCCTTTCTGTTGTAAGTAAGATTTTGCTCTTTCAAATCTTTTTGGAGAAGTGTAGGTTACTGGTGAAGAAGGGGAGTAGATCCCAATTGTGTCTCCGTATTTTAATGATTTTGGAAGTAGCATTTGTATGAATCCCTTCTATTAAATAGTTTATCTCGCTATTTGACGGGTAGCCCGATTGGGGGGCTGATTAAAGTTTCGCTTTATTTACGAGATTTTATTATTGAATATTCTTACGTTTCAATATTGTAAGTTTAACATAAATAAATTAAAAAAATCATTGCTGTACTATGAATAAATATACCTTTTACCTTGACTGTATAAAGGAATTGTTGTTAAGGTTAAATGTGAGTGTATAAAAGGTTTGCTAAAGGAGTTTTGAAATGAATCGGTTAAAATGGGGAAGGATGACAGTCCTATTAGTTATTATTTTAGGGATATGTTGGTTCTTATTCCAAGGAAATCAAAAGAGCATAGCGAATGTAGAGGGACAACCTTTGCAAGTGGCAGAACTACCTAAAGCAGGATTTACTGAAAAAGTAGTCCCGCCAAAGTACATCCCACCAGAAATTAACGCAAAAGCAGCTATGATTATCGATGCGAGTGATGGAGATATTATTTATCAATATAATGAAAATGAAGCTTTTGCACCGGCTAGTATGTCTAAGATGATGACAGCGTATCTCTTACTAGAGAGTATACATAACGGGAAAGTTCGCTGGGAAGATCCAGTAAAAATGAGTGCGAAGGCGGCACAAACAGAAGGAGCGAGAATCCCAGTACAAGTTAATGACACATTAACTGTTAAAGATTTATATCATGCATTAATGATTGAGTCAGCTAATAATTCGGCTGTGGCTTTAGCAGAACATATGGCAAAATCGGAGAAAGATTTCGTTCAGCTTATGGATGCAAAAGCGAAACAGTTAAAAATGTCGGAACATGCTAAATTTGCAAATGCTTCTGGATTACAAGAGCCGGATGGAAGTGAAACAAAAATGACGGCTGGTGATGTAGCACAATTGGCGTATCATCTTATAAAAGATTATCCGGAAATATTAGAAGTGACTCACTTACGTCAAAGTCAGCTAGCATTTAATAATATTAATGTTATAAGCACAAACGACATGTTAAACAAAAATAATAAAAGTTTATATATAGAAGGAATGGACGGACTAAAGACTGGATTTACAGATAGCGCAGGATACTGTTTTACTGGGACTGCAAAGCAAGGTGATAATCGAATTATTACAGTGGTCATGGGGACATCCAGTAAAACAAAACGTTTTACAGAGACAAATAAGTTAATGTCGTATGCATTTGGATTAGTTAATTAAGTAAGTAAAATACGAATCTAGATCGCTACATAAGTAAGACTGTTTGTTGTTACTAATTTTAGATAACAACAAACAGTCTTTTTATTTTAAAAAGGAAAAAGCTTCTAAATATAAGTGTTATTATTTGAGTTTGTTTGTTGCTGTGATATTATAAAGTTATAAGCTTATTAATAATAAGTTTGAGGGGCGTAATATGATATATACATATGAAATAGCCTCAATTGAAAATTGGAGGGAATTATGATGGCAAAAGATTTTTACTCAGCAATTGAAGACAGAAGATCTATTTATGCAATTAGTAAAGAGCAAGTAGTTTCTGATGAGAAAATTCAAGAAGTGATTTATCATGCTGTAAAACATACACCTTCAGCTTTTAATTCTCAAAGTGCTCGCGTTGTTGTTTTATTAGGAGAACAACATGATAAATTATGGGATATTACGAAAGAAACGTTACGAAAAATTGTACCTGAAAATAACTTTGCACCTACTGAAGAAAAAATGAATGCATTTAAAAGTGGTTATGGAACGGTTTTATATTTTGAAGACAGTGAAGTAGTGGAAAGCCTTCAAGCTAACTTTGCATTATATAAAGATAATTTCCCAACTTGGTCTCAGCAATCATCAGGAATGTTACAATTTGCAATTTGGACAGCTTTAGAAATTGAAGGGTTTGGTGCTACGTTACAGCATTACAATCCGCTAATTGATGAAGAAGTGAGAAAAGAGTGGGATGTTCCAGAGAATTGGAAACTTATTGCGCAAATGCCATTTGGTAAACCGGTAGTACATGCTGGTGAAAAAGAATTCCAACCGCTAGAGGACCGTGTGAAAATTTATAAATAATTTAAAAAGGTGAACAGGAATATAACCTGTTCACCTTTTTTATACGTAATAAGGGCTTTTTTGTCCTGCATTTTTCATCTGATTTTTTAATTCGTTTTTACGTGTTTCAATAGCTGATACTTTTTGTAATGTTATCATTGAAACGAATTGAATAAAAGCATAGTATAGCTCTATGTTTTTTTGTATTGGATCATCTATTATATTTCTCACAAATATGCCTCCTCTTTTTATTCCAATAAAACTCCGCATTAATGGGCAGCCCGAGTGGTGAGGGTTAATAATTAGCGGAGGATGTATAAAACCCTTCCTGATTAAAGTTTCATTTTATAAGGGAATGAAACTTTAATCAATTCGCTAAAATTCTTGTTTATTAAGATATGTATATAATACTATAAATATCCTATAAATTCCATTATAGGAAAAAGAGAACAGTTGATATAGTGTGTGTTTTCTTTAAAGGAGAAATGGCTTTTGTGAAATAAATCTTACAATTCGTCAAATTATTTCAAAATTGTAGATAGTATAGAAATTTAGTTTTCTAAAAATATTATACTATTGATAAATAGAGTGATTTTTGTCATGATGAAAGTATACGTCATGTAAGGAACTTTATAAGGAAATACATACTTGAGTTTGTATTAGGTTAATAGAGTTTTTTATAATAGATAGAAAAGGGATATTTTATATTAAAATATTAAATAGAATGTCGAATTTTCATGCGATATATAAGAAATTTGAAAAAACCATTGCAAAAACACTGTGTTTAATGATAAAGTTCACATGAAGTTCACACGGATTTCACTTTGTTCATTTAAAATGAACTCTGTGTGAAAAATAAAACTCTTGCTAAAAAATGGAACTGGATGAATATTTTACTTTGATAATATTGTAAAGTATTAAAGTTTTAGTTTTTTTTAAGAGGATAGTAGGGAAAGGAAGTAAAGACAACTTATGAAAAAAGTAATTGCAGGTTTAGCAGCAGCTTCTGTAGCTGGCGTTGCAGTTCCAGGAATGGATTCTGCTCATGCACAAGTTTCAAATGAAGCGCTAAAAGAAATTAATGGACAAACTCAAACTCAAACTCAAACGACTGTAACTGAAACAAAAACTGTAGAAACAACTTCTGAATTAAAATACACAGTAACTGCTGATGTATTAAATGTTCGTTCAGGTGCTGGTACAGGACATAACGTTATTTCTAAAGTAAAATCAGGCCAAGTGCTACAAGTAGTTGGACAAGAAAATGGTTGGTTCAAAGTAAACGTAAATGGTCAAACAGGTTATGTAAGTGGTGACTTCGTAACGACTGGTGGCAAAACAGGAACGACTGTTCAACAAGGAACAGGTACTTACACAGTAAACGTTTCTTCACTTAACGTACGTACAGGCCCAAGTACATCTCATACAGTATTAGGTTCTGTAAACAAAGGTAAAACAGTACAAGTTGTAGGTGAAGTACAAGATTGGTTTAAAATCAACTTCAATGGTGGAACTGGATACGTAAGCAAAGACTTCGTAACAAAAGGTGGTTCTGCTGTATCTAACGAAACACAACAACCAACTACAAACAACAATACTACAACAGTTCAAACTGGTGGTTCTTATGTTGTTAACACTGGTGCTTTAAAAGTACGTACAGGCCCAGCTACATACAACGCTGTAATCGGTGGAGTAACAAATGGTAAAGTATTAAACGTTACTGGTGCTGAAAATGGTTGGTACAAAATTAACCATAACGGCCGCACAGGTTACGTAAGTGCAGACTTCGTTAAGTTTGTAAAAGGCGGAGTAAACAACGTTACAAATAACAATAATGTTACAAATAACGTTCAACAACCAGGTAAAGACGTACAAAAACCAACAACAGGTGGAGATACATCTTCAATCGCTGGATTCGCTAGATCTTTAAATGGTTCACCATACAGAACTGCTGGTACAACACCTGCTGGTTTTGACTGCAGTGGATTCATTCACTACGTATTAAATCAAACTGGTCATAAAGGCGCTCGTCAAACAGTTGCTGGATACTGGAGCTCTAAAACAAAAACTAGCAATCCACAACCAGGTGATTTAGTATACTTCCAAAATACTTATAAATCAGGTCCTTCTCACATGGGTGTTTACTTAGGAAACGGTCAGTTCATTAGTGCAGAAACAGATGCAACTGGTGTACGTATTAGTTCTGTAAGTAACTCTTACTGGAGCAAGCACCTATTAGGTTACACAAAAGCATACTAAGAAAAAGTAGTTTTATATACTTTTCGTATAGAGAAAAGGCTTTCCAAGGAAACTTGGGAAGCCTTTTTATAGTTGAATAAATTGGAAGTTTAATAGTTTTTATTTTAACTTTCCATTTAAAAATCGATCATATAAGTCATGGAAATAGTTAGGACGAAATAAGTTCGCTGCATGTCCCGCTAACGGTATTTCCTTATATAGAACGTTAGGCAAAATAGATTTCAAATCAAATAGACAAGATTTATAGAGATGATCATGCTCTCCCATTACCCATAGTATAGGGTGAGGAAGTGATTTTAATTTAGATTTTAAATCGAATTCTAATCGATGTCGTAATGACTGGGCAATTATGGATGAATGTAATTGTAATCCGAAACGGTAGTAAATATTTCTTGAAATGACTGCGAACGGATTTGCTTTTAGTATACCGCTTGGAAAAATAGTATTTGCGTATTGAGAGAGCCATTTAGAGTATTCATCTCCTCGCTTCTCCCAAAAATTTTGAAATACATTATATAAACGAGAAGGGTTATTGTAATGTCCTCCAATATGACAAATACTTAATACTTTTTCTGGATGCATTTGCGCAAAAATTGTAGAGATGTAACAGCCGTAACTTAGCGCACAAATATGAGCTTTTTTAATACCTTCTTGTTCATATAAGTTTAATAATTGATCTACGAGGCGCTGTAATGAAAAGTCGATTGCTTCACCTTTATCATCACCGTGACCTAATAAGTCATAAGTTATAATGTTGTAGGAGGCGGAAAATCGTTTTTGCTCTTTTTTGAAGGCGCGACGATTACCAACTAATCCATGAATAAAAATAATTGTTTCCTTTTCAGAATGTATATTTGTTTGCAAAAAGGATACTCCTTTCACTAACTGGAGATTTATATCGTGTTTTAAATTATTTATCTATAATTTACATAGAATAATATTGAGTACCAGGTAATAATATCAGATGTTTATATCTGTTGTAAAGATGAGTTTTTATGTATATTTTGTAAAAATAGAAAAAGTGTGTTTACATTCAGTTTACATTTGTATCGTATTCTAATTTTAGAAAGAACAGTTTTGTTTAATATGAGGAGATGAACAGGAATGGAAGTTAGAAATGAAATAAAGAAAAAAGGGAGTTGGAGGCAGTTTTTACGCCTTATTCAAGATACAAATCCTCCGAAAGGAATTTTAGTTTTTGCGTTGTTAATGAGTTTGCTTTCTACGGGAGCGAGTTTATTTATTCCTATGCTGACAAAAGGATTAGTAGATAATTTTTCGCTTTCTTCAATTAGTGCAGGACAAATTGTTGGGTTAATTGCTTTCTTTGTAATGCAAACTATTGCGGCAGGGTTGTCTATATATTTACTAAATTATATTGGGCAGAAGATTGTAGCGGGACTAAGAGAACGTTTGTGGAAAAAGGTACTTATCTTGCCGGTATCTTATTACGATCAAAATAGAACAGGTGATACGATTAGCCGTATGACGAATGATACAGGTGTAGTGAAAATGTTAATTTCTGAGCATTTGTCAAACTTATTAACAGGTGGTATTTCAATTGTTGGATCGTTAATTGTATTATTTGTTTTAGATTGGAAAATGACTGCGTTACTTTTAACGGTTATTCCGTTGTCTGTGTTAATTTTAGTTCCACTTGGACGAAAAATGTATAAGATTTCAAAAGCGCTTCAAGATGAAACTGCATCTTTTACAAGTGTGTTAACGCAAGTGTTATCAGAAATTCGTTTAGTGAAATCTTCAAATACAGAAAAGAGAGAATATGAAACGGGTAATACAGGTATACAAAAGTTATTACAATTTGGTTTGAAAGAAGGAAAAGTGCAAGCATTAATTTCGCCAGTTATGTCGTTTGTTTTAATGGCACTACTTGTTATTATCGTAGGGTATGGCGGGATGCGAGTTTCTAGCGGTGCATTAACAACCGGTGAACTTGTAGCGTTTATTTTGTATTTAGTTCAAATTGTAATGCCAATGAGTCAATTATCTATGTTCTTTACACAATTCCAAAAGGCAATTGGTGCAACGGAAAGAATTAGTACGATTTTAGAATATGAAGTAGAAGATCATGAAACTGGTGTGAAAGTGACAAATGCTAAGCAACCGATCGTTCTTGAAAATGTACATTTTGAGTATAACGAAGAAGAGCAAGTTTTGAAAAATATAGATTTCACAATTGAATCTGGAAAAGTGACAGCGATTGTAGGACCAAGTGGTAGTGGGAAAACAACGTTATTCTCATTACTGGAACGTTTTTATGAGCCAACTAGTGGCGCCATTAAATTAGGAGAAGAATCAATTACGAGTTATTCATTACAGTCATGGCGACGTCAAATCGGTTACGTATCACAAGATAGTCCGTTAATTGATGGAACAATTCGTGATAATATTTGTTATGGCGTCGAGGGCGAAGTAACGGATGAAGAAATTGAAAAAGTAGCAGCAATGGCATATGTTGATGCATTTATTCATGACTTACCAAACGGTTATGCAACAGAAGTTGGAGAACGCGGTGTGAAGCTTTCTGGGGGACAAAGACAGCGAATTGCCATTGCCCGAGCGTTACTTCGAAATCCGCAAATTCTTATGCTAGATGAGGCGACTTCAAGCTTAGATAGTAAATCTGAGTCTGTCGTTCAAAAAGCGTTAAATAACTTAATGAAAGGCAGAACAACGTTAGTGATTGCGCATAGACTTTCTACTGTTGTAGATGCAGATAAAATTGTCTTTATTGAAAAAGGGAATCTTACAGGTAGTGGTACGCATGATGAATTATTACAGACGCATGATATGTATCGTGAGTTTGCAACGCAGCAATTGAAAATTAAAGAGGGTGCATTATAAAATGAATCATCAGTGGGAAGTTTACTCCACTGATGATTCATTTTTAAACAATATATTAGATGCTAAGTAGAAAGGAAATGGTTCCTTTGATACCTAAAATTTTAATAGTAGATGACGATCCACACATTAGAGAACTCGTTTCTGTATTTTTAGAACGAGAAGGTTTTCAAACATATGAGGCAATTGATGGAGTAGATGCACTTCAGAAAATGGATGACGTAAAAGTCGATATGGTTATTCTTGATATCATGATGCCAAATATGGATGGATTTGATGTATGTTTTGAATTAAGAAAATACTATGATATCCCGGTTCTGATGCTAACTGCCAAAGGGGAAACATCACAAAAAGTAAAAGGATTTCACCTTGGGACAGATGATTATCTTGTAAAACCATTTGACCCTATAGAATTAGTAGTGAGAGTAAAGGCATTATTGAAACGTTACCAAATTACAGTTTCCCAATCGATTCAAGTTGGAAATGTATTATTAAATCGTAAAACATTCGAAGTTACATCTGGAGAACAAACGGTTACATTACCGTTAAAAGAATTTGAGCTGCTCTTTACTTTAGGGTCTAAATCGGGAAGAACTTGTTCGAGAGAGCAATTAATTGAAGAAATATGGGGATATGATTTTGAAGGGAATGAACGTACACTAGACGTTCATATTAATCGGTTACGTGAGAAGTTTCAAGAAGAGCAGTCGAAATTTAGTATTAAAACAATAAGAGGATTAGGGTATCGCTTAGAGGTAAGTAAATGAGAAAAAGAAAACGAATGAGTAAGTTGAAGATGCTGAAAGTATTTGGAGCGGTATTAGCGCTCTTTTCTTTTCTTACTATAATTTGGTCTATCGCATTTTATGTAGTAACTAGTATATTGAATGCTTTTGACGTAAACGTATCGCCGTTTGTTGCCTTTCTAATTAGTAATATGGTCGGTTTTGTATTTATTATTCTTATTTGGACATTGATTGGAATATTAATGAGGCCAAAACGAGAGGCAATGATTTGGACTATTATTGAACCGATACAAAAAATTGCAAAAGGAGACTTCTCCGTAAAAATACGAAATGAAGAAAAGTATGATGGCGAAATTGGCGTGCTTGTAAAAAGTATAAATGATATGACAGATGAACTGAATGCGATGGAGAAAATGAGACAAGAGTTTGTATCAAATGTTTCTCATGAAATACAGTCACCATTAACTTCTATAAAAGGATTTGCTAGAGCACTACAAGACGATAATCTTTCTGAGGAAAAAAGAAAGCATTATCTTACCATTATTGAAACTGAAACAACGAGATTATCTAAACTAAGTCAAAATTTACTAAAGCTAACTCTTTTAGAATCAGAAGAATATATACCAGAAAGAGTGAGCTATCGATTAGATCAACAATTAAAGCAAATTGTGTTAAATAGTGAACCACTCTGGGCTGAAAAAGAAATTGAGTTAGAACTAGATTTAGAAAAAGTACATGTTATTGCTGACCAAGAAAGTATGAGTCAAGTGTGGATTAATTTAATTCATAATAGTATTAAATTTACTCCAAGCGGTGGTACGATTACTATTCAGTTAAAGGAACATGAGACAGTAGTGGAAGTGCGTATCCGTGATTCAGGAATTGGTATATCAGAAGAACAGAAACAACATATTTTTGAGCGTTTTTATAAAGCGGATTCTTCACGAAATCGTGCCTATGGAGGAAGTGGCTTAGGTTTAGCTATTGTAAAGAAAGTAATCGACCTTCATCAAGGAGAGATAAAAGTGGAGAGTGAGGAAGGAAAAGGTACTGAATTTATTGTGCGTATGCCGAATCATGAAGAGAAATAGTGTTAGAAGGAGAACCTTCTAACACTATTTCTCTTTAAAAATGCATTTACCGTTACTGCAATTATATTGAAAAGCTTTTCCTTCGCTTTTTATACTCATACACTCCCCTATGCTGGATTTGTTTTTATTTTACATGAATAATGGTAAAAAAATGAAACTTATAAATAAAAACTTTCTATAGTTACCTACAAGTAACCTACGCACATGAAAGTGCATCATTGCCTTTTTACATAAACATAGATACAATTTTAATATAATACATAACTGAGATGATTAAGGAGTGTTATACTTGGCAGAATTATTACAAGGTAAAAATGCTTTAATTACAGGAGCAGGTAGAGGGATTGGTCGCGCTGTAGCAATCGCATTAGCGAAAGAAGGCGTAAATGTAGGCTTATTAGCTCGTTCAGAAGAAAACTTAAAAGCTGTAGCAAAAGAAGTAGAAGCAGAAGGTGTAAAAGCTGTTATTGCAACTGCTGATGTTTCTTCATATGAAGAAGTGACGACTGCGATTGAAACGTTAAAAAATGGTTTAGGATCTATCGATATTTTAATTAATAACGCTGGTATTTCTAAATTCGGTAAGTTTTTAGAACTAGACGTTACTGATTGGGAAAAAATCATTCAAGTAAACTTAATGGGTGTATACTATGCAACTCGTGCAGCTTTACCGAGCATGATTGAACAACAATCTGGTGATATCATTAACATTTCATCTACAGCAGGACAAAAAGGTGCACCTGTAACAAGTGCATATAGTGCTTCTAAATTTGGTGTCCTTGGCTTAACAGAATCGTTAGCGATGGAAGTTCGCAAACATAACATTCGTGTAACAGCTTTAACTCCAAGTACAGTAGCAACTGATATGGCTGTAGATTTAGGATTAACTGATGGAAACCCTGATAAAGTAATGCAAGCAGAAGATATTGCAGAATTTATCGTAGCGCAGCTGAAATTAAATAAACGTACATTTATTAAATCTGCTGGGCTTTGGTCTACTAATCCATAGGAATTAAATTTAACTTTAAAAGAAGGGATATCTATTCTGTAAGGGGTAGATGTCCTTTCTTTATTTTTTGTATTCGAGACAGAATTTTCGGTATAATTAAAAGTGAATGGTAGAAAGCATTGGGAAATTGAAAGGGATGGCAGTTGTAAAAGAGTGATGTAAGGAGGAAAAAGGGATGAAAAAGAAGTTTCAAAAATTATAACATGTATCGTGTATAACGAGATTAGCTCGTGGACCTCCAATATACATAACACTATATTATATATTAAAAAATTGGAGGATATAAGTAGATGAGAACTGAAAAAGAAATGTTAGACGTAATTATAAATATAGCAAAAGAGGATGAAAGAATTCGAGCAGTTATCATGAATGGATCGCGTGTAAATCCAAATGTGAAAAGAGATTGTTTTCAAGACTATGATATTATGTATGTTGTAAATGATATACAATCTTTTACGTCTAATCATAATTGGGTTCATAGATTTGGAGAAATAATGATAGTACAAATGCCAGAAGAAATGTCGTTAGTTCAACCAGATGAAGATGGGAAGTTTCCATATTTAATGCAGTTCATGGATGGGAATCGGATTGATTTAACGCTAGTTCCAGTTGAGTTAATAAAAAAGTTCGTTGGACAAGATAGTTTAAGTAAACTGCTTCTTGATAAAGATAATTGTATGGAAGGATTCCCGCCAGCAAGCGATAAGGATTACTTAATAAAAAAGCCTACAGAAAAAGAGTTTTTGGATTGCTGTAATGAATTTTGGTGGTGTAGTACAAATGTGGCAAAAGGGTTATGGAGAGAGGAACTTTCTTATGCAAAAGGAATGCTTGAAGGACCAGTGCGAGATATGTTCATCGTAATGCTAGAATGGCATATTGGTATGAAAACAGACTTTACAGTTAATACAGGGAAGTTTGGAAAGCATTTCGAGCAATATATTGAAGAAGATATGTGGGAGCAATTTAAAAGGACATTTTCTAATGCTGAATATGAAAACATATGGGAGTCATTCTTTGTCATGAGTGATTTATTTAGGGAAGTGGCGAACGAAGTCGCTAACACGTATGAATATCAATATCCGCAAGAAGATGATGATAAAGTGACGAACTATTTAAAACATGTGAAAACTTTGCCAAAAGATAGTACATCAATTTATTAATAATATAAAGCAGTAAGACTGTCCTAATTAAGGACAGTCTTATTTTTGTTTATGAATAACAATTTCTCTAACAAAGTGCAGATGAATCACATATGAAAATTTAGGGAGGTTTTTTATCATGTATTATTTTTATTCGCCACAAATGTTTACTCCATATCAATGGGGACTAGAACGAGATGTTTCGTATGCTTATATGCCATATAACTCACTTTATTATGGAGAATATATAAGCGCATTGCCATACGCATATATCCCTCAAAGCTATGAAGTACAAATGAAAGCAGATGATCGTGGATCGTGGACACCATTTTCATGGGTTGAAAAATATGCGTACGCATTTTCAGGACCGTATAATAAAGCGGAAGTAGCTCTTACATTTGATGATGGACCAGATTCAGAATTCACGCCAAAAATATTAGATAAGTTAAAACAACATAATGTAAAAGCTACTTTTTTCTTACTTGGTGAAAACGCAGAAAAATTTCCGAACGTAGTAAAGCGTATTGCAAATGAAGGGCATGTAATTGGTAATCATACGTATAGTCATCCGAACTTAGCGAAAGTAAATGATGCTGAGTATCGTAATCAAATAATAAAAACGGAAGAAATATTAAATCGTTTAGCTGGTTATGCACCGAAGTTTATACGTCCGCCATACGGTGAAATACTTGAAGAGCAATTGAAGTGGGCAACAGAGCAAAATTTTATGATTGTACAGTGGAGTGTTGATACAGTTGATTGGAAAGGTGTAAGCGCTGATACGATTACAAATAATGTATTAGGGAATTCATTTCCAGGAAGTGTCATCCTTCAGCATTCAACACCAGGTGGGCATTTACAAGGATCTGTAGATGCACTAGACAAAATCATTCCGCAGTTAAAAACGAAAGGGGCACGTTTTGTAACACTTCCAAGTATGTTCCACACATCAAAAGAAAGAAATTGAATGTGTTATAAATTTGAAAAAAGGGTCATGTCGTATAATGAAGGTGTAAGTTAGGAGGGGATATAATTGATGTATGCACTAATAAACATAGGAATGAGTATTTTAATAGGTACTATATTTATACTTGCGGCAATTGTTCTTCAAAAAAATCCACCGACCGATATTAATGCGGCATATGGTTATCGTACGAAACGATCTATGAAAAATAAGGAATTATGGGATGCGGGTAACAGGTATAGTGCAGAAGTGATGAAGCAAAACGGATTCATCATGATGTTAATTGGAAGTGTTATTAGTATACTGTTTAGATATCCACATACAATAATAGCGATTATGGTGGTTATGCTGTTATTAATTATTCTTTTATTTATACAAGTAGAGAATAAATTAAAGATACTTGAACAATAATAAAAAATAGGACTCTACGCAATATTATGCTAAGAGTCCTATTTTATTTATAAACTATTATTTTTTAATAATTCTTTTCCTTTCTCTATAACAAATTCATAGTATGCAAGATCATATGGATAAATATCATCAAAAGTTATCGTTATCGGTTTATTGCTCAAAACAGAAGTAGCTGTAAAAGATGAAATTTCACCATTTAATAGTTGTAGAAAAGAAGTTGCATGTACTTTCATCACATCGTCTACTTCTTCACCTGGTGCGAATGGAAGTGGATTGATGACATTGTGAAAATACATATGACAAAATTCACGATCAGTAAGATTTGAAATTTCATAATCTATTTTAAAGATTCCTTTGTATACTAAATCAGTAGTTTGAAAGGAAAGCCCCAATTCTTCTTCGATTTCACGAAGACCACCAATTTGTACATCTTCATCATGCATAATATGTCCAGCTGAAGTAATATCCCATATAAGTGGAGCTTCTTTTTTATTTTTAGAGCGTAATTGGAAATATAAGAATATATCTTTAGCATCTTTTTCTACAAACCAACAATGAAATGTTTCGTGCCAATCACCGTCACGATGCACTTCATCGCGTAATTTCTTCCCAAGTGTATTTCTTTCAGAATCAAATATTGTTAACCACTCTGTCATTTTAATTCCCCTTTCTGCAAATTTTATTATACAATATTCGTATTGAATTTTGGGAAAATAAAGAAAAAGAGGCGATTATAAGTGGAGATAGAGCGTATGGAAATAAAATCGATTATTTCAACAGAGGAAGAGTTACGGAAAATATTGGGGAAACCAAGTGAGCGAGCATTGAAAAAAGTTATTTCATCATTAGACCACCATGGTGTAGATTTCCTTTCTAAATCTCCTTTTCTAGTATTATCTACTGCAAATAAGTTGGGGGAGTGTGACGCCTCGCCGAGAGGAGACGCACCTGGATTTGTATACGTACTCAATAATAATAAAATTATCATTCCAGAAAGGCCAGGAAATCGTCGTATAGACTCCATTTTGAATATTATTTCAAATCCACGTGTAGGACTAATCTTTTTTATTCCAGGTCTTGGGGAGACACTTAGAATAAATGGCCGAGCGTATATTACAAACGACGAAGAAATTTTGAAAGAAATGCAGGCGAATGGACGTAATCCGTTGCTTGGAATTGTTGTTGAAATAGAAGAGTGTTACATTCATTGTGCAAAAGCGTTTATTCGTTCGAAGATATGGGATCCAGAATCTTGGTTAAATAAAAAAGAGTTACCTTCAGCAGCAAAAATGTTGTTAGAGCATGCGAAAGTGAATGCTTCAGAAGAAGATGTTGCACGTTCTTTAGAAGAAAGTTATACAAAAAGATTGTATTAAAAATTTTATTGATATAATTTTGTAAGGTGAGTATGTACGGGTTTTAGAATGGGGATTTATCCCGCATTAACGGGCAGTAACACCCCTACCTCAAAATTCAGCGAAAGCAAAGAAGTTAGGTGGGGATCAACTGCCCGTAAAAGCCCGATTGGTGAAGGCTAATAATCAGTGGGGATGAACAAAATCCCCACTGATTAAAGTTTCACTTTATATATGAACCGTTGATTTATAAACTGGAGAAATGACAAAATAGGTAAATTGAGTGGCAGTTGCATAATGCTATTGTGAAATATAATAAAAAATTATTTTGAAAATAGTTAGTAAAAATAGGCTTGCTTTTTAAAAATTTGATAACTATAATAAGTTAACAAATAGACATGAACGAAAAAGTAATGATAAGGACACGAAATCATTTTTACGGTTTACAGAGAGGGAAGCCAAGGGTGTGAGCTTCCTAACACGAGAAATGATTTTACCACCTTTGAACTTCAATAGTGAACGAGTAATCTAGTAATTATTGGCGGTATCAGCCGTTATCTGAACTTGAGCAATCTAGAAGGAGATACGTCTAGATTGGAACAAGGGTGGAACCACGAAAACACATTCGTCCCTTTCCTAGGGATGAGTGTGTTTTTTATGGTATAAGAGATTGAAAATTTAAAATAATTAAAAAATAGTATTGATTTTGTTTTTTATGCGAGTATAATGAGTTAACAAATAAACATGAACGAAAAAGTAACGATAAGGACACGAAATCATTTTTACGGTTTACAGAGAGGGAAGCCAAGGGTGTGAGCTTCCTAACACGAGAAATGATTTTACCACCTTTGAACTTCAATAGTGAACGAGTAATCTAGTAATTATTGGCGGTATCAGCCGTTATCTGAACTTGAGCAATCTAGGGAGAAATACGTCTAGATTGGAACAAGGGTGGAACCACGAAAACACATTCGTCCCTTTCCTAGGGATGAATGTGTTTTTTTTATTACTTTGAAAGGAGGTGCGGTAACATGAAACGATTTATAAGTACGGAAATAACCACCACCTGCATGACAAAAAAGCAGAGTAAGGTGATTTATAGATGTAACAATTAAACTTTTAGGAGGAGATTAGAAGATGAATAACGTTATAAATGTTGGGGTATTAGGTTTAGGTACGGTCGGAAGTGGTGTTGTTCATATTTTGAAAGAACATTATAAAAAAATCGCACTTGATACAGGATACGAAGTGAAAGTGAAAACAGTCGTTGTACGTGATTTGGAAAAAGAACGCGATGTTTGTATTGACGGAATTGCAGTAACAAGTCATGCAGATGAAGTTCTAAATGATTCAAATATTGATATTGTAGTAGAGGTAATGGGAGGAATTGAAGAAGCAAAACAGCATATTGTTAAGGCTTTACGAAATAAAAAACATGTCGTAACAGCAAATAAAGATTTAATGGCTGTATATGGTGCAGAGCTTCTTCAACTGGCGAACGATAATGATTGTGATTTATGTTACGAAGCGAGTGTAGCGGGCGGTATTCCAGTGTTAAGAGGATTAACGGATGGATTAGCTTCAGATCAAATTGAAAAAATAATGGGAATTGTAAATGGTACAACAAATTATATGTTAACAAAAATGAGTCAAAATGGATGGTCTTATGAAGAGGCTTTACAGGAAGCACAAAAATTAGGCTTTGCAGAATCGGATCCGACAGCAGATGTAGATGGACTAGATGCGGCGAGAAAGGTAGCAATTCTTGCAAACTTAGGTTTTTCGATGAATGTTTCATTAGATGATGTGCAAGTAAGAGGGATTCGAAAGGTCGAAAAAGAAGATTTACAAATGGCTGAAAAGTTAGGATTTACTATGAAGTTAATTGGTAAAGCTGAAAAACAAGGACCAGCCATTCATTTAAGTGTAGAACCGACGCTTTTACCGAGCCAGCATCCATTATCAAATGTGAATAATGAATTTAATGCGGTGTATGTCCATGGCCAAGCGGTAGGCGAAGTGATGTTTTATGGACCCGGAGCTGGGAAGTTACCGACTGGTTCTGCTGTAGTAAGTGATATTATTTCAATCGTTAAAAATATGAATCAAGTTCCGAAAAATAAAAGTGCGTTAAAAGAACCAGTTCCTTATGAATTACAAGGTGATGAAGAAGTAGTTTCGAAATATTTCTTACGCATTTCATTACAAGATGAGCCTGGGATGTTACAAAAAATAACAGAATGTTTCGTTAATTATTCTGTAAGTTTAAAAGAGGTTATTCAATTACCTTTAAACCGTGAACTGGCAGAAGTCGTTGTTGTGACACATCGAACTTCCAAGTATCAATTTGAACGAGTTTTAGAAGCGATAGAAGCTGTCGCAAGTGAAATAAACAGTTACTACATTATTGAGGAGGAAAAACAATATGTATAAAGGACTATTAAAACAGTATGCGTCTTATTTACCGGTGAATGAAAATACACCTGATGTCAGCTTAATGGAAGGAAACACACCACTTATTCCATTATTAAATATATCAAAACAATTAGGGATTCAGCTATATGGTAAGTACGAAGGAGCGAATCCGACAGGTTCTTTTAAAGATCGTGGTATGGTTATGGCAGTTGCTAAGGCGAAAGAAGAAGGTTCAGAAGCAATCATTTGTGCATCAACAGGTAATACATCAGCGTCAGCTGCAGCATATGCGGCACGTCTTGGGATGAAATGCATTATCGTAATACCAGAAGGAAAGATTGCACATGGAAAATTAGCGCAAGCGGTCGCTTATGGAGCTGAAATTATTTCAATAGAAGGGAATTTCGATGATGCGCTTAAGGCTGTAAGAAATATTGCTGCAGAAGAGCCGATTACGTTAGTAAACTCAGTAAATCCTTATCGAATTGAAGGGCAAAAAACAGCAGCGTTTGAAATTTGTGACCAATTGCAAAATGCACCAGATGTTCTAGCTATCCCTGTTGGGAATGCAGGGAATATTACAGCGTATTGGAAAGGCTTCTGTGAATATGAGAAAGAAAAAGGTTATAAAAAGCCAAGAATTCATGGCTTTGAAGCGGAAGGAGCAGCTGCAATTGTAAAAGGGCATGTAATTGAAGAGCCTGAAACAATTGCAACAGCGATTCGCATCGGTAACCCAGCAAGTTGGTCGTATGCAGTAGAGGCTGCCGAGCAGTCTCGTGGTGAAATAGATATGGTATCAGATGAAGAAATTTTACATGCGTATAGGTTATTAGCAAAAACTGAAGGAGTTTTCGCTGAACCAGGATCAAATGCTTCATTAGCCGGCGTAATTAAACATGTTCAATCTGGGAAAATCAAAAAGGGAGAAACAGTTGTTGCGGTATTAACTGGAAATGGTTTGAAGGATCCTGATATCGCTATTTCTTCAAATCAACTAGACATCGCAAGTGTGTCAAATGATATAGAACAAATTAAAGATCATATTAAAGGGGTGATTATGTCGTGATACCATTTAGCGTTCGTGTCCCTGCTAGTACGGCGAATGTTGGTCCTGGATTTGATTCAGTTGGAATAGCTTTGTCATTGTATTTAGGTGTGGTGGTTAAAGAAAAAGCTGATAAATGGCAAGTAATCCATTCCTTTGAAGAATCAATTCCGACAGACGATAAAAATTTAATCGTTAGCACGGCATGTAAAGTATGTCCTTCTATATCACCCCATATAATAGAAGTTACTAGTAATATCCCATTAACGAGAGGGCTAGGAAGTAGTGCATCAGCGATTGTAGCTGGGATAGAGCTTGCGAATCAACTAGGCAATTTGAACTTAACTGCTGATCAAAAAGTTCAAATTGCTACAAATTTTGAAGGACATCCTGATAATGTTGCTGCTTCTATATTAGGTGGAACTGTAATTGGAGCACTTGATGGAAAGGATGTTTCCGTCGTAAGAATTGAGAGCAAGGAATTGGGTGTAATTTCTCTCATTCCGAATGCAGAATTAAATACAGATGAAAGTCGATCTGTATTACCAAAGATGTTTCCGTTTCATGAGGCAGTTAAAGCTAGTGCGATAAGTAACGTATTAGTAGCTGCATTATGTCAAAAGCGGTGGGAAGTTGTAGGTGAAATGATGGAGAGAGACCATTTTCACGAGCCATATCGTTTAGAACTCGTACCGTTATTACCATCTATTCGTAAATGCGCAAAAGAATTTGGTGCGTACGGCACAGCACTTAGCGGTGCGGGACCATCTATTTTTATATTAACACCATATGAGAAACGTCAAGAAATCGCTGAGCAATTAGCGAGAGTATTTACAGATATGAAAGTATGTGAGCTTGAAATCGACCATAAAGGTATTATTGTAAATAAGGAAGAGCATATTGGATCGTAAAGAAAGCTGGCATGGCTAGCTTTCTTTACGTTGCAAACCTATTTTAAATTAGGTTTTTTCGGAAAAATATAAAACAAATGTTGATTTTGAATAATGGAAGTAAAGAGTGCATTCATTTTGGAGGTGATTAAATGAATAAAGAGTCACCAGAAGAAAAAAGAGAGCGTATGAGACAAAGTGAATTAAAAAGTAATCCTACGGGTTCTTTACGTGACGGACTCAATAGAGCGGAAACGGGTAGTCCAGTTGATATAGCAGGCGGTATGAATCGGAAAGGTACAGGAATAATCATTTTAGTACTACTTTTAGGATATATTGTATACACTTATTTTTTCAGTTGAAGAATGCTTGTTAAAATTTTGATTTGTTTAGTTTCATAATTGTTGAGAAAAAATGTAGTTACTGTATTACATATCTTCTAAGCGAATTATAGTTGTTCATATCAACTTTTAATACTCCAAACAGAGCTAGCAAAATGCTAGCTCTATTATTTTTTGCCACATTCCTGTAACAAAGCATCTGTATATTCATTGGTGGAGGTGCAGAGGATGAAAAAAATGATAGCGATATGTCTTCTTACAACTATGTCGTTTTCGACTTTAGTCGGTTGTGACGTAAAAGGTAGTAATGCTGTACAAGAGTCTAAAATAAAGAAAGCGACGTATAAAGATTTTACTTATGATGTAAATCCAGAAACATTCACATTAACTGTAGAACATGAGGGGGCAAAGGAACAGGCATCACAACCCCTACCGAAAATGAAGGTATCGAATGTAAAAAAAGAAAAGGATCGTACATCGTGGGAATATCCAGATCAAAAAGTAAAAATAAAATTAGAAAAGAAAAAAGACCACTTAAACATTGAAGTGGAATCGACTGGTGCAGAAAGCTTTACATGGCCGAAAGTAGAAGCTGAAAATTATACACTTCCGTTATGGGAGGGTAAGCAAATTCCGAGCAATGATGAGAATTGGAAGAAGTTTTTAAAGGATGATGCATATTCATTTGCTGAATCATTTTCTATGAAGTTTTTCGCATTAAATGGTTCGAGATATTCAATTGTATATATTGCAACGAATATGTTTAATAATGAATTGAAATTTCATTCGGATCCGAAAATAGGATTTGATTTTACACATGAATTTCCGAGCATAAATAAAAATAAAACATATGGATTTCAATTATATGTGACAAATAATGATGCGGTAAGCATTGCTAAACTGTATAAGGATGATATTGTTCGAAAAGGTGAATTTAAAACATTACAAGAAAAGGCTAGAAAAAATAAAGAAATCGAAAAGTTATATGGAGCGGCGCATTTTTATTTTTGGAATCAAAATGGTTTATTAGAAAATAATATAAATTGGCCAAAACTAAGGGAGCAAATAAATAGCCCGCTGTTTAGTCATATAAAAGAACTTATTCAAAAGAATAGTTCCGAGCCTGGGGAACTGAATGTATTGGATCAAGTAAGTAAACAAGATTTCATTGATAAGTATCAAAAAAATGTTATTTTACGTTATATAAACGAAGTATTATCGATGAAGGAATTTTATAAAGAGGATATTTTTCAAAACGTTAATCAGGAAGCTAGTGTGCTATTAAAGAAAGGTGTAGGTCACTTAACGAATACAGAATTGTATAGCTTAAATAAGCATTTATTAAAGTCGCTACTTGGTGATGCGGTTGAAGAGGTAAGTAAATGGGGTAATGCAGATGGAACGGATATATTAAAGGAAATGAAAGAGGCAGGAATAGAAAAAGCGTGGATTGGTCTGCCGAACTGGGAACAAGGATTTATGCAACCTAATTTCGTGACAAAAGCTAAGGAAATGGGGTATTTAGTTGGTCCGTATGATTCGTATCATTCCATTCACGAAAAAAGTGATAAAAATTGGAACACAGCATCCTTTAATGACCCGTCATTATACGAAGAGGCTACTGTAACGAAGAAAAACGGAGAAAAGGTGCAAGGCTTTTTAGGAAGAGGTCTCAAGTTAAATCCGACTTTATCGCTGCCTAGTGTAAAGGAACGCATGAATGATATATTACAAAATGGTCCTAAATATAATTCATGGTTTATTGATTGTGATGCGACAGGTGAAATTTACGATGACTATTCAGCGAAACATATAACGACACAAGAGCAAGATTTAAAAGCACGTTTAAAACGAATGGACTACATTGCGCAAGAAAAGGGTATGGTCGTTGGTTCTGAAGGCGGAAATGATTTTGCTAGTAGTACGATTGCATTTGCACATGGAATTGAAACACCTGTTATTAAATGGGACGATGAAGATATGCGGAAAAATAAAACAAGTCCGTATTATGTAGGTGGATATTGGTCACCAAATCAAAATGTGCCTGAAAAATATGCAAAACAAGTACCATTGAAAGAAGAATATAAACAAGTATATTTAAACCCAGTATATTCGGTACCATTATATAAATTAGTATACAATGATTCCGTTATTACAACGCATCATTGGGAATGGGGAAGTTTAAAGGTAAAAGATGAAGTTGGAAATCGAATGCTGTCTGAATTATTGTATAATGTTCCTCCGTTGTACCATTTAGATGAAGTAGAGTGGAATAAGCATAAAAAAGAAATTACAGAGCATCTAAAAGTTTGGAATGAAGTTCATGAAAAAGCAGTAAAAGAAGAGATGACGAATTTTGCGTATTTGTCAGAAGATAAGCTAGTACAATCTGTTTCTTATGGAAAAGATATTAAAATCATTGTGAACTTCTCAAATGAAGACATGGAAGTAGAAAAAACGAAAATAAAAGCAAAGTCGGCTTACATTGATAATCAGGGGAAGAAAAGCGTGTATACGCCGTTTGAGAAATAATAACGTCAAATATACTGTATTCATAGAGATTTTATAATTAGCTGGATTCTTTATTCATATCGTTTGTTAAGAAAAAGACATCCTAATTTAAAATGAAAGAGTTAATAAATTTGTAAATTCATATGTTGCGAAGTGCTAAATTTTTGAAATTGGTAAATAGTGACTTGCCAAAAATAAGTACGAGAGTATAATGTGAAATGGAATACGTATTGGGTTTAAGTAGTAACCTTACAAAATTGTAAGGTTAGTGAAAGGAAATTCAATATGAAGATAAATAGACTTACATTATACTTGGTAAAGAGAAAGAGAGGCGAATGGGTATGAGCTCTGAATTAGAACAAAATACGAGAAGTAATAAAAAGCGTTCTAAAAGAAAGTCAATAAAATGGTTCATATTAATTCCATTTTTCCTACTTATTTTTGGAGGAGTAGGATATGGTTCGTTTATATATAATAAAGCAAAAGCTGTTGTAAATGATGCGTATGCAAAAATTGATAAGTCATCAAAGCGTGATAAAGAAGTTGAACCTTTAAAGGATAATATTTCAATATTAATCATGGGTGTAGATGGAAGTGAAATGAGAAAAAGCCAATATGGCGAAGCAGTTCGAACAGATGCACTTTTATTAGCAACAATTAATAAAGATGATAAGTCTGTTAAGCTAGTAAGTATTCCACGTGATTCACGTGTTTACATTCCAACTAGAAAAAAATTAGATAAAATTACTCATGCTCACGTATTTGGTGGCGTAGAAAGCACACGTGATACGGTGGAAAGATTTTTAAATGTCCCTGTTGATTATTATGTGAAGTTTAACTTTGAATCATTCGTACAAATTGTCGATTCAATTGGTGGTATTGATATTGATGTACCAGTTACTTTCACTGAACAAGATAGTAAAGACCAAGCTGGTATGATCCATTTAGAAAAAGGTTACCAACATTTAAATGGAGAACAAGCACTTGCACTTGCAAGAACGCGTAAAATTGATAGTGACGCAATGCGTGGACAGAGACAGCAACTTGTAATAGAAGCAATTGCTAAAAAAGCGATGTCTGTTCAATCAATTAGCAAAATGGGCTCTTTACTGGATGCGGTTGATAAAAATATGAAAACGAACTTAACATTTGACGATATGCTGGCCATTACAAAAAATATGGCAGGATCTAATTTGGAAATGGAAAAAATGCAAATAGAAGGTACAGATAAACGTATCGGTGGTATTTATTATTACATTCCAAATGAAAAAAATGTAAAAGACATTTCCAAAAAATTAAATGATCATTTAGGTGTAACGCCAAAATCAGTCCGAAACGAATAATAAAAAAAGATTGGCTTTTGCCAATCTTTTTTTATGGGAATGTATTTGTAACTTTTCTGTAACGATTTTTTAGTTTAGAAAAATTATACTCATATGTATGAGTATAATGGATAGGTAAAAAAGTAAAAGGACATATTCAAAATTTGTGGTAAGGAAAGATATCATATGCAGAAATGGTTAAGCATGATGGGAATTATCTTTATATTGACTGGATGTAAAATGTCTGAGGCTCCAACAAGTCTAATGGAAGCTCCTACAAATGAAAAATGGATTAATGAATTAAAGGAACAAATTGATAAAGATTTACCTGTTAATTATCGCTTACTTACTCCAATGTCTAACAAAGATAAACAGATGATTTGGTCAATGAATTTTAAACAAGATAATAAGAAAGAAGCCATCTTATTTTATAAATTGCCGAATGAAGATCATAGCGTATATTTAGCCGTATATGAAGAAATCGGAAATGGCTGGAGAATAAAGTCCACACATAAATTTGATGGTGGAGATGTAGATATCGTTGAAGTCGGTGATTTTACAGGGAACGGGAAGAGAGAGTTGTTAATCGGAATCTCTGTAAATCGTGAATCGTTAGAACATGTTATGTATGTTTTTTCGGAAGAAAATGAAGATATGAAGGAAATATATAATCGAAGTTATACGAAGTTATTCATAGAGGATCTAAATGAAAATGGACTGAAAGATATAAGCCTTGTTACATTTGAAAAAGATGAGAAGCTGACAGTTGAGTTCATGGAACAATTTAAGACTTTATCTGAAGTGTCATACGATCCATTTATAAATAGTATTCAAAGAATACAAATGGGTCGTATATCTAAATCACTAAAGGCGGTAGTAATTGATGCAGGAGTTGGCGCTCATTCAGGTATAACTTATGTAGCAAAATTTGATCAGGATCATTATGAAGTATTACCTATAGATGGGAAAGAAGATTTATTTAATGAATATGTTGTAGAAAGTAAAGATGTTAATGAAGACGGCATTATTGAATTTGTTCGTACTGTACGTCCAAAAGGTTGGGAAGATAAATCACATGGTGATAGTCCGCTTTTTGAACGTTACATACAGTGGAGTGAATCTGGAATTAAACCAATTGAAGAACGATATATAGATATAGAAAAAGGGTATTATGTGAAAATTCCTAAAGAGTTAATAGGGAAAATTACAATACCAGATCAGCAAAAAGAATCAAATTCTCAAAAGTTTTTGGATACAAGAACAAATGAAATATGGCTTGAAGTTCATATTTTTAAGCGGAAAGAATGGTTCAATATAAAAGGCTACAGCGCAGCAATTAAAACAGCTTCTCACGTATATGCAGTACCGAAGCAATCGAAATTTGAAAAAGTGAAAGCATATATAAAACCGCTAGCGGATTATCAACAAGAGTAGGAGGTGGGAATTATGTCAAAAATTTTAGTTTTAGAAGATGAATTAACAATCCGTAGCTTTATTGTTTTAAATTTAAAACGTGCTGGATTTTATGTAATAGAAGCTACTACTGGAGAAGAAGCGTTACAGATTTTGAGTGAACAAACTGTTGATATAGCACTGCTGGATGTAATGTTACCGGGGATTGATGGTTTAGAAGTTTGTAAGGCTATCAGGAAAGAAAATAAAAAAATGGGTATTATTATGTTAACCGCACGTGTACAAGATGAAGATAAGGTGCAAGGACTAGGAATAGGTGCAGATGATTATATTGCAAAACCGTTTAGTCCAGTAGTATTAACTGCACGTATACAGTCTTTATTAAGAAGAATAGAAGTACATGAAGAAAAAACGAATATTGTTACGTCAGGTCCATTTTCGTTAAATATTATAGAAGAAAGATTGTATAAAGATGGACAATTAGTCGATTTAACACCTACAGAGTATATGATATTACAGTATTTAATGAATCAGGCTTCAAAGCCAGTTTCGCGTGATGAAATTTTAAATATGATTTGGGGAACCAATTACGTAGGTGAAACGAAAGTAGTAGATGTAAATATGAGACGGTTACGTCAAAAAATAGAATGTAATCCATCAGAACCTGAATTTATTCTTACGGTGTGGGGAAAAGGATATGTGTGGAAGGAAAGTATAAGATGAAACGGAAAGTGACTCTATATTTTATGACGGTCATTACACTTATGCTTGTATTATTTGAAGTTGTATTTTCAGTTTCAATTTATCGATACTATTATAATGGTATTGTGCAATATATAGAGTCTCATGCGAAAACGAGTACACGTTTTTTTTCAGAATACAATTCACTATACTTTATTCGATTACAAGAATATAGTGGTGACATAATTAGTAGCTTTCAATTAGAAGGAACAGAATTACAGTTAATTGATCGTCACGGCTCGGTTATACAATCTTCAAGTGGTGAAAAGGTAGAAGGTAAAGTGAATATTCCACAATCATTATTAGAAGGTGAAATGTATAATCAAGTTACTACGAAAGGTAATAAAAAACAACTAGAGGTGCTAAGCCCACTTATACATCAAGGACAAACTATTGGTGTTTTAAAATACACGACTGTTTTAACAAATGTAAATAAAAAGATTATTGAAATTATTACGTTTACTATTTCTGTAGGTATTGTTATTTCAGGAGTTGCCTTCTTAATTAGTAGACGTTTGGCAAATTCATTTGTTGAGCCAATTGAATCCATTATTCAAGCCTCTTCACAAATTGCAGAAGGCACATTAAAGCAAAAAATTAAAGAAGATTATCCTGGAGAATTAGGTGACTTGGCACATAGTTTAAATTATATGGCCTATAAAATAGATAAGGCTGAGCAGATGAAAAATGAATTCATTGCTTCTATTTCGCACGAAATACGAACGCCTTTAACAGGAATTAAAGGTTGGAGTGAGACGTTAAAAACAGTAGATCATTTAACAGAAGAAGAAATAAAGCAAGGTATGGGCATTATTTCAGGTGAGACAGATAGGTTGATTCATTTAGTAGAAGAATTGCTAGATTTTTCAAGATTACAATCAAATCATTTTAATTTATATAAACAAAAGGTGCAATTGTACGATATACTAGAGGAGACGATTTGGCAATTAACTCCTAAATCGGAAGAGAAGGAAATTCAATTTATTACTACTATAGACCGAATTGAATTGATGGGAGATCGAAATAGGCTAAAGCAAGTTTTCTTGAATATTGTTCAAAATGCAATTAAGTATTCACATGAAAAAAGCACAATACACATTGAAGCGACTAAAATAGAAGGACAAGCAGTGATTAAGGTAAGAGACGAAGGGATTGGAATTGCTAAAGAACATTTACCATATATTGAGCAATCATTTTACCAAATTAATAATCATGCTGCAGGTGCAGGTATTGGTTTAGCTATCGTTAAAAAAATGGTAGAGCTTCATGGCGGTGCGCTTAGTGTTACAAGCAAAGAAGGAATAGGAACAACAATTTTGATAAAACTCCCATTATAATACAAATAAAATCTATTTATATGGTGAAATAAAAATAAATAGATGTATAATTATATTGGGCGATTTATATATAAGATTAATAGGGAGAGGAATTCGATAGAATGGAAAAAGCTTTAAAAATTAAACAAATAGTAGTCGTTTTAATAGCGATTGCCGCAGTAGCTATTGGGTATTACATGTTTCAATCAATTACTTCACCAGCAAAAGCTGTTGCGAAACAAGAAAATGTAGTGCAGCTTGCAAGTGAACAGCCGAAAGTTGAAATGAATAAAACGGCACCAAGTCGTTTTAATGGAAAAGAAAGAAAAGTTGCTTATCTTACATTTGACGATGGGCCAGGGAAATATACGGCTGAATTATTAAATACGCTAAAACAACATGATGCGAAGGCGACGTTCTTTTTAATTGGAGCGAATGTAAAAGAATTTCCTGATTTAGTGAAACGTGAAAATGCTGAGGGTCATTATGTAGGCATGCATAGTATGACACATAATTTCGCAAAGTTATATAAAAATGGCGAGTATGTAAATGAGATGAAAGAAGATCAAGGTTTAATCGCTAATATTATTGGGAAATCACCTAAATTAACACGTCCTCCATATGGTTCGATGCCTGGATTAAATGAAGGTCTTCGAAATAAAGTGGTAGAAGGCGGATTTAAAGTATGGGATTGGACAATTGATTCATTAGATTGGAAATACAATAAAATGCCAGTTGATGCAGCTGCAGCACAAATTGCTCAAAATGTATTAACAAACGCAACAAAACCACAAGAAGTAATTTTAATGCATGATATTCACCCGCAATCAGTTGCTGCTGTGCCAGCAATTTTAAAAGGGCTAAAAGAAAAAGGTTATGAGTTCGAAGCTTATCATGAAGAAAGTCACTTCCCAGTGAACTTCTGGCATGATAACCGTATGTAATGGAGGAATGAACGTTGAAGTATGGAAAAGTAGCAGTAGTTGGAGCATTATCAGTAGGACTTTTAACAGGTTGTTTCGGTGAAAAGCCAGAAGAAAATCTATATACAGCTTTTGAAACAGCAGCAACACAAGAAAAATCTTTAGTGGATGAAGCAAAAAAATTAGAGCAGTTAGAGAAACAAGGGCAAGAATTATATGCTCAAATTTTGCAAGAAGGTAAAGATCATAATGAAGCAGTTGTGAAGAAAATAGAGCAAGCTACTGCAAATGTAGATGATCGTGAAAAAGTATTGAAAAGTGAGAAAGAAATGCTAGAAAAAGCACAGAAGGAAACGAAATCTGTTCAAAGTAATATAGAGAAGATTGAAGATAAGAAGTTACAAAAACAAGCAAAAGCAGTAGAAGAGTCGTATAAGAATCGTTATGATGCATTCCAAAAGATGAATGAAAATTACACGAAAGTGTTAGCGACTGAAAAAGAACTGTATGAAAAATTAAAAGTAAAAGAAACGAAATTAAAAGAAATCGGTGAAAAAGTTAAAACTGTTAATGAATTAAATGTGGAAGCACAAAAGTCGAAAGAGCAGTTTAACAAATTTACAAAAGAGTATAATGACAGTAAATTAGCATTCTACAAAGATGCAGAAATTAAGATTAAAGATCAGAAATAAAGAAGAATCTAAAGTGTAATAAAAAGCCGGAGAAACATCGTTATAAATGTTTTTTCGGTTTTTTACGTTAAATGAATAGAAAAGACTGGAATTGATATCATAAAAGAGTTATAGTGAGTTATTCTAAGGGAAACATTGTAAAGTAAGGAGAATGGGAATATGTCATATGAATTTTTACTCAAATTAGGTTTAGCACTCTTTTTAGGATTATTCATCGGGATAGATAGGCAGCTAAAGAATAAACCACTGGGTGTGAAAACAAGTATGGTTATTTCTGTAGCAAGTTGTTTAATTACGATGGTTTCAATTGAATCTGTGCATGTATATTCTGTTCCAGGACATACAAATATGGATCCGATGCGACTGGCCGCTCAAATTGTTAGTGGAATTGGTTTTCTTGGCGCAGGTGTCATTTTACGAAGAAGTAATGACGTTATTTCTGGATTAACAACAGCTTCTATGGTGTGGGCTGCTTCAGCTTTAGGGATCGCAATTGGTGCAGGATTTTATTTACAAGCGACAGTTGCTATGGTTTTAATTATTTTAGCGATTAATGTACTTCCGCAACTTGTGAAAATTGCAGGACCGTATTCATTAAGACAAAAGGATTTATCTATAAAAATTACTGTTAAAGAGCATCATGAGTTAGATGGTATATTTAAGCAAATTAAAAATTTAGGCATGCATGTGAAACGCGTGAAAATTAAAGATATAGATAGTGGAGCATTTCAGCAACTGGAGATGGTTATTTTAGCTCCAGAAGATTTATATACAACAGAGTTATATAGTTCCCTGAAAGAGATTGATCGAGTAGTTTCAGTTGAAGTGGAAAGTAGATAATTGTGATAAAAAAGAGTGAAGTTCAAATTCACTCTTTTTTATTTGGATTTTTAAGGAATGAAATTGATATAATGATGAGTAATAAGGGGGGAGAAATGATGGGAATACATATTAGAAGAGCAATAAAGGATGATATACCAGGTATAGCAAAGGTGCATGTTGATAGTTGGAAGACAGCGTATAAAGGGATATTTGCTGACGAAATTCTAGATAATATAGCATATGAGAAACGAGAAAAACAATGGGAAGATATTTTTCAAAAAGAAGGTAATCATCAATTTAGATTTGTAGCAGAGAATTTAAATGGAGAAATAGTTGGATTCATCGATGGGGGAGTAGAAAGAACTGGTACATATAATTGTGATGGAGAATTATATGCAATCTACCTTTTACAACAGTATCAAGGAATGAAAATAGGACAAAAGTTATTTCAAGCTTTATTATCGGATTGTATAAACAGTGATATGCAATCACTTTTAGTTTGGGTTGTTACGAATAATCCTTCTAAAAAGTTTTATGAAAAATTTAACCCTGAAAAAATTGATACGAAATTTTTAGAGAGAGTAAGGGTAGAAGAAACATCGTATTATTGGAGAGATTTAAATTTGTTACAAAAACAAACAGCTATATAGATTTATACATATAATAATATTATGTAAACATATCATAGGGAAAGGTATACCTCATTTGGTGTACCTTTTTATTAATCCATCAAAAAATGGATTAATAAAAAATAGTAGGTAATTAGTTTGAAAGCAAGAAATTTTCTAGTGTACTTTTAACTAGATTAAAGAAAAGAAAGAAAAAAATAAAAATTTAATTTGATAAAAAAATTCTGAAATATACTCTTGAATTGAATATCATTATCAATTAGAATCATAATTGATAACGATATTCAATTATAATATGAAATTCCGATAGCGTTAATATAAAGAGGAGGAACTAACAGTAAGTGAAAACATAAGTAAACGTGGATATGCGTAATGAAAAATATAAGCTCGATGACTGCATGGAGAGAAATGTTTCAACCATCACCATCGCACACAAAGATAGGTTTTTCCGTTTTGATTATGATTGGTTTGATGGATTTCTTCATAAGTTGGGAGTCAAAGTTATCATTGTTACTAATGAAAGGTTGTCTCCACAAGAAGAGTTTGCTTAGTATTTGATATCTGTTATTCACATATTTAGTTGTAGGATATACAGATTGAGGAAATACAAAAAGAGAATGTCGGAGGATGAAGATCTATGAAAAAAGCATATCTAATAGAGATTAAGCCGACAAATGAACAAATAACCAAGATCCATCAAACGATTGGAGTGTGCAGGTATGTTTACAATCTATATCTTTCAAAAAACAAAGAGATATATGAATCCGAGGGGAAATTTCTTAGTGGCTATGAATTTTCTAAATGGCTAAACAACATTCATACAAAAGAATGTGACCAGTGGATAAAAGAAATATCAAGTAAAGCTGTAAAACAAGCGATTATGAACGGAGATAAAGCTTTTAAGCGATTTTTTAAAGGTTTATCTAAGTTTCCACGCTACAAGAAAAAGAAAAATGAAGATGTAAAATGTTATTTCCCTAAAAACAACAAAACAGATTGGATAGTTGAAAGACATAGAGTAAAAATCCCTACGATTGGATGGATGAGATTAAAAGAGTATGGATATATTTCAAAAGATGCGGTTGTAAAAAGCGGAACGATAGCTAAAAGAGCAGGAAAATATTTTGTATCTGTGCTTTGTGAATTGGAAGAAACAAAAGCGAAGCCAACACTCCATTCAACGGGTGTAGGCATTGATTTAGGCGTGAAAGATTTCGCTGTACGTAGCGATGGGAAAATTCACAAAAATATAAACAAAACAGGAAAAGTAAAAAAGATAGAAAAGCGGTTAAAACGTGAACAACGCTCTTTATCACGTAAATTTGAAAATCTAAAAAAGAGAGGTGAACACTCTGTTACTAATAAAAGAGCGAATATAGATAAAAACATTCTTAGGGTGCAAAAACTACATGCCAAGTTAGCAAACATTCGATTAGCGTATGTAAAGTCTGTTGTAAATGGTGTGGTGAAAACCAAGCCAACGTTTATTACAGTAGAAGATTTGAATGTGAAAGGTATGATGAAGAATAAACATCTATCTAAAGCGGTTGCTAAGCAGTGCTTTTATACATTTAAAACATGGTTATTGACGAAGTGTGAGGAATATGGAATTGAACTGCGTCAAGTAGACAGGTTCTATTCATCTTCAAAGCTATGTTCATGTTGTGGTCAAAAGAAAGTAGACTTAAAGCTATCCGACCGAGTATATGAATGTGACTGTGGAAATGTAATGGATAGAGATTTGAACGCGTCAATCAACCTTTTACAAGCAAAAGAATATATAATACTAACGTAAATAGATTGTATATATGTACGGTGGGCTACATCGGAATTTACGCCTGTGGAGTGTTACAGCAAACTGTAGTAGCGAGTGATTGGCGAGACAGGACACGTAGAAGCAGGAATACTCTAAGAATGTACATTTATCTATATTTTTAGTAGCAGGACCAACATGCAGCATGCGAAACAAATCGCAGAACATGCAACATTACAAAGCTTTTTAAACTGTTATTTAAGAGAAACAGGGAGTGGAGAATGGATTACAGAGGATGAAAGAATGAAAAGTATCTTCAGTAATACGTTGAATAGAGATACAGTCCCCACATATTTATGTTGTCGGCTATCGGCACAGAACGTTACTTTGTATGGAGAAGTTATATATAAATCATCAACAGATCGCCATTTGTTTGGAGAACAATTTTATTATCAAATTGGAGATAGTAATTCCGTTATTACAGCAGATTACGTTACAGTTATTACGTTTTTAATAAAAGAGATGTCGATCAACTACGGAGAAGGAACGAATCCTGCGGAACTTATGCTTCGAGTTATCCGTAGTTGTCAAAATATTGAGGAATTTACAAAAGAGAGAATAGAAGATACATCCGCATTATACGGTTTCCATACAACTTTTATAGAAGCGGAGCAGTCTTTATTATTTGGGCATTTAACTCATCCTACACCAAAGAGTAGACAGGGGATATTGGATTGGAAAAGTGCAATGTATTCTCCAGAATTAAAAGGGGAATGTCAGCTTCATTATTTTCGGGCACATAAAAGTATAGTAAATGAAAAATCATTATTATCAGATTCTACAACAACGATTATAAAAGAAGAATTAAGTAATGATGAGATGGTTAGTAAGGAATTTATAGCGAAGTACTGTAAGGAAGATCAATATGCATTAATTCCAATTCATCCGCTTCAGGCAGAATGGCTCTTGCATCAAGCTTACGTACAAGATTGGATAATTCAAGAATTGCTTGAGTATATTGGTCCTGTAGGTAAGTATTATATGGCAACATCATCACTAAGGACGCTATATCATCCCAATTCGAAGTATATGCTTAAGTTTTCATTTCCGGTGAAAGTAACGAATTCAATGCGTATTAATAAACTGAAAGAACTTGAGAGTGGTCTTGAAGGGAAGGAAATGTTAAATACGGCTATTGGTGAAGTACGAGAAAGATTTCCAGGATTTGATTTTATTTGTGATCCAGCCTTTATTACATTAAATTATGGAACACAAGAATCTGGATTTGAAGTGATTATTCGTGAGAATCCTTTTTATAGTGAACATGCAAACGACGCAACATTAATTGCTGGGCTAGTTCAAGACGCTATACCTGGGGAGCGTACGCGGTTATCGAATATTATTCATCGCCTAGCAGATTTAGAAAGTAAAAGCTGTGAAGAAGTAAGCTTAGAGTGGTTTAGACGATATATGAATATTTCTTTAAAGCCAATGGTATGGATGTATTTACAGTATGGTGTTGCATTAGAAGCTCATCAGCAAAATAGCGTTGTTCAGCTAAAAGATGGTTATCCGGTCAAATATTATTTCCGTGATAATCAAGGATTTTATTTCTGTAATTCAATGAAAGAGATGCTTAATAATGAATTAGCTGGTATTGGAGAACGTACTGGAAATTTATATGACGACTATATTGTGGATGAGAGATTTCGTTACTACTTAATTTTCAATCATATGTTTGGCCTCATTAATGGTTTTGGCACAGCAGGATTAATTAAGGAGGAAATTCTTCTCTCGGAATTAAGGTCTGTACTTGAATCATTCCTTCCATATAACCGGGAACCTTCTACATTTTTAAGAGAATTATTGGACGAAGATAAGTTAGCGTGTAAAGCAAATTTACTAACGAGATTTTTCGATGTCGATGAGTTAAGTAATCCATTGGAGCAAGCTATTTATGTGCAAGTACATAATCCACTCGTTAGAGAAGTGGCTGTTCGTTCATAAATAACGTTAAAATTTCACGTAATACAAATAATGGTATTTTGTCATAAGGTGGAGGGTTTTATGAGAGTGGACATGTATCATACGAAAGTATTGAAGGCGCTCGAATCAGAAGATTACATTTCAGTACGAAGAAGAGTGCTACGTCAATTAGTAGAATCGTTAATTTATGAGGGGATTATTACACCGGTTCGCATAGAAAAAGAAGAACAACTTCTTTTTCTAATACAAGGACTTGATGAAGAAGGCAAAAGTGTCACGTACAAATGCTATGGCAGGAAACGGATGACATTTGGACGTATTTCGTTAGACTCATTAATAGTAAGAGTTCAAGATGAACAGCAAGAAATACAATCTGTCTCGCAATTTCTAGAAGAAGTTTTTCGGGTTACTAGTGTAGAACAAGCTAAATTAGATTCTTTTATACACGAATTAGAACAAACAATATTTAAAGACACGATTGCACAATATGAAAGAAATAATAAGAGAGAATATACTCAAAAATCTTACGATGAGTTTGAAAGCCATTTAATAGACGGCCATCCATATCATCCTAGTTATAAAGCACGTGTTGGATTTCAATATCGTGACAATTTTCAATATGGTTATGAATTTATGCAGCCAATAAAACTCATATGGATTGCAGCGCATAAGAATTATGCGACTGTAGGTTATGAGAATGAAGTGATGTATAACAACCTTTTAAAAGAGGAGATTGGCGATCGTAAATTAGAAGAGTTTATGGAACGAATTCGTAATAAGGGATGTAATCCAAAACAGTACGTGTTTATACCTGTTCACCCATGGCAGTGGGTGAATTTCATCATTTCAAATTATGCGGATCATATACAGGGGAAATTTATTATTTATTTAGGAACATCTGAGGACGATTATTGCGCGCAACAGTCAATGAGAACATTAAGAAATATTACGAGTCCAAAGAAACCGTACGTTAAATTATCGATGAATTTACTCAACACTTCAACACTTCGTACGCTGAAACCATACTCTGTTGTGAGTGCACCAGCAATATCAAATTGGTTAAATGATGTTGTAAGTAATGACGCCTATTTAATGGATGAAGCACGTTTAATCTTGTTAAATGAGTTTTCCAGTGTAACGTATGACACGAATAAAAAAGCTATATATGGTTCATTAGGATGTATTTGGCGCGAAAGCATTCATAAGTATTTAGATGCACAAGAAGATGCAATTCCTTTTAATGGTTTATACGCTAAAGAGAAAAATGGTACACCAATTATTGATGCGTGGTTGAATAAATATGGAATGAAGGATTGGCTACAATTACTTATTCAAAAAGCGATAATACCAGTTATACATCTTGTTGTAGAGCATGGCATCGCACTGGAATCACATGGACAAAATATGATTCTAGTCCATAAAGAAGGGGTGCCTGTTCGTATTGCGTTAAAGGATTTTCATGAAGGGCTTGAGTTTTATCGTCCATATTTGAAAACGGTTGACAAATGTCCCGACTTTACTAAAATGCATAAAACATATGCGAATGGAAAAATGAATGATTTCTTTGAAATGGATCGCATTGAATGTTTGCAAGAGATGGTGTTAGATGCACTATTCCTGTTTAATTTAGGAGAATTAGCATTCGTACTTGCGGATGAATATGGATTGAAAGAAGAACATTTTTGGATGATGGTTGTTGAAGAAATTGAAAATCATTTAAGAATATATCCACATTTGAAAGGTAGATTTGAAAATATTCAATTATATGCACCTACATTCTATGCTGAACAATTAACGAAACGTCGATTATATATGGATCTGGAATCGCTTGTTCATGAAGTTCCAAATCCATTGTATAGAGTAAGACAACTTATGAAACAAAAATCAGCTGTTACAGGGGGAAATTATGCTAATCGTTAATAAACAAGAGTATAGCAAAAGTGATTTTGAATCGAGATTACAAGTTTATGAGGAAATGGAACAATTTAAAGAAGCAGAAGGAAATAGATTTGCACTTTGTCTGAAAGATCCATTCGATATTATTACGATTGTGTTTTTCTTAAAAGAAAAGAAATCATCAGTATTACTTATACATGAAGATACACCAAAAGAAACAGCTATTGAAATGGCAAAGCGTGCAAATTGTGTAGGAATTTTATATGGAGAATATGGCGATTTTACAAAATTAGAAGTAGGGAACTTTTTACTAGAAGAGCCTTCTTTATTGCAATATAGTTCTGGAACTACAGGGGAACCGAAACTAATTCGTAGAGCATGGACGGAAGTTGATACGGAAATTACCGCTTATAATGAAGCTTTAAACTGTGAAGTAGATGAAGTGCCAATCGTTATGGCTCCTGTTTCACATTCATACGGACTAATATGTGGTACTTTATCAGCAATTAAGAGGGGGAGCCAGCCTGTAATCATTACGAATAAAAATCCTAAATTCGCATTAAATATAGTTCGCAATACAGAGAAACATATTATATATGCAGTACCACTTATGTTACACATTATGGGGAGTTTTCCATTAGGAACGTTCCAGTTTCATAAAATTATGACATCAGGATCGCCCTTGCCAGAAGCACTATTTTATAAACTAAAAGAAATGACAACATATATGATGCAGCAATACGGTTGTTCTGAAGCAGGTTGTATTAGTATATGTCATGATATGAAGAGCCATTTAGATTTAGGAAACCCTCTACCTCATGCGAGTATAAGCATAGGTTCAGATGAAAATGCACCGGAAGAAATCGTCGTGAAAATGAATGATAAGGAAATCTTCACGAAAGATTTAGGGTATAAATCTGAGCGTGGCATTCATTTTATGGGGCGTATGGACGATGTAATTAATGTTTCGGGATTAAAAGTCTTTCCTATAGAGGTAGAAGAAACGATGCTTCGATTGGAAGGTGTTCAAGAGGCAATTGTATATCGAGGGAAACATCCTGTCATGGGCGAAATAGTTAAAGCGAAAGTGATCTCTCATGTTGATCCAGTACAAATAAGAGAATGGTGTATTCAGCACTTACCTTCTTATAAAGTTCCCCATGAAATTGAAAGTGTAAATGAAATTCCTAAAAATAAAACTGGAAAAGTAAGTAGAAAGTTACTAGAGATGGGAGAGGTTACAACATGAGACGGGAAGCGTTAAAGAATGCCGTGTTAAAAATTATGATAGAAAAAATGGAACTGAAAAATGTAAAGCATTTAGAAGAAACGATGCGCTTAAATCAAGATTTATATATAGATTCGGTAATGATGTTACAGCTTATTGTATACATAGAAATGGATATAAAGCTATGCGTTCCAGAGGATGAGGTAGATCCAAAGGCATTTCTTACTGTAGGATCTTTGCTTGATTTTATGGAGGAGTTACAAGAAGTAAATGTGAATAACTAACCTTTAGGAAAGTGGATGAGAGTATGACTTCAATAAAAGTGCACTGTTTAGTGAGTTGTTTTTGTGAAATTATAAAAAGGCGTAGCGACATTGATTTTCGTCCATTTTATTTTGGACTATGGGATGGAGATTTTGATATAACAGAAGGCGGAATTATTTCATATCACTCTGAAAACATTAACCATGATCATTATTTACTTTGGTTTGAAAAATTGTACGGTATTAAAGTAAACGAATGGTATGATCATGCAAAAGATAAAGATAGCAATGTAGAAACGTTTTTAGAATTAGTAGAAAACAAGCCGGAAAATCGTTATGTCATTGTAATGGTTGATATGTCTCTATTACCAGAGAGGGAAAATAAATTTCATCAAAAACCGTTTCCACATTATTTAATGATATCAAAAACAGTGAAAGAAGAAGAGTGGTTCATGCTAGATCCTGATTTTCGTTGGGAAGGAAATATGGAAAGAGAAAAAGTACTTCACTCTATTCAAGATAACCCATTTGGTGGAGGTTATTTCATTGATATAGAAGGAATTGGGGAGCCAACGCAAGAAACAGTAGCTAGTTATTTCACAGAAACATTCAAAAAGAACGACAATGAACTGACTATGGAACTGAAAAATTTAATTGTAAAAATGGCAAATGAGGAAGAAGGATATGCGCTTTCTGGTCTTGTAGCAGCAGTAAAACAAATACCAGTACTTGCAATTCGTAAATATAGTTATGAGCATGCCTTTGCATACTTCCGTGAAACGTTGCAATATTCGGAGCAAGAATTTGATTATTGGTGTGATCGGGTAGAGGATATTGTACAAGGATTTACAAATGTACAGTATCGTGCAATTAAAATGGCAATGACGAATAATAAAGGTATGCTAGTATCGATTATTGAAAAACTGGATGAAATGAATGCAATTGAACTGCAAATTAAGAAGGAATTAGAGAGACAGTTTCTATCATGGAAAGGTATGAAAACAAATCAGTCTGTCGCAACTTTTTAATAAGCTAACTGAATTTAAGATAGGGGAGTTTAATGCTATGAAATATTCGCTATGTACCATTTCATTTCGTCATCAATTAATTTCATTTACTGATATTGTTCAATTTGCATATGAAAACGGTTTTGAAGGAATTGAATTGTGGGGGACTCATGCACAAAATTTGTATATACAAGAACGCGAAACGACAGAACGAGAATTGACTTTTCTAAAGGATAAAAACTTAGAAATTACGATGATAAGTGATTACTTAGATATATCATTATCAGCAGATTTTGAAAAAACGATAGAGAAAAGTGAACAACTTGTAGTACTAGCTAATTGGTTTAATACGAATAAAATTCGCACGTTTGCTGGGCAAAAAGGGAGCAAGGACTTCTCGGAACAAGAGAGAAAAGAGTATGTAAAGCGAATACGTAAGATTTGTGATGTGTTTGCTCAGCACAATATGTATGTGCTGTTAGAAACACATCCCAATACACTAACAGACACATTGCCTTCTACTATAGAACTATTAGAAGAAGTAAATCATCCGAATTTAAAAATAAATCTTGATTTTCTTCATATATGGGAGTCTGGCGCAGATCCAATAGACAGTTTCCATCGATTAAAGCCGTGGACACTACATTACCATTTTAAGAATATATCTTCAGCGGATTATTTGCATGTGTTTGAACCTAATAATGTATATGCTGCAGCAGGAAGTCGTATTGGTATGGTTCCGTTATTTGAAGGTATTGTAAATTATGATGAGATTATTCAGGAAGTGAGAGGTACAGATCTTTTTGCTTCCTTAGAATGGTTTGGACATAATGCAAAAGAGATATTAAAAGAAGAAATGAAAGTATTAATAAATAGAAAATTAGAAGTAGTAACTTCGTAATGTGAAATGATGTGAGAGTCTCGTTTTAGAGGCTCTTTTTTTTATGGTAAAAAATAACCAAAAATTTCCATGTATTTTAATTTGAATTTAACACAATTTATATATAAATAAGGAGGTGATTGGTAATGGCTAGAAATCGTAATTCTAATCAATTAGCATCACATGGAGCACAAGCAGCTTTAGATCAAATGAAATATGAAATTGCACAAGAGTTTGGTGTACAACTTGGCGCTGATACTTCTTCACGTGCAAACGGTTCTGTAGGCGGTGAAATTACAAAACGCCTTGTAGCGATGGCAGAACAACAACTTGGTGGCGGATATACTCGCTAATTGTAGAAGGTTATAGGAGAAAGGAAGGATTCTTCCTTTCTTTTTTTTTCAATTAATTGGTATGGATATATTGTGAACTGGATTCAAAGAATAGGAATAATACTATAATTTCCCCAATTTCTTTTGTTGTGAATGGGAAGTAGTAAAGATGTAATAGCCCTGGTGGAATGAAAAGTTACGTTCCAGCGGGGCTATTATATGGTAAGAAATATATGATGAAAGGTTTCGAAGCCAACATGTTAAAAAAAGAAAACTGTTGTTTAATTGCGCTTGCATCAGTTCCACTTGTTATGACATTAGGGAATTCAATGCTCATCCCAATTCTGCCGACTATTGAAAAGAAATTACATATTTCATCGTTTCAAGTATCCATGATTATTACAATTTACTCTATCGTAGCCATTCTACTTATACCGATTGCTGGTTATTTATCAGATAGATGGGGACGAAAGATGGTAATGGTTCCGAGTTTGCTGATTGCAGCTATAGGAGGAGCGATAACTGGTTGGGTATCTTGGAAAGTTGATAATCCCTACAATTGGATATTGATTGGTAGAGCGATTCAAGGTATTGGTGCTGCTGGTGCAATGCCAGTTGTTATACCGTGTGTTGGTGATTTATACAAAGACGAAAAACAAGTTAGTACAGGTTTAGGAATCATAGAAACATCCAATACATTTGGGAAAGTGCTGAGCCCTATTTTAGGGTCTGCTCTTGCTGCCGTTGTATGGTTCTTACCATTTTGGGCGATTCCAATTTTATGCGTAGTATCAATTGTTTTATTACTTGTTCTAGTAAAGGCAAAGAAACAAGAAGGAGAAGTACCACCACTTAAAGAGTTTATAAAATCTATTCTGTCTACGTTTCGAGAAAAAGGAAGATGGTTAATTGCCATTTTTGCATTAGGTGCAATTATTATGCTTATTTTATTCGGAATTCTCTTTTATTTGTCGACTATACTGGAATCAAAGTATGACATTCATGGTATATGGAAAGGGTGTGTGCTTGCTATCCCGTTACTTGTACTGTCACTTAGTTCATATATGGCCGGTAAAAAAATTGGAGATAATCAAAATGTTATGAAGAAGTGTATCTATATTGGCTTTTTAATGGCAGCTGCATCAGTCATCATTCCTTTATTTATAAAAGGGATTTATTTACTACTTCTTTGTCTCGTTATTATGGGGATAGGGATTGGTATGGCACTCCCATGTTTAGATGCCCTCATTACACAAGGAATTGAAAAGGAGCAAAGGGGAACAGTTACGTCATTTTACAGTTCAATGCGATTTATCGGTGTAGCAGCTGGACCACCTTTATATTCTTTTTTCATGAAAGGGGCGGACCATGAAGTGTTTTATTTGACTAGTATTTTCGCTGCCATTGGTGCTGTCATAGCAATCATTTGGATTAAACCAGCAAAGGATGCAAAGGCGGTAAAACAGAAACCGGAACCTACTTCATAATTTGTAAGAGAATTGCATGATGTTTTGAGTAACATGCAATTCTCTTTCGTTCATTAAGAATAAATAACTTGTTTTAACATATAAAGTGCGACACCCCATATGATGAGACCAGAAAATTTATTTAATAATAAAATTGTCTTTCCGGTTGAGTCTAGTCTTTTTAGAAATTTCCCCGCTAAAGCTAAGCTTATAAACCAAATCCAAGAAACGATAATAGTTGCAAGTGTGAAAGCCCACTTTTCACTTCCTATGTATTGAATAGAATTTGTTCCAATTACACCGATTGTGTCTAAAATAGCATGTGGATTTAATAACGAAACTGATGCTGCGAAAAGGATTTGCTTTTTTAAGGGCATACTTTTTTCTTGTGTTACATCGTTGGAAGGGCTACTTCTCCAAATAACAAAGCCCATGTATAGGAGAAAGAAAAATCCAATTATATATAATGAGTTAGTTAGCCAAGAAAAAGTAAGGAGTACAAGGGAGACACCTTGCACTGCAATCAATATGAGTAACGTATCACATATAGAGGCAGTTAATACTACAGGGGCTGTCCTCCAAATGTTTGGTTGGCTCGCACCTTGGTTAAAGACAAAAACATTTTGTACACCTAATGGAATGATAAGTCCAAATGCAAGAATGATACCATGAATAATTACTTCACTCATCATATTACCTCCTATTTTAATTCATTATGATAGTGTATATTGTATAGAAGAAATGAAAATTTGTATCCATCCATATGGTTGGGGAGGTTACCAACCAAAAAGAATATAAGGTGATATGATGGAAAGATTCGTTTGGAAACCGGATATGTCTCTAGCGACGCCGCTGTATAAACAAATAGAAACGTATATAAAAGAAAGGATCGTTAATGGAGAATGGACCGTTGGAACGAAATTACCTTCACAAAGAGATTTGGCCCATACATTTGGTGTGAATCGAAGCACAATTGTAATGGCTTTCGATGAACTAGTTGCGAAGGGATATATTGAAGGGAATGGCAGGAAAGGAACAATTGTTGTAAATAATAATGAGAATGTTTCAACTTACGCACCCCCGCCTAATTGGCAGTCTTATGTAGAAACAGGACTTCATTATCCGAATCTCCCAGCTATTCAAGAGATTAATCAAGCTGAATTTTACCCACATGTAATTCGGTTAGGAACAGGTGAGCTCGCGCCGAGTCTCTTACCTGAGAAAAAGATGAAAGAAATTATGAATAACCTTTTAAAGTCAAATGTGACGCTTGGGTATGAAGAGCCGAAAGGAAATCTTTATTTAAGGGAAAAGATTTCCGAATACTTAAAGGAGCATGGCGTATATGTATCTCCTGACTCTATATTAATTGTTTCAGGAGCAATTCAAGCGCTGCAACTTATTTCTATGGGGCTTCTTTCGAAAGGGGCATCAATCTTATTAGAGAAACCATCCTATTTATATTCGCTTAATGTTTTTCAATCAGCAGGAGTACGTTTAATTGGAATCCCAATGGATGAAAGCGGGTTACATACATCATATATTAAGAAATATAAGAAGCAATTTAATGCCTCTATTTTATATACAATCCCGTCTTTTCATAATCCAACGAACTTTAGTATGAATGCGAAGAAACGAATAGAAGTGATGGAAATATGTAATGAAATTGGATTACCTATTATAGAGGACGCAGTGTATCAAGACTTATGGTTTGATGCACCTAGTTCGAAACCTTTAAAAGCCTATGATAAAAATGGAATCGTACTACATATTGGAAGCATGTCCAAAGTAATTAGTCCAGGTTTAAGAATTGGATGGATTGTTGGACCCGAGCCAGTAATTCAAAGATTGTCAGACATAAAGATGCAAACAGATTATGGTTCAAGCACTATATCCCAGCAAATTGCAGCAGAGTGGTTTACAAATGGTCTATATGATGAGCATTTGCGATTTGTAAGAAGTGAATTGAAAAAACGAAGAGATTTTATGTTACTAATGTTAGATAAATATCTTCGTGAAATAGCAACTTGGCATGAACCAACAGGCGGGTTTTATATATGGGTACATATAAAAGTACCCATTTCATATCGCAGTTTATTTGATAAAGCTCTGCAAGAAAAGGTTTTATTAAACCCAGGTACTTTATATGATAGAAGTGCAAATCAATTTTTGCGCCTATCGTATTCATACGCAACGTTAGAAGAAATTGAAATAGGTATAAAAAAACTTGCACAACTAATGAAAAAGTAAGAGGAGAAAGTAATGAAACAATATGTAATTTGCCAAATGATCAATGGAGAAAAATATTTAGCTGCTTATGCGGAGACGAAGCAAGAGGCGATTGAAAAAGCAGAACTGTTAGGATTAAGAACGGGAAATCGTTACATAGTTATAACTGCAGAAGAAGCCGAAGGCTTAACGTATCCTTAAACAATGTATGAGATTATATAGGAAGTAAATAAGTCTAGTAATATAAGAATTTACTAGGCTTATTTACTATTAAGTTGTTAAACGTTCTCGTATTTATACGCAAAGTAATAATATTATGAGTCAAGTTGACGAAAAAATCGATTTGTCTTTCGGTCTTGATTTCCTTTTCTATACTCATCAATATATTGCCTAAAGTTCCAAGCTTGTAAAAATTTATTAGCAGAGTTATAACCAGAATTGTAAAGCCAGTCTTTTTCTTCCTTCGTCAGTTCAAAATTAGTACTTGTAATCGTTCCTGTTGGAATTGTAATTGTTCTTGCTTTTGATTCCCTATCTAAATGACGTAAATCATGAGCTTGCATCATTGTTTTAAATAGTCCTTTGAACATAGAAATAGGCTCGTTATAGTGAGCAGGGTCAGCTTGAATCTCATCTTTTACAAAATGAAATCCGAAAGTCGGCCAGCGAGGAGCGGTAGGTGAATCGAAGATCCAAATTGGATAATTACTTAGAATTCCTCCGTCAACCATATAACAAGGCTGCTTCCATTTTGGAGTTCTCCATTTTACGGGTTCAAAGAAGAAGGGGATTGTACTACTCATTCTTACCGCTTTAGCGATAGAGAAGCGATAATTTAAAAATCCATAGTTTGGTAAGTCGTCAGGAAAGACAACCATTTTACCATTACTAATATCAGAAGCGATGATTTTGAGTTTGTTTAGATCCGGTAAATCAGTAAATAAATAAACACCTTTTTTTCGAAGTAATTCTTCAATCCATTCTTCTATAAATACATTAGAGTATATACCTAGAGTAGTCCATGCACTTAGTCCTTTTCCGATAAAGGGGATTTTGTCAATAAAGGTTTTCTTCGTAAATTTGTTATAATCGATATCAGTTATAATGGTTTTTAGCTCTGAACAAGAATATCCTGCAGCTAAAAGTGCCGCGATAATTGCACCAGCTGATGTTCCAGCTACACGTTCCCATTCATAACCTTTTTCGGCTAACGCGCAAATTGCCCCAACATGCGCAATACCGCGCACACCGCCTCCTTCAAAAACACCATCAATCTTCATTAAACATACTTCCTTTCAAATAAAAGATTTGGAAATGGCAAAAAAGCACGTATTGTACGTGCTTTTTTACAATGGTTTTTAAGTTTACTAGCAGCCTACAAAGCCGCCCCAACAGCTAGCTCCGATGATGATTAGAAGGATGAATAAAACGATTAATAAAGCGAAACCTCCGTAACCACAACCACCACAGCTACCGCCGTAACCGTAACCGCCGCAACTATATCCGTAACCCATGTGGAATTCCTCCTTATATTAAAAATAAAAATGAACGAGGGGAAAATGTACTGGAAGAACTAAAGAACTATCGTGTTTGTAGGAACAATGTATAGTATGCTTTTTTAAACTTGTTCGCGTACGAAGGATAAGCCCGTTTTTTGGAGGCTTGTTGATTTTGTAAAGAATGAAGTATAATCTTTGTACTATGATATAAATAAGTATGTAAATGTAAGGAGAATTTATGAATAAAAAAATTGAAGTATTAATTGATAAATATGAACTAACACACTTGAAAGAGGAACTTATTAATACTGTATTTCCTTGTATAAAAGTTGTGCCAAAGCAGCAGGAAACTGTTGCGATAGGTAGTTCGAAAATGGGAGGAGTTCCTGATTTACCAGCTTTATTTGAATATCCAAAGCATAAAGGAAATCCACTACAATTTATCGCGCAATTTAACTTAAGTGATTTACAAAACGTTGGTATGGATCACAATCTTCCTAAGGCGGGGATGCTGTATTTCTTTTGCATTGAAAATTATTTTGAAGAAAATGTGAAGCTAACAGAGGCTGGGGGTGTACTTTATTATGATGTTCCTGTAGAGCAATTACGAAGAGGAAATGAAGTACAAGCGAAATATAACCAGTGTGCAATTACTTTTGAACTGACATACAAATTACCAGAACTTTTCATTGAAGATGAGACTGATTCAGATCGTTTCTTGCAATTACTTGAAGAGCTAATTCCGGATAACTACGATAACCATCAAATGTTTGGTGAGCCATTCTCTGTACAAGAAGAAGTGTTATATGAGACGGGAGAATATATGGGAGTAGACCCGCAGCAAATGACTCTTTTATTCCAAATTGATTCAGATCATAAAAATTGTAATATGGTTTGGGGAGAACTAGGGATGCTATATTTCTGTATTAGTAATGAAGATTTGAAAAATCAACGTTTTGAAAATACATGCTGCGTATTACAAACATGCTAATGAAAAAAGGTTGTTCTTTTAAAAAGAACAACCTTTTTATGTGAATTAGTTAATATGCATAATCTCATATGACCTATACGAAAAAGTATTGTATACTCTGAAACTATACGATACTTTTTCGTATAGTTATAGAATATAAGGAGTGACAAGATGGGAAAGACAAGTAAGTATGTGACAGCTGCCGCACTTTGTTCAACTATAGTAATGGGAGGCTTACAAGCGTCATCTGTATCTTATGCAGCTACAAATCCGACTACAGTGACAGCACAATCAGATGTAAAGTTATTAGATGATTTCAGAAAAGAATTAAAAAAACAGATTGATAATCGAGAAGAAAATATTACAATCACATATAAAACAAAAGATAGAAATGCTAGAAATATTATGGATCAATTGTATGGTGAGTTTAATAAAATTGTAGATGCTGATGAGTATGTAAAATATAATGTAGCGTCTACTAGATATTCCATTAAAGGAATGCCAGGGGACTATACGTTTACACTGCAAGTAAAATACCGTGAATCAAAAGAACAAACTCAATATGTAAAAGCTCAGGCGAAATCAATTGTTGGATCAATTGTAAAACCAGGGATGGATGAGCATGAGAAAGTAAAAGCTATTCACGATTACGTTGTTAAGCATGTGTCTTATGATACGTCTTATCAAGCGTATACAGCATATGAAGCATTAGCGAATCGTTCTGCCGTTTGCCAAGGATATACATTATTAACGTATGAGTTGTTAAAAGAGGCAGGTATTCAAAATCATATTGTAACAGGCACAGGAAATGGACAAGCTCACGCGTGGAATTTAGTGAACATTGAAAACAAATGGTATCACCTAGATACTACATTTGATGATCCAGTACCAGATAAAGCAGGGCGTGTAACTTACTCATATTTTAATATGTCTGACGAACAGTTAAGTAAAGATCATGAATGGGATCGTAGCAAATATCCAGCGGCAACTACAAGTTATTTTGGTGAATTAACAAATAAAATAAAAGCTGGTAGCTCAAAAACTGTCGTATATGAGCAGATGTTAAAAGAAACAAATTTACAATACTTATCTGCAGAATACGGAGCAGAAAATTATAATGAATTTAAGAAAAAGTTGCAGCAACAGTTTGCAGCCAAGCCAGAAAAAGTAGAAGTGCGATATAAGCAGTCCATGGATGGAACGATGCAAGATATAAAGAAAGTATTAAATGAAATAAATTGGCCAAAAGGTGCAAAGCGTGTGTCTTATCAAGTAGCGCCTTACAGTGCATTGGCGGGTTATTCATTAGCGACAATTACATTTACGTATTAAGCAATGGGAAAAAGCATCTGTAAAAGGTGCTTTTTTTATTAATTGATTGCTTTTGAATATTAAGAATTGTGTGATAGAATAAATGGATAAGGATGTGAATGCTGAATGAACTTGTTCGAAAGTAATATTTTTACATTGATATATACTTGTTTAGTAATCGGACTTATCGTTTTGTTTTTCATATCATTTACTTTGTTTATTAGAAGAGTATTACAAAGCAGTGCTGCAAAGAAACACCACGTGATTGATATGAACCAGAAGCTAGATCGAATCATTGAATTGCTTGAAAAAGATAAGAAATAGCGATAGAAGAGGTATGAAAAGGGGAAAGAGAATGGCCAATTATATAAAAGAATTACGTGAAAAAGTAGGACATGATTATGTTTTCTTAAACTTTGCCGGTGGTTGTGTATTTAATAAAGAAGGAGAAGTATTACTGCAAAAAAGAGGAGACTTTAACGCTTGGGGATTTCCAGGTGGTGCAATGGAGATAGGAGAATCAGCTGCGGAAACTGCAATCCGAGAAATAAAAGAAGAAACCGGGTATGATGTAGAAATAAATGAGCTTATTGGAGTGTATACAAAATATTTTCAATCATATCCAAATGGAGACAAGGCCCAGTCAATTGTGATGTTCTTTTCATTCTCAATAGTTGGAGGTGACAAAAAAGTAGATGGTGATGAAACGTTGGATTTGAAGTTTTTCCCGTTAGACGACATGCCACCGTTATTTTGTAAACAACATGAAGATTGCCTGCAAGATTTATTGGAGAAAAGAGTAGGGGTATATCGTTAACATATAAAAAAGAAGCTAAATGAAGATTAGCTTCTTTTTTATGTTTAATTTATTTCCACCAATCATCAAACATTGACGCTGGTACTTGTCTTTTATGCTCACTCACTGTGTAACGTTTTTCAATTTTCTCTGCAACGTCAGCTGGAACTGCTTTACCTTCTAAATAATCATCTAATTGATCATAAGTAATACCTAACTCTGTTTCATCAGCTTGACCTGGTTTTTCATCTAATAAATCAGCTGTTGGCATTTTTAAGTACAGTCGCTCGTCTGCGCCTAACTCTTGTAATAATGCACGTCCTTGGCGCTTCGTTAATCCCGTTAATGGTAATAAATCTGCACCACCATCTCCGAATTTTGTAAAGAACCCTGTTACAGCTTCTGCAGCGTGATCTGTTCCGATAACAAGTAGCCCTTTTTGTCCACCAATTGCATATTGAGTAACCATACGGATACGTGCTTTCACGTTACCTTTATTGAAATCTGTTAATGATTCACCCAATAAGTTTTCATATTGATTTGAAAAAGCATCAACAGTTGAAGCAATATCAAATGCAACAGATTGATCTGCTTGAATGAATTGTAATGCTAATTGTGCATCATCTTCATCTTTTTGTACTTTATAAGGAAGACGCACGGCGATAAACGTTGCATTACCACCTTCGTTACGAATTTCTTCAACTGCAAGTTGTGCTAAGCGTCCTGCTAATGTAGAGTCTTGTCCGCCGCTAATACCAAGTACAAATCCTTTTGCACCTGTTTTTTTTACATAATCCTTTAAGAAATCAACTCGTTTACGAATTTCAACTTTTGGATCAATTACAGGCTGAACATGTAATGCTTTCATAATCTGTTCTTGTAATGTCATTATGTTTCCTCCTATTCATATTAAAGCGGTAATTAAGTTTATATGTATAATGGTACATACTTCTATCCTTTATTATTTCGCAAAATTAACGAATATACAATAGGATGTGTGTATGAATATGAATGTAGTCATTATAAATAAAGTACTACGTATAAGCAATTTTTTTAAACCTTTCAAAAATGTAAGGTTTTTGTCATTTGAATCGATGGAAGGTATTTCCGCACTTTACTAATATAAAAACATAGATAGTAGAAGGGCGGAGAAGTAATATGAACATTAGAGAACTAGCATATCGGAATGTAACCCGAAATAGACGGACATACTCAGCCTATTTTTTGAGTAGTGCATTTGCAATTATGGCCTTTTTTGTGTATTCATTTTTTGCGTTTCATCCGGCATTAAGTGCAGGAGAATTAGGTCAGTACGTATTCGTAAGTATGTCTTTTGCACAGTCTATTATTTACTTATTTACATTCTTCTTTATTTTATATTCGATGGGAATGTTTTTAAAAACGAGAAAGCGTGAACTAGGGATTTTAATGATGTTAGGTATGACGAAATATCAATTAAAGCGTCTAATCTTTTTTGAAAATATTATGATTGGAATAGGGGCAATTATTTTTGGTATTCTTTCAGGTATGTTATTTTCAGGGGTATTACTATTTGTCGCTCCGATGATATTGAAACTAGATATCTCCTTATCCTATTACATACCGATGAAAGCAATTGTTGTAACGAGTATTATGTTTTTTATTTTATTTATGATCATATCATTGTTTAGTGCAGGAATGATTCGTAAAAATAAGATTATGAAGTTGTTTAGAGGATCGGCAGAGGCGAAACCTGAACCGAAAGCATCAATCATTTCTTCCATATTAGCAGTAGTATTGCTTAGTGCTGGCTATGTAGGAGCTCTTCTATCACATGGAGCAATGGTATTTATTATGATGATTCCTGTTACAACGGTAGTTATTATTGGGACGTATTTGTTGTACAAGCAGCTGAGTGTCTTTATTATTCGATTATGTAAAAAAAGTAAACGTTTCTATTGGACACAGACTAATATTATTACGTTATCAGATTTAGCGTATCGCATGAGAGATAACGCAAGAATGTTCTTTATTGTAACCATTATTTCTACTGTAGCATTTTCCGCAATAGGGACATTAGTTGGCTTCGCATCCATGACGAAAGGGATAATGGAGAGACCGATTTCGTTTCATTACCATTCTAAGCAAGGGAATAGTAACGAATCACAGCATATACAAATGATTGACAAAGGATTAAAGAAACATAGTATAGCAGCTTCAAAAACTAATATTTCGACAAAGAAAACGGAGGAACAGTCGTTAAGAAGCGCCATTTTTATAAAAGAATCAGACTATAAGAAATATGCAAAGTTAACAGAAGAACCATTTAATACTGTAGCAAATAAAGAAGTTGTATTTTTGTCAGCTAATATACCAGGGCCAACGATGAAAGAAAGAAAAGAAATTACTTTACCTAATATGAATGAAAATTTAAAAGTGAAAAAAGTTACTGCATCTTCATTGGGGAAAATATTAAGAGGAAATGTTTATGTAATCTCTAATAGTCAATATGATTCATTACAAGATGGGTTTATAGAGACAAAAGATTATATGTATAAAACTGAAAGAACGAAAGATGAGATTGAAATTGGTAAAGAGCTTACGCATCAAATTAAACCGTATCAAGAATATTCAACGTTTAGTGCGGAAGAGTACGAGCAAAACCAAAGTTTACAAATTGCAGGACCGATTTTATTTGTAGGTTTCTTTATTGGTATAGTATTTTTCGTTTGCGCAGGAAGTTTCCTTTACTTCCGTTTATTCTCCGATTTGGAGGATGATGTTCGTTTGTTCGAAATGATTCGTAAAGTTGGATTGACAAGTAGGGAATTATCGAAGGTAGTTACAATTCGATTGGCGCTTTTATTCTTCGTTCCAATTGGTGTTGCAACATTACATGGAGCAGTAGCCTTAACGGCGTTAGGGCAAATGTTTGAGTACTCATTGTTTAAAGAAAATACAGTTGTATTAAGTATTTTCATAGTTATTCAAGTTGTATACTTCTTACTTATAAGATCCCGTTATGTAAAACAATTGAAAGAGAGATTACGTATGCATTAAATGTGTTTTTTTAACTCGAGTACAAAATTTTCTAAAAAGAGGCAAGTATTGTCAAAAAGTGATAAAATGGAAAAAGCGAGGTGAAAAAATTAATAGAGAGTAAGGGGGGAGAAATATGAAAGCAACAGGAGTTATTCGAAAAGTAGACGAATTAGGACGAATTGTTATCCCTAAAGAATTACGCGATGTATTGGGAATACAAATCAAATCACCGCTTGAAATTTTTGTAGAAGCAGATAAAATCATTTTACAAAAATATCAACCTTACAATGCTTGCCAAATCACAGGTGATGTTTCAGGGCAGAATATTACATTAGCAAATGGAAATATTACAGTTGGTATAGAGGGAGCGGAATATTTAGTAAAAGAAATAGAAAAGTTTTTAAACAAGAGTGAGGTTTAGTCTTAATTTATATTATTTTTCAAATACATATCATTCTTTTAAAAGACTGTAAGAGGACCATTAATTGGTCCTCTTATTTTGGTTATTAGTTGAACGACTCGGGTTGTTACTTCCTACAAATCATAGGGAAAATAAAGAAGTATTATAGAGGTAGTAAATGATGTTGAGAAATATTTGAAAAGAAGGAAAACAAAAAGAATAAAACGAATGTTACATTTACACGTATTCAAAAGTGGTCTGAAATGAAAATAATACATTTTCAGGAGGGATTACGATGAGTAGTACAGTGAATAAACAAAAAGGTATACAATTGATTCCGTTTACCGTAAATAAGGTGTTAGAACAAGTAAATGAAATTCCACCAGGTGTACAACTGATTCACGCTCCGCAAGTATGGGAAAAGAGTATGAAGGGGCAAGATGTAGTCGTTGCCGTATTAGATACAGGGTGTGATACTAATCATATAGATTTAAAAGATCGTATTATCGGCGGAAGAAATTTCACAAAAGATTATGAAGCTGATCCAAATGTGTATCTTGATAATAACGGACATGGTACTCATGTTGCGGGAACGATTGCCGCGACTGAAAATGGTGTCGGTGTATTAGGAGTTGCACCACTTGCTAAAATGTTAGTATTAAAAGTTTTAGCGGGAGATGGTTCTGGAAGTTATGAGCAAATTATTGAGGCAATTCATTATGCTGTAAATTGGAGAGGGCCGAATCAAGAGAAAGTGAGAATTATTTCAATGTCACTTGGTGGTCCGCAAGATGTTCCAGAATTACATGAAGCAATTCAAAATGCGGTAAAGCAGGATGTTCTCGTTGTATGTGCTGCTGGAAATAATGGAGATTGCGATGATGAAACAGAGGAACTAGACTTTCCGGGTGCGTACTCCGAGGTAATTGAAGTTGGTGCCGTTAATTTAGAGCGGAAGATTGCATGTTTTAGTAATTCAAATCAAGAAATTGATCTAGTAGCGCCAGGTGATGAAATATTATCTACGTATCCAGAAGGAAAATATGCTGTGCTAAGTGGAACTTCCATGGCGACGCCGCATGTTGCTGGAGCGCTCGCCTTGCTCATTAAACAGTGTGAGAAAGAATACGGTCGAAAGTTATCGGAGCCGGAAATATATGCACAACTCATTAAAAGAACTGTACCTTTAGGGTACGAACGTACATCTGAAGGGAATGGATTAATAGATTTATTAAAAGAATAGCCATATTAAAAAAACATCTCATATGAATATGAGATGTTTTTTTAATATGGCTCTGTCGCATGTAATACAACTTGTAATAAACCTGGGAATCTAGCATTTAAATCTTCTTCACGAATTGAAATGAAACGTTGTGTTCCTTCAAGGCGCGTGTACATAACACCTGACTCACGTAAAACTTTGAAATGGTGAGATAAAGTTGATTTTGCAACAGGGATGTTTAAAGCACCACAAGATTGTTCATTTTTCTCTAGTAACATATTTACAATTTGTAAACGAATTTGATCGCTAAGTGCATATAAGACAGAAGAAAATTGAATTTCTTCTCGATTTGGATGATAGAGTGTACGCATATTTCACCTACTTGTATAAGTTAAGATATTTGCACTATAACATATAAAGTGGTATATTTCTATTGTTCGAATATATTCGAACAATAGAAATATAGGGGGGAGAAAAAATGAAGTATATAAAATTGCAAAAGGCAGGATTAAATATTTCAAAGTTGGGTTTAGGTACAAATGCAGTAGGGGGACATAATTTATATGCTGATGTGAATGAAGAAGAAGGAAAGCGATTAGTAGAAGAAGCTATTCAGCAAGGGATTACATTTTTTGATACAGCAGATTCATATGGTTTCGGTAGATCGGAGGAATTAGTAGGAGAAGTATTAAAGGGAAAACGTCATGAGTTTATACTTGCTACAAAAGGTGGAATTCAACCGTTGTTAAATGGAGAAACCTATATTAACAATGAACCAAGTTATTTAAGGAATGCTGTGGAAAATAGCTTAAGAAGATTACAGACTGAATATATTGATTTATATTATTTACACTTTACAAATCCTGAAACAAGTTACATAGATTCAATCGGGGAGCTTACTCATTTAAAAGAAGAAGGGAAAATTCGTTCAATTGGAATATCGAACGTAAACATAGAACAATTAAAAGAGGCGAATCAACATGGTCATATAGATGTTGTACAATCTCCATACAATATGTTAGAACGTACAGCTGAGGAAGAACTGTTGCCGTATTGTATAGAAGCGGGTATTTCATTTATTCCATATGGGCCTCTTGCTTTTGGAATATTAGGCGGAAAATATACAGAAGATTTTAAATTAAATGAAGTCGATTGGCGTCAAAATGTAAATCTATTTGAAGAAAATACATATAAGAGTAATTTTAAGAAAGTGAATAAGTTAAAAGGGCTAGCTAAAGAAAATGATATTGAAGTGTCTCATTTAGCGTTAGCATGGTTATTAAATAAAGAAGGGATTGATACTGTTATACCTGGTGGAAAGCGGGCAGAGCAGGTAAGAGAAAGTGTGAAAGCGGTAGATGTTGCATTGAATGAAAGAGTCATGAAAGAAATCCAATCTATTTTAGAAGATTAGTTAAACAGAGGGAGAGTACCCTCTGTTTATATAAGGAGAAGGTCTAAATGAACAGAGTACTAGCTGTATTTTTTATGATAATGTTTATGATCGGTACAGATACTTTCTTAATTTCACCACTGTTGCCGACATTACAACAGGTGTATCATGTTTCAACTGAGTTGTCAGGATGGATGGTGAGTTCGTATGCTTTAGGATATGCGGGATTTGCGCTTATCGCTGGTCCTATATCAGATGGATTAAACAGAAAAAAAGTGATGGTACTAGGTATGAGTTTTTTTGCAATAAGTACGTTTTTTTGTGGAATTGCACCGAGTTTTTTATGGATGCTAACATTCAGATTTTTAGCAGGTGTAAGTGCAGCTTTTGTATCTCCACAAGTGTGGGCATCCATTCCGCTCCTTATAGAGAAAAAGCAAATTGTGAAAGCAATTGGGGTTGCAACAGCAGGGTTATCAATCTCTCAAATTTTAGGGCTGCCACTGGGAGCTTATTTAGCAACGATACATTATACAATCCCATTCTATTTCATTGGTATATTATCAGCACTACTTGTTATTCTTATTTATGTTGTATTACCAGAAATACAGTCGGTTCATATAGGTGGAAATAAAAAAGCGATTTTACAGCGTTATAAACAATTACTTACAGATTCAAAGGTTTCACTTTCTTATTTTGCATACTTTGTTTTTCAAACCGGAAATTTTGCTGCATTTTCATTTTTTGGTGTATGGCTTTCCATTCAATTTGGCTTACAAGTTCATGAAGTAGGTACAGCTATGCTCGTATTAGGATTAGGAAATTTAACTGGTAATATTTTGGGTCCTAGAATCGTAAATAAAATTGGTTATAACCTTTCTTTCTATGGTGGCATTATATTTACAGCAGTGCTATATGTATTACTTCCTCATGTAAAGAACATTGTATTGGTGGAGTTATCGTTCTTTGCTTTGTTTTTTGGGACGGGAATTTTGTTTGTATTAATGATGAGGCACTTACAAAACATATCTAGTGTAGCAAGAGGAACAGGAGCCGCGCTTGCAAATGCTTCTATGTATATTGGTCAAATGATTGGTGCGGCAATAGCTGGAATGTTATTTGCGACATCTCACAATTTTATACTTATAGGTAGTTTTACTGCGTTACTATATATAGGAGCTTTATTTTTGTTTAGAAAAAGTGAAAAACTTACTGAAAATAGTGAAACAGGAATTGTATCATAAAGCTTGTATAAATATTTCGCAAATCAGAATTAATAAGAGTGTGAATACATGAATGTGCTTTTAATTAAAGTGGTTACTAAAAGTATAGAAATAGTAGAAGAAATGTATTGTAACAAAGTTATGAGGAATCAAAAAATAAAAATCCCTATAAAGATAGGGATTTATATATCGGCATATAGTTCCTTGGAAAAGGATATACTTAGTTTAACATATAGGAGTACTTATAATTGTGAAATAGATGTGAAAGTAATGTGAAAAGTATTGTAATAAAAAGCACTGTTTTAGCTAATGTAGCTAAAACAGTGCTTTTCTCTTTGATTGAACAGTTGCAGCATTTTCATCATGTATACCTGCATCTTTTATAATTCGTTGTTTTGCTTTATTTAATAGATGGTTTACTGCTTCGCCAAAATAGTTAGCTTCGCTTTTTGTGCGGGCTTCTCGTAAACATTTATAGTTTTCTAGCAGTTCCTCTTTTTCGGAGTTTGTTAAGAAATCTTCTATTTTCTTTTTTGTCATACGAAACACCCTTTCTCCTGACAAACGACGCAATAGAAAATATTTATTTCTCATTATAACAATAATTTTAAAAGAAAGTATACACTAACGTCGCAATAATTTGTCAATTTCTTGAATCTTCTCATCAGCTTTCCCAATTTGCGTATTTTTAGCCTGTTCGCCACCAAGAGCTTGATGTAGTAAAAAAGTTTGACCGGAAATAGCAGTTACAATGGATACTTTTATAATTTCTTTTATTGCGGTGACATCGAATAAAACGAGCCCAAGAAGTGCGGCTAGGCTACCAGTAAAAATATCAGTTAAAAATCCAAAATGAAAAAATGTTTTCAAACGGCGTGGAAGCAATAACTTACCTTGGTTATTGATTAGATGGGAAACGAAGCCGGTAATGCCACCAACGAGAACAGCGGTTAGCCATTGATACATTTCCATCGAATCCACTCCTTTTAGTGAATAAGATTCGATTATTTTATATTGATTCCTTTTAATATTTCATATAAGCATATTGAGAAAGTTTGTTTGGGTATATTTTGTATTCAAATTAATTATAACAGAAAATTTAGATAGATTTCAGTCTATTATATGAATCATTTTTACAATAATATGAATGTAGAAAGGGGTTCGTGATATGAATATAGATTATCGAATAAGAAGTGTAGATGGTTATACAAAAAAAATAGGGGAATTAGTAAGCCTGCTTGAGCATACGAGAGCTGTAACATTAGGCGAAGTAAAAAATTTATCAGTTGAGCAATTAGATTTAATTATGCAAAGCAGCGGAAATTCAATTGGCGCCTTATTAAAGCATATAGCAGCTATTGAAAAAGTTCATCAGCTTATTTCATTTCAAGATCGTGACTTTACAAAAGAAGAATTAGAAATATGGGAAGATGCACTGTATTTAGGGGAAGCGGGTAGAGCAATCCGTGGTCATGAAATAAAGTATTATGTACAACTTCTACAAAGTGTTCGAGAAGAATCTCTGAAGTATTTAAGTGAACAAGGTGATGAGTGGCTCATGTCAGAAAGAAAGTGGTCTAACGGTGTAGCATATAACCAGCACTATCTATGGTTTCATGTGCTAGAAGATGAAATTAGTCATCGAGGACAAATTAGAATGCTCAAAAACAAGTTATTTGAAAATTACGTAAAATAATGTAGCTTTTTATAGGAGAATTCCATATAATGAGAATAATTAAAATAAGAACGGGGTGATGTATTATGGCGAAAATAACTTATATGAATAATCAACCAAATACAAAGGTGGATGGAAAGGGCGATATTATATAAGGTAATTCGCAATCCTTCCACTTAGTACACACTAGGGAGGATATTTATTTGAATCAAAATATTTTAGAATCTTTTGGCTGGGATTCATTTTTTGAAGAACAAGTTACAGAGAAAAATTATGAAGTAGGTCGTATTTTACTTGAGCATAAGCATATATATCGCATTATTTGTAATGATGGTGAATATATGGCAGAACTGTCTGGGAAGTTTCGGCATGAAGCGATTACGAAAGGCGATTATCCAGCAGTTGGTGATTGGGTGTATATAAAGAAAATAGAAGATGAAAAGAAAGCGATTATTCATCGTATTTTCCAGCGAAGAAGCTCTTTCTCAAGACAAGAGGCTGGAACAAGAACAGAAGAACAGATTATAGCAGCAAATGTAGATTATTTATTTTTAGTGAATGCACTTAATCATGATTTTAATGTTAGAAGGATGGAACGTTATTTATTATTAGCGTATGAAAGCGGCGCTATGCCAGTTATTGTTTTAACAAAGAGTAGTATATGTAATGATGTGGAAGAGAAAATTGTAGAAACGGAAGCTATAGCAATTGGTGTTCCTATTTTCGTTGTTGATAGTTTAGAGCATACAGGTATAGATTCGTTGAAACAATTCGTTTCTTCAGGGAAAACAATTGCTTTAGTTGGATCATCAGGGGTAGGAAAGTCAACTTTGTTAAATGCTCTAATAGGAATTGATGTAGCAAAAACGGGAGATATACGTGAAGAGGATAGTAGGGGGAGGCATACGACAACGCATCGAGAATTATTCCAATTGCCTAGTGGCGCTCTCGTGATTGATACGCCTGGCATGAGGGAATTGCAACTTTGGGAAGGCAGCGAAGCGATTCAAACAGCATTCTCTGATATTGAAGAACTTGCGACAACATGTCGTTTCCGTGATTGTAAGCATGAGAATGAACCAGGATGCGCGGTGTATAGTGCAATTGAAAACGGACTTATTACGATAGATCGTTTGAAAAGCTATAAAAAATTACAAAGAGAACTGGCGTATTTTATGAGGAAACAAGATGCAATCCTTGCCAGAGCAGAGCGTGATAAATGGAAGAAAATTTCTAAACAACATAAAAAAATGTAAAAACCAAAGGGGCCCCTTTGGTTTTTTCTATTTGTAAATTTTATAATAATATTATTCATATATATAGACAAAGGGAAATTAATTGTTTAAACTTTACAAAGTATTCACCATAATAGGTTATGAAAATAATAATTAAGGAATGGGAAATATTTATAATTAACTCAATTTAACTTTTAAATTTGAAAATTAGGAGGTTCATAATGGGTAAACTATTAAATTTGTTTCGTGATATGAAAGTAGCAAAAAAGCTATTAATTTCATTCTTTGTAATTTTAATTGCAGCCGTTTCTATAATCGGGGGCATGTCTTATCAAACTGCTAAAAAGAATTTTGAATCACAAATTACGAGTAGTGCTAACGATAATATAAAAATATTAGATAATTTAATCAATCAAATGATTGAAGCAAAATTTAACGATGTGAATAACTTTGCACGAGTAATTCAAGGGAATATGTATCAAGGGGATAATCAGGATGAGCTAAGAAAGACATTATCTCAGTATATCAATTTGAATATAGATGTTGAACAAGTGTATGTTGCCGGTAATGATAAGAAATTTGTACAGGAACCAAATATACAAATGGCAGCAGATTATGATCCAACAACACGACCTTGGTATAAAGATGCAGTGGCAAAACAAGGTGGTATTGTTGTTAGCGAGCCATATAAGGCAAAAGGAAATGGACATATTGTCGTAACGATTGCAAAACAAACAGAAGATAAAAATGGGGTTGTTGCGCTAGATTTAAGTTTAGACAATTTATTAAAAACAACAAAGTTAATCAATATTGGTAAAAAAGGATATGCCTTCATTTTAGATGGAAAGCAAAAAATCATTGCTCATCCACAAGAAAAATCAGGGGATAAAGCAGCTGATTCTTGGGCAAAGAAAATTTATGAAGATAATCATGGTGCTTTTACATATTCTTATGGTGGTAGTGAAAAGAATATGGTATTTGCTACAAACGTAAAAACAGGTTGGAAAATTGGTGGGACGATGTACGCAACTGAAGTAATTGAAGCTGCTCAACCTGTATTTTATAATATGTTAATTGTTATGCTTATTTCGTTAGTAGTAGGTGGAGTACTTATTTATTTTGTGACACTTTCAATTACGAAGCCTTTAAAGAGACTAGTTATCACTTCTAAAGAAATAAGTGAAGGGGATTTAACGCAAACAATTGAAATTCATTCTAATGATGAAATTGGTCAACTTGCGAAAGGTTTTAACGAGATGACAAATTCATTACGGACGTTAATTGGAAGGATTAACACTTCGGCAGGACATGTTGCAGCAGCATCAGAAGAACTAACTGCAAGTGTAAGACAAGCGAGTGAAGCAACTGAGCAAATTACAACAGCAATGGATGAAATATCAAGTGGGGCAACGACGCAAACAACAAGTGTAGAAAATGGTGCTATGTTACTGTTTGATGTAACGGAAGGAATTCAGCATGTAGCAAATAGTTCATCATCTATTAATATCGCTTCTGCTCATACTCGTGAAAAAGCAGAAGATGGTGGGAAACTAGTAGGAAGAACAGTAAACCAGATGCAGTCTATTGCAGAATCGGTTTCACAATCAGATGCTGTTATACAGTTATTAAATAATAAATCAAAACAAATTGGTGATATATTGGAAGTAATTCAAAACATTGCAGATCAAACAAATCTTCTAGCTTTAAATGCGGCAATTGAAGCGGCAAGAGCTGGTGAACATGGAAGAGGTTTTGCAATTGTTGCAGATGAAGTACGTAAATTGGCAGAGCAGTCTAGCATATCTTCCAGTGAAATTAGTAAATTAATAGGCGAAATACAAGACGATATGGGTAAGACAGTCAAATCAATGAATCATGTAAATGAAGAAGTTCAATCTGGACTTGTTATTGCAAATGAAACGAAGCAAAATTTTGCTGAAATTTTACAATCTACAAATGAAATAGCTAATCAAATTAAGACGATGGTTGAAACGGCTAATGGAATGTCAAAAGGGGCAAATGAAGTATCTATTTCAGTAGGACAAATTGCAATGACAGCACAAAATAATGCGACAAGCACACAAAATGTTGCGGCTTCAGCTGAAGAACAGCTAGCTTCGATGGAGGAAATTGGATCAGCGGCGGGTACGCTATCTCAAATGGCTGAAGAATTGCAAGTATTAATTGAGAGATTTAAAGTTTAATAGAGAACAGACTCCCCCTAGTAGCATTATGACACTAGAGGGTAGTCTGTTTTATTATGTAAAATCAAATGGAGATGTAAACTTCCTTTATGACGTTTAAAATGGTATTTTGCATAATATTTGTCGAAAAATAGAGGTGTTTGTTAGCTTTGTGTATAATTATTAACCTATAGAATACAAATAAAAGGAGAGTATTATGGGAGTGTATTGGGGGACAAAAAGACATTCTTGGCTTAGTTACGTCTCATTTTGGCTAAGTATTTCATTTTTTATTGTTTTTCTAATTGAAGTGTTTATATTAAAAACACTTTCGAATAGCTCGGTGCAAATTGTTAAATATTTTTATTTTATACTTGTACCAGTAAATATTTTTCTTAGTTTAAAGTTACTATTTAAGAAGAATGAAAAGAAAGCGTTACCTATTTTTAGTTTCATTGTCTCATTATTATTTGCAATTTTAATAATCGTATTAGTTTTAGCAGCTATAGGGAAGTTCTTTTAAGGGGAGTGGTATAAGTCACTCTCCTTTTTTATTTGTGGTAGTCTTACTATATGTAAAAGTGTGAATGCTGTGAGCTAATAAAAGCGGAGAGTAGACAATATTTGCATGGATTAAAGTCTGTCGTTATTTGAACTTGTAAGAGTGTATGGAGTAATGAGGTAATATACATAATAATGGAGATAGAATTAGTTATTTTATAAGTGTGTATGAAGCAAATGAATACGATAAGAACGGTGATATATGGTACAATAGCTATGGATAGTGATAGAGATAAAGGGTATATAAAATACTCATCGTTTTTTAGTAAGAGAGGGGTTATCTTATGCTATACGAGGATTTGGAGACATTATTTCAAACAGCTCCGAAAGAAGATAGAGGCGGATGGAAATATATAATCCAAGAACAAAATGATACATTTAAAATTGGTGATGAAATACTGAAAAATCAAATGAGTGTCGAATTGTATTTTAATGAATACGATGAGGTGAAAATCACTTTATATAAAGATGGAATTCCCATTACGACTATGCAAAAAATTACGATTTCAAAAGTTGAATTAGACGAAGATGAAGAAGGTATTCAATTTGTTTTAGAACGCATGCCTAGTCGAATGATTCGGTTGCAGTTAAAGCCGTATTTAGCATTAGAAATGGGACCGTACTGGGAAGTATGTGATGATTGTGAATGAACATAAAAAAGCATCCAATAACATGGATGCTTTTTTATGTTTTTTGAAGTTGTTTAAACGCAATGATTGGAAGTATAACAATACTTACCCATCCGATGATAGGATATAGAATGTGAAGTAAGTCACTGTAACCGATGTAACTAAAGCAATAACTAATTAGTAAAATGAAGAAAATAATATTGTGATTTTTCCACCCAGTAATAGATTGCATCTGTTTTGTCATTCCGAACACATTACCAACTAAAGTTGTGAAAACTTCACCGAAAATAATGAGAACGAAGAAGAAGTGAAAAGTTGCATTAAATCTTCTTATGACTTCAGCCATTGGGATGTTATATTGATAAAATTGATCGACTGATAAGATTGCTAAATGGCTGCATAATAAAATTAAAGAAAGTCCAGCACCACCTAAAATCCCACCCCAAAAAATGGCTTTTCGATCCTTTACTTCACTGGCTAATGGGACGAGAACACTTTGGGCGAGAGAAAGGTTTAAGGCGACATATGTAATAGGGCTAGTAATCCATTTCATATTCCAGCTCTCTGCAGGAATAGTGTTATTAATAGGAGGTGTACCGTGAAAAAAGGTTGTAATAGCAAGTCCGATAATAAAAATCATCATAATAGGTACGACAAGTGTATTTACTTCAAAAACACCTTGTAACCCGCGGCTACTTATAATGAGACAAGCGATAACTGTAATGAGAATACCGAGTTGTCTTGGTAAGCGAAGTTGCTCTTCAAATACTGCACCAGCCCCTGATAACATAACGCTCGTTACGCCGAATAAAACGAGTAATAATAATGTGTTTACAACATTCCCAAATACATCCCCAAATAAATATTTGTTAAATTCTTGCGCTGAAAATGCCCCGATTTGTGATGAAAGTAACATCATCTTTGTGCCAAGCCAAATAAAAAAAAATCCACTTACACATATGCCAATTGTCCCGTATAATCCATTCACTGTGAAAAATTCAACAATTTCTCGTCCAGTAGCAAATCCAGCTCCAACGACAGTTCCGATATAAGTAGCAGCTACTTTCTTTGCTACTTGCCATTGTTGATTGTCCATGTTATCCCTCTTTCTACTATGATGAGCTTGATGTACTATTATGCATATGTATGAGCTTGGACAATTAGACGTATGAAGTGGTTGAAAAAATACATGAATTAAATGATATTAGGGAAGCATTAAAGGTGTTAAAACTTTGTTACATATAAGCCAATTGTTCGAAAGGAAAGGGAATGTATGGTAAAATGTAATTAAGTTATTAAAAGATAAACATTACAAAATGATAAGAGGAGTGATTGTATGAGTACGAAAACAAATGTTGTTGAAGTATTAAACAAGCAGGTAGCAAACTGGAATGTGTTATATGTTAAATTACATAATTATCACTGGTATGTGACAGGGCCACACTTCTTTACATTACATGAGAAATTTGAAGAGTTTTATAATGAGGCTGGAACGTATATTGATGAGTTAGCAGAACGTATTTTAGCTTTAGAAGGTAAACCATTAGCGACAATGAAAGAATATCTCGCAACATCTAGTGTCAGCGAAGGGACAAGCAAAGAATCTGCAGAAGAAATGGTGCAAACATTAGTGAATGATTATTCTGCACTTATTCAAGAATTAAAAGAAGGTATGGAAGTTTCGGGTGAAGCTGGCGATGAAACATCAGCTGACATGCTGTTAGCAATTCATACAACATTAGAACAGCATGTATGGATGCTAAGTGCATTCTTAAAATAATGATAAATATATAGAAACCCATTGAAAAATTATTTCAATGGGTTTTTTTATGATTTTTCAGTTTTCTTTTATGCTATAATATAGTAAAAAGGAGGCGATGCGATGTTTCGCTTTTTCAGAACTGGAAAAGAAGAGCGGGAAATTACGAAAGATGAATTAGAACAAGCGATGGCTCAGTTTTTAGAAACGAATGCTAATATCGTTTATACAGTATTAGTAAATGATGATTATACAGTAAATTATGATTTGTTAAAACCATATTTACCTGCATTTCCAACAAATGTTTTTCTCATAACGAAGGAAACGCTTGAGGTATTTGAACATACAGCAGAAAATTTAAACCTAGTGAAAGAAATTGATGTCGTACAAAAAGCAGTAGATCAATACGTAACAGAAAAAGAAATGTTCCCAATTGTTGAAGGTAGCGAAGATCGCCTCATATGTGGAATGAAATTAGGACCTTACTTAAATCGTAGCTTAAAAAGAGACTTATATATTTCAGAAAAACATTATTTAGTTTCAAGTAAACCAGATAGAAAAAAACAAAAGAGTGGGTAGATGTAATGAAAACAACAATACATATATTGTTGTCTTTTTTTGTTTGTTAAAATATTGAGTTTTCAGTTTATTAATATTTATATTAAATGTATTGGACAGAGAAGGATAACTATTAAGTATCATTCGGAGAATAAGATATTGCTAGGGCGAGTTATATAAAATCTTCACAAAGTGGTATAAAGATTCGCAAAATAAATATTATAAAAAGTTTCGGGGGAATTGGTACATGAAAAATAGTATGACTTACATTCAATTATTAAATGAAACGTTACGTTGTTATGCAAATAAAGGAAGTTTTGAAGCGTACAATTATATAATGGAAAACGCTACAGGTGTAATAGGGAATGAGGCGCAAATATATAATTTTAAGTATGCGCTCGCAAGTGCATCAGGACTTGAAAAAGAAGCATTACATTTAATGAGGGAGGCCATTATAGAAAAGGGATTCTGGTATGGAAATGAATATTTAATTTCCGACGAAGATTTAAAATCACTACATAAATTTAAAGAATTTCATACAATGGTGCAATTATGTAAAGAAAGAGAAGAATTAGCATATAAAAAGGAAAGACCAGATGTGAAATATATATACAGCAAGAAAGAGGGGAATCTACTACTTACATTACATGGTGACCAAGAAAATATTCAAATAGTAGAGCCATATTGGAAATCAGTTTTGGCACAAGATTACACGTTAGCTTTACCACAGTCTTCACAAATTGAGTTTTCAGATGGATTTGTTTGGAATGATATAGAGAGAGGGAAAGAAGAATTAAAAGAGCATTACAATAATTTTATAGAAAATCATACAGTAGAAAATGTAGTAATTGGTGGTTTTTCTGCAGGGGCAAGAGTAGCTTTATATACGATTTTGCAAAAAGATATAGATGTGGATGGTTTTGTTTTTATAGCACCGTGGCTTCCCGAGATTGAAGAATGGGATGAGTTGCTAAGAGTGCTGCAGGATAAACATATAAAAGGATATATAGTATGCGGGGATCAAGATGAAGATTGTTTCGAATCCACGCAGCAATTTGTACGATTATTAAGAGATAAGAATATAGAACATAAGTATAAAGTTGTGCCTAACTTAGATCATGATTATCCTATTAACTTTGATGAGCTATTAAAAGAAGCTATTGAATATATAGGAAATAAAAACAATAAGTAGTAAGAAAAAGAGATGCATCACATGTGATGCATCTCTTTTTAGAGTTATAAATTAAAAGCATTTGCTAGTAAGCGATAAGACTTTAATTTATGTTCAAATTGATGGGTAATCGTGACAATCATAAATTCGTCAGTATTGTATGCTTTGCTTAAGTTTATTATTTTTTCTTTTACAGAAGACGGATCACCAACAATCATACGTTGACGATTTTCTTTTATACGGAATAAATCATAAGCACTGTATGAATAATTTTGAGCAGTTTCAATAGAAGGTGTACCAGTAGTTCGTTTTCCTTGCTCTAATAATAAGATTGATAGATCTAAACTAGAAGCAATTTTTTCCGCTTCTTCATTTGTTTCTCCGCATATAACAAAGATGGCAACGATTGAATTAGGCTTATCTCCTAAAAATGAAGGCTCATATTGTTCTTGGTAAGCCCTCATAACTTCAGGGCCTCCGAAGCCGTTAATAAATTGTGCAAATGCGAAAGAAGCTCCGTTGTTTGCAGCAATTTTAGCGCTCTCTCCGCTAGAACCGAGCATCCACATTTCAGGAGACGTTGGGATAACTGGAGTGGCTTTTAAGTTTGCATAGTGATGGTTTTCTGGTACTTGATCATGTAAGTACATTGCAACGTCTGCAATTTGTTCTGGATATTGATCAAGTGAGACCATTTTCCCTTCTTGAAGTGCGCGAGTTGCTATTGGCATACCACCAGGTGCTCTACCAACACCGAGATCGATGCGGTTCGGATACAATGCTTCTAGAACACGGAAATTCTCAGCAACTTTATATGGGCTATAATGCGGTAACATAACACCACCTGAACCGACTCTAATACGGTCCGTTTTTGCGGCAATATGAGAAATAAGTATTTCTGGACTTGAACCAGCTAAGCTTACGGAATTATGATGTTCGGATACCCAAAAACGTGTGAATCCGAGTTTTTCAACTTCTTGTGCAAGCGTAACTGTATGTGAAAAAGCTTGGGCTGCTGTGCTACCATCTGAAATAGGTGATTGGTCTAATACACTTAACTTGATCATAGAATATACCTCTCAATCTTAATGTACATCCTATTATATATTTACTTATGAAAAATGCGTAGTGAAATGCTCAAAATGAAAAGCGGATAATCTTATTTCCGCTTTTAACGAGAAAATCCGCGTTCATAATGATTCATTTCGACTAGATTTAAAATATATTCATAGTTGTCAATTTCACGCTTTAGTTGTTCACGTTCTTTTTCAGATAGTGTCATATTGCTAAGTTTTTTACATAAGTTTTGTTTCTTTAATTCTAAATGTTTTTTTGTAGCATCGTAGTCATAAGTATGTTTCATTTTTAACCACTCCTTCTTTGTAGTTGCTATATTATACGAAGTATAAAGAAAAGTGAGATCTGTCTCTTATGTACTTTTAGTGAATATTCAAATTGCAATGGTGTTATGTTTATGGGGATTTATGAATAAAATGCACTAAACCACTAACGTCCATTTGATGAAGTAAGGGGTGGAATTGTGCAGAAAGATATAATGTATAATACTGAAATGGATGAAGCGTTAAAAGTTATAGATCAAGGATTGAAGAAGACGATAAGCCCAAAACAAATTATTGTAGTGGGAGCTGGTATGGCTGGGTTAGTTTCAGCTTCTTTATTAAAGGCTGCAGGACATGATGTGAAAATTTTTGAAGCAAATAACCGGGTAGGTGGTCGTATAGAAACAGTTAGAATGGAAGATACCGGATTATATTTAGATGTTGGAGCAATGAGGATTCCTTATTCACATACATTAACGATGGCATATATAAGAAAATTTAGGCTACAGGTGAGACCTTTTATTAATAGGAATGAGACGGATATTATATACGTAAATGGACGGAAAACGACGTTAATACAATATGAAAAAGATCCAAGTATTCTAAGATATCCTGTGGAAATGAATGAAGTTGGAAAAACGTCAGAGGAATTATTATTGTTAGCGGTACAGCCCATTATAAATTTTATAAAAAAGAACCCAGAAAAAAATTGGGATATTGTTGTAAAGGATTTTGGGAGATACTCTACTGGACAATTTTTAAAGTATCATCCTTATCAGTATAATACTTACTTTTCGCCAGTAACAATTGAGATGATTGGTGTTCTATTAGATTTAGAAGGTTTTTTGGAACGGTCGTTTGTAGAGACTTTACGCTTTCTATACATTATGCAAGAGGAGAGCGGATTTTGTGAAATTGTGGGCGGGAATGATAGATTGCCAAAGTCATTTTTACCGCAATTAGAAGAGAATATTATATATAATCAAAAATTAATGAAGTTACATCAACACGATAATGGTGTGACAGCTTTCTATCGGAACGAGGAAACTTTTGAATATAGTAGTATTACAGGAGATTTAGTTATTGTTACCATTCCGTTTTCGACAATGCGTTTTGTAGAAGTAGATCCGTTTGATTCTATATCTCATGAAAAATGGAAAGCAATTCGTGAATTACATTATATGCCTGCGACGAAAATAGGAATTCAATTTAAAAGCCGATTTTGGGAAGAACAAGGACAATTAGGTGGCAGAATTATAACAGATTTGCCAATTCGTTATGCCTATTATCCAAGTTATGGAATTGGGGAGAAAGGACCGGCTATGATGTTAGGTAGCTATACATGGTCTTATGACGCGTTGTTATGGGATGGTTTATCAAAAGGGGATCGTATTTATTACGCATTACACAACTTAGCAACAATATTAGGTGGTCAAGTGTATGATGAGTTCATATCTGGAATTTCAAAAAGCTGGACATTGGATCCGTATGCGCTTGGAGGATTTGCACTTTTTCAAGCAGGTCAAGAAACTGAGCTGCAACCAGCGATTGTCAAACCAGAGGGGAGAATATTCTTCGCTGGAGATCATACAACGCTATATCACGGATGGATTCAAGGTGCGATTGAATCTGGAATTCGTGTAGCGGTGGAAGTGAATGAGTAAAAGGTTTTCAATTCAGAAAATTCTTTACTATATAACTTCAGATGGATATTATTATATATAAAAGAAATATAGGGAGTGTTTACAGTGAATCCGTTATTATTCGATTTTCCTTCTGAATTTTATACTGACAGGCTTTTTATTCGAATGCCGAAACCAGGAGATGGTAAAGTTGTATATGATGCAATTCAGGCTTCAATACAAGAACTAAAACCTTGGATGGTGTTTGCACAGAAAGAGCAAACAGAGGAAGAAGTAGAAGTGAGCATTAGAAAATCGCATATTCAATTTTTGCGGCGTGAGGATTTAAGATTACTAGTATTTTCGAAAGAAACAGGTGAATTTATTGCTTCAGCCGGATTACATCGTATTAATTGGGATATACCTCAATTTGAAATTGGATATTGGATTGATACAAGGTTTAGCGGAAAAGGCTATATGGTAGAGGCTGCGAAAGGTATAACGGATTACGCTTTTTCTGAATTAAAAGCAAATCGTGTAGAAATTCGTTGTGATTCTTTAAATAAGAAGAGTAGAGCGATACCTGAGAAATTAGGTTTTAAGTTAGAAGGTACGTTAGAAAGTGCGAGTGTTGCGGTAGATGGAAACGGATTAAGGGATATGTGTGTATTTGCTATGACTAGAAATACATATGAAAAAGAAGAGCTGTAAGAAAACAGCTCTTCTTTTTATGCATTATGGTACAGGATGTCCATTAGAGCTTTCGAAAATTGTAAACCATTGTTGACGGTCTAAGTTAACTTTTGTAGCAAGAGCGGCAGTTTTTACGCGATCTAATTTACCAGAGCCAACGATTGGCATCATATTAGCTGGATGAGCAAGTAACCAAGCATACATAACCGTATCTATACTAGAAACACCTAGCTCAGTAGCAACTTTTTGCACAGTTTCACGTACACGTACAGCACGTTCTGATTGACCAGTAAAAATCTCCCCACCAGCAAGAGGTGACCAAATCATTGGATTGATTCGTTTTTCTTGGCATAAGTCAATTGTTCCTTTTTCAAAATGCTCAAGCTGCAATGCAGAAACTTCAATTTGGTTCGTAATAAGTGGAAAATCTAAGTACGAATTTAACATATTAAATTGTGAAGGTAAGAAGTTAGATACACCGAAGTGACGAACTTTTCCTTCTTGTTTTAATTGTGAAAAGGCTTTTGCCACTTCATTTGGATCCATAAAAGGATCGGGACGATGAATAAGTAATACGTCAATATAATCTGTATGTAAATTTTTAAGTGATGCTTCTACACTTTGCATAATATGCTCTGTACTAGTATTGTAGTGAGCAACATATCGTTCTGGAAATTTCGGTGATGGGGGAGCGATTCCACACTTTGTAATAATTTGCATGTTTTCTCGTAAGGAAGGCTTTAATTGTAAAGCTTCGCCAAATAACCCTTCACACGTATATGCGCCGTAAATATCAGCGTGATCAAAAGTAGTAATTCCCATATCCATACAATCTTCAATGAAAGAAAGTAATTCTTGTTTTGTCATATTCCATTCTGCTAAACGCCAAAATCCTTGAATAATACGAGAAAATTCTAGCGTTTCAGCCATTTGAACTCGCTCCATTATAAGTACCCCCTTGATGAATAATAATGTTTTGAAAAGGCTTTCTTACTACATATTATTATATAGTTAATTAGGTGTACAGACAATAAATATGTTTTGCTATAAAAACGATTTTTTCTATCATGCCTTTCGAGAGGACTCCCATCTCTAAACGTAAATGAAGGTGGTGAGGTGAATCGAAAGGAATATTTTATTTTTGAGAAAAAAACGGAAACGTATGTTCTTTTTTGCTATAATATCCTTAACAAGGAGGTGAATAAAATGGCAAAAGAAAATCCATCAAACTATAAAACTCTTCAAATCTGGATAAAAAAAGGGCATCGTATGTATTCTTATTTTCAAGAATGTTGTCATAACGCTAAGAATATGTACAACACCACAAACTTTTATATACGCCAGGTGTACACTGGATTAACACAAGAAAAAGAGTTGCAGCCTTTGCAAAAAGAAGTTCTGGATAATATTCATAAAAATATTGGGAAGATGAATGACACACAACGTCTTGTCTATCGGAAGAAATTGGAAAAAAAGAAAGTAAAGCCTAAAGAAGAACAGAAAGAGATTACATGTAATTTGTTTTCAGAACCTAATTTTGAAAAACCTTATGTAGATTACAACTTTCTAGATGCACTATTTAAGGCTATGATTCAAAATGATTATCGAGCTTTGCCTACGCAATGTAGCCAGTCCATCATGAAAGGTTTGTTCCAAAATTGGAAATCTTTTTTTGCTAGTTTAAAAGACTATAAAAAGAATCCAAACAAATATGATGGAATGCCTAGGATTCCAAAGTATATTCGTTCTTCTGAAAAAGAGATTCTGTATACAAACCAAGATTGCATCATTAAAAACGGTAGATTTTTAAAGTTTCCAAAGACGAAATTGCAATTAAATATTGGGAAACTAGGTTTCACTGAAGGTAAACTGAAACAAGTTCGTGTGATTCCAAAATACAATGAATATGTAGTGGAATTGGTAATTGATGTTCCTTCTGAACAACAAATGATTGAAGAGAATGCTCGTTATATGAGTATTGATTTAGGGATTGATAACCTTGCAACCATCGTAACAAACACAGGTATGAAACCTGTCCTTGTTAAGGGCAAACATGTCAAAAGCATAAATCAATATTACAACAAAATGAAGAGTCATTTTACAAGCATTCTTAGAAATGGAAAACAAACGAATGAAGGACCTTTTACTTCTAAAAGGATAGAAAAACTTCATCAAAAACGTTACTTGAAAATAAAAGACGTCTTCCATAAAGTTAGTCACCACATCGTAAAACTAGCTCAAGAAGAAGAAGTTTGTAAAATCGTTATTGGTCAAAACAAAAGTTGGAAACAAGAAACGAATATGGGAAAAAGAAATAACCAATCGTTTTGTCATATCCCGCATAATTTACTGATTCAAATGATTACATACAAAGCAAATGCTGTAGGCATTCAAGTTGTTGTAACTGAAGAATCATATACATCGAAAGCAAGTTTTCTGGATAACGACTTCATTCCAACGTATGGAGAAAATGACCAAAATACAACTTTTTCAGGAAAACGAATAAAGCGCGGTATATATCGTTCAGCAAATAAAACTTTAATTAATGCAGATGTAAATGCTGCGGCTAACATTTTACGAAAAGTAATCCCAAATGCATGGACAAATGGGATAGAGGGGTTAGGCGTGAAACAGCTCGCTAATGTGTTAACTCCCCTGACGTTAATCGTCCGTTAGGTCGAAACGTTAGAAACCCCCACTTCAAGCTTTGTTAAGTGGGGGAGTGTTCATATGCTATAATGTAGAAACATATAGCTATAAGGAGATGTACGAAATGATTCCAGTAACAATATTAACTGGTTTTCTTGGATCTGGGAAAACGACATTATTAAATCGTATTTTATCAGAAAATCACGGTAAGAAATTAGCGGTGATTGTAAATGAAATAGGGCAAATTGGCATTGATAATCAGTTGATTATGAATGTGGAAGAAGAAATTATGGAAATGACAAATGGCTGTTTATGCTGTACTGTACGTGAAGATTTACTCGTTGCTTTAAAACAGTTACTGGACGTAAAAGCGGAAGGGAAAATGGATTTTGATGGTTTAGTAATTGAAACGACTGGCCTTGCAAATCCAGGCCCGATTATTCAAACATTCTTTTTAGATCCAGTTATTCAATCTGCTTACCAAATTAACGGTGTTGTAACGGTAGTAGATAGTTATCATATACATAAACATTTTGAAAAAGGATTAGAAGCAAAAGAGCAAATTGCGTTTGCTGATGTCGTTTTAGTAAATAAATTAGATTTAATTGAAGAGAATGAGAAAGAACATCTCTTGCATGAAATTCAAGGAATTAACCCGACTGCAAAGTTAATTGAGGCGACTAACTGTGAGGTAGATATACCATCTTTATTACAAATCCAAACGTTTAAAATGAAAGATACGTTGCAAATTTACCCTCATAAAGAACATAACCACTTAGAAGGTGTGAAATCATTTGTATTACGTGAAGAACGTCCGCTGGATTTACAAAAGCTTAATGAGTGGATGTCAGCTGTCGTTCAAGAGCTAGGGGAATATTTATATCGTTACAAAGGAATTTTATCGATAGATGGAGTAGATAAACGTATCGTTTTCCAAGGTGTACATACGTTATTTGCTGCTTCGTACGATAGAGAGTGGCAAGAGGGCGAAGAGCGAGTAAGTGAAGTAGTTTTTATCGGAAGAGATATTAATAAAGAGTGGTTCCAAGAACATTTCGAGGAGTGTGTGAAATAAGTCTGCGTAAATTGCAGGCTTATTTTTTATGAGCATTCTATTAGATTGCAAAACAGAATTAAATAAGGGAGAGAAACTAAAAATTGATAAATGTATAATAAAAAGCCTGTTTTCACAGGCTTATATTTTCGTCTATTAGTAACTCCATTACAACACCTACAACTGGACCTTCATCATCAATATCCCCATTTAAGCGGAAACCAAATGATTCATACAGTCCCATTGCAAGTTTGTTGTCTGGATGTAAACTTAAGTAAATTATTTTGCATTCAAATTTTTCTTGTAAGAATTGAATGAGTAAGCGAAGGAAACGTTTTGCGTATCCTTTTCCTTGATATTGTTGGTCAATCATAAAGCGATCGAGCCATACACTTTTATGTTTTACTGAATACCATCCATACATTGCGTATCCTACAAGTGTTTCTCCATCATATAAACCTACTGACGTTCCGTTTCCTTCATATAATGATTCTGCTAAAGAAAACGCGTTACTTTCAATAAATTGTTGCTGATCTTTTGCGACGTCTAAAGCAACTACTGAACGCCAATTTTTTGCTGTTACTTCACAAATGTGAAGATTCATAATTCCAACTCACCTTCTAAATTAATATAGCTTTAAAGCTAATATGGATAATTTTACTTGTTATTTTGGTCAAGTCAAGGATAAATACATAAAAAGGCAGCTGAATAACAAATTCAGCTGCCTAGAAAGTGTAATGGATTAGTTTGTTGCTTCTTTCAATGTGTTTACGTTTTCTTCCATTAAAGTAAAGTAATCTTTATTATTTTTTGCATCATCTTCAGAAATAGTAGCTAAGTGATTTAAGCGTAAAACTTTTGTACCAGTTTCTTTTTGAATTACGGATGCTACTTTTGGAGTAGAGAATGTTTCGAATAAAATATATTTTAGATTATGTTCTTTTACTGTTTTTGTAATGTCAGCAAGCTGCTTTTGAGATGGTTCATCAGAAGCTGAAATTCCAGCGATAGGAATTTGTTTTAGGCCGTATCGTTGTTCCCAGTAACCATAGGCAGCATGAGAAACTAAAATTTCTTTCGTTTTTGCGTTCGCTACAGCTGCCTTAAATCCATCGTCTAAATCAGTAAATTTAGTTTGAAGTGCTGCAAAGTTTTTTTCGAATTCTTGTTTATGTTCAGGTTGTAATTCTACAAGTGCATTTTTAATTTTTTCTGCCTGTTTCATTGCTAGAGTAGGATCTAACCAAACATGCGGGTCTTTATCGTGATGATGTTCATCTTCTTTATGGCCATCTCCATGATCATGATGCTCTTCTTCAGTAGAAGCACGAAGCTCAATACCTTTAGATGCATTTACAATTTTAACATTTTCTTTTTGTAATGTTTTTTCCATTTTTTCAGCAAATGGTTCTAATTCAGCGCCGTTATAAACAAATAAATCGGCTTTTGCAACTTGTACTGTTTGTTTTTGACTTGGTTCAAATGTATGTGAATCTGCACCAGGTGGGTAAATCGCTTCAACATTTACATAGTCGCCACCGATTTTCTTTGCGAAATCAGCAAGTGGGAAAATCGTTGTATAAACTGTTAGCTTTCCATCTTTCTTGGCATTACTTTCTTTTTTATTTGAGCAGCCAGCGAAAATTAAGGTAAAAATAAGTAAGAATGAAAATATAGTCAATCTTTTAGGCATGAAGTTCTCCTCTTTTCTTTTTACGGATATATTTTCCCCAATTATAGAAGAAAAATATCATTTTAATACAAAACGGAATAATTACGTTTTAGTTTGCGAACTTAGTATAATACATCTTTAATAAAGTTGCAATAAATAATAATCATTCCGATTTGTTTTTGTTATAAAGTTGTCAAATATAGGTGTATTATTTTTGCAAATGCATGCATATGTGACAACGCTGTTTTCATATATTGAAAAGGAGGTAAAGAGGGGGATGAGCGCTTGGGTTACTTAATGGAAGCTATTTTATTAATATTAGCGGTAGTATTGCCATTATCTTTCGTATTAATTTTTTTAAGAAGATTAATAAGTAATTTAGGGGACGCTACAACAATAACGAAATTACAAGAGAGAGATGAGAAAAAAGAGTGAGTAAAGCACTATGCGTACGCATAGTGTTTTACTTGTGGTAAAATAAGAGCAGGAAACTCCTAAAGGTTGTATTTTACTGAAGGAGAGAAAAGTAAAATAAGAGGTATATGCATATATGAATAAGCGAACAGCGTTAATACTCGGTGCAAGTGGTTTAGTTGGACAAGAGATAACGCGTCTATTACTTGAATCAGATTACTACGATTCGGTTACTATTTTTGTAAGAGAGCCAATGCAAATGCAACATGAGAAGTTACAGCAGAAACAAGTTGATTTTTCGGTATTAGAGGAATATAAAGAGTTCTTTGCTGTGGATGATGTTTTTAGTTGCTTAGGAACAACAATAAAAAAAGCAAAAACAAAAGCAAATTTTAAAAAAGTAGATTATGAATATACGTTACGAGCTGCTTGTTTAGCTGAAAAACAAGGGGTACAAAATTTCCTTGTCGTGTCTTCTATGGGAGCGAATCCTAAATCATTCTTCTTTTATTCACAAGTGAAAGGAAAAATGGAAGAAGAATTGCAAAAGTTAGTGATTGGTGGTATTCACATTTTTAGACCATCATTATTAGTAGGAAATCGACAAGAATTTCGTTTCGGCGAACGAATGGCTGAAAAGTTATCTCGTATTATTCCGTTTATCTTTAAAGGAGCTTTCAAAAAATATAAACCAATTTCAGCTAAAGATGTGGCGAAAGGGATGTATATAACCGCGCTGCGAGAAGAATCGGGTATCCATACTTATAATTCAAATGAAATTACAACGATAGAATAAATAAAACCGAGAAGAATGACTTCTCGGTTTTATTTATTCGTATGAATTTTTCCTGATGCTCGCTTATATTGGTGAGGTTCTTGCAATTCAAAGCCAAGTTCATTGGCCGCTATTCTCGGGAAGTACGGATTGCGAAGTAACTCACGTCCGATAAAAATTAAATCTGCTTCGTTATTATTTAAAATTTGCTCTGCTTGTACTCCGGTCGTAATTAATCCAACTGCACCAGTTGCAATGTTAGCATGCTCTTTAATATGTTTGGCATATTGTACTTGATAACCAGGATACACATCAATATGTGCTGGTACAACTGCGCCAGAACTACAATCGATTAAATCTATTCCCTGTTCTTTCATCCACTTTGTATACTGAACGTAATCTTGAACCGTTAGCCCGTCAGGATGATAATCATTTGCTGAAATACGGACAAATAACGGTCCGTCCCAAACTTCATTTACAGAGTCGATGATTTCGCGTAAGAAACGATAGCGGTTTTCAGGTGAACCACCATATTCATCAGTCCGCTTATTGGAAAGCGGAGAAAGAAATTCATTAATAAGATAACCGTGAGCACCGTGTATTTCAATAACATCAAATCCAGCTTGTTTTGATCGTACTGCAGCTTGCTGAAAAGCTAATACAGTATCTTTAATTTGGTGTTTGCTCATTTCTATTGGCATTTTCATTGTTTCATTAAATGGAATGGCTGAAGGAGCTAACGCATCTGTTTCTAATTCTGCTTTTCTTCCGGCGTGAGCGAGTTGAATGGCAGCTTTTGCACCATTATCATGTATAAAAGTAGTCGTTTTATGTAAGCCTTCAATTAGGTTGTCATCCCAAATGCCTAAGTCTTTATTTGAAATTCGACCTTCAGGTAACACGGCTGTTGCTTCAATCATAACTAAACCAACTTGACCGGCAGCTCTTGTTCCATAATGAATGAGATGGAAATTCGTTACTTGGCCATCCCCGTTTTCCGATGAATACATGCACATAGGTGACATAACAATCCGGTTTTTTAATGTAACGTCCTTAATTGTATAAGGTGAAAAAAGTTCGGAATTCATCCAATAGCCTCCTAGATTGAATTTTCTTACATTGTATCATTCTCTTTTTTGTTTCTCTAATAAAACGCTTATACGAAAAATTTTGTATATTCGTGTTACAATGACTAATATGAACTGAATTGGAGGATGGCATATGTACCAGGCTTATTATGAAAGCGAAGTAGGTTTGCTTGAAATTACAGCGAATCAAGAAGGAATTACGTCTGTTATATTTGTTGATGAACGACAAGAAGAAAATAAAAATGAAATGATAGAACAATGTATAAATGAGTTAGATGAATATTTTAAAGGGAAAAGAAAAGAGTTTACGGTCCCGCTGTCTGCGGAGGGAACAGCATTTCAAAAAAATGTATGGGATGCACTTTATACTATTCCATACGGCGTAAGTGCTTCATATTTAGATATTGCAGAGAAAGTTGGAAATACAAAAGCTGTACGGGCAATAGGAGGGGCAAATAGTCGGAATCCAATTTCAATAATTGTTCCATGTCATCGTGTAATAGGAAAGAGTGGAAAGCTTGTTGGATATGCTGGTGGTTTATGGAGGAAAGAGTGGTTATTAAAACACGAAGGTATTTTGAAATGACGTATGGATGGGAAGAGGGATTGTTTTGAAATGTATAAATTGTGGGCAACCTTGCGAGGAGGAACAGTTAAATTGTGCAAGTTGTCAGCGAAACTTGGATAATGAACAAGAGGAAGGTAGCTCGTTAATAGATAAAGAACTAGAAGTATATGTAGGGAGACAATATCCGTATTACAAAAGGAAATGGGAACTTGAGAATAAGCGGATTGCTAGGTGGAGTTGGAATGGTTGGGCTGCTATTTTCAATATAGGCTGGCTAGGATATCGTAAGTATTATGTACCAGCTGCTTTATTTATGTTGTTATTAGTAGCGTGTGATGCATTTTCGTATTATATGGGATTTAATGTAGCGTTGCCAATCATTAATATGGTGCCTCTTACGTTTTTATTACTTATTTTTATTCTGTTTGGAATGGGGATTTTTGCAAATGGATTATACTATCAATTTGCGGAAAGACGTATATACCGAATAAAAGCAAGAGAAATAAAAGATAAATCAGTTGAAAACTATCTAATCAATGATAGCGGCGGAACGAGCAAAATGGGAGCGACAATTGTTACTATTTTAGCAGTTGCTAGTATATTTTTTAGTCATTTCTTTTTTCCGACTGATCGAGACGTTATTCAAAAGGTTCGTACAAGCTCGCTTTATGAATATCCTTTCTTTTCAATAGGTGAATCTTTCGAAAATTATTTTCAAAATTCAGGTTGGGTATATTATCGTGGAACGGAAGGGTTAGAATTAGTAGAATTCCAAGGATATAACACCGGAACGCCAAGACAAAAGGTGAAGATTCAATTTGTTGTCGATTATAAATTAGGTGAAGTGGAACCATACTCATTTATGGTTAATGGTGAATCTAAAACTGAAGAAGAGTTTTTGAAGCTGATGGAAGAAATATTTAAAGTTCAAAATCCATTTGATATAGAGGATGGATTACAAGTAAATGCTATTCAAGAAAGCGGCTGGAAAGAAATTTCCGATCGCTTTTTTCTATGTTTGTTAAAATAAATATTTAAAATAATCAGAATCTTTTGTATAATGAAATATATTATATAGGATTTAACTTATACATATAGATTGGGGGAAGGAAGAATGAAGAGAAAGACAACAACAATTGCTGCACTTGCGTTAACGACGAGTGTATTGGTTGCAGGATGTGGGAATGGTGAGAAGGCTTCGACAACGAAGAAAGAATCGAATAAGGGAATGGCCGATAAACAAGTTTTAAATTTGCTAGAAACAGCTGAAATTCCTTCAATGGATACATCTAAATCAACGGATTCTGTATCTTTCCGTGTATTTGTAAATGCAATGGAAGGTTTATATCGTCTAGATAAAGATAATAAACCAACACCAGGTATGGCAAAAGATGTGAAGATTAGTGAAGATAAAAAGACATATACATTTGAATTACGTGATGCGAAATGGTCAAATGGTGATCCAGTTCGAGCACAAGATTTTGTATATGCATGGCAACGTACATTAGATAAAGCAATAGCGGCAGAATATGCATTCATTTTATTTGATGTGAAAAATGCACAGAAAGTAAATAAAGGTGAATTACCAGCAGATCAATTGGGTGTTAAAGCGAAGGATGATAAAACGTTGGTAGTAGAATTAGAGCAACCAGCACCTTATTTTCTTGAGCTTACGTCGTTCCCTACATTTTTCCCATTAAATGAAAAATATGTGAAAGAGCAAGGAGATAAATACGGATTAGAAGCAGATAAATTAGTATATAATGGACCATTTACAATGAGTCAATGGAAACATGAACAAAATTATCAGTTAAAGAAAAATCCTAATTATTGGGATAAAGATACTGTAAAGTTAGACGAAATTAATGTAAGTATTGTGAAGGAAACAAGCACGGGAGTAAATTTATATGATAGTGATCAAGCAGATCGAGTTATTTTAACTTCTGAATTTGTTGATAAATATAAAAAGAATAAACCAGATGAATTTAAAACGAAGTTAGACCCGCGCATATATTTCTTACGTTTTAACCAAAAAAATGCAACATTTAAAAACCAAAAAGTACGTGAAGCGATTGATTTAGCATACGATAAAAAAGGAATTGCTGATGTCATTTTAAATGACGGTTCATTGCCAGCATATTTCTTAGTACCTGAAAAATTCACGACAGGTCCGGATGGAAAAGATTTCCGCTCTGTAAATAAAAACTTCCGTGATAGTAAAGATAACGCAGAGAAAGCAAAAAAATTATGGGAAGAAGCGAAGAAAGAGCTTGGTCAAGATACAATTACGGTTGAATTACTAAACGATGATAACGGTAGCCGTAAAAAAGTAGGCGACTTTATTAAGGAAGAACTAGAGAAAAACTTGCCTGGTATTAAAGTGAATTTGAAACAGCAACCATACAAGCAGAAGCTAGATTTAGAAAAGAAATTCCAATATGAATTCTCATTATCTGCATGGAGCCCTGATTATCCGGATCCAATGACTTATATTGATATGTTTGTTACTGGAAGCTCATTTAATGAAATGGATTATTCTAATCCGAAGTATGATGATTTAGTAGCGAAATCAAAAGGAGAGCTATTAAAAGATGATAAAGCACGCTGGAATGCACTTGCGGAAGCTGAAAAAATCTTAATTGGTCAAGACGCAGCAATTTCTCCTACGTACCAACAAAGTACAGCTTATTTAGAGAAGCCATTTGTAAAAGGCATTGCTAACCATACGTTTGGCGGGGACTTCAGTTATAAATGGGCATATATTACAAAAAAATAGTATAATAAAAGATGAGTGAATTTTCGCTCATCTTTTATTTGTATAAGGAGGAATTATAGTTGTTAAGAGGAATCAATCATATTTGTTTTTCGGTATCTAATTTAGAAAACTCTATTATGTTTTATGAAAAAGTATTAGAAGGAGAATTATTAGTTAAAGGAAGAAAATTAGCTTATTTTAACATATGTGGAGTATGGATAGCGCTTAATGAAGAGACGCATATTCCGAGAAATGAGATTCATCAATCTTATACGCACATTGCATTTTCTGTTGAACAAGAAGACTTTAAATGTCTAATACAGCGATTAGAAGAAAATGATGTTCATATTTTACAAGGAAGAGAACGTGATGTAAGAGATTGCGAATCTATATACTTTGTTGATCCTGACGGTCATAAATTTGAGTTTCACTCAGGGACACTGCAAGACCGTTTAAATTATTATAGAGATGAGAAACCTCATATGACATTTTATTAGGGAGGGATAGCATTTGCATGCACTTGTAATTGGTGGGACAGGAATGCTAAAGAAAGTTTCTATGTGGCTTTGTGAGAAAGGATTTTATGTGTCTATTATTGGACGAGATGAAGTGAAATTAAAAAATGTTAAGCGAATGAGTTCTGCACCAGAAAATATTACATGCCTTTCGTTAGATTATCATAATGATGAAGATGTAAAGCTAGCTATTAAAAGTACAATTAAGAAAAATGGCCCGATCACATTAGTTGTTGCATGGGTACACACAAGTGCAAAGCATGCACTATCAAATATTTGTAAAGAACTAGATTTGTCGTCTAAAACATATAGTTTATTTCATATTTTAGGTAGTAAAGCATCACGTATGCCTGCACAAAAAATAGGGAGTACGCGATGTATTTATCATAGAATTATTTTAGGGTTTATTTTAGAAGATACATATGGAAGATGGCTTACTCATGAAGAGATAGCTGATGGAGTTATAAAAGGGATTGAAAGTAAACGAGCGGAGTGGATTGTAGGGCGAGTTGAACCTTGGGAATTACGACCAACATGGTGAGGGGGAGTATGAAATGAAAACAACTATATATGTAACAAGGCATGGTGAAACAGAGTGGAATGTAGCGAAGCGAATGCAGGGACGGAAAAATTCTGCTTTAACTGAAAATGGTATAGTTCAGGCAAAACAATTAGGGAATCGAATGAAAGATTTACCAATCCATGCGATCTATAGTAGTCCGAGCGAAAGAACACTTCATACGGCAGAGTTAATAAAGGGGGAACGTGATATACCTATTATAGCGGATGAGCATTTCTATGAAATCAACATGGGTATATGGGAAGGACAAACAATCGCGGATATAGAAAAGCAATTTCCAGAAGAAGTACATCTGTTTTGGAATGAGCCACATCTTTTTCAGTCAACATCAGGCGAAAATTTTGAGGCCGTTTATGAAAGAGTAATTGAAGGGATGCAGCTTCTTTTAGAGAAGCATAAAGGACAAAACATATTGATTGTGTCTCATGCGGCAGCAGCAAAATTACTTGTAGGGCATTTCGCGGGAATTGAAATAGAAAATGTGTGGGATGATCCATTTATGCATAGTGCCAGTTTGAGCATAATAGAATTTGAAGAGGGTATCGGTAAAGTGAAACAATTTGCAGATATAAGTCACTTTCAATAAATGTAAAAAAGGCCGCAAAACGGCCTTTTTTTGGGTGGTATAAAAACTAGCAGTTACGTTTTTTATACCAGAAGTGATCGAATTTCTTATTTTTGCAAGATGGGAATTTATGTCCGCCTTTGCAATCGTTCCATTTCTTTCCGTCATCACACGAATCGTCGCAAGAGCCACCGTGTCCATTAGGGAAGAATTCGCATTTTTTACAGTAACATCGTTTAGTCCAGTAAAATTTCTTTTCAAAGCGTACACATTTTGTAACGAATGTACAATGCTTTCTACGAGTACGTTTTGTAACTAAAACGCATTCTTTTCTACGCGTTACTTTCGTAACGAACGTCCATTTTTGCACGCGAACACGAGTACATTTTGTAACAAATGTCCACTTTTTAACGTGAGTACATTTTGTAACGAACGTACAATGTTTCACGCGAGTACATCTTGTTCTTGGGCATTTACAATCTTCGTTACACTCTATTTTTGTAGTGCAATCATCATCGCATTCAAAAGTACTTGGATCTTGGTGTAAGAAATCCTCCATCCCAGCACTTTTGATTTCTTCAACAGCTTTTCTAATATCACGTTTCATAGAAATCCTCCTTATCATGTATTAAAGTGAAAAGGTATTCTTTTTCCTTAACATGATATGTATGTAGGCATCTTTCTGAACAGGACAAGAGTGTAATTTTATATAAATAGATGATTGCGGATGTATGGACAAGACAAGGCGCATACATTGAATGAAGAGAACTGAGAAGGGATGAGAAAACATGCTGCCTTCATATGATTTTTTTGTTCATCCAATGTACTTAGTGGAATTGAAAAAGGACATTTGGTCAGATAGTCCAGTGCCAGCAAAATTAACTTATGGAAAAAAGAAGTATGATATTGATATCGTATACCGAGGAGCTCATATTCGCGAATTTGAGAAAAAGTCTTATCATGTTATGTTTTATAAGCCTAAAAAATTTCAAGGTGCGAAAGAGTTTCATTTGAATTCGGAGTTTATGGATCCGTCTCTCATAAGAAATAAATTATCTTTAGATTTTTTTCATGATATTGGTGTACTTTCGCCAAAATCACAACATGTATTTATAAAAATTAATGGTCAAATTCAAGGTGTGTACTTACAGTTAGAATCGGTTGATGAAAATTTTTTGAAAAATAGAGGATTACCGAGTGGTTCTATTTATTATGCGATAGATGATGATGCGAATTTTTCATTAATGAGTGAACGAGATAAAGATGTTAAGACAGAGCTCTTTGCGGGTTATGAATTTAAATATTCGAATAAAAATAGTGAAGAACAACTGAGTGAATTTGTATTTCAAGCGAATACTTTGACGAGGGAAGCCTATGAAAAAGAAATTGGGAAGTTTCTACATGTAGATAAATATTTACGATGGTTAGCAGGAGTTATTTTTACGCAAAACTTTGATGGTTTTGTTCATAACTATGCACTATATCATAACGATGAAACAAATTTATTTGAAGTTATACCGTGGGATTATGATGCGACTTGGGGGCGAGATGTACAAGGGAGACCGCTTAATCATGAATATATTCGCATTCAAGGGTATAATACGTTGAGTGCAAGATTGCTAGACATACCTGTATTTAGAAAGCAGTATCGAAGTATTTTAGAAGAAATATTAGAAGATCAATTTACAGTTTCGTTTATGAGGCCGAAAGTAGAAGGGTTGTGTGAATTGATTCGTCCATATTTACTACAAGATCCATACATGAAAGAAAAATTAGAAACATTTGATCAAGAGGCTGATATGATTTATGAATATATAAATAAGAGAAGAAAGTATATACAAGACCACTTACATGAATTGGATTAATTTTGAAAGAGATTGAAACGTTATCAATCTCTTTTTTTTGTATAATAAAGATGTATCAATGAAAATGAAGTAATATATTTGATAGAGAATGGGGATGCGGATATATGACGATTAAATGGATTGATTGGGTAAAACAAATACAATCTATAGCTCAAGCGGGTTTAACGTATTCTAAGGATGTGTATGATATTGAGCGTTTCCAGCAATTACGAGATATTTCTATTTCAATGATGTCACATTACACGAAAACAGATTGGGAAGTCGTAGAGAAATTATTTGCAAGTGAGACAGGCTATCAAACACCTAAAGTTGATATAAGAGCTGTTGTTTTTCAAAATGAAAAGTTATTATTTGTGAAAGAAAAAAGCGATGGGAAATGGGCATTGCCAGGTGGATGGGCTGATGTCGGTTATACGCCAACCGAAGTTGCAGCAAAAGAAGTTTTCGAAGAGACTGGTTATGAGGTAGATCATTTTAAGTTACTAGCTATATTTGATAAAGAAAAACATCAACCATCTCCATCGGCGACGCATGTATATAAGATTTTCATTGGATGTGAGATTATTGGTGGAGAAAAGAAAACTAGCATTGAAACAGAAGAGGTGGAGTTTTTTGGTGAAAATGAATTGCCTAATTTATCAATTGCTAGAAATACAGAAGACCAAATTAAAGAGATGTTTGCCTACATGAAAGACCCGCAGAAAGAGAAATTAATAGATTAATCCTGCTTGAATTGTACATATTGTTAAAATGAAGATATTGGCAGATTGCAGCCTTTATGTAATAATGGGATGGTATGTGAAGAAAAAAGGAGATAAAAAAGAACATGTTAGCAAACATAATAGATCAGTTATTGCAATTTTTTGCAAGCTTAGGTTACTTTGGAGTAGCTCTTGCTTTAATGATTGAAGTAATCCCGAGTGAAATTGTACTTTCGTATGCTGGCTTTTTAGTAGCAAATGGTAAAATTAGTTTTGTGGGTGCAGTTATCGCCGGAACGATTGGTGGTACTTTAGCGCAAATCTTTTTATACTGGCTTGGATACTACGGAGGGCGTCCGGTTGTAGAGAAATATGGGAAATATCTACTTATTAATAAACATCATTTAGACATAGCGGAAGGTTGGTTTAAGCGTTATGGAGCAGGCGTAATATTTTCTGCGCGCTTTATCCCAGTAGTACGTCATGCGATCTCTATTCCAGCAGGACTAGCTAAGATGCCATTAAAACTATTCACACTTTATACGGTTGTAGCGATCATTCCATGGTCAATTCTATTTATATACTTAGGTGAAAAACTTGGTGGGAATTGGCGACAAATTAAAGAGTATGCATCTGATTACACACATTACATAATTATAGGAGCTGTTCTTTTTATTGCTCTATACTTTGGTTTAAAGTATTTCAAAAAGAAAAAAGCAGCGCGTTAAAGTCAATGATTTTTCATTGGCTTTTTTTGTTTGTTTCGGTTCTAAAGAAAAGGAGTTGTCCATAATGTGTAATAATAAAGCGTAGCGGAGGAATGTGATGAAAGGGTCACCGTTTATACGTGGAACGATATTTTTAACGATGGCAACGATGATATCAAAAATGTTAGGGTTTATATATGTTATACCATTTACAGCGATGGTCGGTACGAGTGGTTACGTTCTATACACATACGCATATCGTCCTTATACCATCATGCTCAGCATAGCAACAATGGGATTACCGCTAGCTGTTTCAAAGATGGTATCAAAATATGATCAACTGAATGATTATCATACGGTTAAGAGAGTGTTGAAAAGTGGAATCGTGTTTATGTTTATAATGGGAGTCATTTCGTGTTTTACGTTATATATGCTAGCTCCGCATTTAGCTAAACTTGTCATCGATGGGAATGATCAAACGGGGAATAGTGTAGGAGCGGTTACTACTAATATTCGAATTGTAAGTTTTGCGTTAATACTTGTGCCAGTAATGAGTTTATTAAGGGGCTTCTTTCAAGGATTCCAATCGATGGGGCCTTCTGCATTAAGTGTAGTTGTAGAGCAATTTTTTCGTGTTTTAACCATTTTAATAGGAAGCTTTGTCGTTTTATATGTTTTAAAAGCTTCTGTTTCGCTAGCAGTTGGTATTTCAACGTTCGGTGCCTTTATGGGAGCTGTAGGTGGATTAACTGTTTTAAGTGCGTATTATATGAGAAGGAGAAGGCACTTAAAGAAAAAAGAAATGGCAAGTATACCACAAACAACGAAATCTTTTTTCTCGCTTTATAAGGAGCTCTTTACATATTCTATTCCATTTGTTGTAGTAGGCTTAGCAATTCCGTTGTATCAGACGATTGATACATTTACAATTAATAAACTACTTATACAGATAGGGTATATGCAAGGCGAAGCGGAAAAAATTAATGCAATAATTGGCCTTGTTCAAATGGTTGTGCTTATCCCGGTATCCGTTGCGACAGCTTTTAGTATGTCTCTCGTACCAGAGATGACGAAAGCTTATACAGCAGGAAATACGAAGCTATTGTACAAACATTTTACGAGAACAAATGTATTAGTAGTAGCGATTACGGTACCGGCGGCAATTGGAATGATGGTGTTAGCCAAGCCTGTATATACCCTTTTATTTGGTGCTGGAAATGATCCAGAGATGGGGAGAATCATTTTACAGTATTATGCTCCTGCTTGCATACTATTTTCTCTTTTTACAGTAACGGCTGCTATGCTACAAGGAATCAATCAACAGCAGAAGACGGTGCTAGGACTAGTGATTGGAATTATTGTGAAGATAGTTTTAAATATTGTATTGCTTCCGTATTTCGATTATGTAAGTTTTATCATTTCAACATACGCGGGCTATACGATTTCAGTCGGGTTTAACTTGTGGATGCTTTCTAAATATGTTATAAAGGCAACATAAGCTTTTAAGGCAGAGAGCACTCTGTCTTTTTCTATGTTTATCCCGCTCTAACGGGCAGTAAGATCCTCATCTCAAAATTCAGCGAAAGAAAAGAAGTTTGGTTGGGGGCGGGCAGTCCGTAAAAGCCCGATTGGTGAGGGCTGAAAATCAGTGGGGGGGATGAAGCCCCCACTGATTAAAGTTTCACTTTATAATATTTTTCTTATAAAAACGTTTTCAAAATAATTTTTCTATTGAAATTTAAACGTATGTTTCATATGCTGAGAATGGCGGTTTAAAAACTGTGATTTAAGAGAGGTAGATTCCTACATGTAAAAAGAATCGGGGTGATAGTATGTTAAATATATATTTAACAGACCGAAACGGAAAACTACAAGAGATTGAGGAAATGCAAAAGGGGTGCTGGATTAATGTACTTCATCCAACAGAAGAAGAAATTCAATATCTAGTACAAACTTTAAATGTAGACTTAGATTTCATTAAAGACCCTTTGGATGATGAAGAACGCTCTCGTATTGAAAAGGAAGACAATAATACTTTAATTATCGTGGATATTCCGACAGTTAGACATGACGAAGAAGGAAATTCGATTTATGACACGATTCCAATAGGTATGATTGTGATGCCGGATTGTTTTGTTACAATCTGCTTAGAAGAGAATCCAATTTTTGAACGTTTTATTAATCAACGTATTAAAGAATTTTATACGTTTAAGAAGACGCGCTTTGCACTTCAGCTCTTATATACGATTTCTACTTATTATTTAAGATACTTAAAGCAAATAAATCGAAAAACAATTGATTTAGAGCATCAATTAAATCAGTCAATGAAAAATAAAGAGATTTTCACATTATTAGGCCTTGAGAAAAGCTTAGTATACTTTACAACGTCATTAAAGGCTAATAAAATTGTAATTCAAAAGTTAATGCGTAATAGTACATTTTTAAAAATGTATGAAGACGATCAAGATTTATTAGAAGATGTATTAATTGAAAATAAACAGGCTATTGAAATGGCGGAAATATATAGTCATATTTTAAGTGGAATGATGAATACTTTTAGCTCCGTTATATCAAATAATTTAAATAGTGTTATGAAACTGTTAACGTCAATTACGATCATTTTATCTTTACCGACGATGGTTTCTAGTTTCTTTGGAATGAACGTAAAGGTTCCGTTTGAAGGAGAAGCCCACGGTTTTGTAATTGTACTCATCATATGTGTAACACTATCTTTCACGTTAGCTTTTGTTTTTTGGAAGAAACGTTACTTTTAACGATAAGAAAGCTGCTCTAGCATAGTTATATAACTACGCTAGAGCAGCTTTTTTGCTATGAAATCTCAAATTTTGAATAGAATATAACTTGTACAATGTAATGTATATAAAGGGTATGTATGTCATATAAACCTTGTCCAATTAATGAAATGGGGTTAAAATTACATATTGTTAATGAAAAGTTGGAGGAAATACATCATGGAATTGTTTCAATTACCGAAAGCATTCCTGCAAATGAATACAATTTTTATCTCCATATTGATCGAAGCACTTCCTTTTGTGCTCATCGGTGTATTTATTTCAGGATTCATTCAAATGTTCGTGACAGAAGATATGGTGGCAAAATGGATGCCGAAGAACCGATTTCTGTCTGTTTTATTAGCTACTTTTTTAGGCATGTTGTTTCCAGGTTGTGAATGTGGAATTGTTCCGATTGTAAGACGATTAATTGGAAAAGGCGTTCCACCATACGCAGGGATTGCATTTATGTTAACTGGACCTATTATTAATCCAGTTGTATTATTTGCTACTTATGTTGCCTTTGGGAGTAGTATGCACATGGTATGGTATCGTTCTATTGTAGCGATTATCGTAGCCATTATCGTTGGAATTATATTATCCTTTATGTTTAAAGAACATCAATTAAGAGATAATCACTTCCCAGAAGTGAATAATAAGCGTCCACTGCGTAAAAAAATGTGGGATGTATGTACACACGCTGTTGAGGAATTCTTCTCAATGGGAAAATATTTAGTACTAGGTGCGTTAATTGCAGCAGCAGTACAAACGTTTGTACAAACTTCAACACTTCTTGCTATTGGACAAGGTCCGTTTTCTTCATCAGCTGTTATGATGGGACTTGCTTACATTTTATCACTTTGTTCAGAGGCAGATGCATTTATCGCTTCTTCGTTCCAAAGTACGTTTTCAACAGCTTCACTTGTCGCGTTCCTCGTTTACGGACCGATGGTGGATATTAAAAATATGTTTATGATGCTTGCGACATTTAAAACGAAATTTGTAATTGTTGTTATAGTTACAGTTACTCTTGTTGTTTATGCAAGCTCACTACTCATTTATGCGATGGGGTGGTAGGTTATGTTTCGAGCATATATATTATTAGGTTTTACAATATTAATTGCGCAGCTTCATATTTCCGGTAACATTACGAAGTATATCAATATGAAGTATGCCTATTTATCAACAACAGCAGCAATTATTTTAGGTTTCTTAACGATTGTACAAATTATCGTCGTTTTCCAAAAAGAACACCAAAAGGAAAAAGAGAAAAATGATTGTAGTTGTGATCATAGCCATTGCGGGCATGATCATTCAAAAGATGAGAATACATGGTGGAAAAAAGCATTTTCGTACTCATTGTTTTGTTTTCCAATTATCTCAGGGTTATTTTTCCCAATTGCGACGCTAGATTCGGATATTGTTAAAGCGAAGGGCTTTCACTTTCCTGTTGCACAAGCAGAAAGTAAGGATCCATTTATGACAAGACAATTTCTAAGACCTGATACGAGTATTTATTACGGGAAAGAAGGATACCGCGGTGTAATGGAAAAAGGGAAGAAAGAGTTTGTTACGAAAGATAATATTAATTTGAAAGATGAAGACTTCCTAAAGGGTATGGAAACAATTTATAATTATCCTGGCGAGTTTACTGGAAAAAAATTATCTTTTAAAGGGTTTGTTTTTAGAGATGATTCTTCTAAAAAAGAACAATACTTCTTATTCCGTTTCGGTATTATACATTGCGTAGCAGATTCTGGCGTGTATGGTATGTTAGTGAAAAAGCCAGAAGGCGTAGAGTGGAATAATGATGACTGGATTCAAGTAGAAGGAGAGATAACTACTGAGTTTTATCAGCCGTTTCATGCGAATATTCCTGTATTAGAAGTAACAAAATGGAATAAAGTTGAACAGCCGAAAGAACAATATGTATTTAGAGGAGCCGATTGATAAAATCGGTTCTTTTTTGTGGACTAAAAGTTCTGAATGTTGTTAATATTAAACGTGTAGTTCATTTAGTATAGTAATTATTGAAATATTAGGGATAGATCATTAAAGGGGTGATAACAATGACAGAAGTAAAGGGGAAAACAGCCAATGAGTCAAGGGTGTTCAAAACGAGCCGAGTCTTCCCAACAGATTTAAATGATCATAACACACTATTTGGTGGGAAGATATTAGCGGAGATGGATATGGTTGCTTCTATTTCAGCATCCAGACATTCAAGAAAGGAATGTGTCACAGCATCTATGGACTGGGTCGATTTCTTACATCCTGTTCGTTCTTCAGATTGTGTTAGTTATGAATCTTTCGTAATTTGGACGGGAAGAACTTCGATGGAAGTGTTTGTGAAGGTAGTGGCTGAAGATTTAATTTCAGGTGAGAAGCGTATAGCGGCAACGTCATTCGTTACTTTTGTGGCACTTAGTAAGGAAAATAATCCAGTTCCTGTACCGCGTGTTATCCCTGAAACCGAAGAAGAGAAAGAATTACATCGTATTGCTGTGTTACGTGCAGAACAGCGTCATATACGTAAGGCAGAGAGTAAGAAAGTAGCCACATTGTTAACCTTTTGAGATGAATATTTAGCCATTTAAGTTACTATAGCAGTCGGAAATGGTTTTAAAATGAAAAGCGGACACCTAAAATAGGTGTCCGCTTTTATAGTTTTTTCATCCACATATCATATGACAGTAGCTACTTAGCAGAAGCAAGCAGCACCGACGATGATTAAGAGGATAAATAATACGACTAATAGCGCAAATCCATTACCATGTGCGAAGCCCATTGTTATTTCCTCCTTTTATTTTAAGATACAACATACAATATGCAAATGAGCTATTGTTTGATATGGACATATATCATGCAATGACATATTTTCTTGAATGATAATGTAATAAAAAAGGGAAGATATAGAAATAACAGTAAGTGGAGAAAGGAATTTATCCATGAAGCACTTTTTCGCTATAATCCTTTGTTTAATAGGTGTATTCATTTGGATGAACATCGATGTGGAAATGGGGAAGGAAATGGCTAGTGAATATGAATTAGGACAAGTTCGATTAGGTGAATTTCAACTATATACGAACGGTGAAGAGTTATATAGAAAATTATTTGACGATATAAACGATGCAGAAAAGTATATATATATCCATTTTTATATTGTAGGAAAAGACGAAATAAGCCAAGATTTTTTACAGTTATTAGAGAAAAAAGCATCTAGCGGAGTAGAAGTGAAATTGTCAGTCGATCGGGTAGGCGGATATAAGCTGAAGAAAAAGGTAATTAGCCGATTAAAAGAAAACGGTGTGAAGTTTACATTTAGTAAAAAACCGAAACTGAAAAATATGTTCTATTCTTTGCATCAACGAAATCATAGACGTATTGTTACGATAGATGGAAAGGTATCATACGTCGGTGGCTTTAATATCGGAAAGGAGTACCTTGGACAAAATCCAAAGTTTGGGCCATGGCGTGATTATCACGTGCGCATCCATGGTGAGGGTGCAGCGGATATGGAAAGAAAGTTCGCCGAAGATTGGAAAGAAGATACAGGAGAAAAAATGCCTATACATGAAAGTATACCTACATTAGGGAATGTGAAATATCAATATTTATTTTCAAATGGAAAAGGCTTATGGGAAAAATATGGAGCACTATTAAAGCAGGCTAAAAAGTCTTTAATTATCGCTACACCATATTTTGTACCAAGTAAAGAAATGGTGAAAGAGTTAAAAGCTGCATTAAATCGTGGTGTTAATGTGAAAATTCTCGTGCCATTTAAAAGTGATGCCATATTGTTAAAACAAGCTGCCTATCCATATTTGAAAGATATGTTACATGCTGGAGCGGAGATTTATCAATATCGAAATGGATTTTTTCATGGGAAAGTAACAATTATTGATGGAGAAATTGTTGATATTGGGACAGCGAATTTTGATAATAGAAGTTTTTATTTAAATTGTGAGTCTAACTGTATCATATATGATAAAACCGTTGTTGATGAAGTATGGAGTCGATTACAGGTAGACTTTCATAAATCAAAACGATTTTCTGAAGAAGATTTTGAGAAAATTAGTAGATGGGATTGGTTTTTAGCAAGAATAGCGAATGTTTTAGCATCATATTTATAGTATATGGACAAAAGAGAAGGGAGGCGCTTTAATGGACTGTATGAAAGAATTAATGAGATATAGTTATATACTAATATACAAGGTTGGAGAGTATGCTGGAAAGGTCAGAGACGAAGAATTAAAAAATCTATTACAGCACCATTTACCATATATGTTACAAGCATATAATGAACAAGTAAATTTTCAAGAAGGAGAGAATGTGCAACATATAACCTGTGAAACAACGGAGTTTGATTTGCATGAAATGGAAAAGGAAACAGTTAGTAAATATACAGGGGATATTCATATTGCAACCAGTTATATTGCGCACTTGAAACGATTAGCTTTAAAGTTTGCTCAAGTTGCAGTGGAAGTTGCTAATCCAGAGTTTCGCTCATTTTTGGAAAATTGTTTTCTGAAAATGAACCGTTACGCTTATAGTGTGTGGCAATATGTTATGAAGAAGGAATATAAGATTACACATCTATATGAAAATGAAAAGTTTGCATGAGAAACTAAGGCGAAATGGTATGCGCCTTAGTTTTTTTACGTCCATTGAGAGAAAAAACTAGTTTTATTGTGTATCGATTGGAAATGAAATATATAAATTAAAATTAGGATTTGTTATCAGAAGATTTACAAAAATTTACCGTATATTTACTGTTTTTCAATCTCTCCTTTAAAAATAGAGAGTAATATGAGGTTGTACATATTCTATCACAAGGAGGAAACGCAAATGAATAAATGGGTTAAATCATTAACTGCTATGGCACTTGCAAGTTCTTTATTAATGGTAGGTTGTAGTAAAGGTGAGGACAAGAAGAAAGAAGACGACACAACAACACAACAAGAGGATAAAAAGGATAAAGAAACAAGCGGAACCGAGAAGTCTACTGATTCTAAAGAAAAGAAATAAAGTAATAATAAAGCTTCCTCTCATATATGAGGAAGCTTTTTTGTTGTAAATTGACTGAGATTATTGAAAAATAGAAAGAGAATGAAAGAGGGGGAAAACAAATGAAAGTATGTATATTGGGAGCAACAGGACGAGTAGGTTCAAACATAATTAATTTAGCATTAAAGGATTCAGCTGAAGTGACTGCATTAGCGCGTGATTTAAATAGAATAGAAATACAACATGAAAGGCTACGAGTGATAGAAGGTAATGTATTGAACGAAAATGATATAAAGAAAGTGATAGAAGGAAGCGATATAGTAATTAGTGCACTTGGAACGGATCAAAATGGAACATTAGGGAAGAGTATGCCACAAATCATTAAGCAAATGGAAGAAGAAGGGGTTCGTAGCATCATAACAATAGGAACAGCTGGTATTTTACAAGCAAGAACAAATCTAAATTTATATCGTTTTCAATCAACGGAATCAAAAAGGAAAACGACAACGGCAGCGGAAGATCATTTGGCTGCATATAAAGTACTAAGTAATAGTAATAATTTATGTTGGACAGTTGTTTGTCCGACACATTTAATAGATGGTGAGGCGACAGAGGTATATCGAACTGAAAAAGATATATTGCCAGAGGGTGGATCAAAAATTACAGTGGGTGATACAGCACACTTTGCATGGGATCTATGTAAGAAAAACATATATGAAAATAGTCGAGTAGGTATTGCATATTAAAAAACCATCCCGAAGTCGGGATGGTTAAAAGATGATATAACACAAGAAGATGATAATCATAATGATTTGGAGAATTGCTTTCGCTACTGTACTGCTTAAAAAACCAACTACAGTAGCGACTCCAACTAGAAAGGCATCTTTTGGCGCTTTTTTATGCACTAGTTCTGTTATAAATACTGATAAGAACGGTATGATAATAAGTCCGAATGGTGGGAAGAAGAACGATCCGACAATGATAGAAATCATTCCGACACGTTCGCCCCATTTAGAACTACCGTATTTTTTTAAGAAATATCCATTTGCAATAAAATCAGCAACGAAAATGAAAAGAGTAAAAATGACTTGAATAATCCAAAAAGAAGTTGTTAATTCGCCTCCATTTATACCGAAATGGTAAATCAAATATCCAGCCCAGACAGCTAGTATGCCAGGGATAATTGGATAAATAAAAGCGAGAAATGAAACAACGAAACAGGCAATGATACAAATTGTTAATAAAACAGTCACTTTATAGCTCCTTTTTAATATCTAGTTTATGTACAGCAACTTTTTTGACTTGATGGCCATCAAGTTCTAATACTTTAAATTGAAAACCAGCATATTCAATGGAATAGCCAGCTTCAATATTTAAGTCAACTGCTTGAGAAAGAAGCCATCCTCCGATTGTATCTAAATCACTATCATCAATATGTAGGCCAAACATATCATTTACTTCAGAAATAAGCACCTTTCCATCTAAAACAGTAAGCTTAGGTGTACGCTTTTCAATCATAGGTGATTCATCCGCATCGAATTCATCTTGAATTTCTCCAATGATTTCTTCAAGAATATCTTCCATCGTTAAAAGTCCGGCAGTACCACCATATTCATCCATAACAATTGCCATCTGAACGCGATTTTTTTGAAGATGGACTAACGTTTTACGAATTGGAACTGTTTCAAATACAGTTAGAACAGGATGTATATAAGATTCAAGTGGCTTATAAATACCTTTCGTTTGATCATGGAATACTTCTTTCGTATTGATCATCCCAATGATATCATCTTTATCTTTTTCGATAATTGGATAGCGTGTATATTTTTCAGTAGCGACGATATCCATATTTTCTTCTAACGTATTTTCAGTAGATAAGCAAATCATTTCGGTACGAGGAACCATAATTTCTTTTGCAACTCGATCATCAAATTCAAAAATGTTATTTACATATTTATATTCGGTTTGGTTTATTTCACCGCTTTTAAAACTTTCACCTAAAATGAGTCGCAATTCCTCTTCAGAATGAGCAAGTTCACTTTCTTTCGCAGGTTCTAATCCGAGTAATTTTGTGAAAAATATAGCTGTACTATTGAGTAGCCAAATGAATGGGTACATAATTTTATCAAATAAAATAAGCGGTCTTGCAAATTTGAGTGTGATTGCTTCTGCTTTTTGAATTGCGAAAGACTTTGGAACTAATTCACCTAATACAACGTGGAAAAATGTAATAACACTAAAAGCAATAACAAAAGATAAAGTGTTAGCCATTGTTCCAGTAATATTAATTTTTTCAAAGAGCGGTCGTAGTATATGTTCCACAGTCGGTTCACCAAGCCAACCAAGCCCTAAAGAAGTGATTGTAATTCCGAGCTGACAAGCTGATAAATAAACATCTAAATTAGATAGGACGCTTCTTGCAGCTAAAGCTTGTTTATTACCTTCATTTGCAAGTTGGTCAATTCGACTTTTTCGTACTTTTACAACAGCGAATTCTGATGCAACGAAAAAGCCAGAAATAAGAATAAGTACAAAGATGAGAAAAATATTTAATATGTCCAAGCGTGTTCTCCATTCCAAGGTTTGGAATAAAGATGTCACCTCCTGCAATTATGTTATACTTTTATAATAAATCCAAATGAAAAGAATAGTCAAAGGAAAAGGGTAAATATTGGTATGTTTCTGTAATAGTTTTTGAATTTGCTGTTATTTTGTCCGCTATACAAAAGGAATAACCCCCTACTTTTAGATTATAGAGGGTTATTTTAAATTAAGGTTTTGGAACACTTCTCGTCAAAGTGTATGACTGTTGCTTGGAGTAGTTTGTGGTCCATAGTGTTTGAAGGAAAGAAAGTATGCTATATGGGATATAGAGTAGTAATAAGCCGATTGTAACAATTATGGGTGAATTTCCGCCAAATTGAACGATAAATTGTAACAGTCCATTTGCATGAAAAACGCATTCCATAAAAACGAATGAAAGAATAATGGAACCTAAAATTGATTTATGATTCGAAGTAAGCGCCAAAAACAATGTATCCACAAGAAAAGAATCATGTTTTATTTCATATTCATTTGTGTTTTTTAAGAAAGGAATCCATTTTTTTACTGCTTGCATAACGATAATCATGGAAGTACTACATACGATGATAAATGATGAGTAGTAAGGAAGGTTTATAAATTGTGCGATGTATAGAAGTAGTAATAAGACTGAACATTGTAATACTACAGTGCAAAAAGAGTAAGGTATCCATTTCAATACAGTAGTAAACTTTTTAAACGAATTAGGTAATTTGAAAAATAAATGGCCGATACCCAAACTTATGAAAAATCCGATCGCAAGGGTAAAAGTAAAACGAACAATCGATATAAAATATATTTCCCATATGTAAGGGAATAATGGTGTTGAATGATTAGAAGTATGTATCATTTGGTTTGCTGAGAAAAAGATAGATTCATGCATCCAATCAACCTTTGGAATTGATATAGAAGAAAGCTGTGCGAAGTTTTGAAAAATGCTAATAAATCCATTTTGATAAGAATAATTGTGTGTAATAAAAAGAGCTGGAATAGGACTTATGGCAAAAATAACAATAATACCAATTATAAATTTACATATATGTGAGCGTAATAAGGACATATAACCACCTACTCTTAGAATATTCAGAAAATTCTTATTCTTATTTTAGCTTTTTTTGAAGGAAGTTACAATATATTTTTCATTCAGTAATTCAGAGAGAAGATTTGATAGCAAAAATATGCAAGTGAAGGATTCATGAATAAATTATGACAAGAAAATGAATAATTTTCAGAAAAATAAAATAAATTATTTATTTTTTTCTGAAAATATAATATAGTTATGGCACAGAAAGTATTTTAACATAAGGAGGCTTTTTATGAGGATTAAAGGGAATTACGTGCCGAAAAGGGAAGTTTTACTGTGCTCAAGTTCGATTACGATAGGGGAAGCGTTAGAGCATTTAAATAAAACGGGGTATCGTTGTGTACCAGTTTTAGATGAAAAAAAAGAGAAATTTTTAGGGAATATATATAAAGTAGATATTTTAGAATATAAAGGATCACTTGATGAGAGTGTAATACAATTATTAAACGATAAAGAAGGATTTGTGAGAGAAGATTCATCTTTCTTTAAAGTATTTTTTACAATAAAAAAATTGCCTTATTTATCAGTAGTTGATGAAAAAGGGGTTTTCCTTGGAATTTTAACGCATAAAAAAGTTTTTGAGTTATTAGAGGATGCATGGGGTGTTCACTCTAGTAAATACTCTGTCATGATTGGAACGCAAGACTATAATGGAGCAATCCAAAAGTTATCGACAGTTTTAAAGAAATACACTGGTATTCAAAGTTTGATGACTTTTGATAATGATGCCTTATTAGTTCGTAGAATTATGTTTACATTAGGAGAAGAGTTTAACGACGGTGAATTAGAGACATTATTGAAAGATTTAGAAGATCACGGATTTAGAGTTGTGTATGTGGAAGAGATGAAAAATCCACGTGAAGTTGAAACGATAGAGTAACATACAAAAGCCATCTAAATTATATTAGATGGCTTTTGTATGTTACGTGTATAAAGTTATTTGAAAATAACGATCGAATAATAGGTGAGATTATAACAATATTTGTGTAAGAGAATAAAAAATGTAGATAATTTCGATTTTCAAAAAAATCAATTTGAAAATATGTTTTTATTTTGCAACTAAATATGTTACTATATGTGTGATAAAAACAAAGAGGTCTGACATCTATACTCCACGTAATAACACTTTAATGATTTAAAAATTCAAAAAAATCAAAAATTAAAAAAATCAAAAATTAAAATAATAATTATATTAATGATTAGAGTAAAAATAAGGGGAATGGAGAAATTATGGAGAAAGACACTGCTTTGTAAGGGGCATATTTTATCATCTTGAGCAGAGAGGAGGATGCATAGCATATTGTAAAATATAGAGATAAACAATGAAAAAGTGCTATGCAAATGAAGAGCATGAAGGGACGTTTAAGGCCAGGTGATACGGTAGCAATTGGTTTAATGCTATTTGCATTATTTTTAGGAGCAGGAAATTTAATTTTTCCGCCAGTTTTAGGTCAACAAGCAGGAGAGAATGTTTGGATTGCTACAATAGGATTCCTTGTAACGGGAGTCGGATTACCCCTACTAGCTGTAACAGCTGTCGCGTTTGTAGAGGGGGACTTGAAAGCGCTATCTTTTAGAGTCCACCCTATATTTGCGTTTATTTTCCCATTGATTAGTTATTTAGCAATTGGACCATTTTTCGCGATTCCTCGTACTGGAGCTGTTTCGTTTGAAATGGGTATGAAGCCGTTTTTATCAGAGGCAATGGTTTCAGAGTGGTACATGCTATTTCTTTTCACGATAGTTTTCTTCGGAATAACGTGGTATTTATCATTAAATCCATCTAAATTAGTGGATTGGTTCGGAAAGTTTCTTACACCATTATTAGTATTAATTGTCGCTGTTATTGTCGGAAAGGCAATTATTGATCCAATTGGAGAGCCAGCTGCGCCGTTAGCTGCTTACAAAGAAAATGCTTTCTTTGGTGGATTTATTCAAGGATATTTAACGATGGATGCAATTAGCGCGCTCGTATTCGGAATTGTCGTTGTACAAGTTATCCGCTCTAAAGGGATAAAAGAGAGTAGTCAAATTGCAAAAATAACAGTAGTATCAGGTATTATTGCTGTACTTGGTTTAACGTTAATTTATTTATCACTTGCTTATCTTGGTTCAACAAGTACATCACTTGGTATCTCAGAAAACGGTGGTCTTATTTTAACGAATGTTGTAAATGAGCTATATGGGACGAGTGGTAAAATTTTATTAGGGCTTGTTATTATACTTGCTTGTTTAACAACTTCTGTTGGGCTAACATCTGCGTGTGCGGGTTTCTTTACAAACTTATTCCCAAAACTTTCGCATAAAACGATTGTAACAATGGTATGTGTATTTAGTTTAATTGTATCTAACCTAGGTTTAACGCAATTAATCGCAGTAACATTACCTGTGTTAATGATCATTTATCCAGTTGCAATTGTATTAATTGTACTTTCGTATTTCCATAAGTGGATTGGGAAGCGTAATACAATTTATATTGGAGCTATTTTAGGTGCATTGTTAATTAGTTTCTTTAACGGTTTAGAAAGTGCGAAAATTAAAATTGACGCGATTTCTAATGTACTACAAATGTTACCGTTATATAACGAAGGAATCGGATGGTTAATTCCATCATGTATTGGCGGGATTCTCGGTTTCTTCTTCTATAAATCAAATGAATCAAGTGAATTACAAAAGAAAGGTGCTTAGGCACCTTTCTTTTTTTGAAGGGGATTTTTGTATTTTGTCTAAGTAATAAGTGGGGGGGAATGATAAATGGCTAATTTTGAAGATTTTTTAAATTTGGATTTGAGAATTGGAACTGTAATATATGCAGAGGAATTTAAAGAAGCGAGAGTACCAGCGATTAAACTAGCAATAGATTTTGGAGAAATCGGGATAAAGCAGTCAAGTGCTCAAATTACGAAAAGGTATAGTCCAGAAGATTTAATCGGTCAACAAATCGTTGCTGTTGTAAACTTTCCACCAAAGCGTGTAGCTGGATTCAAATCAGAAGTACTTGTGCTTGGTGGTGTTCCTGAAGCTGATGATGTTGTGTTACTTCAGCCTAATATGGAATTGCCAAATGGAACAAAAATTAGCTAGGGTGAAGGTAGGGGCTAATATGGATATCGGACGAGAATATTTGCAATGTGCGATTTCGAACTTTAAAGCAACAAAGAAACAAGGGGAACGGGCACTTTCTCAATTATCATATGAACAAATACAATGGTCTTCTCATGAAGAAACAAATAGTATAGCGATTATTATTAAGCATCTGCACGGTAATATGCGTTCTAGATGGACGGATTTTTTAACGTCTGATGGTGAAAAAACAGATCGTAATCGAGATGGTGAATTTGAAGGATGCTATCACTCAAAAGAAGAAACCCTTATAGCTTGGCAAGAAGGATGGAAATATGTTTTTAATACGATGAATACTTTAACGCCGGAACACTTATTGAAGACGGTATACATTCGCGGTGAAGCACATACTGTCATGCAAGCAATTGAAAGGCAAATTGCTCATTATGCATTGCATATTGGTCAGATTATTTACATTGGGAAGATGTTAAAAGAAAATGAGTGGGAATGTTTAAGTATTCCGAGAGGTCAGTCTACGCGTTCTGTAGAGAAAAAACGTTCAACATAATAATAAGAAAGAAACCGATAAAAAATGGGAAAAAAGAAAGTCAGCCAAATAATAGATGGTTCTGTAATCATAAGAATACTGCCAAAAATAAGTCCATATATAATAAGAAAGAAATTGAAAAGTGTATTCACAGGGAGAAATCGTGAGATAAACACTTGCTGTCGTTTAAAACAATCACTGTGAAATAAATAAAAGCGGAAGTACCATGTGGCTGTAATAAGGTCTTTCTTTCTCACAATTCTTTTTTTGCATGTATGACAGATAAATGGTGGTTGCATTTCATTACGCTCCATTTTTTATTTTCATAATAATGTGAGACAAAAGTAGGTACAAAGTGTATGTTCCTATATACGCTCCTGCAATAAGGAAAAATGGATTCAGTAAAATTCCATGAATGCTCGTCATGAAAACTAAATCTTGTATTAAAACATCGTATATATTAATGGAAATAATTATACCGAGTACATACAGTGTCAAGTACGCAGAAATATGTAGCACAATAGCGATTTTTGGTTGCTTAGCGGACAAATAAAAAATGAATGATAGAGCAAATGGTAATATTCCTATTAATAGCTTCAATTCATTTCACCTCATTAACAATATAGCCGAAATTTTAACGGTCTATTCTCTAGGGCTTGTACATAACTTGAAATAGAGAGGTGATAGTATGAATCGGGGCTTTTTTTTTATGAAGTTTACAAGTATGCGTAAGTTAGTTTTATTTGTTATTACTACAATGCTAGCGACTTTTTTTCTTATTAGTATGATGGTAACCTCTATGAAAGAGACAAAGTCAACGTATTTATATAATTGGTTAAATGAGTTATCGATGAATGGTTACATGTATGTACTTGGAAAAGAGAATCATTATTTTACACAGGAGTATCGAAATTTGAATCAAGATTTTTCAATTTCTTCTTTTCTCTTTTCTATGGCTACAAATATTCGCTTTAATGATGTACGCAGTTTCGTCGGGAAAGAGCTCCCGGGGTTTGGTAAGTACGATACAGAAATTGTTATTGCGGGTGAGGGTACAAATTATTCTAACTTACCGATAGAGTCGAGTGTTCCTCTTGAAGAAGTGGTGAAGGAACGGACTAGTGGAACTGGACAAGTACCTAAACAAGATACGAGTAAAGAGAAAAAACAGCCGTCCCAAACGACTGGGAAGAGACAAGTTGCGTTTATTTATCATACACATAGCTGGGAATCTTATTTACCTTTACTTAACTTAACGAATGACCCGAATCCGAATAAAGCAACGAGTTCTGTATCGAATATTTCTATATTAGGAGATCGTTTCCGTGAACAACTAGAAGGTGAAGGGATTGGAGCTACTAACGATAAGAGTGATGTTGGTCAAAAGTTAATAAGTAAAGGTTTAAACAGTAATAGTTCGTATAAAATGTCACGAGAAATTGTGCAGCAAGCTATGGCTGGAAATAAAGATCTTCAATACTTTTTTGATTTGCATCGTGATAGTGCCCGAAAGAATGTAACGACAAAAACAATTGGAGATAAGTCATATGCAAAGCTTGCATTTGTAGTAGGGAAAGGAAATAAAAACTATGAAAAAAACTTACAATTAGCGACAGCTTTACATGAGGCGATTAATAAGAAATATCCAGGAGTGAGTCGTGGGGTCATTCAAAAAGGGTTCCAGACAGGAAATGGAATCTATAATCAAGACCTATCAGGACAAGCAATATTAATTGAAGTTGGCGGTGTAGATAATACAGAGGAAGAATTGAATCGATCAATTGATGCACTTGCTAAAGCATTTGGTGAATATTTTTGGCAGGCAGAAAAAGTGAATGGATAAAGTGAAACGTGAATTAGCCAGGACATCTATCGATAATTATTAGCGCACTTCAATCTTGAAAAAACGTAAGTGTAATGCTTGCGTTTTTTCTTTGTAATGGTGAGACGTCACAGAATAGACATAATTTGTCGTTGTTATAGTAATATCGAAATTTGTCAATTTATAGTAGGAGATTTACAAAGGAATTTTCGGGAAAGTAGAGAAAATCTTTTTATAAGGAAAACTTTTTATTATGAAACTGGTAGGGTGATTGAAGTGATTAGGGAAATCGAAATAGAAGATGCAGCATCATTTTTGCAATTAAGTAAGCAATTAGATGAAGAAACGAAGTTTATGCTATATGAACCAGGAGAAAGGAAAACTACAGCTGAGCAACAAGAAAAAATGATCCATCGATTTATGGAAAATGAATATGCAACAATATTTGTAGCAGTTGAAGATGAGAGAATAGTAGGTTTTATATTAGTGAATGGAAATAACATTCAAAGAAAGAGGCATGTGGCAAGCATTGTAATTGGTATTTTGCAAGAGTATAGCGGGCGAGGTATTGGGACGAGATTGTTTAAAGAGGTTGAGAAGTGGGCAAAATTACATGATGTATGGCGTTTAGAATTAACAGTAATGGCCCACAATACAAGAGCTCAGGCACTATATAAAAAAGCTGGATTTGAGAAAGAAGGTGTCAAAAAAGCTGCTCTTATTATCGATGGAAAGGGCATCGATGAGTATGAAATGGCCAAATTATTAAAATAAGAGGTCGTTATATGAAAAAAAGATGGGCACTACTTGGTATTGTAGCTGCAATAATTATTATTGGAGTAGCAGGAATCAATTATAAAATGTATAAGGATAAGCAGGCGCGGGAAGTAAGTGTAAATAGCATATTTCCGAAAGCGAAAGAAACGATTGCTAATATGGATGGGGATATTGCGGTAATTAATAATCCGAATTCAATGCTTGTACTTGTAAATAAAAGTAGGCGTTTACCAGATGGGTATAGACCGCCAGATTTAGTTATTCCGAAAGTGCGCTACTCTAGTGAAGGTGATCAAGAAAAGAAAAAGATGAGAAAAGAGGCAGCGAGGGCGCTTGAGGATATGTTTCAGCAGGCTGACAACGAGCGTATTTTTCTTTTTGCAGTTTCTGGATTTAGATCTTTTGATCGACAAAAAGCATTAAATACGATGTATAAAAAACAAGACGGGGAAGCAAAAACAGCAATGTCTAGCGCGGTTCCTGGCACAAGTGAGCATCAAACTGGACTAGCTATGGATATTACGTCTCAATCTGCTAAATTTCAGTTAGAGACGGTTTTTGGGGAAACGAAAGAAGGTCAGTGGCTTTCTGAAAATGCCCATAAATTTGGTTTTGTTGTTCGATACACAAAAGCGAAAGAAACGATTACGGGTTATCGGTATGAACCATGGCACGTAAGGTATGTGGGAAATCCACAAGCTACATATTTGTATGATAATCAACTGACGCTTGAAGAAGTAACAGAGTAAATGATTGAGGGGAGAGACGTATAATGACGATGTTATATAAGAAAAAAGTACATGCATATATTACAAGAGAAAAAGAGGGGGTTATGCAATTACTTGTTTTTAAACATCGTGATATACATGAAGCTGGTATTCAAGTGCCAGGAGGAACGGTTAATGAAGGTGAAACGTTAGAAGCGGCTATATTGCGTGAAGTACAGGAAGAATCCGGATTGCGTCATTTATGCATAGAACGTTTTTTAGCAGATTACATCATACATATGAAAGAAAAACAGGAATATGAAAAACGCCACTTTTTTCATGTAACTTTACTAACAGATGTAAAGGATACTTGGGAACATATTGTAAGTGCTGGTGAGGAAGATAAAGGATTAGTATTTTGCTACGAATGGGTTGATATTGCAAAATGCCCTGAATTAGCTGGGAAACAAGGTGAGTTTTTACATTTGTTAGATGAAGTATACGCACAGTAATGTAAGAGTCTGAAGCGAAGTTTAATCTGTTTCAGACTTTTTTTATTTTTCGGGAAATTAAAGGTGTTTAAATAAGGATATTGAATTTCTTTAAAGGGATATTAATTTAGGATGTGTTGAGGTGAAAAATTGAAAAATTAAGGGTTATACGCTAAAAAAGTTCATATAAGGGAGAATATAAATGGAAATTCAGTTTAATCCAATCTTAAAAAAGGAATTAACAATTCAAGATATTCAAAATGAAATGGAATCTGGAAAGTTAACTTCAAAAGAGCTAGTAATGTATTATCTCTATAGAATCGCAAAGTATGATCAAGACGGACCGAAAATCAATTCAATTTTAGAAATCAATCCAGATGCTATTTTTATTGCAGAAGCGTTAGATTATGAAAGAATGACAAAAGGCGTAAGGGGACCATTGCATGGAATACCTGTTTTGCTTAAGGATAATATTGAAACGAATGACTCCATGCATACAAGTGCAGGTACAATAGCTCTAGAACAAAATATAAGCAGTGAAGATGCATTTCTTGTTACTAAACTGCGAGAAGCAGGGGCAGTGATAATTGGAAAAACGAATATGACAGAATTAGCAAATGCAATGTCTTTTGAAATGTGGGCTGGATATAGTGCAGAAGGTGGTCAAACAATCAATCCATACGGAACGGGCAAGGATCATATGTTTGTTGGCGGATCTAGTACAGGATCTGCGATAGCAGTTGCTGCTAACTTTACAGTAGTATCTGTTGGGACAGAAACCGATGCTTCTATTTTGAGCCCCGCTGTTCAAAATTCTGTAGTAGGTATTAAACCGACTGTCGGTTTAATTAGTCGTAGAGGAATTATTCCATTTACTTATTCACAAGATACAGCTGGACCATTTGCTAGAACGGTAACAGATGCTGCTATTTTGCTAGGGAGTTTAACTGGAGTGGATGAGAAAGATGTAGTTACTCGAAAAAGTGAAAATAGGGCATATCGGGATTATACATCTTACCTTGATGCAAATGGTTTAAATGGAGCGAAGATTGGTGTGTTTAACGATGCACCAAAAGATTATTACGAAAATGGTGAGTATGATGAAATCTTGTTTAAGGAAACGATTCAAGTATTACGTAATGAAGGAGCGACAGTAGTAGAAAATATTGATATTCCTTCTTTTCATAGAGAATGGAGCTGGGGAGTTCCGCTTTATGAGCTGAAGCATAGTTTAGATAACTATCTTTCTAAATTACCTTCTACTATCCCGGTACATTCTATTTCGGAGTTAATGGAGTTTAATAAAAACATAGCAGAAAGAGCTTTAAAATATGGACAAACTAAGTTAGAGGGAAGAAAAGATTTTCCTAATACGTTACGAAATCCAGAATATTTAAATGCGAGATTAGAAGATATATATTTTTCTCAAGAACAAGGCATTGATTTTGCATTGGAAAAATATAATCTTGATGCGATACTGTTTCCTTCCTATATAGGTTCTACTATATGTGCAAAAGCGGGTTATCCGTCTATAGCAATACCAGCAGGGTATATGGAAAGCGGGAGGCCTTTTGGAATTACCATTGCAAGCACTGCCTTTAGTGAAGGGATATTAATTAAATTAGCTTATGCTTTTGAACAAGCGACAAAGCATAGAAAAATCCCCAACTTATCATGAATAGAATAAACAAAGAGGACAGGAATCCCTGTCCTCTTTGTTTTAGTGATTAAATTGAAATATCGTTCTGCTCTGTCTTATGATATTTTAATAAACTAAAAGATAAACAAGCGGAACATAAAATAAGAATAGAAGCGATGATATAAATTGTACGAACACCGAACATATCAGTAATAATGCCAATGCTAAGCATAGATAGTCCAGAGGCTGTTGAAAGAAGTGCACCATGTGCTGTATACATTTTGGATAATAAAGCAGGGGCGACACTTGATTGTAAAACAGTCGTTTGGGAAATATCTCTAATTTGATAACATGGTCCCATTAGAACACATAGAAAAAGCGCAATAAATCCGCTGCTCGTCATACCATATAAAAATGTAAGAATGCTAAATATAAGAGAGCCAATCGACATAGATCGTATTAAATTGTTTTGAATATAGGAACTCATTTTCCATGCTAATAGACCACCGATTAACGTGCCAACATAATAACTTGTATTAATATATCCCCACCATTCTTCGCCTTTATGAAGGATAGTCGTAACGTATGCCATCGTAATAGCGCCAATCCATATTGTCCCTGCGAAAGTTTCGATTAAGTCCATATATGTAACGGTACGGAGAGAAGGATTTTGAAATAGGAGTTTCCAACCTTCCAATAAAACAGTACTTTTGGAAGAGGGAGAATCTGCTATTCTTTCAGTATGTATGGAACGTAATGAAAAATGTAATGCAATGCATCCGAAAATCATTAAAATGTTATTAATCATGAGTGTAGAAGTAGCGCCAATGAGAAGAACGACAATACTCGTAAATGAATAAGCAACGGCTTGCACAATTTGTGTTGAAAAGGAAAAGATACTATTTACTTTTACTAATTTTTCTTTCGGTGTAAGGCGCGGGAGAATACCGTATAATAACGGAGCACTCCACCCACTACATAATGAAATGACAAAAATAAAAGTTAATAGAGCTATAATGTTTGTGGATAAGACCGGGAACAAAATCATTAATAATAGTAAAAAGACTGTTTTCAGCCATTGGAGCGTATATAACAGCGTATAAGTTGGAAAACGATTTATTATAAGTGGTGCAGAGATGTTAGCAATTAGATTTGTGATAACTTGTAATAATGGAAAAAGAGCAGTAATAGTAGCTGATTTAGTTGCTATATAAATATGAGTTGTAATAATCATTACATATACGATGTCAGCGAGAGTAATGCATATTTTGGAACCTAAATAGTAGATTAGTGACAGGTTTTTCAATAAGATTATCACCTCTATAAAAATAGTATTTAGTAATTAGAATAATTATAATTTAAAAATTAAAATTTTTAAAGAATTTAATTTTTTGTCACTTTTTGAAAGGGATTTTCATGTATAATGAAGAATATATTGATATAGTATTATATTAATGATCATTGTAACAGTGAGTATGTACAATAGCTTGTAGCAAACGCCCAAGTGTAAGAAAGGGCGGATAAACCATTCTTTTCTTCATATACATATAGAAAATGAGAAAGAAAGTGAGGGTTGCATATGGCTGCTTGGGTAATTTGGTTTATAATAGCTGGTATTTTATTTATCGCAGAAATGTTGTCGATTACATTTTACATGCTTTGGCTTGGAATTGGAGCTGTTGTCGGAGGTCTTATTGCTTTGTTCGCTCCTGATGCATTACTGTTACAAGTTACTGTTGGTGCAATTGTAAGTTTAACTTTGACATTCTTTACGAAAAGAATTTCAAAAAACTTTCGAGAAGCAAAAGGTTTTACTGATACAGTAGATATGCTTGTTGGTAAAAAAGGGATTGTTATGCAAGCGATTACAAATGAAGCGAATGGTATTGTGAAAGTGGATGGAGATACTTGGACAGCTATTGCAGATTCTTCAATTGATGCTGGAGAAAAAGTCGTTGTTATAAAGAGGCATAGTACTATATTACAAGTGAAAAAGGAGAGTGAATAAATATGGTAGCATTAACGTTAACGATTATATTCGCACTAATTGTAGTTACATTTATCGCATTAACAATTAAAATTATTCCTCAGCAAAAAGTTGGGGTTGTTGAAAGATTTGGTAAGTTTCAACGTATCATGCACCCAGGGTTAAATATTTTAATACCAATTGTAGATCGTGTTCGTGTATATCATGACTTACGTATTCAACAAACGAATGTACCACCGCAAAAGGTAATTACGAAAGATAATGTTCAAGTAGAAATTGATACTATTATTTTCTATCAAATTGTTGAACCAGAACTTGCGACATATGGTATTTCAAACTATGAATATGGTGTTCGTAATATTACTTCAGCAACGATGCGTCAAATTATCGGTAAAATGGAACTGGATGAAACGTTATCTGGTCGTGAAAAAATTTCAACAGAGATCCGCTTAGCGCTTGATGAAGCAACAGAAAAATGGGGCGTACGTATTGAACGTGTCGAAGTTGTTGATATTAACCCGCCAAAAGATGTGCAAGCATCAATGGAAAAACAAATGAAGGCTGAGCGTAATAAACGTGCGATTATTTTAGAAGCTGAAGCAGCAAAACAAGATAAAGTCCTTCGTGCTGAAGGGGAAAAGCAAAGTAAAATCTTGATGGCTGAAGGGGATAAAGAAGCGCGTATTCGCGAAGCTGAAGGTATAAAAGAAGCAAAAGAATTAGAAGCGCAAGGGGAAGCAAGGGCAATTGAAGAAATCGCAAAAGCAGAACAAAATCGTATTGAATTGCTTCGTGAAGCGAATTTGGATGAGCGTATACTTGCTTACAAATCATTTGAATCATTAGCTGAAGTTGCAAAAGGACCAGCAAATAAAGTCTTTATTCCGTCTAATGCAATTGAAACACTTGGTACTCTTGGGGCAATTGGAGAAATATTTAAAGAAAAACAAGTGAAGAAACTATCTTCAAATGATACAGGAAAAGAACAATAAAAGTGAGGAAGAGAAATGGGATACCATTTCTCTTTTTTTTGCGTATATTCCGAAAAGCTTGTACATATCCATGTATAAAGAAGGTGATGCAGTGAAAAAGTATGCAACTCGAATACATGGGAAGAAACTGATTTCGTTACTCCTTTTATATGCGCTAATAGTAATTATGATAGCGTCGATTTTGACGTCATTTTTACATACAATGAAATCGAATTATGCAAATCAATGGTTTGGAAAAGTATCGATGCAAGGTTTTGTTCAAATGATAGAAAGTGAGAATCGCTATTACGGATTTGATTATTTTAAGAAGAATAAAAGAGAGTCAGTTGGAAATTTAATGTTCTCTATTGCGACAGATTTGAAAATTAAAGATTTAAGAACATTCGTCGGTAAAGAAGTACCTGGTATGTCAAAGTATTATTCTAATATTATCGTAGCTGGGGAAGGGACAAACTTGACGAATATCCCAAATGAATCTAGTGTACCGATTGAAGAAGTAACGAAAGAACGGGAAGTAGCAAAAGATAAAGTTACAGAAGCGGAAAAGAATAATCCGGTTCAGAAAAAGAACGGAGCGAAAAAAGGTGAAAGTGCAGTATATATTTATCATACACATAGCTGGGAATCCTTCTTTCCATTATTACCAGGGGCTACGGATCCATCAAGTCCAGATGTAAATGTGTCCTTACTAGGGAAACGTATGAAAGAGCAACTTGAAGGACAAGGAATTCCGGTAGTTCACGATAAAACGAATATGGGTGATTTATTAGCGAGTAAAAAATGGAAATGGCCGCAATCATATAAAGCGTCTCATGAATATGTAAAAGAAGCATTAGCACAAAATAATAAAATTGCGTTTCCAATTGATATACACCGTGACGATCAGCGTAAGAAAGTAACAACAAAAGTAATTAACGGAAAATCGTATGCAAGATTATATTTTATAATTGGGATGGAAAATGAAGGCCGTGCTGAAAATGAAAAAATTGCAAGAGCGATCAATAGTTATTTAGATGAAAACTACTACGGATTAAGTAGAGGGATTTTTCCAAAGTATAAAAAGGATGGAAATGGCGTTTATAATCAAGATTTATCGAAAAATGCGATGTTAATTGAAGTTGGTGGTGTTGATAATACGTTAGATGAATTATATAACACAATTGATGTGTTAACAGAAGCGTTTAGTAAATATTATTGGAATGATGCGGAAAAAGTGAATGGATGAGGGACGGGAGACCGTTCCTTTTTTATTTTGGAATCTTAAAATGTGATATAATGGGATTTTATGAATGTTAAATAAAGGGAGAGAGAAACATGCAAATACTACTAATACGCCACGGAGAATCAGAAGCTGATATTTTACATGTGCATGAAGGTCGAGCTGATTTTGAGTTAACTGACAAAGGGAGACAACAAGTACAAAGACTTGTACAGAAAGTGAAAAAAGATTTTGCGCCAGATTTCATTTGGGCAAGCACATTAAAACGCGCTCGTGAAACGGGTGAAATATTAGCAGAAGCAATTGGTTGTCCAATTCAATTAGAAGAGGAATTAATGGAGTTTAATAATGGAGTGCAAGCAGGCTTATCATTTGAAGAAGCAAAGAAATATCCAGAGCCAAAGTTTCTTCATGACCGTTTTGAAAACGGAGAATCATTTATTGAGTTTCGAATGAGAATAGAAGGAATCTTTTCTAAAATTATGATAGAGAATACATATGATCGAATTGCAATTGTTGCCCATGGAGGCGTAATTAATAGTCTATTACGTGCATTTTTCAAAATGCCAATTTCAATGGACTACTATTTCAAAATGGGAGATACGGGAATAAGTTTAATTGAAATTGAGGGTGAACAAAAAACGGTGCATTTCATTAATGATACGAATCATTTGGACGGGATGTAAAGACTTATGTACAAAGTTGTATTTTTCGATGTTGACGGTACGTTATTAAGTGAGATTGATAGAAGCATGCACGAAAGTACAAAAGAAGCGATACGAAGGTTAATAGATAAAGGAATTCACGTAGTTGTTACAACTGGAAGACCGTATAGTTTATGCTCACAATTTAAGGAACTAGGTATAAATACGTTTATTTCAGCAAATGGTGCACATATAAAATGTGGGAAAGAAGTTATACATAAATCAGTACTTTCAAGCGAAATCGTTCATGATATTTCAAATTTTGCTGAATTACATGGTCACAGTGTTTCTTACTTTACAGAAGAATTTGCAATGAATAATATTGCTTCCAAAGATGAACGTGTCATGCGAGCGTTAAATGAAACTTTAAATTTAGAGCGGTATCCTGACAAAGTTAGAAACTTATCAGATGAGATGTATTGCATATGTCTGTATGCTGATGATACAGAAGCTCAAAAATTCATTGAAAGATATCCAGCACTTACGTTTGAGCGTTTTCATGGTTACGTTATAAATGTATTGGAAGATAGTAAAGTATCGAAGCTAACTGCAATTCAAAAAGTATTGGAACATTTAAACATTAGTAAATTAGAAGCCATTGCTTTTGGCGATGGTGGAAATGATATTGAGACGTTGCAGTATGTAGGATTAGGAGTTGCGATGGGAAATGGTGGAGAGGAGTTGAAGAGAAGGGCTGATTTCGTTACAACGAAGGCGAGTGAAGGCGGAATTTCTTATGCCTTAAAGAAGTTGCGAATTATTTAAAACTAATAGTTAGTCAGTGTGAAAAATCCTGTTTTAATAATGGCTTTTGTTAATATGTATACTGTTTTAGGGAATTATTTGAGCTCTCCTACTTACAATTTAACTGCAGAACAAATCCTTTATTTTCGCTTAGCAGGGCTGTTTGGTATGTTGCTGTCACCACTTGCAGGTCTTTTAACAAAGAGGTTTGAAGTAAGGAAAGTTCTTCAAGGAGGATTGTTGATTGTTATTTTTAGTCTAAGTTCAATGGGCTTTGTTTCGGATCTATCTCTACTTGTAATGATGAGTGTCTGTTTTGTAATAGGTATTGCTATATCCGTTCCGTCTTTAGTTTCTCTTGGAGGTCAATTAGGAGGGAAAGCAAGGGGAATATACTTTTATTTTATTTTTAGGTACTAGTATAGGACCTATCATTTCTATTTATCTTATGAAAATAGGAGGTTATGCTCAAACATTTATTTTATTAGGAATGATACTTTTTATTGGTTTTGTAGCTAATTAATGAATGAGTGGAAAATCACTCAAATAAAGGAATGCGAGGATCTTTCATATGCTCGCATAATAAAATATGAATTTGTCCACGATGATGATAAAAGTGTGCAACGATTTCAAGTAACCATTCAAAGCGCGAATAAGAAATCCCCCAATAGGCAGTCATAACTTTTGCTAATTCTATTTGGGAGTAGGAAAGAAATGTTTTAGAGAGAAGGTTGTATCCTTCAATCATCGTTTGTTGCATGTGAGCAACTGTTACGGGTGTATGTTCTATATAAAAGGTATGTAATTCTTTTTCTGAAATACCATTTAAAATGAGTAAATCAGCATGACAAATAAGAGAAAGATGTGCACACATTTCAAATAATGATCGTTTTGAGTGAATCGGTTGTATTTTTAAATCGTTTTCACTATATTGGTTAAGCATATAAATAGAAGTATCAATAGCAACTTTTAGTTGATGCAATGCAGATTGAACAAACATTGTAATTCTCCTCGTCTCCGTATATAATAGTTTCTTGAGGATATTATATCATACTCAAAATTCCGAAAATTCTAGTAGTTTGACTAGCATAATGAAAAGTATTATATTGTAAAAGGTCATATGAAACGTGAAATAGAATGGAATGCAATTATTGAGTTAGGAGTTAGACCAATGAGTTTGAAATATGGAAGAGATACAATTGTAGAAATTGACTTAAATGCTGTAAAACATAATGTAAAAGAATTTAAAAAACATGTAAATGATGAAGAAATTAAGATGATGGCTGCTGTAAAAGCGAATGGGTATGGCCATGGGGCAGTTGAAGTTGCCAAAGCTGCAATTGAAGCGGGAATACATCAACTTGCAGTTGCATTTGTAGATGAAGCAATAGAATTAAGAGAAGCAGGAATTACTGTACCAATTTTAATTTTAGGATACACACCAGTAGCGGCTGTAGAAGATGTAATTCAATATGACGTTATGATGACTGTTTATAGAGTAGAAGATTTACATGGTATAAATGAAATTGCAAACCGTCTTCAAAAGAAAGTACAAATTCAAGTGAAAATTGATACAGGAATGAGTCGTATCGGTTTACAAGAAGAAGAAGTTAAACCATTTTTAGAAGAATTAAACCGTATGGAGTATGTAGAGGTAGTAGGGATGTTTACGCATTACTCTACGGCAGATGAAATCGATAAATCATATACGAATATGCAAACAAGTTTATTTGAAAAAGCTGTTAATACAGCGAAAGAATTAGGAATTCAAATACCATATATTCATAGTTCAAATAGTGCGGGATCAATGGAATTAAGTAACACATTTCAAAATATGGTACGGGTTGGAATAGGAGTGTACGGTATGTATCCATCAAAAGAAGTGGATCATTCAGTCGTTTCTTTACAGCCTGCGTTGTCGTTAAAATCAAAAGTAGCTCATATTAAACATGCGAAGAAGAATCGTGGTGTAAGTTATGGGAATACGTATGTAACAACTGGTGAAGAATGGATTGCGACTGTACCAATTGGTTATGCTGATGGTTATAATCGTCAATTATCTAATAAAGGCTATGCGTTAATTAATGGGGTTCGAGTACCTGTTATTGGCCGTGTTTGTATGGATCAGTTAATGTTGGATGTTTCAAAAGCGATGCCAGTACAAGTAGGAGACGAAGTAGTATTCTACGGTAAACAAGGTGAAGAAAATATCGCAGTAGAAGAAATAGCGGATATGTTAGGTACAATAAACTATGAAGTTACATGTATGCTAGATAGAAGAATTCCGCGTGTCTATAAAGAAAATGACGAAACAACTGCAGTTGTAAATATATTAAGAAAAAACTGAATCATTTCGATTCAGTTTTTTTATTCATATCAAATGCGAATATACCCCCGTTATGTAATACGGAGTAAACTTTGCGAAACACACTTTTTAGTTCAACTAAATTAAACTATCACTGGCAGAGATGACCAGTCCCGCAACAAAGATCTAATATATGAGAGTAGGGAAGAGCATCTTGTAAAACGAGGCTGGATGGGAGTATTCAACAAAATGTCCCCAATGTTTATTATAGATGTCTGCTAAAATATCATAATTAGAATAAATTGTTTTGTTAACATATGTATTCACCTAAAAATTCATTAAATTATAATAGTCATGCCTCGTTTTAATTTCAAAACCACATTGTGTATATAGTTTTAAAGCGTGGATATTTTTCGTTTCGACGTCTAATTCAATTGTTGAAACTCCTTCTGTAATAAGGGTATGTACTATATTACAAAGAATATCTTTTCCGTATCCTTTACCTTGATAAGAAGGATGAACGGCGAATCCTGATAGTGTAGTAGATTGCTCTTGTTTAGAAACTGTAATTGTTCCTATCACTTTTTCAGCAATAAGGGCACTGTAAACTTGATGGGAAGATGAATTCATCATTTTTTGTAACCATGTAGTCGTATTTTCTACTGAATCACCAAAAGCTTTACTAGAAATTTTAATAAGATCAAGAAGTGGTTCTGAAGGTGCAAGAGTAAGCTGTATATTATTATCTGTTGTTTTTTGAATTTCGTTTGTTTTGCACTCCATACTATATTCACTATATAAATATGGTAACTTCATATGTTTTACAAATTCATTCCCAGAAATAGAATCCCCATTAATAATAAGAAGAGCTTCATCTGTCTCTCTATTTTGTATTTCTTTCATTGCAGTTTGTAAAAGGATAGTTCCGAAGCGTTGTTTTCTAAAATGAGGATGTACAAAGCCTATTAGTTCAAGCTTTGTTGGTCTTTCGAAATCATACATATTTAAAGCACCAATTAATTGAGTACCGTTATAAAGAAGAAAATCGTTTATATAATCTTCATTTCGATTTTTTAAAAAGTTGATATGTAAATCTGAAGAGTAATCAAGATTGTCTTGTTGCCCACAAATATAAGCCAAATCCTTCATTTGCTGTATTTCACTTTCTGTTACAGAACGCTTTTTCTGAATATCCATTGTATATTCCCTCTCATTCGTATTTAAAAATAGGATGGGTGACTTAACCATTTTTTTAATTCCACATTACCTTGCACAGATAACAGTCGGTATAAATAACGATAAGGCTGTCTATATTCTTCTAATTGAGGAATAGACATAATTGTTTCGTAACCACTTTTAAAGGCATGTGCTTATTTTTCTGTAAATTCTATAAATTCATTATATAACAGATGATGTGTTATGAGGATAAAGATAAAAAGATAGACAGCATACTTACATTTATAGTGAAAACTCATTAAAAATATTATATTTCTCTATTTTTGTATGAATTGTCTAAAAATAATGGTGGTAATACTTGAATGTAAGACTCGTATCTTTAAATCTATGAAGAGTAAAAGTAAAATTAAGCATTGATTTATAAGATTGTGAATCACAATAATGTAGACTATAGAAAATATTTCTCAATAATAAAATGAAGAGAAAAGCATGAAGAAGTAGAATGCATTCATTTATAATAGACTTAAATTAATTAATATAATTAATTGTTAATTTTATTATATTAATTGGATAGGAGAGAATGTTATGGCAAATGTACTCGTAATAAATTTTCCTGGGGAAGGTCATATTAATCCGACTTTAGCTATTGTAAGTGAGTTAATTCAGCGAGGGGAAACAGTTGTTTCTTATTGTATTGAAGATTATAGAAAGAAGGTTGAAGCAACAGGTGCGGAATTCCGAGTGTTTGAGAATTTTCTCTCTCAAATTAATATTATGGAACGAGTAAATGAAGGTGGGAGCCCTTTGACGATGCTATCTCATATGATTGAAGCATCAGAGCGTATTGTTACTCAAATTGTAGAAGAAACAAAAGAGGAAAAATATGATTATTTAATATATGATAATCATTTTCCAGTAGGACGTATTATAGCGAATATTTTACAATTACCAAGCGTTTCATCCTGTACAACGTTTGCTGTTAATCAGTACATTAATTTTCATGATGGGCAAGAAGCGAGACAAGTAGATGAAATGGATCCATTATATCAATCTTGTTTAGCGGGAATGGAAAGATGGAATAAGCAGTATGGAATGAAATGTAATAGTATGTATGATATTATGAACCATCCTGGTGATATTACGATTGTATATACTTCAAAAGAATATCAGCCACGTTCAGAGGTATTTGATGAATCGTATAAATTTGTAGGTCCATCAATTGCTACTCGAAAAGAAGTGGGGAGTTTTCCTACCGAAGATTTAAAAAATGAAAAAGTGATTTTCATTTCTATGGGAACAGTTTTTAATGAACAACCTGCTTTGTATGAAAAATGTTTTGAAGCGTTTAAAGATGTTGATGCGACAGTCGTATTAGTCGTTGGTAAGAAGATAAATATAAGTCAATTTGAAAATATCCCGAAAAACTTTAAGTTGTATAATTATGTCCCGCAATTAGAAGTTTTACAGCATGCTGATGTATTCGTGACACATGGTGGTATGAATAGTTCGAGTGAAGCGTTATATTACGGTGTTCCATTAGTTGTAATTCCGGTAACAGGAGATCAGCCATTCGTTGCAAAACGATTGACTGAAGTAGGGGCAGGAATAAGACTTAATCGCAACGAGTTAACTTCTGAATTGTTACGTGAGACTGTAAAGAAAGTAATGGATGATGTGACGTTTAAGGAGAATAGTCGTAAAGTGGGAGAGTCGCTTAGAAATGCCGGTGGATATCAAAGGGCAGTTGAGGAAATATTCAAATTAAAAATGAAGCCGTACGTAAAGATTAAATAGATGTTAAAAACACACTTACTTTTAATTTGTAAGTGTGTTTTTAGTATTACGCGTTACATGTGTTACATAAAAATAGCGATAAAGGAGAAACTTTTGTGTATATAAATCGATACCTTTGAATTAGTAGTAAAATTACGTTAAAATAATACTAAGAAAATATATAAGTTTTGGGGGTAATGAATGAAGAAAGTATTTGAATACGTATTATTAACAATTGGCTCAATTATAGTAGCAGGTTCATTAGAGCTTATTTTAGCACCTAATGGATTAGTAGATGGCGGGGTAACGGCTATTGCTATTATGGCAAATAAAGTCGCAGGATTGCCGCTTTATGGTGTGTTCTTAGGAATTAATATCCCAATTTTATTATTTACTGCAAAAGTAATGGGAAAGAAATTTTTTATCCGTACATCTTATGCGAATGTAGTTACAACACTCGGATTAATTTATTTAAAACCATTTCCAGCAATTACGACTTCTGAGTTATTAATTGTACTTTATGGTGGAGTACTGTTTGGAATTGGTGTTGGGATTGTTGTTAAAATGGGTGGAGCAATTGACGGTTCGGAAATGTTAGCAGTTTGGATGAATAAACACTTTAATGTACCGATTAGTACATTTTTACTTGCAGTAAATGCAGTTATTTTCATCTTTGTTGCCATTTTATTTTCAATCGAACAAGCGATGTTCTCATTAGCAATTTTCTATATTGTTACGAAGATGATTGATTTTATATTAGATGGTATTAATCAAGGTAAGAGCGTTATGATTATTTCTGGTAAGAATAAAGAAATAGGCGATTTACTTATGAAAGAATTGCAACTATCTGTTACGTATCTACATGGAGAAGGTGGTTTTTTAGGGGAGCATAAGAGAATCATTTATTGCATTACAAACCGATTCATTTATCCGAAAATGAAAGATCTCGTTCTCTCTGTAGATCCAGCCGCTATAATCGAAGCTTCCTATTCAACAGAAACGACTGGTGTGAAACGTCCGGGAAGGAAAGCTAGGTCAGGTGAATAACTAGAAGAAGGCTGTCCAAAAAGTTATTTTGGAACAGCCTTCTTTTTTATTTTGTTGAATTGTTAACATGTTACAAGTTAAATCCACTGTTAAAAAGTTTCCTTGCAACTAGGAAACCAAGCGTCTTTTAATAATCTAGCCAACGTTTCAATTTTATTTTCTGGAATACTACCAAAGCCGAGTAATACGTATGATTCCTTACGTAAATCATTCACGAAATCATATGGAGAAAGTGGGTATAATTTAACGCTTTGTTTTTTAGCGGATTCAATCAGTTCATTTTCATTCATACTGTTATGGACACATAAAACAATATGAAGTCCGGACTGTTCGCCAAGAATTTGAACATTAGCCCCCATTTCTTTCATAATGGATTTTACTAACGCATGATGTTTTCTTTTATATAGTGTACGACTCCGATTAAGGTGACGTTCCCAATTCCCGCTTTGTATAAAGTTAGCAAAAGCAAGTTGTTGTATTGTAGCGACTGTTTGTTTGAAAATTCCATGCAGTTCTTGATATGTTTTTAAAAGGTGTGGTGGTAAAACAACATATCCCATTCGTAAAGAAGGTAAAAAAGATTTTGAGAAAGTCCCCATATAAATAACGCGTTCATTTGAATCAAGACTTTGTAAAGAAGGAATCGGCTTACCAGCGTAGCGAAACTCTCCATCATAGTCATCTTCAATAATGTATCCGCTGCAATCATTAGCCCACTTTAACAATTCTAATCTTCTAGATAAAGGCATAATAATCCCGAGTGGAAATTGGTGTGATGGTGTAACGTATGCGACATTGGAATTTGTATTGTATAAACTAGAAATATCAATACCTTTTTCATCCAATGGTATGGGATGAATTTGTCTATCACAGCTTTTAATGATTGCGTGTATACGGTGAAATCCAGGGTTTTCAATGCCGTATTCTTTTGTAGGGCCAAGCAGTTGAAGTAGTAGCCAGAGAATTGGCTGCGTTCCGGCGCCAATCACAATTTGATCAGGTGAAGAATGGACACCGCGAGAATGATATAAATATGTTGATATATGCTCTCGAAGAGCGAATTCACCTTGAGGGTCTTCTTTGGCAAATAGTGCATTTTCGTATGTAAGTATGGATTCTTGTAATGCTCGTTTCCAATTTGTAATCGGAAATGCATTTTGATCAATAAGTCCTTGGCTACAATCATATTCAAATTTTTCGTCTATCAAATTGCTCGTCTTCTTTGCTGCATTTCGCTTTTTATTTGGGATAACGTCAATATCGAAATTTGCTACAAAAATACCACGTTTCGGTTTACTTTCTACATAACCTTCAGCTAATAATTGTTGATAAGCTGATTCAACAGTAATGCGGCTAATATTAAGTTGTGATGCTAAATTTCTGTGTGAGGGTAGACGTGTGCCGACAGAAATAGTCCCTTGTATAATTTCAGCTTTTATATATTCGTAAATTTGCAAGTAAATAGGTGTGTTACTTTGTAATTGCAATGGGATAGTAAAATCCATATAAAACTCTCCTTTAAAACTGGCCTTATAAAAAACACTTAAACTGTCACTTAAGTGAAGGGCAGTTACTTTCTATAATAATGATATAACATTTAGAAAATTAAATAAATAGTTAGAGGAGAGTTAAAAATGAATGTTAAAGAAGTAGTAACAGAAGAGCAATTACATGAAGTATTACCTGTTTTACAGCAATTACGAATGAAACTTTCAAAAGAGGAAACAAGCTCTTTATTTCGAAATATGAAAGAAGAAAATTATAAACTATTTTCGCTGCGTAATGAGAATGATGAAGTTGTTAGCCTTGCAGGTGTAGCGATTTGTACGAACTTTTATAATAAGAAACATGTTTTCGTATATGACCTTGTAACAGCAGAAGCACATCGTTCAAAAGGACATGGGAAAGTATTACTCTCGTATATAGAGAACTGGGGAAAGGAAAACGGATGTGAGTCTATCGTCCTCACGTCAGCATTTTCAAGAATTGATGCTCATCGTTTTTATGAAAGAGAAGGGTATGATAAGGTGAGTTATTCTTTTTATAAAGAATTATAAAAAATAAGAAGAAGCTGTCCTGCAAAAGTTGGGAACAGCTTCTTCTTATTTTTTAAGTTATTATTGAACCGTAAATAGGTTGTAAGTTATGGTATATGTATTTGAAAAGGTTATATAGTGTATTTTGTCGAATTGTTTTAATTTAATAAAGAGGATGATTGGAGCGCTTATACTTGAAAAAAATAAAGAAACTATCAATCCCTAATGATGCTAGAGTTATTGTCATATCTGATATTCATGGAGAATTAAATCTTTTAAAAGAAGCACTACATAAAGTTAACTTTAAAGATGAAGATTATTTAATTATTAATGGAGATCTTTGCGAGAAAGGACGAGATAGCGTAGGCGTAGTAAACTACGTTATGAATCTTGTAAAGAACAATTCAAAGGTTCACGTTGTTGAAGGGAATTGTGAAGTTTTAGTTGATGCTCTTCTAAATGAAAATCCTGGTCTTATTAATTATTTATGTACGAGGAAGCATTCAATTTTTAATGAATGGCTAGAGCAATTGGGTTTTTCAGTTCATGAGGGCACTTCAATTCGTGAAGTGAAAGAAGCATTGTTAAGTGAATTTTCACAAGAACTATATTGGCTAACAGAGTTGCCAACAGCGATTGAAACAGAAGATTATATTTTTGTGCATGCCGGTCTAGAAGATAGAGTAGATTGGAAAGAAACTGAGCGCAAAAATGCGATAGCAATGCCGGAGTTTTTCAATCAATCACATAAAGCAAATAAGTATGTAATAGTCGGTCATTGGCCTGTCGTGAACTATTCTGAAGAAGCACCGTCTAATAATCCAGTTATTGATAAGGAGAAAAAAATTATTGCAATTGATGGAGGAAATGCAATTAAAGAAGCAGGGCAATTAAACGTATTTATTATTCAGAGGAAACAAACGGGCGATACGTTTTCTTATACATATGTAGACTATTTTCCAGAGTACGAAGTAATAGCGGATTTTAATGCGAATTCAGAAATGCAGGGCGGAGTGACATATCCGTATTATTACATAGAGCCTATCGAGAAGATGCAAGATTACACCGTATGTAAACAAAAGGAAACGAATAATGTGCTCACTGTAAAAAATGAATATATGAAACAACTTAAGTCAGGTGAATATACAGTGAAAACCGATATTTCTTGTGCGCAAATAAGCGTTAGGAAGGGAGATATCGTTTCTCTCATTGATGATAGCTGTTCAGGATATGATTTAATTAAAAAAGATGGCGTAGAGGGTTGGATAGAGAAAGGGATTTTAGTTGAGATAGAAAAAGTGAAAAATAAAACATTAAGCTGAAATAGGAGGGATATAACCTCCTATTTTTTTAAAGGAGTAGATTGCTTGCTGTCTTTAATAAGTAAATAAATCGTACTCGGCAGAATGATAAGCGTCATTCCTAAAAGAATTGCTAGTATAGCATAACCTCTATAGGGAGCAGAAACGATAAAAGGAAGTATCGCTAAAAAAATACCTGCTATCATCATTGAAATACTACTAATATTTGAAGCTCTTTTTTCAAGGTGCTTATCATTCCATTCTAATGAAACGGTTGATTTAGTCGTATCAATTTTGGAACTGAAATAACCTATTAATATAAATAAAAGCCCTAATGCTAAAAATATGAAATGATCAAGAGGAAGTGAAAAGCCAAGAGCGATGAGGACGATGACAATATCGACAAAAAATAAGAATAGTAACATTGTGTTGCCGATCCAATGGAGAAATTTTTGGTTACTCGCTGCTTTAGATAAAGCTAAAAATACAAAGAATAAGAAGGAACATATAATTATATTTACGATTACAAAAGTGCTTTTATCCATTGTTGATGTAGGCGTTCCATTAAAGTCCCATTTCGTAACAATACTTAATGGTAAGAAGAAATAGAGAATAATATTTGTCGTAACAATAGTAAGAAATAAAGCAATACTAAATCGTTTATTCACTGAATCACCAGCTTTCTAAATCAATAATTGGTATCTAATAACAAAATTATACAATATAATAAATGATATTAGTTTTGATTTTTCTGAAAAAATATTATAATTATATATGAAATAAAGAGGAATGCAGGAGGGAATTATGCAAAACGTTGTATTAATGGGGAAGAAAGTTACAATTCGTACAATTGAAGAATCAGATATAAAAACATTATGGAATATCATATTTAAAGAAGAAAGCCCAGAATGGAAGAAATGGGATGCGCCATATTTCCCGTTCTCAATGCAAGAATACTCTTCCTATAAAGAGAAGATGCAAACTCGTTTGAAAGAAGAACCACTGTCAAATTTAATTATAGAAAATAACGGTCAAATCATTGGGACAGTCGGGTTTTATTGGGAATATAAACCGACGCGTTGGTTAGAGATGGGGCTTGTGATTTATGACCCAACATACTGGAATGGTGGATACGGTACAGAAACATTGACATTATATAGAGATTTGCTATTTGAAAAAATGGAGATTGGTAGAGTAGGAATCACGACTTGGTCTGGCAATGAACGAATGATGAAAGTAGCGGAGAAAATAGGAATGAGCTTAGAAGGTAGAATGCGAAAGTGTCGTTATTATAACGGAACATACTATGATTCTATTCGAATGGGAATGATTCGTGAAGAATGGGAAGCACTATGTGTAACGAAGGGATGAGAAAGAGTGTACGCTATTATTGCTACATTTGATCGTGTATTTACTAATAAAATTACAGAACTGCAAAATGAATTAACGAATATAATGGGAACAAATCAATTAGCTGGAGTAGAACCTCATATTACGATTGCGGATTATAATGAGTTAGATGTTCATTTGTATATGGAGAAACTAGGGGAGTTTGTAGCTATTCAAGAAAATATGGACGCAGTAACTTTTCCTTCTGTTGGAATTTTTCCTACTAATGGAACGGTCTTTCTAGCACCGACTGTTACCGATGAATTGTTAAAACTTCATCATTCTTATCATGATTATTTTAAAAATTTTCATGACAATCCAAATTCATATTACGTACCGGGAAAATGGGTTCCGCATTGTACGATTGCAAATAGATTACATACAAAGCAGTTTTTAAGTGTAATGGAATATATTTATGAAAAATTTGATTTTACAACAGCTTCAATTGAGAAATTAAAATTAATTAAGGTGAATTATAAAAATGGTTCTGCCGTTTCTTCTAGTATATTAGCAGAATATAATTTAAAGAGAATGGAGACATCGAGATGACATATGTAATTAGAGAAATGAAGCAAGAAGACATTCACGCTGTACAATCAGTAGCAAAAATAGCTTGGCATGATACATATGAAGGCATTATTCCAAGAGAAATTCAAGACAGTTTTTTAGACGAGGCATATTCTGATGAAAAAATGAAATATCGTCTTAAAAATACACATTTATTCGTTGCGGAAGAAGAGGGAGAAGTAATAGGATTTGCTAACTTTTCACCTGTTAGACTACAAAATGAAGCGGAATTAGGTGCGATTTATTTGTTACCAGATCAGCAAGGAAAAGGGATTGGAAGTGCTTTATTACAAAGAGGGATTAAGGAATTAAATGGGATACGTAAATTGTACATACATGTAGAAGCAGCAAATGAAAAAGGAAAACGCTTTTATGAAGCGAAAGGTTTTGCTGAATTAGAGCAATTTGAAGAAGACTTTGAAGGACATATGATGCAGACAGTAAGGATGGTTTTATATGTATAAGGAGGACTAGCAATGAAAATTTTTGATTTTAGTGAAAAAGTAGGAAAGCACATATCAGTATTTCAATCTAATTTCATAATGTCGAAAATAGTAAACCATAGAGGGAATATACATATCGGTGCTATGCATTTACACGAGAATGGAATCATCGGTAATCATGAAGCAGTTGTATCTCAACTGCTTCTTATTGTGGACGGAGCAGGATATGTATGTGGGGCAAATAAAAAAAAGATAAAGGTAGAGGCGGGACAAGCTGTGTTTTGGGAGAAGGGAGAGCTCCATGAAACAAGTACAGAACAAGGATTAACGGCAATTGTTATGGAAGCGGAGAATCTTGAACAAGGGATAGTAATGCCTATTATTCAAGGGGAGTTGTGAAAAATGATAATTAAGGCGAATCAAGAAGATACCAATGAAATATTAAAATATACGGCTCAATCGCTTTTTGAAGGGACGAGAGGGAATTGTCAATTAAGTACCGAGAAAGCGATTGAAATTACAAAGCCGATTGTAGAAAAAGGAGCGTATTATTTAATCATTAAAGAAGCAAATAAAGTAATGGGATGGATATTAATAGGGGAAAATACAGACTATTTTTCTCGTGAAAAACTTGGATTTATATATGAATTGTACGTTTTCCCAGAATATCGCGGGAGAGGATTATCGCGTGAACTGATGGAAGCTGGTATTAAGGAATTAAAGGAGAAATATTCAGAAATTAGGTTGAATGTATTTACTGGGAATTTTGCAAAAAAGATGTACGAAGAGTTTGGGTTTGTTGAAAGGCAGGTAATTATGACTTTGAAGTGAGTAGAATACTCTGAATGAGAGAAGAGAAAATAATGATTTAGTGGCTACTTTATCGCTGGAATTTAAAGCGAATAAGTATAAAATAGATGGTTTGCCTTTATTTTATAGTAGATTTATAGAGTGTGCTTAAAAAACAAATAAATTAGTATTATACAATATATCGTTATTATAGTAAAAGAGAAATTTTGGAAAAATATCATTTTTTTGTTTAGAAATTTTTAAATTATTGATATAATCAATTTGTAGAATTGATTATTGGTTAATTTTACTATTTTTTAATTTTAAGGGGGATTTAATAATGGCAGGACAAATTCGTATGTCACCAGAGGAGCTTAAATCGAAAGCGACTCGATATGGACAAGGTGCAAATCAAATTGAGGACATTTTACGTCAACTACAAAACTTACAAAATGAATTAAGAGGAGAATGGGAAGGTCGTGCTTTCGAAGGTTTTGACCAACAGTTCAATCAATTAAAGCCAAAAGTACAAAACTTCGCACAGCTATTACAAGAAATTAATATGCAGCTTAATAAAACTGCAGAAGCTGTTGCTAGACATGACGAAGATCTTTCTCGTAATTTCGGTCTACAATAAGACAGATAAAAAGAAATATATAATTTAGCCATGCAACCATACGTTGTATGGCTAAATTACTTTAAAACTAGAGTAAGATACGAAGTCTTTCATTAGATAGACTCGCAGTCGCAGGAGTGATAAGTAGTGAAAAAGTTCAAATGGAGCATCTTGTTGTTTATTATTTTAGCTCTTGTACTATCGACAGGGGTCTCCTATTTAGCATTAAATCAAAATGTTAAGAAAGCTAATGAGAATACTACACCAAAAATGACAGTTGCGTTGGTAAATGAAGATCAGGGCACTGTATTTGAGGGCAATAAAATAGCGTTTGGAGATCAATTTGTTAAAAATGTAAATAAAAATACGAAACAAGAATGGTACGTAGTTAGTCGCGGGGTAGCGGAAAATGGATTGAAAAATAATAATTACAATATGATGATTGTTATTCCAAATGATTTTTCTAGGAAAGCAGTTGCGATTGATTCAGAGATTCCAGAGAAATTAACGTTAAACTATAAAGTAAATGCAACTGGGAATAAGGATTTGAAAGCTGAGGCAGAAAATACAGCTTCTGTTATTTTAGAAGATTTCAATAAGCAAATAATCGACGTTTATTTTGCGAGTATTATCGGTAAGCTACAAGGTGCACAAGATAATATAGGTAAAATAATTGAAAAAGGAAACGTTCAAACAACTATGTATAAAAAAGATATACATAGTCCGTTAGCAAATTACACAAATCAATTTAAAACAGTACAAGATTATACAGGTGTTTCTGTTAATAGTTTCAAAGGATTTCAGGATGTTTTAAAAGGTTTCGGTCAAGCGTTAGATGAAGGGAATAAATCTAACAGTACGTATTTAGATGGTTTTAATAACTTTCAAAAAATGCAAACTGATAACAATTTGTTAGCGAATAATTTCACAAATCAATTCAATCAATATATGAATGATATGAATACAGGCGATGCTTTAAAGCAATTAAGTGCATTGGAATCCGCTAATAAAAGTATTTCAAATCAATTTACGTTTTCAGAGAAAGAACCAAATATTTTAACTGATGCTGCAGCGATTCAAAAATATTTAGCAGATGTAAAAAAACAAGTATCTGAATATGATACAGAACTTGCAGGAAAGTTAGAAAGTGATATTCAAGAGACGGTAATTAAGAAGTTAAAGCAATCTATGTCGAATGATGGAAAGCAAGAAATCTTCATAAATACATTAATGAAACAACCAGATGCTCGAATAAAGAAACAAATCGAGAATTTAATTGCGAAATTACCTAGTTTAAACATGGAAGAAATCGGTCAAAGTGATTTGCCAGATACAACGAAATTACAACTGCAAAATGTAATTCAATTTACAAAAAAATATAATAAAGAAAATAATTTTTATTATGATCCTGTAAATAAAATATCTTTAGGAAACGCTATTAAAGAAGTAAAGGATAGACTTTATACAGAGGGAATTACATTTAGTGATACTGCGAAAGTAATTAAAATGGAATCTCCGCAAATTTTGAAGATAAAGATTCCAGAAGAATTTAAACTAGATGGAAGTACAGGATTCTTACATATTGATGGTGAGGATCGTACAAGTGATTTTCTTCGAAGCGAAGCAGGAGAAATTACAATAGCTCCTCGTAATGAAGGGGATATAAAGATTGATCTGCATGTGAAGTTAAAAGATCCAAACATCAATATAGATGTTTTCTCTCCTGTAATGTGGCAGTGGGAATTGAGTGGGACTCATAAAAAAGAAACTAGTCCTGAAAAAGAAAAACCTAACAAAGAAGATAAAGGAACACAAACGGAAAATAGCAAGGTGGAAAATGTGGTTCATAAATCACAGTATGGCATAATGCCGTTAGTACACAGTGCTAAAAACCCTATTATTAAAAAAATGGAAAACACAACAGGGAAAGACAACGGAACCGGAGGAAACCCAGGAGGCGGAACGGGGAAAGATAACGGAACCGGAGGAAACCCAGGAGGCGGAACGGGAACAGACAACGGAACCGGAGGAAACCCAGGAGGCGGAACGGGAACAGACAACGGAACCGGAGGAAACCCAGGAGGCGGAACGGGAACAGACAACGGAACCGGAGGAAACCCAGGAGGCGGAACGGGAACAGACAACGGAACCGGAGGAAACCCAGGAGGCGGAACGGGAACAGACAACGGAACCGGAGGAAACCCAGGAGGCGGAACGGGAACAGACAACGGAACCGGAGGAAATCCAGGAGGCGGAACGGGAACAGACAACGGAACCGGAGGAAACCCAGGAGGCGGAACGGGAACAGACAACGGGACCGGAGGAAATCCAGGAGGCGAAACGGGAACAGATAACGGTAAAGTTACTGAAAGTACAACGAATCAAGTAGTACATCAAAAAGCAGAAGTATTAACAAAAAATATATCTAGTGTATTAATAAAAGAAGCAGTAGATACAGTCGAAAGTTATCAAGGTTTAATGAGCCTTTACGAAATGTATTATGGGATTGATTTAAGAACGAAAGATGTAGGTCCTAAGTTAGAAGAGGGAAGTTTAGATGCAATTGCGACGGATCAATCTTTGTACTACGTATTAAATAAACAAAGTTTAATTGATTTAATTTCAAATCTTGTTTCATCAAGTATTACTACAGAAATAAAGCAAGATATGTCAGGTTTAAAACAAAAAATAAACTCTTATCAACAATCTATTACTAGTGCGGATCAAAATTCTATGCTACTAGCGGAGAAATTAAATGGAACGACGCAACAAGCAACTAGTATGAATGAAAATTTAGGAGAGTATTTAAAAGGTTTAGCGAAATGGCGTGAGAATAGCTTAAAGCTAGTTGAAGAGCAGCAAGTATTAACAACAAATCATGCTGGTGAGCAAACAGCTATTTTATCGTTAGATTCTGGTATTAAATCATTAATGATGCAAAGTCAGTCATTGGTCGAAAGTTCGAAGCATAGTTTAGCAACTTCAGACGATGTATATAAAACATTTGATCAAATTAATGGACAAGCAAAAGAAATTCAAGACAGCGGAACGACAATTGTTTCAAAAGCTGATCTATTATTAAATGACTTTACGAAGAAAATAGAAGATGATAAATCATTCTCCAAAAACTTTACGAAAATTTTAGCGAATAGCCGTATTGGAGATCGTCAAAATGAGATGCTATATGACTTTTTAGCTAGTCCAGTTCAAAAGCAAAATGATGGAGTAATTGCAGCAGGTAATGCTTTTACACCGTACTTAATTGTATTAACTTGTTTCATTGTTGCATTATTTACAGCATACGCAATTGCGAATCAAGAAAAGAAACGAATGCAATCAGATCATTTTGAAGAGAAATTCTCATTAATTGATATGAATGTACCAACTACAGTAGTAGCTTTCGGTATATCAATTGTGGAAGGGATTAGTATAGGTATCATTTCTGGGCGTCTTTTAAAGTTCGGTCAGGATCAAAGTTTACTATGGATTGCGTTCATCACATTTATTATGATGGCGTTTGTATTGGTCTCAACCTACTTATTACGACAAATAAAAATGGTAGGAATGTTTATACTATTAGTATTTTTAAGCATGTACCTATTTTTAACTGAGGCAGTTGGAAGTAAAGTAGATCAAATGTCGTCTGTCGGAAAGATACGTCAATTCTCACCGCTTCAGTATATAGAAAGTTTTCTAAATGATTTTATTAGTGGTAAAGATACTGGGAAAGTTATTTTTGTCGTATTGTTTGTAATTGCCATTATTGGATTGGTTAGTAATCTATTTGTATGGCATAAGAAATGGGAGGAAAAAGAAGTAAATGATCAAACAATGGAGCATAGTGGCTAAGTTATCATTTCTCTCTATCCTTTTACTGTTTGTCGCGCTACCGATAAGGAGCGCGGCTGACAGTTATCTTGGTGATGATGGGAAGATTAAGTTTAAAGTGGATCGACTTGAAGAAAGCGACCAAGAAAAAAATAAAAAGGAACATAAGGAAACAGAATTAGATAAAGCATCGATTGAGTTATTTAACAAAGATATAGAAGAAGAAATTGAGAAAAAGAAAAAGAAAGAACAAAAAGATATGGAAGCTTTGCGAGATTCTCTTTTTACAAAACCAAAAGAGAATAATAGTGTTAAAGATACGAAAAATAGTTTGTTTAGCAGTGAATACATTGTCAGAAAAAGTGCAGATGAAGTAGCGAGTAATGAAACAATGAATGAAGAGCCAATTAGTATAACAATAATATTATTATTTGGCGGCGGCATTCTACTTATTTGCATCGGTATTTATACGGTTCTTCGTAAAAGTTGGAGGTAAAGTGATGGCAATACAAACACATATCAATGTGACAGTAGATTTTAGTAAATGGAATGGAAATACATATGATTTGCGTATTCCGAATCATCAATCTATTAAATATTTATTGAAAAACTTATTAGATACGCTAAAGATTGATAATCATGAAGGTTCACATTTTGTAATTAAAGTGAAAAACAAGTCAATTGTTTTAACAGATAATGATCGTTTAATTGATCACCAAATAACAGATGGAGATATTTTGCAAGTTTTATAAAGAATATTTTTTACTTTTAGTTATTTGAAAATAAGTTATTACGGGTTATAAAGAAAAGGAGAAGAGGATAAACATGACGGAAAAAATAATTCAAATTGATGCAATGAACTATCAATTTCAAATAGAAAAAGAAAATTGGAAATTGGAGATGACCAAATCTCAAACACGTATAAAAGACTTCCGTCAATTCGATATAATTACGGGCGAATCATCTGAATTTGTACCATTAACAATAGAAGAAACGGATGATATGTTTACGTTTCTATATCAAGTAGATAAAAAATTATATAAGTGGGACGATCTTAGCCGTTTTGGAAGAAATGAGAAATTAAGACTACTTCGGAATGTTGCGCAGTTTCGTAAATATTTAAATAAACGAATCACGTTCTTTTTACATCCAGACAATATAGTTTTTAATGCTAATTTAATACCAAGTATTATACATAGAGGAATTCGAGATATTGTTCCGCCAACCCCATTATTAGAAGAGCAATTTTTAACACAATATAAGTGTCTAATTATTGCTTTATTCTCCCAAAAACATAACTTTGATGATTTGTATGCTGGGTTACTAAAAGATGCAAAAGAAACAACATTTGAACAGACCGTTGCTCAAATGGAAAGCTTAGATGCATTACTGCAGTTTCTTGATGACAGCTTTGAGAAGGAACAAACAAAAACAGAAAAAAATATGCAGTTAGTACCTAAAAAAAGCTATAAATCATTTAAATACTTAGCTTTTTCCTTCATAGCGGCGACAGTTATTTTAGCTGCTCCTTTAATATATTTCACTTTTATAAAATTTCCTTATCAAAATAAATTGTTAGAAGCAAATGCAAGTTTCATAGCAACTGATTATGACAAAGTCATTACGCAATTGAATGAAGAGGAGTTTGAATCATTACCGATTGCATCTAAATATGAGTTAGCATTTGCATACATTACAGCTGAAAAACTAGGTGAAGCTCAAAAGAAATCGATTATGAAAAACATTAGTTTGAAAAGTGATGAAAAGTATTTGCTGTATTGGATGTATAACGGAAAAGGTAATTTTGATAAATCATTAGATTTAGCTAAGACACTTGATGATCCTCAGCTTATTATGTACGGCCTTGTTAAACAAATTGAATCACTGAAAAATAATCCGGATTTATCAGGGGAAGAACGTGATCAAAAGTTAAAAACATATGAGCAACAATTAGATGAATATAAAAAGAAATATGGCAATTCATCAAACGATAAAAATTTGTCGGACACAGAGAAAAAAGAGTAAGCACTTGATGAGACAGTTGAAAAGGAGCAGTGAACACGGATGGAGCAACTATTAGTATTGACTTATGGAGACAAAATATATAAGTGCACATTACATCCAAATGAGCAATCAATAGTGTCGATTGGAAAAGAGTGGACAAATGATATTACGAATCCAAGTTTAGAACAAGAAGTAGAGTTAAAGTGGAATAATGAAGTAAATGCTTGGATGGTACAGGATCAATTAATAGAATTCAATAAGGAAATTGAGATTGGGAAAACAAGAGATGTGAGCTTGAAAATCTTTATATCTATTGTTGGCACAACTAAAGTGTTTGATATTGGAACGAAACATTCTCTTACAGTGAGTCAAAACGATTACGATGATATTTCTATTACCGGGACTAGTGTAGATTTAATGCTATCTCGCGAAACGTTGTACGATTCTTTTAAAGTGAACGTGTATGGCGGGGATGTATTTCATAATTATACGAAGTTAAAAGATAGCGTTATGTTGGAATCAGGAGACGTATTATATTGTGATGGTATTTTATTGGAGATTGGTAGTGAAGACATTCAAGTACTTTCTTCAGAAGATAAAGTGAAATCTGCGTTACCTATTTTAGTAGAATCAGAAACGAATTATCAAAGTGGTTATCCAGACTATCATCGTTCACCACGTATTATTTACCGTGAACCAGAAGAGAAAATGACAATTGCAAAGCCTTCAAGTATGCCATCAAAACCAACGGAGCATTTAGCAAGAATCGTTGCACCTTCACTTGTCATGATTGTCGTAACTGTATTACTTGCTATTTTCATGAAATATGGAATGTTTATTATCGCATCGATTGCGATGACATTAGTAACAATCATTGTTTCTGTCACATCGTATATTAAAAATTTGAAGCAATATAAAGTCGACATTGTTGAACGAGATAAAAGCTATAGAGAGTATATAAAACAAAAAACGAAAGATTTACATGCAGAAAGTGAAAAACAGCGTCACGCATTACATTATCACAATCCAAATGTAGAAGTAATACGTAATATGGCAGTTCAAGTAAATCCTAGAATTTATGAAAAAACAATGTTACATCATGATTTCTTAACATTTAGCGTTGGAACAGGACAAGCTAATACGAGTTTTGAAATTCAATTTAATGAAGAAGAATTTAGTCAAACGAAAGATGAATTAATCGATATAGCACGTGAACTAAGACAGCGTTATCTATCATTGGAAGATGTACCAGTTGTAACAGATTTAATGAATGGACCAGTCGGTTATATTGGCCAACGCTCTTTAGTGTTAGAGCAATTACAATTATTAGTTGCACAAACGGCTTTATTCCATAGTTATTATGACTTGCAGTTTATTACTATTTTTCCGGAAGAAGAAAAAGAAAAATGGGATTGGATGCGCTGGTTACCTCATGGAAGTGTTCGCGATATAAATGTACGTGGATTTGTATACCATGATCGTAGCCGTGATCAAGTGTTAAATAGTTTGTATCAAATATTGAAAGAACGAAAATTAAAACTAGATGAAAAAAGTTCTACTAATGAAAAAATGTACTTTGCACCGCACTATGTCGTTCTCATTACAGATGAAAAACTAATATTAGACCATGTTGTTATGGAATTCTTTAATGATGATCCGAGTCAATTAGGTGTATCACTTGTATTTGTACAAGATGTTATGCAAAGTTTACCGGAGCATGTGAAAACGGTAATAGATATAAGAGATGCAAAACAAGGGAACATCATCTTAGAGCAAGGAGAGCTTGTTAACCGTCAATTTAAACTAAATCACGTACCGAAAGGGTTCAATTTAGAAGATATTTCACGGGCATTAGCACCATTAAATCATTTGCAAAACTTAAAAAATAGTATTCCAGAAAGCGTAACATTTTTAGAAATGTACGGCGTTGAAAAAGTAAAAGAACTGAATATCACAAGTCGTTGGGAGAAAAATGCAGCGCATAAATCTTTAGCTGTACCACTTGGATTACGTGGTAAAGAAGATATCGTAAACTTAAACTTACACGAAAAAGCACACGGACCACACGGATTAATAGCAGGTACAACCGGTTCAGGTAAATCGGAAATTATACAATCGTATATTTTATCTCTAGCAGTCAATTTCCACCCGTACGAAGTAGCCTTTTTACTAATTGACTATAAAGGCGGCGGAATGGCGAATTTATTCAAAAACTTACCGCATTTATTAGGAACAATTACGAACTTAGATGGAGCACAAAGTATGAGAGCGCTCGCATCAATTAAAGCTGAATTGCAAAAAAGACAACGCTTATTTGGGGAAAATGATGTAAACCATATTAATCAGTATCAAAAACTGTATAAAGAAGGCTTAGTAAGTGAACCGATGCCGCATCTATTTTTAATTAGTGATGAATTCGCGGAACTGAAGTCAGAACAACCAGAATTTATGAAAGAGTTAGTTTCAACAGCGCGTATCGGTCGTTCGCTCGGAATCCATTTAATATTAGCTACGCAAAAACCGAGTGGTGTTGTAGATGATCAAATTTGGAGTAACTCGAAATTCAAACTAGCATTAAAAGTGCAAAATACATCAGATAGTAATGAAATTTTAAAAACACCAGATGCTGCTGAAATTACATTACCAGGACGTGCTTACTTACAAGTTGGGAATAATGAAATTTATGAACTATTCCAATCAGCTTGGAGCGGAGCAGACTATGTAGAAAACAAAGAGGATAAAGAACATTTAGACGCAACAATCTATGCAATAAATGATCTAGGACAATATGAAATATTAAGTGAAGACTTAAGTGGACTTGGTAGCAGTAAAGAAGTAATAAGCGTACCATCTGAACTGGATGCTGTTATTGACTACATTCACGATTACGCAGAAATAAATGAAATTGAAGCGTTAGCTAGACCGTGGTTACCACCACTTCCAGAAAGCGTATATTTACAAGACTTACACGCTATTCAGTTCACAGAAGCATGGACGAAAGAAAAGAAACCATTACAAGCAACAGTTGGTCTACTAGATCAGCCTGAATTACAATCACAAACACCATTAACACTAGATATTAGTAAAGACGGACACGTAGCGGTCTTCTCAAGTCCAGGCTACGGAAAATCAACATTCTTACAATCAGTCATTATGGATGTAGCTCGCCAGCATAGTCCGGAGCATTTGCATGTGTATTTAGTGGACCTTGGAACAAATGGTCTTCTACCTTTGAAAGGATTACCTCATGTAGCGGATACGATTACGATTGATGAATCTGAAAAATGTTTAAAGTTTGTTGAAAGATTAACTCAAGAAATGAAAAATCGTAAACGATTATTAAGTGAATATGACGTTGCAAATATTGAAATGTATGAAAAGGCAAGCGGGAAAGAAATACCACATATTATTATTGCAATCGACAATTATGATGCAGTAAAAGAAGCGAAGTTCTATGAAAGCTTTGAAATGCTAATTATGCAAATTGTCCGAGATGGTGCAAGTTTAGGAATTCATACCTTAATTAGTGCAGGGCGACAAAATGCACTTAGAATTCAATTGTACAATAATATTAAAATCCAAACTTGCCTATATATGATTGATCAAAGTGAAGTAGCTAGTATTGTAGGGAGATCTGATATAAAAGTGGAAGAAACAGCAGGAAGAGCGTTAATAAAACTAGAATCTCCTACATTATTCCAGGTTGCATTACCTACGAAAGCAGAAGATGAATTACAGCAAATTCAATTATTACAACAAGAAGCAAATGATATGGACCGAGAATGGGATGGAGAACGTCCGAAGGCAATTCCAATGATGCCAGAAATTATTGATATTGCTACTTATCGTAAAAATAAAGACGTTACAAAAGCTCTACAAGCAGCAAGAATTCCAATGGGGCTTGATTTTGCAAACGTAGAAGTTGTAGCTCATGATATTGCAGTGAATGATCATTTAATGATTTATAGTGTAGATGATAGTATGAGAAAACAAATTGTATCTAGTATCGTATCTCAATTGAATAAAGATTATTTTGAAAGTGTGACGTTGGTGGATACAGCAGAGTATAGTTTCGTTCAATATAAAGACGATGTGACGCACTACATTGTAGACGAAAATGAAATAAATATGCATGCAAAGTATTGGATGGAAGTAATTCGTGAACGAGCTCTTGAATTAGCACAAGCAAGACAAGAAGGTAGAGAAATTCCTGCATTCACAAAACAACTCATTATCATGACAAATGTTGAAGAGTTTAGTAAATTTGTTTATTTAGAAATGGAAGATGCAGCAACTTTAATTGATCTATCTCGTACAGTAGGCATTTACTTTGTATTAGCAGGTCACCACGACTACATGGACCGAAATCGTGAAGCTCTACCTATGAAAATGAGAAGTAAGCTAACAGCAGCAATTATCGCAATGCCATTAAATGATCAAAGTATCTTCAACATAAAATATATAAGCAACGAAGCACCATTAGGTAAAGATGAAGTGTATTACTATCAAAAAGGGAACATAATGAAACTAAAAATGCCTAGAGTAACTAACGAGGTGACAGTATGAAATTAAAAAAGAAAGCTAAGGTGATGATAGTCGTGTCAATAGTGGCAAGTTTATTAAGTGGATGTGGTTTTGGGGAGACAAAGATAGAGTATGAGAGATTAGTAGAGGCATTGGATGAAGGGGACATGAAGACAGTTATGTCTGCGAGTGATGATGGGTATGCGTATGTGAAAGAAGAGGTTAGGGATAGCACTTTTATTGAGGATAATAATAAGCAAATAGGAGTAGTTTATCAAACAACGCAAGGTATTTATAGTATTAAAGATAATATTCTTTTTGGTGAGGCACAAAAGAAAGTCAATACTCCAGTTGAGGATGAAAAACATAGTGACAACCCACAATATAAAGAAGAAGTTGTATTCAAGTCAGATATAAGATACGAAAATGGACAGCTAGAAGCTTCAAATCGAGGGGAAGATATGTCTAATATAAAATTAATGCTCAATAGAGTGCAAGGAATAAAAGAATTGAAACCAAATGTGAATAAAAAAAGCTTCAGCCAACCAGCTACGATAAGCTATAATTTATCAGAAACTCAATTTAAAGAGCTATTTAATGGGAATTTAGGATTAGAGTATGAGAAGTTTAGTTATGCAACACTACTAATTGAATTTAATTCTGCTAAGGATACAAAGGAAAATCCGATGGAAATAACAGAGATAACAATTTCGATAGGCTATAAACAAAGAAATGAAGAAAATAATATGATTAGGCATGATCAAGAAATAACAACATATTTACATAATAAAGAAGAAAATAATCGGAAATCAAAAAAAGATTACTTACAATATGAAAAGAAATTTAAAGAAAGCCATTAATATATAAGGGGGAGAATATGGTGAATGAGGAAGATTATAAATTAAGTAGTGATGTAGGAAAATTAAGATTATCGGCAAAAGATATTTATGATTATAATGCACAAGAAAAAAAATATAATAATTCTGATCCAATAATAAATAAACAGAAGTTACAAGACAACTTTAATGCTAATATTATAGCTTCTGATGATATTCATTCAGTAACTGGATTTGGGGCGTATGCTTTAGAGGATAGAAACACGCATGAAATTTTCATTGTATACGTTGGAACCCAACCGAGCCAAATAGGTGATTTAGCAACCGATGGAGCAATTGGGCTACATAATTTAACTAATTCACCTATATTGGGGTCATTAGCGGAATTTCAGTATAGTCAAGCAGAAAAATTTTATGAAAAAGTCAAGGCGAAGAATAAAGGAAAGAAGATAACTTTACTAGGGCACTCCTTAGGTGGCGGAGCAGCGAATACAGTTGCATTAAGACATCAAGAAGATAATATAAACGTATTAGCTTTAAATCCTGCGCCTGTTTTAAATAAAGATGTGGTTAAGTACGGATACGGAACCAATATGAAAAATTGCCGCAGTCTTATAAATGAATATGATCCTTTGTATGGCGCCATTAAGGCCGCAGATTTTGTAATACCTGGACAGGTTTATAAAATGGAAAATGGGGAAGGGCATTCTTTTTTATATGATCCAAAGTTTTATTCTAGGAATGGGAATGTAGCAATAGATAAATTGAAAAAGGTTAGCGAAACAGGATTTGATTGGAAATTTGGTTTTTTAGAAATATCAGAATCTGCTGGGGACCTATATAAAGGAATCACTGGAAAAAAAACATTAAGTACAACAGAAGAAGTTGTAGTGGATTTAGTGGTAAATGGAACCCCAGTCAGTGCAATTCTAGTTGCAATAACAGTAGTGGGAGATACTAGTGCTCTAGCAACAAAAATAGCAAGTATAGGTGTAGAAACAGGAAAAAAAGCTTTGAAATTTAGTAAGGAAGTTATACAAGAAGTTAGAAATCAGGTGAATGCGGCTGTGGATTGGATAGAGAATAAATTAGCAAAATGTAAGGAAAAGGTACTTGAAGTGTTAGAATCAGTATTTAACGCAGCTGTAGATTTTTTAGTAGGATGCATCATTCTTTATTTATCCCGTGATGAAATTATAGCAATTGCAAAAGAAGTAGCATCTTCTCTTGTTCAAGATATTTTAGATGTATTTAAAGGTGACTTTGAAATTGATACAAATATTGCTTCAATTGCTGGAGATTATGTAAGAAGCCATCGCCAATCATTATTAAACTATTTTATGAATGATGGTAGTAGAGGATTAAATCGTTCATTATTAGTAGAGATTTCCAGAGATGTGAACGAACTTTCAAATGATTTAAAAGAGTTAAGTCAAGATGTAACAGATGCGGTAATTTCTATGATAGCAAAAGATGAAGAGTTAGCTTCGGTTTCCTATTATTGATAAATGTTAAGGAAGGGGGTATGAGGATGGATTTACATATGATAATGTCGAGGGTTCATAGTACATTTCCGGACAGTGGTGGGCGAGATCAAATTATTAACGTTGTTATGCAACTTGAAAAAGCAGCTGTATCTTTGACAGGAGATATTAGAAGATTAGAAAGTAGTATTGATAATAGTTTGCAAGGTAAAACACGTGATGCTTTTATTGATCGTATCCGCCAATTAGAAAAAAGGCGACAAAAAATAGAAGAGAAAATTATCGTATTAAAAGGATCGGTGAATTAATATGAAAGATTATATGGAGAAAGTTTTGCCTTTAGGAAGTGTAGTGAGGTTGAGTACTGAGGAAGAAAAAGATGTAGAGTATGTAATTACTACAAGAGGAATACTTCTCGATGAAGACACTTTCTATGATTATGGTGGGGTATTACACCCAGTAGGTTTGACGGCAGAGACATATAAATTATTCAATGACTTTGATATTTTAGAAGTGAAATTTGAAGGGTATAAAAATTCTATTGAAGGAAAATTTGCTCATAATTTTAAAATATGGCGAAATGAATTTGTAAAAACGATAAAGAACAAGGCTGAAAATAATAAGTAACAATTATTAATAAAACAAGGGCTATAATATATTTAGAAATAAATAGACTTTCCTCTTCCAACATGGAAAGAGGAAAGTCTATTTTTGATTGAATAAGAATCTAAATATCTAGTATTACGTGGGAACAACATGAAAAGGAACGCCACGAATTTATAGCAAATAGAAAAAGAATAAGAGAGAAAGAACAAAAGCGAAACAAAAACTGAAATGAAAGTTGTAAATGATAATTGTAAACTTATATAGAATAAATGCATTATTCATAAGTTAACTAGTAAAGGGAGGGATGTAATATCTTGAATAAAGATCCCAAAACTGTAAAAACAGAAAAAGGTTTATTTGAAAGTGTAATAGTACCTATTATTGTCGGGATCATGTTTATCTTTTAATTCTATATAAAGTAGCACAGTTTCTGGAGAAGTGGATTGTTATCTTTGGAATAATATTTTTTATTGGTAGTATATTTCTTTGCATATATCTAGAAGAATATGGAGGGGGATTGGGCGGTAGGATAGGGTTAATATCAATGTTACTGTTGTATTTTATGTTTATTAGAAAAAGTAAAAAAGCTAGTTTAATATGAAATACCAAAAACATGTATTAACTCTCAGTTTGTCTACAAAAATAGAGTTAATACATGTTTTTAGAAAAGGTGGTGTCATTATATGTGGAACATAAAAGAAAAAGATTTAGATGCATTTAAAATAACATGTAGAAACCGTTTAAGTCCTGAAGCTGCTGTAGGTTTTATGCTAGGCTCAATCATATATACCTCATTAATCATGTTAGGTGTAATTTATGGTTTGGTGAAATTTGGTTGGTCAGTATATCCTAGTTTACTAGAGGAAACAATTATTAAAATAGAGTTATGTTTGTATAGCTTACAAATCATTTTTCTTATTGTATATTTATTTCCCAAAGCCCGTTTTAGATTTCAAAAGTTACAAGCTATAGTTATATTGTTATATGCACTTCAACTTGCGACTATAGGATTTGTAACAGTAGTTGTTTCGAGTATTTTCGGTTATTCAAATGATCGTATTACATTGACTTATGTAGCCTTATTATTGTTAGGAGCTTTTATTATTCATATTTTTACAACAATTAATACCTTTAAGCAAGCTAGCAAAGGCGCATTTAGTAAGTGGGAAAATTCAGTTTCATTTTTTAGTAAGACAAAAGATTTATTAATGATTGCCTCTATACTATATGTATTAACTCTCTTAATCTTAATTTATATTAATAATGATTATACGATAGAGCAAATAGGTTGGTATGCCGTATTGACCCTTATACTATATTCGGTAGCCATAGGTGCAGGAGAGTTCCAATTATTAGCCTATTGTAGATTTAAATTTCCATCATTTTATATTTCGTGGGAGGAGCATGAAAGGGAACGTCAGGAATTCTTAAAACGTTATAAAGAGAGGGAGGAAAAGAAAGCGAAAGAAATAAAATAAGTTTTGGTTTCTGAAAATTCGAATAGAATATATAAGCAATTAAGGATTGTATATAAATCAATGCTATTAAAAATTAAAGCATCTTCAATATAATCTGTACGAGTAAGTAAATATCAGTAAGTAAAGGTGAGATGTATTACTTTCCAAAAAGGAACATAATGAACTTAAAAATGCCTAGAGAAATCAACGGGGTGTCAGTATGAAGTTAAAGAAGAAAACCAAGATGATGATAGTTCTGTCAATAATAGCAAATTTATTAAGTGGATGTGGTTTTGGGGAGACGAAGATAGAGTATGAGAGATTAGTAAAGGCATTGGATGAAGGTGATATGAAGACGGCTATGTCTGCGAGTGATGATGGGTATGCTTATGTGAAAGAAGAGGTTAGGGATAGCACGTTTGGGGCGGAAAATGATAATCGCATTAGCGTTGTATATCAAACAACAGGAGGAGTATACAATATTAAAGAAAAAAAGTTCTATGGAACAACTTTGCAAGAAATTGCTAGTTCATTAAATAGTGAGCAAAAAAAAGAAGAGATTGTATATAGAACTAGTATTAAATATGAAGATAATCAATCAAAAAGTCCAGATCAAAATTTGGATGTTTCGAATGTTCGATTTATATTTAATAGATTAAAGGGAATAGATAGTTTAAGACCCAAAAAAGATAAAAAAAGATTTAGTGAGTCATCCAAGGTAACATATTACTTAACCGAATCGGAATTTCAAGAAATAATTAATGATAAGTTAAAGGTGGACTACGATAAATTTGATGAAGCAATATTATTAATGGAATTTAGTTCGGCGAAAGATTCAAAAGAAAATCCAATGGAATTCACTACAATAAGCATCACAATGGGATATGAAAAAAAGAATAAAGAAGGCAGATTAATAAGGCATGATCAAAAAATAGCAATCTATTTAAATAGTAAAGAAGATAACGATAAAGCTTCTAAAACCCGATATGAGAAGTATGAAAAACAATATTCAAATAGCAAGTAATGTATAAAATAAGGGGAAAGGTGTAGTTATGGTATGAGTAAAAGGTTAGTTAAAAAAATAGTTATTGTAATGACTGTAACGTTTTTACTAAGCGCGTGCAGTTTCGGGGAAACAAAAATAGAGTATGAGAGATTAGTAAAGGCATTGGATGAAGAGGACATGAGTACGGTAATGTCTGCGAGTGATGATGGATATGCTTATGTGACTCAAAGAGGTATTTATAGTACGTTTGAGCAAAAAGAAGATGGAGAGCACAGTAAGATAATTCGTCAAACTACGGAAGGTGTATATAATACAAAAGATAAAAGTTTATATGGAGAGGCGATACAAACAGTTGCGACCGATATAGAAAAAGACAAGGGGAAAAGGACAAATGAAAATTATAAAAAACAAACTATTTATAGTACTCATGTTAAGTATGAAAATGGACAGGTGAAAAGTTCGGATTCAAATCTAGATGTTTCATACGTAAACTTAATTGTAGATCGTTTAAATGGGATAGGGAAACTAAAGATGAAGCCCGAGAATGATATAAAAAATTTTGATCGGCCTAATTCAGTCGGATATCGACTAACTGAATCTGAATTTAAAGATATTATTAATAATAAATTAAAGATACAATACGATGAATTTGATGGAGCAACAATCGTATTGCGCCTGGATGCCCCAAAAAATCCAAAACAAATTTTGCAAATGAGGATAGATATAGACTTTAAAGAAAAGAATGAGGATGGAAAATTAGTAGAAAATATGTTCCAAATAATAACGTATTTTAATAGAAAACAGGATAATAACCAAGATGCGAGACAGGAATATTTAAAATACAAGGCGCAGTACAACAAAAGAGATGGTTAAGAGTGGCGATGAAAATAAAAAGGTATAAAATCAGTGACTAAGAAAATTGCATCTTTATTTTGGTAATATACTATAGTTCGGGGAAAGGTGGAGCTAACAAATGTGGAACATAAAAGAAGAAGATTTAGATGAATTTCGAATAACATGTCAAGATCGCTTAAGTCCTGAAGGTGCTGCGGGTTTTATGTTTGGAACAATATTTTATATTTCAATATTTATGTTTATTATTTTTGTAGGGGATTTGAATTACTACAATAATTTTTTTGATAGAACTATTGTTAAAACTGAAATTGTGTTATTTATTATTCAAATTATATTTTTAATTATATATCTATTTCCGAAAGCATGTTTTAAATTTCAAAAGTTACAAACGCTCGTTATATTATTATATGCGTTTCAGCTTGGAACGATATTATTTGTAGTTTCGATTGTTTCTGAAATGGCTGACAATTCAATTGGTAGGATGTATACTGGGCTACTATTTGTAGGAGCAGTTATTATTCATATTGTAGCAACGCTAGATACATTTAAACAAGCAAGTGAAGGTGCATTTAATGGTGATGAAAGATCCACCTCGTTTTTTAGTAAGACAAAAGGAGCTATGATAAAGGGGGCTATAATATATATATTAATACTACTTATTTTAATGTATTTTCAAAATGATTATTCAATTGATTTTTTTGTTATGTATGGAGTAGGAACTGTTTTAATGTATGCGGTTGCAATCGGAGCGGCAGAATTTCAACTATTGGTGTATTATAGATTTAAATTCAAGTCATTTCATATGTCATGGGAAGAGAATGAGAGAATGCGTGGGAGAATTCGAAAGCAAAATACAAAATCCAAATCGAAAAGTAAATAAGAGTGAAATAGAATTGAAGTGAATGAAAATTATTTAAACTGTATAGAAGGTGAAATGTCAGGGTGTGGAATATAAAAGAAGAAGATCTAGGTAAGTTTCGAATGACATGTCAAGGGCGTTTAAGTCCTGAAGGTGCTGCGGGTTTTATGCTCGGAACAATATTTTATACTTCATTGTTCATGATTATAATTCTTTTTGGGGGAATAGATTATTATACCACTGTGTTTGATAAAGTAATTGTTAGGGTTGAATTAGTGTTATATGGTTTGCAAGTAATGTTTTTAATACTATATTTATTCCCTAAAGCTCGTTATAAATTTCAAAAGCTACAAACAATTGTTGTAATATTAAATGCATTTCAAATGGCAATAATATTACTCGTAGTTTTGATTGGTACTAAAATGGCTAATAATTCAATTGATCAGATTACATTACTGTATGCAGGATTATTATTTTTAGGAGCAGTAATTTTTCATATTTTGACAACAATTGATACGTTTAAACAGGCAAGTGAAGGTGCATTTAGTATGGATGAAAGATCCGCTTCCTTTTTTAGTAAAACAAAAGGAATTATGATGAAAGTTACTTTAATATACGCATTAATCCTTCTTATTTTGATTTATTTTCATAATGATTATGCGTTTGATACTTTTATTGGATATATAATAGGTACTGTTTTAATGTATACAATAGCTATCGGGGCAGCTGAATTTCAGCTATTAGTATATTGCAGGTTTAAATTTCCGTCATTTAATAAAACGTGGGAGCAACATAAAAGAGAAACTCCAAGATATCAAAAGAAAAATAAAAAAGTAAATCGAAACGTAAGGCATAAAGAAAGTGTGTATTGTAAGTTTGATGGTGAAAAGAGTAGTGGTTTAAATGAGAGTATTTTAACTACTGAAAAATTCAAATTATGTAATATGATTAAAAGATTATCTGGTTGAAAATGTAGAGAGTAGTGTGATGATGAAATGAATAAAAAAAGGGTTTCTAAAATAATTCCGATCATAATAGCAATCAGCCTATTACAAGCATGTAGTTTTTTTGAAGAAAAGATAGAGTATGAGCCATTTGTTAAGGCATTGGATGAAGGTGACATGAAAAAGGTTATGTCTGCGAGTGATGATGGGTATGCTTTTGTGGCACAAAGAGGCATATATAGTACATATGAGCAAAAGGAAGATGGAGAGCATAGTAAAACAATCTATCAAACTTCGAAAGGCATATATAATACGAAAGATAAAAGTTTATATGGAAATACAACACAAGAAATTACCTCGGAAGTATATAATAAAAATTATAAAGAAGAAGTTAATTATAGTACAAATATTATGTATAAAAATGAAAAGGTGCAAAGTCCGGATTCAAATCTAGATGTTTCATATGTGAACTTAATTGTAGATCGTTTAAAAGGGATAGGGAAACTAAAGATGAAGCCCGGGGATGATATAAAAAAGTTTGATCAGCCTAGTACTGTTGGATACAAACTAACTGAATTAGAGTTTCAGAGTATCATTAATGATAAGTTGAAAATACAATATGATGAATATGATGGTGGATCAATCGCATTGCATATTGATTCTAAAAATGGTTCAAAGCAGATATTGGAAGTAAGTATTGTAATAAATTATAAGAAAAGAAATGATGAAGGCAAGTTAGTGAAATACATATCACAAATACATACATCTTTTGATAGTCACCAAGGCAATAACCAAGATGCGAAACAGGAATATATTGATTTTAAAGCACAGTATAATAAGAAGCAGTAATATTAAGAAGGGCATTTGCACGTAAAGATAATAGCGACATAGGTGTGATAAATATTTCATAAATATAGTGGAAAGAATTTGAGGATAAACGCCCCAATTGCTGGAGTAGATGCAACAATTGGGGCGTTTATCTATCTAAAATTAGCTTGAATACATGACATGTTTTAGTTAGGGGCATGGCTTTACAAGTAGTTTCTTCATAATAACGGTGTGGGGTTTTTGTGTAATCAGCTTTTATTGCTAAGTTACAACTATTTTCGTTTATAGAGTATCTCTTATTATCGATACATCGTCCACATTCCAATGTCTTTAAATCCTAGTCGTTTATAAATTCGTCCAGCAGCTGGATTGTTATAAAATAAACAAAGTGTTCGGCCTTCTTTCGTAAAGTCTTGGATCATTTTTTGTAATATGAGTGAAGCGTAACCATTTCCGCGATAATTCGGGTGTGTACATACACCAACTACCATAGCGGATAATGAATTTTCAGCGGAAGTAGAGGCGGATGCGATGATCACGCCATCTTTTTCAATATAGTATGTGCGTCCTGTATTCGTTTCGATAGCCTGCCTTAATATTTTCTCTGATTCATTGGTAGTCGGAAATTCAGCAATGTCACTTCGTAATTTCATAATTCGTTCTATATCATCGAGTGACGCAAGTTTAATCGTTTCATGAATAGGCGTGTCAGGTAAGTTGTTGTCATTTAGACATTCACAAAAATACATTTCATTTTTGACGCCTAATTGTAGACTTGGAGCAGTTTCAAACTTTTCTACAATGGTTGACTTACCAGAGAGTTTAAGTGGCTTATATGTGGAAAGAAGTGCCTCATAATCAGTGGTAATAAATTCTTCTTTACTATAGGGTATAAATGAATCGTGGAATCGGAGTAGAATTGATTTTAATGTTCCATTCTCTTTAAATACTCCCCATAATTCTTGAAAATCTGTGTCATAACCGAAAGCTTCAATATCTCCAATAATAAACAAGTTAAGGGCTGCTTCTTCTTTTAGATAAGCGAATACTTGTTCATGATCTTTCTTTGTTAATTTTCGCATCATAACGAATCGACCTCTTTTTTTATTTTTCTAAATATTACAACTTAAGTTTTTTGAAATCAATATAAAATTTTATGTTTAGTTCACAAACTTTCGGAAAAACTAGGAAAGATATGACAAAGGAGGTTATGAACGGTGGATCATCCAATTCAAGGGTTAATGAAAGCAGCAATGGAAAATTTAAAAGAAATGGTCGATGTAAATACGATTGTTGGAGAGCCTGTTCAAACGGCTGACGGTGGTGTAGTGTTAACGGTTTCTAAAGTAGCGTTCGGTTTTGGAGCAGGAGGTTCTGATTTCAAAACGAATGATGGACAAAGAGCAAACGGTAACGCTGCATTTGGTGGCGGTAGCGCGGGTGGTGTTTCTATTACACCAGTAGCATTTCTTGTGGTGAATAAAGATGGAGTAAATATTCTTCATTTACAAAATGCGACACATTTAGCAGAAAAAATGATTGAATTAGCTCCACAAACAATTGATAAAATTCAATCGATGTTCCAAAAAGAAGAAAAGAAAGAGGGAAATCATCATCCTCAAAACCCTGATGAAATCCTTTAAAAACGCCTGCTTATGAGCAGGCGTTTTTTCTTGTAATCACTATGTAATAAAACACATGAAATTGTAAATAGTTTTTGAAGTTTTTTCTATGTTTCTAAAATTTTTCATGTTAAAATATGCTATAGAATTGAAACATATAAAACGAAGGTGGCTAGGTGCTTTGTCTGGAGGATCTGACCAAGTAAAGAATATGATATATATTAATGGTAATCGTCGAGGTCATTGTTTTATTACATCAGGAATTACGTTTAAAGAGTTTGCGAGTAACATCCCTTCACCGCTTCATCAAGTGTTGCTTTTGAAGCACAACTTTGAATGGACGGATTTTCATTATCATACTTTATTTGAATATGTTGAGGAAGAAAATATACATAAGTTAATTCAAGCAGAGATTGATGAATTTGATGAATTTTGTTGGGTAGATTTTGATGATGCAAGCGATTTAGATGAATTAGAGCCGAAAGAAATTGCAGAATTATTATATTTGGCTCACAAAAAAGAACCACTTGCAAGAACATTCTTTCCGCTGTTGAAAAATCGATTTGTTTATTTTTCACATGATGACGGATGGTACAACAAAGTGTATTATCGTAGAATTGCTGATTTTGTAGGAATGTTAAGTAAAGTCATTCCGTATAAACTCGGTGCTTTCGGTAAGAAACGTTTTTCTTTCTTCCAAAAATCAAAAATTTTCCCAGCAATTTCAAAAGAATTGATCATGGGACTGATTCCACTAATGGAAGATGGTCTTTACATAGATCTAGCAGGGAAGATTGAGTCAAGAAGAGGTCTTGAAATTCCGGTATATGTAGTTGGTTCGTATGAAAGTACGGATGAGGTGTTAGATAATATCGATGAATTGAAAGAGGAAGCAACAGAAACAGGTTGGCTCATTTTTGATAAGAAAGAACAAGAGTGGCAATGGGTTGTTGACTAAGAAAACTTGGCGTATGAAGTCAAGTTTTCTTGTCATTTGAAAGGAGTACAAATGAAGAAATATTATACAATTGTGGGTATTATAAGTATTATTCTCGTGGCAATATTACTTATAACTTGTCCGAAAGAATCAGATTTTAAAGTGTATGTAGAGGATAAGTATGCGTTGAATTGTAATGAGAGTAGTTTTGAATGCACGCAAAATGTAGATGGTAAAAAAGAAAAACTACAATTTGAAAGTACAGATGCACGAAATGGTGTATTCTTTATGACTGTAAAGCAAACATTTAAAACAGAAGCTGGTGTTTCAAAAGAATATAGCGGAGTAGGAATGTTTGGTACATTTCTTTTTGTTTCAGAGAAGACTTTCTAGTAATAGAAGGTCTTTTTTTTATGCTTATGTTCATATAGATGAAGTAAGACAAGCATAGGAGGGGTAGCGATGAAGAACACATGTATCGTTTGCGGTGGTGAGGAGTTTTTTTCCTCAACGTTATATGCACGTACGAAACAAGATTGGGCATATGCACCAAACATGTATCGATTTGAAAAAGTATTTATTGAGCATCGAGATGAAGAAAATTATCCAGTGTTTCAAGAAATTACAGCGAAACATTGTTGTGGATGCGGTCATATTATGTTGTATCATGAATGAACACACCAAGTATAACTTGGTGTGTTTTTTTAAAACGCTGACAAAGCAAGCGGATAAAGTAAAGTAAATAAAACAGAAAAACTACCAAAACCAATTGCTGTATATCCAAGTGTTCTTGCTCCGAAATTGACAGCTAATAGGCCAACTAAAATTGCTAGGGAGCCGAGCGTAACTGGATAAAAAGCAATGGAGAATAACGAAAGAAATAAAGCGACATAGCCTACCATTGTGCCGGTATTTGTACCTTCTATCTCATTTGCAATTTCTTTACGCTTATGTCTAATTGGAATGCCAGCTGGTGATATTTCAGCAGCATACTCTTCGTTTTTTTCACCACTTTTAAAATGATGATTTCTCTTTCTTCGCATGTACATCCCTCTCTTTCAATTGGGTGTATCTATAGTATCTTTCAAAATGAGAAGAGCATGAGTATGAGTTAAACCCAAGTAAAGCAAAAATTGGAGAATACGCATTCCATCGTTAACATATCCATCTCCTATTGAAGATAAAGTGTGGGATTTTTTCCACTAGGACTGATTATCAGCCAGCAACAATTGGATTTTTATGAGCAGTTCTCTCCCATTAACTGATCCGCATCCATTGAATTTTGAGGTAGGTGTCTTACTGCAAGCGGGATAAAACAGGAATTTTGGAAAATGATGTAGAATGAAATGAATGATAATACGTGAAGGTAGGGGAATGTATGACGAAATTTAATTGGCACGAGTCAGCGGAGAAGAAATGGGATAGTAGCGCAGAGTTTTGGAATCAAAATAGTCAAGAGATGTGGGACAGTGGTAGCAGAAGTACAATTATTCCGTTTTTTGAACAATACGTGAAGAAAGAAGCACAAGTGCTCGATGTTGGTTGTGGTGATGGCTACGGTACATATAAATTAAGTCGCGCAGGCTATAAAGCAGTGGGAGTAGATTTATCGGAAGTGATGATTCAAAAAGGTAAGGAACGCGGAGAAGGACCGAATTTATCTTTTATAAAAGGAGATCTTTCTGCATTACCATTTGAAAATGAGCAATTTGAATCAATTATGGCAATTAATTCTTTAGAATGGACGGAAGAGCCATTACGAGCGTTAAATGAAATAAAGCGTGTGTTAAAGAAAGATGGATATGCATGTATTGCAATTTTAGGACCGACAGCAAAGCCACGAGAGAACAGTTATCCTCGCTTGTACGGAAAAGACGTTGTTTGTAATACGATGATGCCTTGGGAATTTGAACAGTTAGCGAAAGAACAAGGTTTTAAAGTTGTAGATGGCATCGGCGTATATAAGCGCGGAGTAAATGAGAAGATGTTAGGTCAACTACCTACAGAGTTACAACAATCGTTAACATTCTTATGGGTATTTATGTTAAAAAACGTATAAAGAAATGAAAGAATTTTTAGGAGGTAAATAAGTGCAGAAAATACAAAAAACTGATACAATATCATCAGAACCAATTAAAGGGGGACTAGGGTATATGACAACTACTACAACAGTGAAATCCGATATTGAAATCGCACAAGAAGCGAGTATGAAGAAGATTCAAGAAATTGCAGCTGATTTAAATATTTTAGAAGATGAATTAGAGCCATACGGGCATTATAAAGGTAAGTTATCTCTTGATATTTTTAAGCGCTTACAAGATGAGAAAGACGGTAAAGTTGTTTTAGTAACAGCAATTAACCCAACTCCAGCTGGAGAAGGTAAATCAACAGTAACAGTTGGTTTAGGTCAAGCTTTTAACAAAATTGGTAAGAAAACAGTAATTGCACTTCGTGAACCATCTCTTGGACCGACGATGGGATTAAAAGGTGGAGCAGCGGGTGGCGGTTTTTCACAAGTCGTACCAATGGAAGACATTAACCTTCACTTTACTGGAGATATCCATGCGATCACAACTGCCAATAACGCATTAGCAGCGTTTATTGATAATCATATCCAACAAGGAAACACACTTGGAATTGATACGCGTAAAATCGTTTGGAAACGCTGCGTTGACTTAAATGATCGTGCCCTTCGTAACGTAGTAATTGGTCTTGGTGGACCTGTACAAGGTGTACCACGTGAAGACGGTTTTGACATTACAGTAGCATCTGAAATTATGGCCGTGTTCTGCCTTGCAACAGATATTCAAGACTTAAAAGCACGTTTATCTCGCATCGTAGTTGCCTATAACTTTGCAAATCAACCTGTAACGGTTAAAGATTTAGGTGTAGAAGGTGCGTTAACACTATTATTAAAAGACGCATTAAAGCCGAACTTAGTACAAACGTTAGAAAATACACCAGCTATCATTCATGGCGGACCATTTGCGAATATCGCTCACGGTTGTAACAGTGTTATCGCTACAACAATGGCAGCAAAATTAGGTGATTATGTTATTACAGAAGCTGGATTCGGTGCTGATTTAGGCGCTGAGAAGTTTTTAGATATTAAAGCTCGTGCAGCTGGCATTAAACCAGAAGCAGTTGTTATTGTTGCGACGATTCGTGCGCTTAAAATGCATGGTGGCGTTGCAAAAGATCAATTAAAAGAAGAAAATGTAGACGCATTAGCAAAAGGTATGGAAAACTTACAGAAGCATGTTGAAACAATTCAAAGCTTCGGTGTACCTTTCGTAATTGCAATTAATAAATTTATTACAGATACAGATGCAGAAGTTGCATACTTACAAGAGTGGTGCAATGAGCGTGGCTATGCAGTATCCTTAACGGAAGTTTGGGAGAAGGGTGGCCAAGGCGGAGTTGACCTTGCTGAAAAAGTGTTAAAAGAAATCGAAAAAGGTGAGAACAACTACGCACCACTTTATGAATTAGAATTACCATTAGAAGAAAAAATCCGTACAATTGCTCAAAAAGTGTACGGTGCAAAAGATATTGAGTTTGCTCCGAAAGCACGTAAGCAATTAGCTCAATATGAAGGAGAAGGATGGAGTAACCTACCAATTTGTATGGCGAAAACACAATATTCTCTTTCTGACGATGCAACGAAATTAGGTCGTCCATCTGACTTTATCGTTACAATTCGTGAGCTAAAACCATCTATCGGTGCAGGGTTTATCGTTGCGTTAACAGGAACAATGTTAACAATGCCAGGCCTTCCAAAACAGCCAGCAGCACTTCAAATGGATGTAAATGAAGATGGAAAAGCAGTAGGTTTATTCTAAAAGGTTGTAATTCATCTCGTTTATCTGTAAACTATATATACATCAAGTGGCGCCTTTCCATCGAAAGGCGCCTGTTTTTTGGAGGAAATTATGTTTGATCCAACTGCTTTTGACAATTTAAAAGTAATCGTAGAAGGTGCTGTGTATGATTTTGATCTACATGGAGATATTCTTGTAACAGATCGAAAAGATATGATGGATCTTGCTTCATTAAGTCGTATATATCATATCTCATTTCAATTAACAGAACCGTTTGAACCATTAGTAGAAGCAACATTTTCATTATCTGTGGATGCAAAGAACTTGTCTGGTGAAATACTAGAAGTGCCTCAGTTTACACCAGGTTGTGAAATGAAGCTAGCATTTTCATTCCCGTTAGAACAACCAGAAGTAAAATGCGAAGAAATTGAAACATTAATGCGTTCTATATGGGGAAAAGAAAGAATGATTATGCAGAAAGTTTCATACGAATATAATAAGCAAGCGATTTCATATCATAATAAGGTAGAGGTTCTATTTCAAAAAGCGATTACAGAAGACCATGTTGATGATTTAATAGCTGTTATTTCACACATGATAGAAACGGTGCGAACAATACAGCATTTTCTTCAAAAATAGAGATAAAGGAGAAAAACAAATGATAAAAGATATGCAACCATTTTTACAACAAGCTTGGGAGAAGGCTGGTTTTAAAGAGTTAACTGAAATTCAAAAACAAGCGATTCCAACTATTTTAGAAGGACAAGACGTTATAGCTGAATCTCCAACTGGAACAGGAAAAACATTAGCGTACTTATTACCACTTTTACATAAAATTAATCCTGAAGTAAAACAGCCACAAGTTGTTGTTTTAGCGCCAACACGTGAACTTGTAATGCAAATTCATGAAGAGGTTCAAAAGTTTACAGCAGGAACTGAAATTTCAGGTGCATCTTTAATTGGTGGTGCAGATATTAAGCGCCAAGTTGAAAAATTAAAGAAACACCCAAGAGTAATTGTCGGTTCACCAGGCCGTATTTTAGAATTAATTCGTATGAAAAAGCTAAAAATGCATGAAGTAAAAACAATTGTATTTGATGAGTTTGATCAAATTGTAAAGCAAAAAATGATGGGCGCAGTGCAAGATGTAATTAAATCAACGATGCGCGATCGTCAATTAGTATTCTTCTCGGCGACAATGACAAAAGCGGCAGAAGATGCGGCACGTGATTTAGCAGTTGAACCACAATTAGTACGTGTAACACGTGCAGAATCAAAAAGCTTAGTTGAGCATACGTATATCATTTGTGAGCGACGCGAAAAAAATGATTACGTAAGAAGAATTATGCATATGGGCGATGTAAAAGCAGTTGCTTTCTTAAACGACCCATTCCGTTTAGATGAAATTACTGAGAAATTGAAATTCCGTAAAATGAAAGCGGCGGCTCTTCATGCAGAAGCAAGTAAACAAGAGCGTGAAGCGACAATGCGTGCTTTCCGCGGAGGGAAATTAGAAATTCTACTTGCTACTGATATTGCAGCGCGCGGTATCGACATTGACGATTTAACACATGTAATTCACTTAGAATTACCAGACACAGTAGACCAATACATTCACCGCTCAGGACGTACTGGACGTATGGGTAAAGAAGGAACTGTCGTATCTCTTGTAACTCCACAAGAAGAGCGCAAATTACTGCAATTTGCGAAAAAACTAGGCATCGTATTTACGAAGCAAGAAATGTTCAAAGGATCATTCGTAGAAACGAAACCGAAAGCACCAAAGAAAAAGAAACCAGCATTTACTGGGAAGAAAAAGCCTAGATAAATGATGGAGAAGGCGTAACTATTTGTAGTTACGTCTTTTTTGTTTGTAAACAAGTGATAATGGGAATTGTATTAGTGTTTTTAATGTGCCTATCATATATATGCTTCTACTGGGAGTATCGAAAAAAGGGTAGTTTATTTATTTGGTTTATACGAGGAAATAATATAAAAAAGTCGAATATTAAAATGATGCGAAATAATAAAAAGAAGGTACACATATGGATAGGAAATTAGGAATGTTTTTGAATACAAAATATATTGAAGTAAACGAAGGAATACAAAAAGCAAGGGAATGGGATTTAGAATATATTCAATTATATGCTATGAATCCGACTTTCAACTTAGCTAACATCTCAAAGAAACAATGGAATACATTAAAAGAAAACTTATCTTTTAATGAGATTCAAGTCCCGTCATTAGCAATTAGCTTCGGAGAAAATGGAATAATAGGAACTGAAGCTGAATGTGTAATAGAGAGTTTTAAATATATTACTGATAAAGGGTTAAGGTTAGGAGCTAACATAGTAACAGCCCATATTGGGAAAATCCCTGATGATGAAAATAGTGAGTACTATGATAAAATGCTACGTGTTTGTAATGAAATAGGGGACTTAGCGTTCAGATTTGGAGGATTCTTCGCCATTGAGACGGGATCTGAAAAAGCAATAGTATTAAAACGATTTTTAGAAACTGCAAACTCGAAAGGACTAGCTGTTAACTTTGACCCAGCAAATTTAATAAGTGATGTAAATGAAAATCCGGGAGAAGGTTTATTACTATTAAAAGATTATATAGTACAAACTCATATTAAAGATTGTAAAGAAGTGAAAAGTGATCGTTCAACTAAGTATATAGAAGTCGCAGCAGGGAATGGTGAAGTAGATTTCGATATATTCTTCAAAGTATTAGATGAAATTGGATTCGACGGATATAACATGATTGAAAGAAATGATTATTTTGATGAACTGGATGGGATGAGTCAGTCGATAAATTTTGCAAAGAAGTACATACCAACTCAAAAGGAATAACGATAGTATTTGTAGAAAGCTACATAGAATATAAAAACCATTAGGGGGAAATGTAATGATCCATAAAGTAGGACAAATTATGTTATATGTAAATAATCAAGATGAGGCAGTAAATTTTTGGACGGAGAAGGTAGGGTTTCATGTAGTTGCAGAGGAAGATAATAAGCAAGGAATGAGATGGATTGAAATCGCTCCGAAAAGCGGTGCGGAAACGAGCATTATATTACATAATAAAGAAGTTATTTCGAAAATGAGCCCAGAATTGAATCTTGGTACACCGTCTTTAATGTTCTTCTCAGAAAATCTTGATCAACTATATACAGATTTAACAAATAAAAATGTTACTGTTGGAGAAATGGTAACTATGCCTTCTGGTAAAGTGTTTAACTTTGCTGATAGCGAAGGGAATTATTTTGCGGTTATGGAGAAGAACCAATAATAATATTGCTATGTGAAAATCCCCCTCAAATATATTTGAGGGGGATTAAATTTTTGAAGTGGATTTTTCATTAGAGAGTTGTTTAATAAAAAATACTCCTTTTTCAATAGCTGTCTCAATATAGCCAACGATTTGGTCAAACGTAAATACTTGTAAGTCTTCATGCAAATGTTGCTTTGGATACAACATATCTTCAAAAAGATACTTTCGAAAAGCTAAAACGTTTTCTTTAGAAACCTCTTCAATATCCACAATGTGAGCCTCTTGATTGAGAAGAGAGAAAAGCTGTTGTTCTTGATCGTAATGATGAAGCAACTTTGCATTTAACAATTTAAAATCGTTATAGTACAGGGGTGCGATAGTTTCGTCATTCTCTATTCTATTTTTTAGCCAAGGTAGAAAAAATCCACTTAGCCAATTATCATCGGCAATGAGGTGGGTATAATAGCCTAAAATAAATGGGGAATCTATATGTGATTCATATTTATGAAAAAATGAATCATAATCTATTCTTCTCGTATAGTTCTTCGTTGTACCGGCATAAAAATGTGAGGTTCCTTTTTCTTTTTTTGAATGAACAGCATCAGGGGCTACAGCTCCAAGTAAGAAAGAAGTCTTATCGTGAATTGATAGTTTCTCAGCAATACCACTAGCGATAATAACATGCATAATTCGTGATCCCATGAATGCCACCTCTGTTTCCAGTATTCATTTCAGGAAGAGGACTAAACGGTTAGTATTACTTTCCCTGTACTTTTTCTACTTTCGACCCATTCATGTGCTTTCCCTGCATTTTGAAGTGGAAAAGATTTCGTAGCCTTAATTTGTAAACGTCCGTCACGCAAATAACGGAAAACTTCATTTGCAGTTTCTTGGAGCAGTTCAGGACGCTTTTTTCGTGTGTTTCCAAAGCTAAAACCGAGTATAGAGCGGCAACTTGCATGTAAATCTTTCGTTTGAAAGTTACCAATTTCACCGCTAGCATTACCGAAATGAACGAGGCGACCGTAATAAGCAAGGCAGTTTAAACTTCTTTCAGAAACCGTTCCAGAAATAGAGTCTAAAATTACATCAACCCCTTCACCATTTGTCAGTTCATTGACTTTCTCTACAAAATCTTCATCTTGATGACAAATAACATAATCAGCTCCAGCATCTAAAGCAATTTCTTTTTTTGCTTCACTTCCGACAGTGCCTATAACTGTTCCAGCCTCTAATAGTTTAGCAAGTTGAATAGCAGTAGTGCCAATTCCGCCAGCAGCCGCATGAATGAGTACAGATTCACCTTGTTGAAGCCTTGCAACATTTGCGAGTAAATTATAGCTTGTAAAAGATACGATTGGACAAGCGGCTGCAGTTTGAAAGTCAACTTCATGGGGTAATACGAAAGTAAGATTTTCATTTGCAACAACGTATTCTGCGTAAGATCCATTTTGAGGAAAAGCAATGACACGTTGTCCAGGGTGAATATTTTTCACATGAGAACCGACACGTTCTACAATACCAGTGGCATCTATACCTGGAATAAAAGGTAGTGCTTTATTTCCTTTTTTACCATAACGTAATTTAATATCAGCGAAATTTACACTAGTAGCAACAACGCGAATTAAAACTTGATCTTCTGAAATAGCCGGTATATCCAAATCTGTATATTTCATCACTTCAGGACCACCGAACGACGTTACAACGATAGCTTTCATCATATATCCTCCTAAATTTGACTATATAAATTATTTTAAATCTTTATCAGAAATTGGAAAATTATATAATAGTTATGTGTGGTTATAAGTGAAGCTTATGAACTCAATGAATCATAATATTAATTTATATAAAAAAACTTTAAAAAAATCGAACGAAATATGAATTACCTGCCAATATATAGTGTAAGACAAAGGAGGGCTGGAATATGAAGGGTGAAATAGATTACGCACATTTAATCCAATTAACTTTATCAGGAAATAAAGAAGCATATAGCAAGTTGTATGATAAAACGATTCAAGAAGTATATAAAACAGCACATTTTTTAATAGAGGATAAAACGGATGTAGATGATGTCGTTCAAGAAATATACATACAACTATATGAATCGCTTCGTAAGTATGATAGCGAGAAGCCATTTCGTCCTTGGCTAATTGGACTTGCGATTAAACAAATTCACTCTTATAGAAGAAAGAGGTGGATGCGACTACGAATTATAAAAAAAGCAGAAGAGCAAAGAAAGTCAGTGCAAATTGATTTTTCTAACGATGTTGTAAGTAAAATATCAAACCAAAAACTAATTGAACTCATTCATAAATTACCGTATAAATTGAAACAAGTTATTATCTTAAGATACTTACACGATTATTCACAAGAAGAAGTAGCACAAATATTACATATTCCAATTGGTACTGTGAAATCTAGAATTCACGCAGCATTAAAGAAACTACGTCAAAAAGAGCAAGTAGAAGAAATCTTTTTAGGAGAGGTAGGGAATGTGAAATGAGTTTAGATTGTAGAGTTAGAGAATCTATACAAGAAGAATCGAAGGGAATTGTTGCCCCGCCGGAGTTAAAAGAAAAAGTAATTGTTCAGATTAAAATGAATCGCGGAGGGAACAAAAGGAAGAAGCGTCTTATTGCAGGAGTGCTTGCGGCAGCATTTTTAATCCCGACGACTGGTTTTGCGTATCAATCTATTATGGCGGATGGTATATACGGATCTTTCGAGAATTTAAAAAAACATGCCGGAACGATGACATTAGAGGCGTATATGCGTTTTAGTGCAAAATTATCAGAGGCGAAAGATGAAATGGGTACGAAGGAATATGAAGAGTTTACAAAAGAACTAAAAAAATTAACAAATGCAAAACTTACGTACGGAGATTCGAACGGTAATATTGATTATGATCAATTATCACCAGCAAAAAGAGAAGAAATGAAAAAGGTAAGTATGGGTCTTCAGCCATACTTTGATAAATTAAATGGTCATAAGTCTAGTAAAGAAGTATTAACACAAAAAGAGTTTGACCGTTATGTGGAAGCTTTAATGACATATGAAATCGTACAAGTGAAGACAAAATCAACTGGTGGGATGAAAGTAGAAGAAGTACCTGAGGCGTACAAAGAAAGATTTATTCAAGCGGAGCAGTTTATGGAGTATGTAGATGAAAAGGTGAGATAAGTAAAAAGCTCAATGCTTTAGCTTTGAGCTTTTTTATTAAAACAAAAAAAGAGTGTTCAATTATATTTTTTCATATTTGCAGTATCTTTTTGTATAAAACAATCTAAAAGTGAATAACCAGCTATTAAACTAATTATCGTAACAAAAGTTGTATTTATTAGAATAATATTAACTAAATAAGGTAGGTATTCTGCAAGTGGTGAAAAGAGTAGTGCTGGGGAAAAGGAAATGAATAGTGTAGGCACTGTAATAGCAATAAATTTATCCGGTTGAAAGCTCCAGTTTTGTTTACTTGTTTCGCGATTAATAGATTGAAGGAATCGTAATAAAATGCCAACTATAAGAGGGAAGAGTGTAAAGTAGAATAATCTTGGATAAACGTTAAAGTTCACTTGCGTGTCTGTATCTAAATAAAATTGAATTTTTACTCCTACAAATAATAATAAGACGATAAATAATGTAAAGCAGAGGTATAGCATCACTTTTTGCATTATATTCCACCATCCTTTACTCAAAATATATTCAAAAAAAGAAGAGATATACAATAACTACTGTTGTATATCTCTTCTTTTACTGTTAGTTAATAGTGGAGTTTGCTTTTTCTTGCTTCGTGAAATAATCAATAATGCCCATTGCACTAATTTCTATATCTAGATGTAAAATATTATAAACGGAATGATCTGATGGAACGTTTAACTTTGTAAGATGAGAAGAGATTTTATCCATTAACAAAGTTTGTAAAGCTTTAGTCGCTTCATCGAAATCATTATACTTTTCAAAGACTTCCTTACCAGTCTGAACGAAAATAGGTAGCCAATGTTCCAGTTGATTGTATACTTCTGTAACATGAGAGGATGCGCCGTAATGACCGAAATAAATAGTATCTACATCCATACTTTGAATATGATTTTTAGAAGCAATCATCGCATCTGGTTGAAATTGTGAAGGGGACGTTGATGGTAGATACAGTTCTACACCAACGTTTGCGAGTTCTCTATAATAAATTCCAATTGTATCACCAGTGAAAATCCCGTTTGTTAATGAATCGTGAATGCTAATATGGTGCTTAGCATGCCCCGGTGTATCGTAAAATGTAAGGATACGTTCTTCGGCAATTTTTAACGTATCACCATGTTGTACAATACGAACACGTTCTTCTTCTATAGGAAGAATTGGATCAAAGAGTTTATCGAAATCTTCTTTGTAGACAGCTTTTGCACCTAAAATGAGTTTTGTTGGATCAATCATATGACGAGCACCACGAGAATGCACATATAACGTAGCATTTGGGCACTTCTCCATCATTAAACCAGCTGCGCCAGCGTGATCTAAATGCACATGTGTAACGATAATGTTTTTAACATCGTTTAAATCAATATGTAATTGTTGTAAGCCGTCTAAAATATACGGAAGAGAAGGGGCTGCACAAGTTTCAATTAAAGTAATATCGTCACCTAATAAAACGTACGTACCTGTTCGTTCATTATGCTGTAAATCGAAATCATCAATAAGATATAGGTGAGAAGATAATTGCTCTACTTTTTTCATATTTACCACTCCTTATATACTGCATGTTTCTATTATACGATAAAATAGAAAAAAGGCAGAAAACGAAGCTCGTCTTCTGCCTTTTTGTAATATTATTATTTCGTTTGTTGTTTATTAATAGACATAATGAACAGTCCAACAATCCCGCCTACTAATGGAAGCATAATTTCTCCTGCTAAATTAAAGTAGGAGCTTAAGAATAAACCATTTACATCGATTACCCAGCCAGTAACATACAATAACATCATATATAGTACGAAATAAAACTCGCGATTTGAAATCGTTTCATGTTGTGCAGTTTTCATAATGGACACCATCCTTTTCTTTTATAATGGAATATAAACTGTCACATTTTGTTCACATTTCAATTGTAAAACTTTCCATCATAAAAGTCTAGTAGTATGTGTCGAATTTTGAACGAAAATAAAGCGCTATCATTATATCTTATAAGTACGTAATAAGAGATGTATATTCACGAATGTAGTATAGTATAAACATAGAATGATAGTGAAGAGAGGGGCAAAGACAATGACAGTTTATGATTTTTCAGCTAAAACAATTACCGGTGAAGAAAAATCGTTAAAAGATTACGAAGGAAAAGCACTTCTTATTGTAAATGTAGCTAGTAAATGTGGTTTCACACCGCAATATAAAGGATTACAAGAGGTGTATGATAAATATAAAGACCAAGGACTTGAAATACTCGGATTCCCTTGTAACCAATTCGGCGGACAAGAACCAGGTACAGAAGCGGACATTACTAGTTTTTGTGAATTAAACTACGGTGTAAACTTTCCAATGTTTGCAAAGGTTGATGTGAAAGGTGATAAGGCTCATCCTTTATATACATACATGACAGAACAAGCACCAGGTTTACTCGGTATGAAAGCAGTGAAATGGAATTTTACGAAGTTTTTAATCGGAAAAGACGGGAAAGTAGTAGGGCGTTTTGCGCCGCAGACGAAGCCGGTAGATTTAGAGGTTGAGATTGAGAAGGTACTTGGAGAATAATTAGGAGTTTCACTTTATTAAAAAACGTCTCAAAGAACAATGTAGTTCTTTGAGACGTTTTCTTTAAACTCACATTTTCAAGATTAAATTACTGTATCAAAGCCATCTGATTTAGGTAGAGAAGCTGCTTTTTTCATAAGCACTTCCCATAAGTGTACGGATTTCTTCCATTCTGCTGCAACCTGCCCCTGTTTATACATAGCATTCTCATAACTGGCAGTAAGTTGTTGCATATCGGCCGAGTTGTAAAGTGTATCGATATGGAGAGCGTATTCTCGGAATGTTTGACTTTCACCCCGTGGCATGCCAATTCTCGCAAATTGTTTTAAAAGTGCACCGTAAGCTTTTTGATAAACAGCATCATCTTTTCGGTATTTATAGAAATGAATAATAAGAAATGTCCTCCATATCATTCTAGTGGTGAAGAGAATGTATCCCATAATACTAATTAGTATCGTAGAGAGGAATACGTACCACCAAGAAAAACTAGTTTGAGAATTTGTGACCTTTTTAGTAGAAGCTTCTTCTGTATTTTCTATTAAACTTTTAAGTTTTGCTTCATTATTTCGTTGTTGTATTTGCGTGTTATTAGAATTATTTGCTTCGCTATTTTGTGAAATAGGAGCAGGCGTATTATTTATAAAATTATAGGGATTAGTAAATCCTTTTGTTGGTTCGAATGGAATCCATCCGTATCCTGGGAAATATACTTCGACCCAAGAGTGTGCGTTATCGTTCGTGATTGTATAAACATCCTCACCTTCTGCAGAGGCAAGTGTATTGTCAAGAGTTCCTTCTGTATAGCCTTTTACCCAGCGAGCAGGAATCCCGGCAGAACGAAGTAGTACAATCATAGACGTCGAAAAATTATTACAGTAGCCGCTTTTTGTATCGAAAAGGAATTGATCTACATAATCTTGGCTTTTGGCAGGGAATAAGACATTCGTTGATTCGTATGTAAAAGAGTTGTCTGTAAAGTAATTTTCAATAGCTAATACTTTATCATATCGGTTGTCTTTATCATTTGTAAGATTGACAGCCAAGTCTTTTATGCGCTGTGGTAATGACTTGGGAAGTTGTGTGTACTTTGTCATAAAATAAGGATTTGTTTCTTGACCTTCATTTGTTTTTACAGCTTTCAAGTTTTCTATGGAAAACTCAGGGATCTCATATGTTACTTTATACGAATGTAAAGTAGTAGAAGAGTCTCCATTCATTGTATAAATTTTTTCTGAAAACGGGTCAACACTGTATGATACATCAGAAGCAGCCTCAACTGATACTAATCCTGCTGGATAGGTAAGGTGAGGGTAACTTTTTTGCATGGTAATTGTTGCCTCAGTCGTTTTCATTTTTGTATTTTGTTCGTACCAGCTTACGACGTCGTTTTTATTTTTAAAAGAAATCTTTTTCGGATTTTCAGAAATTTCCCAGCCTTTTCCTGTATAAAAATCTTTTGTTTCTACTCTCCAATATTGTTTGTTTTGCGTTCGTGCTGTGAAAACAATTGTAGGATCCGCCTTAAAAGGACCGCCTAATCGCGAGTCATCTAAACCATACCCAATTGTAGAAACTTTTTGCTCTTTACTTGCTTCAGATGTGTTGAATTTTAAAAAATCCATTGGGTTTGGCCATTGAGGGCCAAATTTTGGAGCAAAGTATGCAATGGTTGCTAATAATACGATAAATATTGTAAGTGGTCTAAGTAATTTTGAGATTTCTCTAGCATAATTTTGTAAGTGTTCACGTTCTTTTATTCGTTCTACTTGAAGAAGACTAAGCATAAAAAAGCCGATGACAACAGTACGAATAATAGCGTAGTTTGCATTGTATAAATGTAAGTTATGAAAAGTTGCGATATAAATAATAGTCAATACAAGGAATAGAAACCCACGTTTTTTATGAATAATCCAAAATGAAGTGAAAGAACTCAAAAACCAAAATGAGAGAAAAAATAAAACCGTCGGAAAAACTGGAGAAATATCTAGTAAATTCCCTTGGAAAAACAGGGAGGAATTTCGAAACATATCAGAAAAGAATGTTGTTAGCCAAGATGGATTTATAAAAGCATTTTTATAATATAGGGAATGAATGATAAATAAGACTGTGACAATTTTTATAGGAATCTGCCACCTCGTTTGAAAAAAAGAGAGAGCGAAGCAAATTCCTATAAATGTTACGAAAATATCTAATCTACCTACATTTGTAATACCTATAAGAGGTCTTAGCCATTCTAGTAAAAGAAGAAATACACATGCATGCATGAAGAATCTGTTCGTATCCCACTTGTATTTTGCTTGTAATAGCATCATTTGCTCACCTCAAAAAACACGTTTGTATACCGGTTTTCATAAACCGTGTTTACAAATATTTGTCGTTTTTTTAGAGTTTCTAGTATACTGAGTTCTCGGTGTGAAAGTTGATTCGCTTTTTCTTTCACGACAAAAACCATACATTTTCTATTTCTTATAGCAGCACAATCAGCCGCCTTTTGAATATCGGGAGAAAGATTACTGGTCACGAGTATAACCGTGACGGGCTCATAAATTTTTCTTAGTTCCATGTCTACACTCTGGGAGAGCGGAAATACACTGTCTGCTTGTACTTTTGCTAAATGACAAAGGATTTGTTGTAACTGCGTATCTCCATTGTCTAAAGGGAAAATAGTTTGTTCTTTTCCGATAGAAACGAATGATGCTGGTGAATTTTGTTTCAAGACAGCCCTTACGATAGAGGCAGTAAATGTGACGACTGATTCGAATAGAGGAGACTCGGTTCTGTCTATGAATATCATGATATTATGGCTGCGCTGTTGTTCAAACTCTTTTGTCATAATATTGTTTGTTCGTGCAGTTGCTTTCCAATCAATCCATGAAAAGCGATCACCAGGTTTATAGTCTCTGACACCGACAGAGATTGTAGAGTCTTTTGCTGAATTTATATTTGCTGAAAGCGCTCCTTGTTCGAAATGATTTTCCAATTGTCGATACGCTATATCTACATACTGGGGATAGACTAAAAATGTATTTGGAACTGAAAAAGTTGCTTCTTTCTCTATCATGCCGAATAAATCGCCGGTTTTGACACGTACGCTTGAAAAAGTGTGCTCGCCTCTAGGGATTGTGTCAATAACATATTGAAACGAAATATTTCGTTCCAATCCTGGGAAGAGTACTACCTTATTCATCTTTATTTGTTTACAACTTATAAATTGTGGTGGCAGTTCATCTTCTATAACTAAATAAAGTAAGGGAAAAGGAAATTTTCTTTTTATTGTAATCGTGCTTACAAATTGTTCTCCTACTACATATCCATTCTGGTTTGTTATTCGCTTTACTTCAGCGTCCCGTAAAGCGTAGAAGGGGAGTAGTAGCGAATAAAGAGCAATGGGAATTATGCTGTAAAACAAAAACCAACTGACAAACCCGCCTTGAAACATAGCGTACATAAATGTTAAGACTAGGCATAAAGGGAGTAGCGATAACTTCATAACGTGATATAGCGCTCGCAGCATTCGTTTCATCAAGGGTTCATCGCCCTTTGAGTAGGCACGGTAGTTCGTGCAACGATTTTTGCGATAACTTGTTCGCCAGTTATTCCTTCAAATTTTGCTTCCATTTTTAGAATGAGCCTATGCGCTAAAACGTAAGGAGCTAAAAGTTTAACATCGTCTGGAATAACATAATTTCTGCTATGGATAAATGCATAAGCTTGTGAAGCTTTCATTAAAGCAATTGAGCCACGTGGACTTGCACCTAGCTGTATAGAACTGTACGTACGAGTCTGATTAACAAGCTTTACAATGTAATGCTTAATTGCTTTGTCCATACTTACTACCCGTACGCTTTGTTGTAAATAAAGTAATTCTTCTATTGTAGTAATGGTCTGTAATTGAGAGAGTGGATTCGTTTTTTCCATCCGGTTTAAAATTTCAAATTCTTCCTCTGGTGTAGGATATCCCATTTTTAGTTTCAATAAGAAACGATCGAGTTGAGCTTCTGGTAGAGAATATGTTCCTTCATATTCGACCGGATTTTGTGTAGCCATGACAAAGAACGGCTTTGGTAAAGGTCTTGTAATACCATCTATTGTAATATTGCCTTCTTCCATACATTCAAGTAAAGCAGATTGTGTCTTTGGAGATGTACGATTAATTTCATCAGCAAGTACAAAATTCCCCATAATTGGTCCAGGCTTGAACTCAAATTGGAGCTCTTTCGGATTATAAATAGAAACTCCTGTTACATCTGACGGCAATAAATCAGGTGTAAATTGAATTCGCTTATAATCAGCATCAATGGATTTAGAAAGAGCACGTACTAGCATTGTTTTTCCGACACCAGGAACATCTTCTAATAGCACATGACCTTCAGCTAAGAGAGCTGTCAAAACTAAGATGGTTTCTTTTCGTTTTCCGACCATTATTTTTTCAATATTATTGATTATTTTTTCTACAGTGGGATGTAATGAATCAAGCTGGGGCATCGTAATCCTCCTAATGTTATTATCGTTTTCTAATCAATTTAGTGGACATATTTCTAATTCTATATGTAGACAGTAAAGGTCTACCTTAAATTCTGAGAATATTCAGATTATTTATTTCGATTACATCTAGTATAATTGTTTCCGTAACTAAGGGCAATACAGTAAATAATGATTTGTAGTTTTATGTAAAATCAGACTCGATATAAAATAATAACATTGGGAAAAATTTTTTTACATACAATTTATACTCTTTTCCTTATAGCAGTTTTGAAATAATATCAAAACTCTTTTTCTTTTGCAAAATAGTCGATACCTCAAAATACCATTCTCCTAATAATCACGATTAACCATAACCTTCACAACGGAACAAAAGGTTTTCTCACAAACTTATTCTCTAATAAATTTTTGACAATCTCTTGAACTGTGCGAAATGTCACATCTGTATTTTACAACCTCTCTTATAGTAAGGGTATGTAAGAGAGACGTATTAAAGGAGTGAACAGTATGAAGAAAAAAACTTCAGCACTAATGAGACGTTTAAAATATTTTTCACCAATAGATCGTTATAACGATAATCATACACAAGAAACATATGAAGATCGCGAATGGGAAAATGTGTACAGAAAGCGTTGGCAGCATGATAAAGTAATTCGTTCTACACACGGCGTGAACTGTACTGGTTCATGTAGCTGGAATATATATGTGAAAGATGGAATTGTAACTTGGGAAGGGCAGGAGCTTAACTATCCGACTACAGGTCCTGATATGCCAGATTTTGAACCGCGAGGATGCCCACGTGGAGCAAGTTTTTCTTGGTACATTTATAGTCCACTTCGTGTGAAATACCCGTATGTACGTGGTGTTCTTTGGAATATGTGGCAAGAAGAATTGCAAAATAACGAGTCACCATTAGAGGCTTGGAAAAGCATTGTGGAAAACCGTGAAAAGGCACGTACGTATAAGCAGGCGCGTGGTAAAGGGGGATTCATTCGTGCGAATTGGGATGAAGTATTACAACTCGTTTCAGCCTCTCTACTTTATACAGTAATTAAATACGGGCCAGATCGAAATGTTGGCTTTTCACCAATTCCAGCTATGTCGATGTTAAGTCATGCTGCTGGTAGTCGCTTTATGCAACTTATGGGTGGACCGATGCTTAGCTTCTATGATTGGTATGCGGATTTACCACCAGCTTCTCCTCAAATTTGGGGCGATCAAACAGATGTACCGGAAAGTAGTGACTGGTATAACTCTGGGTACATTATGACATGGGGTTCAAATGTACCAATGACGAGAACACCAGATGCACACTTTTTAGCAGAGGTTCGATATAAAGGAACGAAAGTCGTTTCTGTCAGTCCTGATTTCGCTGAATCAACAAAGTTTGCGGATGATTGGATTAGTGTGAAACAAGGTACAGACGGTGCACTTGCGATGGCAATGGGGCATGTAATCTTACAAGAATTTTACGTAGATAATCAAGTGGAATATTTCACAAAGTATGCGAAGCAATATACTGATTTTCCTTTCTTTGTCACATTGAAACAAAAAGGAGATCAATTCGTTGCTGATCGGTTCTTAAATGCTTCTGATATTGGACGAGAAACGAAGTTAGGGGAATGGAAACCTGTTCTTTGGAACGAGAATACGAATGATTTTGCAACACCTCACGGCACAATGGGGTCACGTTGGGATAATGAAAAGAAATGGAACTTGCGTTTAGAAGATGAAGAAACAGGTGAAAAGATTGATCCACGTCTTTCTTTACTTGGAATGGAGGATAGTGTTCAAACTGTACAAATTCCGTACTTCTCTGATGATGGAAACAAAATATTAGAACGTACGATTCCAGTGAAAAAGGTTATGACAGAAGAGGGCGAATTGTTCGTTACAACTGTATACGACTTAACGTTAGCAAATTACGGTGTGAACCGCGGGCTTGGCGGACAAGAACCGAAAGACTTCAATGATGACATACCGTTTACACCTGCATGGCAAGAGAAAATGACAGGAGTAAAACGTGAGCTTATTATTCAAATCGCTCGTGAGTTCGCACAAAATGCTGTTGATACGAATGGTCGCTCAATGATAATTGTCGGAGCGGGTATTAACCATTGGTTTAACTCTGATACGATTTATCGCGCCGTTTTAAATCTTGTTCTTCTCGTTGGAGCACAAGGTGTAAACGGCGGTGGTTGGGCTCATTATGTTGGTCAAGAAAAATTAAGACCAGCAGAAGGATGGCAAACAATCGCGATGGCAAAAGATTGGCAAGGTCCACCGAAATTACAAAACGGTACATCCTTCTTCTATTTCGTAACAGATCAATGGCGTTATGAAGATACACCTGTTGGACATTTAGCATCACCAGTTGAAGGTAACTCTCGTTATCAACATCACGGTGATTACAACGTATTAGCTGCACGACTTGGCTGGTTACCTTCTTATCCAACATTCGAGAAAAATGGAATTGAATTATATAAAGAGGCTGTTGCTGCTGGTGCAACAACGCAAGAAGAAATCGGAAAATATGTTGCACAAAAATTAAAAGAAAAAGAACTGAAATTTGCGATTGAAGATCCAGATAACAATAACAACTTCCCGCGCAATTTATTCGTATGGCGTGCGAATTTAATTTCGAGTTCTGGTAAAGGACATGAATATTTCTTAAAACATTTATTAGGTACAACAAACGGGTTAATGAATGACGACAGTGATTCATTACGACCAGAAGAAATAAAGTGGCATGAAGAAGCGCCAGAAGGGAAGCTTGATTTACTCATTAATTTAGATTTCCGTATGGCTGGAACAGCACTGTATTCTGATATCGTCTTACCTGCTTCAACTTGGTACGAAAAACACGATTTAAGCAGTACAGATATGCATCCATTTGTACATCCATTTAATCCGGCAATCGGTTCACCGTGGGAAGCGCGCTCTGACTGGGATATTTTCACTTCACTTTCTAAAGCTGTGTCAGATTTAGCGAAGAAAATTGATCTTGAACCAATGAAAGAAGTTGTTGCAACACCACTTCTTCATGATACACCGCAAGAATTAGCGCAACCACTTGGCAAGATTAAAGATTGGAGTAAAGGTGAATGTGAACCAATCCCGGGTAAAACGATGCCACAAATTCACGTTGTTGAAAGGGATTATAAAACGATTTATGACAAAATGACTGCGCTTGGACCAAATGCCGGAAAACAACCGATTGGTACGAAAGGGATCTCTTGGTCAGCAGAAAAAGAGTATGAGCAATTAAAGAGCAAATTAGGAGTCGTTCGAACGGATTCTATCGCGAAAGGTTGTCCAGACATCAAAGAAGCAATCAATGCTGCTGAAGCGGTATTAACACTATCTTCTACAACAAACGGTCATATGGCAGTAAAAGCATGGGAAGCACTTGAAAAACAAACAGATTTAAAACTACGTGATTTAGCAGAAGAACGTGAAGAAGAATGCTTTACATTCGAACAAATTACAGCACAACCGAAAACAGTAATTACTTCTCCGGCCTTTACAGGTTCAGAAAAAGGTGGACGACGTTACTCACCGTTTACAACAAATGTGGAACGTCTCATCCCTTGGAGAACGATAACTGGTCGACAATCTTTCTACTTAGACCATGACATGATGAAAGAATTTGGTGAAACGATGGCAACATTTAAACCAATTCTGCAACATAAACCGTTCCGTAAATCACGACCTGAAGTAGAAGGGAAAGAAATTACATTAAACTATTTAACACCGCATAATAAGTGGTCGATTCATAGTATGTACTTCGATTCATTACCGATGTTAACGCTATTTAGAGGTGGTCCAACTGTTTGGATGAATAAAGAGGACGCTGCTGAAGCGGGTGTTGCAGATAATGATTGGATTGAGTGCTTTAATCGTAACGGTGTTGTTGTAGCGCGTGCTGTTGTAACGCACCGTATACCGAGAGGAATGGCATTTATGCATCATGCGCAAGATCGTCACATTAACGTACCTGGTACGAAATTAACAAGTAATCGCGGGGGAACGCATAATAGTCCAACTCGAATTCACGTAAAACCGACACATATGATTGGTGGATATGGTCAATTAAGTTATGGATTTAACTATTATGGTCCAACTGGGAACCAGCGTGATTTAAATGTTGTAATCCGTAAACTGAAGGAGGTAGATTGGCTTGAAGATTAAAGCACAAGTCGGAATGGTAATGAACCTAGATAAATGCATCGGCTGTCATACTTGTAGCGTAACATGCAAAAACACCTGGACAAATCGTCCAGGTGCTGAATATATGTATTTCAATAACGTAGAAACGAAACCAGGTATTGGTTATCCGAAACAATGGGAAGATCAGGAGAAATATAAAGGCGGCTGGGAATTGAAAAATGGTGAAATTCAGCTAAAATCCGGTTCGAAAATGAAACGTCTTATGAATATTTTCCACAATCCAGATCAACCAACGATTGATGATTACTTTGAACCTTGGAACTATGATTATGAAACGTTAACAAATAGTCCGCAGCGTAAGCATCAGCCAGTTGCTCGTCCGAAATCAGCAATTACAGGCGAATTTATCGACAAAATTGAATGGGGTCCAAACTGGGAAGATGACTTAGCAGGCGGACATATAACTGGATTGCAAGATCCAAACGTAAAGAAAATGGAAGAAGAAATTAAAACAGATTTTGAAAACGTCTTTATGATGTATTTACCACGCATATGTGAACATTGTATGAATCCATCTTGCGTATCATCTTGTCCATCTGGTGCGATGTATAAGCGTGAAGAAGATGGAATTGTTCTTGTAGATCAAAATGCATGTCGCGCATGGAGATTCTGCGTATCATCTTGTCCATATAAAAAAGTGTATTTTAACTGGCAAACGAATAAAGCTGAAAAATGTACAATGTGCTTCCCACGTATTGAAGCTGGTATGCCAACAATTTGTTCAGAAACATGTGTAGGACGTATCAGGTATATTGGAGTAATGCTATATGACGCTGATAAAGTAAAAGAAGCAGCTTCTGTTGAAGACGAAAAAGATTTATATGAATCGCAGCTTACTGTTTTCCTAGATCCAAATGATCCAGAAATAGCAGCTGAAGCGAAAAAACAAGGCATTCCTGAAGAATGGATTAAAGCAGCACAACAGTCACCTATCTATAAAATGATTATCGATTGGAAAATTGCTCTGCCTCTTCACCCGGAGTATCGTACAATGCCGATGGTTTGGTATATCCCTCCGCTTAGCCCAATTATGAACATGGTGGAAGGGAAAGGTAGTAACTGGCAAGCAGAAGAGGTTTTCCCTGCAATTGATAATATGCGTATTCCAATTCAATATTTAGCGAATTTACTCACTACAGGGGATGAATCACACATTCGTCTTACATTGAAAAAAATGGCTGTTATGCGAACATATATGAGAGCACTGCAAATTAATAAAGAGCCAAATGAAGCTGTATTAAAAGAACTTGGTTTAACGAAACAGGATGTAGAAGATATGTATCGTCTTCTTGCCATTGCGAAATATAAAGATCGCTTCGTTATCCCGACATCTCACCGTGAACAAGTGGCAGATTTATATAGCGAACAAGGAAGCTGTGGTTTATCATTCACAGGTGGTCCAGGCTCTTGTATGACAATTTCTTAAATAAAGGGGGCAGAAAATTATGAGACAAAGTTTACAAACAGCTTTTTCTTGTTCTTCTTTTCTTCTCTCCTATCCTGAACTAGGGTGGAGAGAAGCTGTAACTGAATTGCAAGAAGAGGTTGAAACAATAGAACAGGAAGACGTTAAAGCGTCACTTACAGCCTTTATAAAGCAAGCGCTAGATAAAACGAATGATCAACTCATTGATAGTTACGTATATACATTCGATTTTGGTAAGAAAACAAATATGTATCTTACTTATATGAACACTGGTGAACAAAGAGAAAGAGGTATTGAATTACTGGAGTTAAAACAGCATTATAAAAAATCTGGTTTTGAAGTAACAGATAAAGAATTACCTGATTATTTACCGCTATTGCTTGAGTTCTTTGCAAATGCAAATGAGATAGACAGTGAACCAATTATGAGTAAATACACGGAGAATATACAAGCGTTACACGTTCAATTAAAAGAAGCAGACAGTATGTATGAACCAATTCTTGCGGCTGTTCTACTCGCTATCGAAACATGGGGTGTACAGACAAATTAGAAAGGAGAGTTGTTAAAATGATGGATCAATTTCTATGGGTATTGTTTCCCTATATCATTTTTGCAATCTTTATCGGTGGACATATTTTTAGATACAACTATGATCAATTTGGATGGACATCAAAATCTAGTGAACTATTAGAAAAGAAGATGCTCCGGGTCGGGAGTCTATTATTCCACTTTGGGATCATGTTCGTAATTGGCGGTCATGTTATGGGAATTTTAATTCCAGAAGCTGTATACCGTTCAATAGGTATCTCTGAGCATATGTATCATGTAGTAGCAATTAGTTTCGGACTTCCGGCAGGTGTTGCTTCTATTATCGGTTTAATTATATTAACGTACCGCCGCGTAACTGTAAAACGTATCATTGCAACGAGTACAAAGGGAGATTATATTGCGCTTATTTTATTACTTATCGTAATGCTAGCAGGGCTTTCTTCAACATTTTTAAATATCGATTCAAAAGGATTTGATTATCGTACAACGATTGGCCCTTGGTTCCGAAGTCTCTTTATTTTCCAACCGAAAGTTGAATATATGATGGAAGTACCAATATGGTTTAAAATTCACATTCTCGCAGGGATGGGGCTTTTCGCAGTGTGGCCATTTACAAGACTTGTACATGTATTTAGTGCCCCAATTAAATATGTAAGCCGTAGTTATGTGATTTACAGAAGACGTATTCTTAATGAGTTGAAAAAATAATACTGCTGTAAACGGATAGGAGCTAATGGTTAAAACGAAACGAGGTCTAATATGGAAGGCCTCGTTTTTGTTTACATAGGGAATAAACGTTAATAAGTAGTTTAAATTGAAAAAAGATTAGCATCTAAATAAGATGCTAATCAATGCTACAAACAGAAGCAGAGCAATCTTCACAAGCAATTTCACATTTTAAAAATTGTAAATCGTGGATTGTAATCTTTCCTTTATGAATTGAAATTGTACCTTGCTTTTTTAATTCATTTAACATTCGATTTACACTTTCACGTGAAGTTGCACAGAAATTAGCGAGTTCTTGATTCGTTAATGGTAAATCGATGAGAATACCATTTTCTTTTAATACACCGTAACTATTTGTCATTCGTATAAGAGTAGAGTACAGGGCACCTTTTTTGCCGTGTAATACTAAATCTCGGAACTTCGTTTGCATTCTTCTTAAATGTTCACTAATCCATTTCATAAATTCAAATACAAGAGCGGGTTTTTGGAGTAATGCTTTTTCTAACGCTTCACGTTTTATTACACCTACTTCAACATCTTCAAGACATTTTGAGTTTAATAAATATTTTGCATTATCCGTGAACAATGTTAATTCTCCAATAATGTCATATTCCGAACAAATTCGAAGTGTTAATTCTTGTCCGTCAGCACTAAGTTTACTAATTTGTACTTTCCCTGAGTGAATGATATAGAGTTCTGTTGCCTCCATACCTTCTTGAAAAATAAAACTACCTTTTTTTATCTGCATTTTATATTCAACAGATGCAAGTAATTCTTTTAAATCTTGAGATAATGTCATACTGTTTGCCACAGTGATCACCTTTCTTCTTATAAGCAATACATTTCCTATTTTGAGTGTAAGTATGATGAAAATGCAAGAGCTATTTAAAAATAAATTGAAATTTCAATGACCGTAAGGAGGAGTAGCTAAAGATGTGAACAAAATGCGAACAGATTTGTGAAAATTTTTTGAATGGGGAAAGTGATGTGAGAAAAGTCACATTGAATATGTAGCTTCTTTTTTATAATGAAGGCAAATAAAAAAATGAAAACTTACTAAGGATTGCAGCAGAAAAGAAGGGATATAGATGCACGAGAACATGAAAGATTCTTTAAAGCGGCCACTTCAAGATTTACGCATTTCAGTTATTGATCGTTGTAATTTTAGGTGCACATATTGTATGCCTGCTGAAGTGTTCGGACCTGATTATGCTTTTTTACAGGAAGAGTGTTTATTAACATTTAATGAAATAGAAAGGTTAGCTAGATTATTTATAAGTATGGGAGTTAATAAAATTAGGCTTACTGGCGGTGAACCTTTATTGCGTAAAGACTTACCGAAATTAATTGCAAGACTTACAAATCTAGAAGGCTTAAAAGACATTGGACTCACAACAAACGGAATTCATTTAGCAAAACAAGCTAAGGCGCTAAAAGACGCGGGATTAAAACGTGTAAATATTAGTTTAGATGCGATAGAGGACCATGTCTTCAAAAAAATTAACGGAAGAAATGTAAGTACAAAACCTGTACTGAAAGGAATAGAAGCAGCAAATGCTGCTGGATTAGAAGTAAAGGTAAATATGGTCGTAAAAAAAGGGATGAATGATAGTCAAATTCTTCATATGGCGCGTTATTTTAAAGAAAAAGAAATTCAGCTCCGTTTCATTGAGTTTATGGATGTAGGCAGTACAAACGGATGGAATTTTGAAGAAGTCATTACGAAGGAACAATTAATAGAGAAAATTAATCGTGTATATCCAATTGAGCCCGCTCAGCCTCGTTATTTTGGAGAGGTTGCGAAATTGTATCGATATGTAGGGAGTAATGCAGAAGTTGGATTTATTACTTCTGTTTCTGAGTCATTTTGTTCTTCTTGTACGAGAGCTCGTATTTCGGCAGACGGCAAGTTTTTCACATGCCTATTTGGAGCGAAAGGAACGGATTTGCGAACGCTTCTTCGAGAAAATATTTCTGATGCATCACTATTAAAAATTTTAAATGATACATGGCGATATAGAACAGATCGATATTCAGATGAAAGAACGGTTGAGAATACAAGTAAACGTCCAAAAGTTGAAATGTCTTACATTGGTGGATAGTGAAAGGAGGATTTCTTATGCAAGAGCGTTATTCAAGACAAGTGTTGTTTTCTGGAATTGGTGAAATGGGACAAAGAAAAATAAGAGAAAAGCATGTGCTCCTAATCGGTGCGGGTGCGCTAGGAGCTGCGAATGCAGAAGCACTTGCTAGGATGGGAATTGGGAAATTGACAATTGCTGATCGTGACTACGTCGAATGGAGTAATTTACAGCGGCAGCAGTTATATACAGAAGAAGATGCGCAGCAGTGTAAACTAAAAGCAATTGCAGCAGCAGAACATGTAAGAAAGATTAATTCTGAAGTGGAAATTGTACCAGTTGTAACAGATGTCACAATGCGAGAAATAGAAGAGTTAACAAAAGATGTGGATCTCATATTAGATGCGACTGACAATTTCGATACGCGTCTACTTATAAATGACATTTCACAAAAAGAAAATATACCTTGGATATATGGCGGATGTATTGGGAGTTACGGTGTAACGTATACAATTCTTCCTGGGAAAACACCATGTTTTCGCTGTCTAATGGATCATCCTATGGGCGGTGCAACATGCGATACAGCCGGAATCATTCAGCCAGCTGTACAAATGGTCGTTGCTCACCAAGTTACAGAGGCGATGAAAATATTGGTGGGTGATTATGAATCATTAAGAGGGACGATGTTGTCATTTGATATTTGGAACAATCAATATCTCTCATTAAAAGTAAATAGACAGAAGAAAAGTACATGTCCTTCTTGTGGGAAATCACGAACGTATCCAAGCTTAATATTTGAAGCGCAAATGAAAACGGAAGTGTTATGCGGACGGAATACAGTTCAAATCCGTTCAGGAATAAAGAGAAATCTTAATTTAACCGAAATTCAAAAACGATTACAAAAAAGTGTACATGTCAAAAAAACGCCTTACTTACTATCATTTCTAGTTGATGAATATCGTTTTGTTTTATTTATAGACGGTAGGGCATTTATTCATGGGACAAATGATGTGAAAATAGCAAAACGATTATACGCCAAATATATAGGATGAACAGAAAAATCGTTTTTTCCTTATTAAAACGAGGTGAAAAAGAATGTTAGATAAACGTATACCAATTCCAGTAGCAGAAGCAGTTGCTCGTGTAATGAAATATGCCTACCAAGGTGAAATGGAAAAGGTTTCTCTTATAGAAAGCTACGGTAGAACACTTGGAGAAGATGTTATTGCAGATCATGATGTTCCGCATTTTGATCGCTCTCCATACGACGGGTTTGCGATTCGAGCGGAAGATACAAAAGAAGCGAGTAGTAGTAACCCCATTCAATTTGAAGTAATTGGCGAAATTGGAGCAGGCTTTGTTTTTACAGAAGAAGTGAAAGAATTTCAAGCTGTCCGTATTATGACAGGTGCCGCAATTCCGGAAGGGTGTAATGCGGTTGTTATGTTAGAGCTAACGGAAGGATTTGAAGAAAACGAAAAGATTTATATGGTATTAAAACGCTCTTTCTCTTCTGGCGATAACATTTCTTTTAAAGGAGAAGATGTAAACCAAAATAGCATCCTTGTGAAAAAAGGGACTGTTATTAATCCTGGAGTAGCAGCGCTTCTTGCTACGTTTGGTTATAGTTCCGTACATGTTATAAAACAGCCGGTTATTGGAATTGTAACAACAGGAAGCGAACTGCTTGAAGTACATGAACAATTAAAGCTAGGGAAGATTCGAAATAGTAACTCTTATATGATTGCTGCTCAAATTGAACGAGCCGGCGGAGTTGTACAGTATTATGGGCAATTCGCTGATGATTTAGAGACGTGTTATAACACTGTAAAAAAAGCGATGAAAGAAGTCGATATTTTAATTACAACTGGTGGCGTTTCGGTAGGAGATTATGACTATTTACCTGCTATTCATAAGAGGTTACAAGCTAATATACTTTTTAACAAAATAGCGATGCGACCAGGAAGTGTGACAACTGTAGCTGAGGTAGAAGGAAAACTACTATTTGGTTTATCTGGTAATCCTTCTGCTTGTTATGTCGGATGTGAGTTATATGTTCGACCAGTCATTGGAACATATTTGCATAGGAAAGATCCACACATTTATCGTGCAGAAGCAATTTTACAAAAAGACTTTTCGAAAGCAAATCCGTTTACTCGTTTTGTAAGAGGGAGAGTGGAATTTGTAGATGGTCAATTACAAGTTACACCAGTTGGTTTAGATAAATCTAGCGCAATTTCTTCACTTGCAGAAGCGAATGCATTTATCGTTTTGCCGGGGGGAACGAGAGGATTTGAAGCCGGAATAATCGTTTCGGTACTGTTATTAGAATCAAACGTCGGAAGTGAGTGGCCGTGGGATGAACCGCTTCGATCATATAAATAATAGAAAATAGATTGCTAACTTATACAAAGATAAGAGGTGCAAAATGACACATACGTATTATGAAGTAATTGATACACCTATTTCAATTGAGGAAGTTACAAACAAAGTAATTCGTCGTGAGTGTGGCGCAGTTACTACTTTCGTTGGTACTGTTAGAGAATTTACGAAAGGGCGTCGTACGCTACATTTAGAGTATGTAGCATATAAAACAATGGCAGAAAAACAACTTGAGAGAATTGGTACTGAAGTAGGAGAGAGGTGGCCTGGGACATTTGTCGCCATTACACATCGCATTGGTACATTACAAATTTCTGATCTTGCTGTTGTCGTCGCTGTTTCTACACCACATCGGAAAGCAGCCTATGAGGCGAACGAATATATTATGGAGCGTATAAAACAAATCGTTCCAATTTGGAAGAAAGAATTTTGGGAAGATGGTGAATCATGGGTTGGTGATCAGTTAGAGAATGTAGCATATGAGAATGGTGAGCCTGAAGAGGAGATGAGAATATGATTGAAGTACTATTATTTGCACATTTACAAGAAGAAGTAAGTAAGCCAGCATTACAAATCGATTGTGAAAATATTACAGTTGCTGAACTAAAGAAGGTACTCATTAAGAAATACAACGTAGCGATTTCAAATGAAATCATGGTGGCTATAAATGAAGAGTATGCAAATGAGAATGACATCATTCAAACTGGTGATACTGTGGCGATGATTCCGCCAGTAAGTGGTGGTTGATTCTTTTCGACCTAATCATGTTACGACGTGATTAGGCTGGAGAGAATGAATATAACTATGCATACATAGGAGGGAACAGGATGAAAAGTCCTAATTTTCAATTAAGTTTACAAACTTCTAATCTAATTATAGGTTTTATGGTATGGGTCATTTTATCATCATTAATGCCTTATATTAAAGTGGATATCCCATTAACTGCGGGGCAAATTTCTATGGTCACAGCAGTACCCGTTATTTTAGGTTCTGTTCTTCGCATTCCAATTGGTTATTGGACAAATCGTTTCGGAGCAAGAAAATTATTCTTTATTAGTTTTATTCTATTATTACTTCCTGTCTTTTATATTAGTGTTGCCAATTCTATGATGGATTTAATTATTGGTGGATTATTTGTAGGAATCGGTGGTGCTGTATTCTCTGTAGGAGTAACTTCTTTACCAAAATACTTTCCGAAAGAGAGTCATGGTTTTGTAAATGGTATTTACGGTGTCGGTAACGCCGGAACAGCAATTACTTCATTTTTAGCGCCTGTTATCGCAACTTCAGTTGGCTGGAGAACGACAGTACAATGTTATTTAGTTTTACTTGCAGCATTTGCACTTATGAACTTTTTATTAGGTGATCGTAGGGAGAAAAAGGTGAATACACCATTAATGGAACAAATAAAAGGTGTATATAAAAATGAGAAACTTTGGTTTTTATGTATCTTTTACTTTTTAACATTCGGATCATTTGTCGCATTTACAGTATACTTACCAAACTTTTTAGTATCTCACTTCGGATTAGAGAAAGTAGATGCTGGTATGCGAACTGCAGGATTCATCGTACTCGCAACAATTATGCGTCCGATTGGTGGTTGGCTCGGCGATAAGTTTAATCCATTTAAAATATTAATCTTCGTATTTATCGGTTTAACACTTTCAGGTATTATTTTATCATTCATGCCTAGTATGAACGTGTATACATTTGGTTGCTTACTAGTCGCATTTGGTGCAGGCATTGGTAATGGTACAATCTTTAAACTCGTTCCAATGTACTTCTCAGAACAAGCAGGTATTGTAAATGGACTCGTTTCAGCTTTAGGTGGACTAGGAGGGTTCTTCCCGCCCCTAATTTTAACATTACTATTCCAACTAACAGGCCATTATGCAATTGGATTTATGGCATTATCAGAAGTCGCACTTGCTTGTTTAATCATTACAGTGTGGATGTATAGTCAAGAAAAGCTGTTAGTGATGTTAAAGAATCATTAATAAGGAAAAAGAACCATCCCAAAGTATTTTGGGATGGTTCTTTTAGTAATAGGCTTCAACATGTTTTTATTGATCTCTCAATAAACGCTTATTTTCTATAAGAATGTGCTTTTAAAATGAAGATGTCAAAAGTTATTCAATTAAAGGGCAGATTAGTTAAGGAAATCTTAAATCTATTCTAAAGATCGAACTCATTTTTAGAATGCAAATATTTAATTGAATCGGGATGTTTAGATGAAAAAAATATAAGTCCACTCAAGATAAACAAGTATCAGGTGTGTTAGGTAGTTTAAGCGACAAGTATAGGATTGATGCAAGTATCCTTCGCATAGTAACTGCATTATCAGATTTTTTTAGGGCCAAATTTTTTGGTAAGGTTAATGGATATTGTGAAAAAGTATACTTAAAATAAAGAAGATAGTTTAGGTCAATAAGATAAAATTATGAATTTGTATAAATAATCCATAATTTTCTTTATGAGTTATATTTGGTATGTTAAAGAAAAGAGAGGAGAGGGGAAATGAAATAAGAATTTTTGATGCACATTTTCATATTATTGGTTTAAGTTTTCTGATTATTGAGAATTGAAGGGGTTTCCGACTAATTAAATGTGATTCATATTTAGTAAAGTGTTTAATCCAACTAAAATATATTTAGAATGAGGTTTTAAATGTTTGTTTTTATTATACTAGACGTAATATTACCAATATTAATATTAATGCTGATTGGTGCAATCTTACAAAGAAAGTTCCAATTTAACTTAAAGCAGCTTTCTACACTTATTACTTATTGCTTAATGCCAGCGGCTGTATTTGTGAATATATATGATATTCGTATAGAGACAGGTTTGTTGCTCCAAATAATATACTATTTAATGCTTTATAGTCTGAGTCTGATCATAGTAAGTCATTTCATTTCAAAAACATTAAAGTTAGAAAAAGGAGAAAGTGCAGCTCTAAAAAATAGCATTTCGTTAATGAATTCCGGTAATTATGGGTTACCAGTAAGTCAATTGATTTTCAGTCACAATCCAGTGGGGGTTTCCATTCAGATTTTTATTGTGATTTTCCAGAATCTTTTAACTTATTCATATGGGATATATAACTTACTATCAGCAACAAAAACAATCGGAGGTATTATTCAATCATTTCTAAGACTGCCTGTATTTCATGCGCTCGTATTAGGGGTTCTCTTTCAATCTTTTAAAATTCAAATACCTAATTCTATCTTGCTACCTCTTAATCAGCTTGCGAATGGTTTTGTTGCAATAGCACTCATATTGCTAGGGGCGCAATTATCCAACATTAAACTTAATTTTTTCCATCGAGTCATAACATGGGCTTTAATTGGAAGGTTACTGATGGGACCATTATTAGCACTTGCTGTAATATACATACTAAACATCGATGGTATTGTTGCACAATCGTTATTTATTGCAAGTTCTTTTCCTACTTCAAGAAATACATCAACCATTGCTATGGAATATCAAATAGAGCCTGAATTACATGCACAAATCGTTTTATTTTCAACAATTTTCAGCATTATTACAGTAACTGTCGTTATTTATTTATCATATATTTTGTTTTGAATATACGTGCAAAAACGAAAAGATTTGAGGCGGTAAATGATGGACAGAAGTCCTATAGATATGAGAAGAAAGCAGTCTTTCATATATTGGGTGTCGTTTACAATTGTACCATGTTTCAAAATCTAGTGACTTAATTCAAAAAAAGAAACTTATTAGGGTTTATTTCGTATGGAAATCTTTAAAGTATTTACATATAGACTTGCGAAAAAAAGACACAATCTCGCTTATAATTAAAGTTATATGAGCTTAGGGTGATAGCGATGGGGTGGGAGTGTCAAGTAAGAATTTTATGCATAATTGCCACTAAGGGAGATGATTAAAAGTTGAGTAAACAGAATATCAGCACAATAGTTTCAGGAGATTTGATTGTTACCCATCTAATTGGCCAGATTAATACAGAGGATGTGTATGAATGGTTTAATGATTTTGAGCAGGTTTGTCAGCAATTTATTTCTGAGGGTCGGAAATACAAATTGTTGGTGGATAGAAAAGGGTATACCCCAAATCATTTTTCTGTTCAAAAAGTATGGAAAGATAAGTTCTTCAATGAAACCATTTTGAATCATAGTAAGGCAATTGCATTTCTTCTTGAAGAAGGAGAGATACTGAAGTATTTGCAACAATCCAATACAAAAGAATCCGTGGAGTTTTTTGATGATTATGAACAAGCGCTAATTTGGTTGAATGAATATCCAATATAAAAACTGAATAGAAAGAGTTGCTCGTAATGTTACACTTGTCATGAAATTTATTTGTTTACAAGTTGCAAACACCATTTATTTTCTTCATAGATTGCTTGTGAAATAAAAGAACGGAACTACAACAAAAAGAACAAACGTCCCCTAAAAAACGTTTGTCCAAAGGTAATTACTATTTTAACTAAGAAATAGATTACAATTTATGTGTACGAGAAATCTTTTTTATAAGTTTAGGCAATATAGATGTTAGTTCTTGCTTCAAACGCTTCGTAAATGATGGATCTTTACCAGAAGTTGAAATAGTGACAACATATTCATTATTTCTTATAACGCCAGGTGTGTGAAAAGATGATTCTGTACCATCACTTACAACGTTAACCCACTGGAAATCATGAGCGGCCTGTTTGACCATCATATTTACAGCGTGTTGATTTGTAGCTGCATAAATAAGGTGAGCATCTTTAATATCATCATTACTAAAAGCTTTTTGCTTCCAAGTAATATAAGAAAGTTCCTTCATTTCCTCGCAAATTTCTGGACTGACAACAGTGACGAAAGCGCCTGTATCTTTTAATCCAGACGCTTTTCGATATGCAATTTTACCTCCACCAATGATAACAACCACTTTATTTTGTAGATTAAACATAAGAGGGTACATGTTATACATATATGCATTCCTCCATTCGTTCTAACAATGTTAGTTTCATATATGTATCAAACTGAAGACAGTTACAAGTCGTAACATGATTGTATTTTTTTGTATGCAATTCAATTTTTTGAAGTAATAATCCGGTAAAGAGAAGGTATGGCATGACATATACATGGGACGCAGTCGATGTTATATCCTTGAGCTCAACAGCAAAAGAGGGAGTTCCTTTCGTTAAAAAGGAACAGGATACTGGCATACCAAGTTTTCGTTCGATGGCTGCTCCGATTTGTTGTAACTCATGTATCGGTTGTGTATCACTACTGCCTCGTCCTACGAGTAAAATACTACTATTTTGCATTGGCATAGCTTCACGTATTCTTTTCACTACAAGTTCCACCATATGTGGATGTGTACTAAAAGGAGGTACAACTGAAAATGTTATTTGTGGATATTTCTTTTGTAGTTGTTCTATTTCAAAAGGAATATCACGTTTATAGTGAGCTGCTGCAAATAATAAAACAGGTACAATCATTATTTCAGTTGCGCCCTCTAGTAATGTTTCTGTAACTGCATCCGAAATGGTAGGTGTCGTTAGTTCTAGGAAAGCAATTTTTTGAATTCTTTCGTTACGTTCTTTTATAACAGATTGAACAAAATGAATGAATTGTTCATTACCTTCTTGTAGCCGGCTCCCATGCCCAACATATATAATTCCTTTCATCGCAGCACCAAATCTTTCTTCATAATCATGTTTTGTAATTGCTCATCTACATGATGAAATCCAACTTTATTCGCATAGTGTAAAGTTGGAACGTCGGTATACGAGAAAGGGAGAGTAAGGATATCGATAAAGCCAAGTCGTTTTATTTCTGATAAAAATGTATCAATTGAGGCACGCCCTTCAAACACAATGCTTCCCCATGAGAATTCAGAAAGCATACGAGAATGAACTTCATAGAAGCGATCGTCAATAGTATACGCATGAGTCATCATATAAGAACCGGCACCAATTTTTTCTTGAATAACAGCAATTCGGTTAATGTTTCGTCCTAAATAAATCGTTGAATTCGAAGAAAATTGCGCAGGTTTACTTAACAATCCATATTGCATGAGCTTTTCTTGAATAGAAAGATTCATATACTGAAGTTCTGCCTGTAAGGAACGAATATCTTTATGATATTTACTGCATGATTGCATTAAGATGTCTACACTGTCAGCGGAACAAAATACAAGACGATCAACGGTAAAAATCATATTGATTTGTTCAGAGGTTAATGTGTATTCTTTCTTTTTGAAAGTTGGAATTTGATATATTTCTGCACCGGACTCTTGTAACATTTGCTTTATTGCGCTTTTTTTATTTGTTGCAGATGCAAATAAAACTTTCTTGCCGTGCAATGGCTTGCGTTCTTTCCAAGAGATTTGATCCCGTAAGGAAACGACATCACCAACAATTGTCATAGAAGGATTAGAAATATTTTCGTTTTTGACAATAGAAACAATGGTAGACAGTGTCCCTGTGACAACGCGCTGTTTACCAGTTGTACCCCATTCAATGACTGCTACTGGCGTATCTTCTTTTTTTCCTGCTTGTAGTAAGTTTTCACAAATTGTAGGTAAGTTTTTTATACCCATGTAGTAGGCAATCGTGTCGCTATTGTAAGATGAATTATATTTTCCATGATCGGTTAAAGGACCTTTTGCATGTCCGGTTAATAAAGTGACACTATTACTGTAGTCACGGTGGGTGAGGGGAATACCTGCATAGATACTAGCGGCGATGCTAGATGTAATACCTGGTACAATTTCATATGGAATATTTGCTGATGCTAAAGTTTCTGCTTCTTCACCAACACGGCCAAAAATAGATGGATCTCCGCCTTTTAAGCGGACTATGATTTTTCCTTCTTTCGCAAATTGAAGGAGGTGTGCGTTAATCATTTCTTGACGCATAGTATGATTCTTTGGCATTTTTCCGCAATAAATAAGTTCACATGTTTCTTTTGTATAATTAAGAAAGGAAGGGTTTAATAAGCGGTCATATAAGACGATATCTGCACGATTTAAGCACTCTATCGCTTTTTTTGTAATAAGCCCTTCATCACCTGGTCCTGCACCAACTAAATATACATATCCGTTCATATTCGCACCTCGTCTATTTTTATTTAAAAGGAAGCCAGGGGAGGCTTCCTTTTTTAAATTACATGTATATATAAATATCCCCGTCAATAACTTCTACTTCATACGTTTGAATACAACCGTCATCAGGTTTTTGAACTTCACCTGTTAGTAGTGAAATTTTCCAATCATGTAGGGGACAAAAGACGAATTCTCCAGATACAATACCTTCCGCTAATGGCCCTTTTTTATGAGGACAACGATTTTCTACAGCTCGAATATCGCCATTTGAAAGGCGGAATAGGGCGAAAGACATACCTTTCATTTGCACCTCTTTACCGATTTGAATAGGAAGGTCTTCTGCACGCATAACTTTTATTTTTTCTTTCGTTTGTATCATATAGATCACAGCTCCTTATTTCACAGTTTCTACTTCATACATCGCTTTTAATGATTTCGTTTCTAGTGCTTGTCCCCATGCTTCTTTATATGTGCCACGAGCTTTTTGGAAACGTTCATTTAACTTAGTGACCATATTTGCATCTTGCAGTATTTCCTTTATGTGATCGAAGCCTAATCGTTCTGTCCAGTAGGCAGTACGCTCTCCATAAATACCAGTTTCACGATAATATTGCATGTAAGCTGTAGCGATGCGAAGGACATCATCTTCAGTAGGGACAATCATTACAAAATCAGCTTCGCGTACTTCCGTACCACCATTTCCGCCAATATAAAGTTGGTATCCATTTTCGACACAAACAACGCCAAAATCTTTCGTCAGTACTTCCGCACAGTTACGTGGACAGCCCGTTACACCCATCTTCATTTTATGAGGTGTATCTACCATTTCTAATGATTGTTCAAGCAACATACCAAGTCCTAATGAATCTTTCGTACCGAAACGGCAGAAACGAGAGCCAACACATGATTTTACATTACGAAGAGATTTTGAATACGCATATCCAGAAGCCATATTTAATTCAGCCCATACGTTAGGTAAATCTTGTTTCTTAACACCGTATAAGCCAATTCGGCTCGCACCTGTAATTTTCACAAGTGGAACATCGTACTTTTTCGCAACTTCAGCAATTTTCATTAAATCATCTGCTGTTGTAACGCCTCCGTACATACGTGGAATAACAGAGAAGGTACCATCGTGCTGGATGTTACCATTCATTCTTTCATTCACGAAACGGGATGATTTATCATCTTCATATTCTTCTGGAATCGCCATACGTAAATAGTAGTTTAAAGCAGGACGACATTTCGAACATCCATCTTCATGTACAAAACCAAGAACGTTTCGTACTTCTTTTGGAGATTTTAAACCTTTCTCATGAATGGCCGCTACGACTTCATCACGTGATAAAGGTGTACATCCGCACATACCGGTAGACTGTGCAGAAGCATCAAAAGCATCTCCAAGTGTATGAGATAAAACTTGTTCTACAAGCGGACGACATTTACCACAAGACCCTGCGGCTTTCGTACAGGCTTTAACTTCTTCAAAAGTCTTTAACTCCTGTTCTAAAATGGCGTGAACGATTGTGCCTTTCGTAACACCATTACATCCGCAAATTGTGTCATCCGCACTCATAGTAGCAACGTCAAGTTCACATTCTTCACCAGCTTTGTGAAGAATGGAAGCTGGTGTATATTCTTGTATATCTTCTTCTTTCTTTAATATGCTAAAGAGGCGGGTACCGTCAGCTGTATCACCGTATAAAACGATACCGACGACTTTATTATCACGAATTAATATTTTTTTATAGGAACGTTTACATTCATTAAAGATGGATATTGCTTTCGTTTGATCATCTTCATAAATTTGGCCAGCAGAGAATAAATCACAACCAGCAACTTTTAATTGTGTACCGACGATACTGCCCGAATATCCATCAGTTTGTAAATTTGTTATATGTTTTGCTAATATCGCACCTTGTTCATAAAGAGGAGCAACAAGTCCATATGCGATACCGTCATGCTCTGCACATTCTCCAACTGCATAAATGGACTCATCATTTGTTAGCATATAGTCATTGACTACAATACCGCGATTTACAATTAGACCAGCATCTTTTGCTATTTGCGTATTTGGCCGTATTCCGACAGCCATTACGATTAAATCACAATCTACAACTTCACCGTCTTCAAATTGAATGCCCTCAACATGGTCTGTACCAAGAATTTTTACAGTTTTCTTTTCCATTAAAAACTTCATGCCTTGTGCTTCTAAATCTTCACGCAGAAGAGCAGCTGCTTTCGTATCTAGTTGTTGCTCCATTAAGCTAGGCATTAAATGAACAACATGTACGTCCATTCCTAAATCAATTAGACCTCTTGCGGCTTCTAAACCGAGTAACCCGCCACCAATGACAACGGCCTTTTTCTTTTCTTTAGCGGTATCTATCATAAATTGTGTATCTTCAATAGTTCGAAATCCTGTTACACCAGAAAGTGCGGAACCTTCAACAGGTAAAATAAAAGCACTAGAACCTGTTGCGATAATGAGCTTGTCGTATGTAAGAGTACGCTTCTTTTCTGTAATAATAATTTTTTCTTCTCGGTTAATACTTTGAACTCTTTCATTCGTATACAAAGTTATTTCGTTTTCTTCATACCAACTGTATTCATTCATAATGATATCTTGTATATTTGTTTTGCCTTGTAAAACATGAGAGAGCATAATGCGGTTGTAGTTTGGATGCGGTTCATCTCCAAAAATAGTAATCTCATATGAATCACTATCATGTTTTAAGATATCTTCCATACAGCGAATGCCAGCCATACCATTTCCGATCATAACTAAACGTTTTTTCATTTTCGTTTCCCCTTTTTATGTGAAATATTGAACAAAGGATTATATTTTTATTATAGAAAATCAAATAAGGGGGAGATGTGATATTTATCACATCTTTATAATGATTCACAAATTGTTAAAATTCGGTTTTATGTGAAGGGGATGTGAATATTTTTCGCGAAACGAAAAAGCAGGCCATAAGTATTTACACTCATGTCCTGCACTTGATTTATGCTTTCGTAATGGCACGCGGAAATAAAATATTATTTTCTAAATGAATATGCTCAAATAAATCAGACTCTAGCGCTTCGAGGCGTTGGTAAACAAGTCGATAAGTACCGCAAGCACCTTCTGGAGGAGTAAAGTCATTTGTCACTTTACGAAGTTCTTTTATAATATTTCCAGCATGATTGTGCTCATTTTTTAGTTCATTTACTACTTTACGTAACTTAGCATAGTTTTCATTAGTTGGATTTTGTTCAAATTCTAAAATTAATGGAAAATCTTCCATTTCTTCTTTAATTAAATGCTGTTCTAATTCCATTCTAAGTTCATGAAATAGCTTATGAATTTGAGCAAAATGAGGCTGACTTGCCCCATGAACACGTAATACTTTTGTCACATATGGACTTAACTGTGGTAATTCTTCATTTAAATAGCGGTGATGCTTATTTATGACATAATCAATCAATTCACGATAAGAAGCATTTTTCCAATCAATTTCCGATTCATTTAATCGTTTCGTATTATGATAAAGCGTATTTAACTCTGTAAGCACTTCAGTAGCTGATAAATTTCTTTCATGAATTGCATCAATAAGTGGCTTATTACCGCCACAACAAAAATCTATTCTATATGATTTAAAAAGATCACTAGCTTTCGGAAATTGTGTAACAATCTCACCAACAATTGAAGTTTCAGTAAATGTATGTTCCATATGAATGCCTCCATAAAATTTTAATGTAATATCTGAATTAAGAATAGCGATAAATTAAAATCTATGTAGTGATTGAAATCACTTATTCTGTGTCGTTTTTGAGAATAATAAGAAGAATGTTATTAAAATAAGGGGGAAAGTAATAAGTGGTAATATTTTACGTTAATAAAAAAGAAGCTTAGTAAAAGCTTCTTTTTTATTACTATTTTTCACATGCAATTCCATCGCCATCACGATCAAGATGAGAGCTATAACCTGGTTGCCCTTTATGTAAAGGAGCTTTCCCAGCTGCTCTAACTGCAGCACAATTTTTGTAGTATGCACTATCAGTATTACCATTAGCTGGTTGTGTTTGAGCTTGCTGTGCTTTTTGTTCTTCTTGTTGTTTACGAGCTTGTTCATCAGCCTGACGTTTTTGTTCTTCTTGTTGTTTACGAGCTTGTTCATCAGCCTGACGTTTTTGTTCTTCTTGTTGTTTGCGAGCTTGTTCATCAGCCTGACGTTTTTCATCCTCTTGCTTACGAGCTTGTTCATCAGCCTGACGTTTTTCATCCTCTTGCTTACGAGCTTGTTCTTCGGCTAGACGCTTCTCATCTTCTTGCTTTTGAGTTTTTTCGTCCCCCTCTTTCTTTTCTAGCTCTTTTTTCTGTTCGCTATCTTTTGGCTCTTCATTATTAGAGGCAACTTTTGTACTAGTTGCTGTCGTTTTTTCAGAAGAAGGAGCTGAAATACCTAATAACGCAACAAAAATGACAAATAATACAGCTGTAATAATAAATTGTTTTTTCGCTACACCTGTTTTCTTAATAACAGATAAGATTGCTAGAACAAGGAAGAATATAAATAGAATGAAACTTAAAGTAGAAAAAAACTCGACGACGGGGTGTTCCGATTTTGTTGTACCGGCCGTTATTAATATAATAGAAATCATAAAAAGAATAACGGTAGGACGTCCATATTGTTTTGCTTTTCCATTTTTCTTAAAGAATGAAATGATACATAAGATTAAAAGAATAAAAGCAATAAAAAATAAAGCTGCACCGATATTACTTAAAATCGACATTTTCATACCTCCATTTGTAAGATTCTTCTTATTGATTATATAGGAATTTATTGGATATTACACGTTTTGTATAAATTTAGAAAATTAATATTTTTAATAGATTCATAAACATTTATTTCATATATAAGGAAAAATGGATATATTTCCTATTACTTTTTGAAAGAGATTTCATAAATTATAGTATATCGATTGAAAGGAGGAGATTTGAATGGAATTTCAATTGTTGGTAACTTGTATATTACAAGAAGGTAATGCTTACTTTTTAGTAACGAAGGTAGATGATGTTATTACGTTAAAAGTACCGATTACTGCGGGAGTAGCAGGTTTATTTTTAGCTTTAGGTGTACCAAGATGTTCTTAATTTAAATCTATAGTAGAAGAGGAAGGGACATGCCTTCCTTTCCTACTATTACATAATATAATTATGTAAACTTAAATATCATATTTGTGATAGCACGTTTGAAATGGACATGCATATACTATAATGTTTCATTGGATGTTAGCGGTGAAAGGTAGTTTTAATAAGTGCATCCAGTGATATTTTTAAGCTATGAAAATAAAAGAGGTGCTATTATATATGAAAAGAAAAACATTGGATATTCCAGTTACATTGCGAAGAGAGTGGTTTTTAATAGAGTTAGCTCATTTAACGAAAAAATATGGAATTGAAATTGCAACTAGTAAAATGGATGCTGCACCGTTTTTAAGAGATCAAGTTACGGAGTCAAAGATAGGGAAAGGGCTACAATACGATAAATATGATGATGAGTATATAATTGAAAATTAAAGGGTAACAACAAAATTAAATTAATTTATAACAAAATATAAAATAAAGCAGATTCTAAATATAGAATCTGCTTTATTATGAAATACTTGTAGTCAACTAGCCTCTTTCTAGTGTTTTTCCTACATATTTCTCTTGCGTTATTCCAAAAGAGTCACGAAGAATGCGAGCATAATCTTTAGATTCTATTGGTCGTTTATTTTTGGTGCCTTTAAAGGTTTCTGTATAATTTTTATTTGTTAATGATATGTGACCATAAGTAGTTAATTTACAAGTGATAGCTCCTTTATTAAAAGGAGATTCTTTATGCTCTACAATCACTTTTTGAATCTTATTCACTTTTTTCTCATCTATTGGATCTACAGTGAAAGCATAGCCTATTTTCCATTCGTTTGAAGGTTCAGATTGTAAGAAACTTGTAGATTCCCCGTTAGCTCCTTTTCTCATTTCTAAAATATGCGTACCTTTTCGAGTATTTCGCTTACGAATTCGATATTCTCCTGTTTGAGAGGAGATGACTTCTCCGTTAAAAGGGACTGGATGTAAAGGGAGATGAGATGCAAAACCTGCATCCACAACATAATCTTTATCCTCATGACTTAATATGATAATGACATGACCATCATCGGGTTTCCATTTATTATCGTAAAGGTCATAAACAGTACCGGCTACTTTGTATACTTGAAACCCACAATCAATTAAAAAATAATACAATAGGGAGTTTAATTCATAACAAAGTCCACCTCGTTTTTGAATAAGTAACTTTTCTATTAAGTTATCTTTTGAGATATTTTTAATAGTACCAGCCATAATATCAAGATTTTCATAGGGGAGGATCATTCCCATTTTTAAGAGAATTTCATCTAAATCATCAAGTGTTATTTCTTTTGCAGGAATTTCTAAGCGTTTAAAAAACTCCTTTTGTAATTTGGTCATCATAAAGTATTCTCCTTTCTTTTTACAGAATTTTCTTCTGCTCACCGATAGGTTAGTACTTCTAAAAAGTTAATTCAAGTGTGCGGAAATTATCATAATATATGTTTCTGGAAATATGATTTTCTATTCGGAAATTTCAGTTTAATTTTTAATCGTAGGAAAGTCTTATAATACAAGCTCCTTTAAAATTAGTTTGTATTTAATGAAAAGAAAGTACATATCTTTATTATATTTTTAAATAACTAACTAGTAATAAAATGTTTTTTTACTAAAATTTTTTCAAGATTTGTATGCTTTATATAAACAATAATGATTTAAAAAATATCTGGGTGTAGCGAAGTTAACAATTATTGAGAAACTTTTTTGTCGTATTCTATCAAAAGGAAGAGGTAGAAACAAAGAGAATAACGAGAGTTAAGGAAGAGGGTATACAACTAGTAACCTTCTAAAAATAGGGCTAACATCTTTTAAAAATAAAAGATTAGCTATTATTAAGGAAGGGAAAATATAAAATATTATAAAGAACACCTTCTTTCAAAAAAATAGGGGGAGTAATATGCGACTGATGAGAAGATGTGTGGCCTTACTAATTGTATTTTTTATCATGGCTCCAACGATTAGAACAAATGTACAGGCAGAAGTTGTAAAAGAGCTTGGAAAGGGGTTTCCTGATACAGAAGTATTCACACCTGGAGAATGGTTTTTAGGCCAAAAACCTGCTAATTATGATGAGAATAAACCGCCAATTCTCTTTGTACAAGGAAGAAATGGTAATGCTGATAGTTGGTATGGAAAGACAGTATATCATGATATAAATGATATGTATGATTATGCTTTAAAAGCAGGCTATCAAACAGTGTTTATACAATTGTATGATGCTGCAGGGAAAGGTTCGGCTAGTCAGTGGGATAACGGAAAATTGTTAGCACAAAAACTTGAAGAAATATATAATTATTTCGGTAAAAAAGTTAATATTGTAGCGCATAGTAAAGGTGGTATTGATACACAAGCCGCATTAGTTGAATATGGTGCGAATCGATTTGTTGGAAATGTTATTACACTTGCTACACCGCATCACGGCTCAAATTTAGCAGATTTGTCATATAGTTGGTGGGCAGGTTGGCTTGCTTCTATATTAGGTCAAAAAGATGATGGTACGTATTCGTTACAAATAGGTGAAATGGCAAAGTTTCGTTCAATAATAGATAACAACCCAGCAGCTAAATTAAACCGTTACTATACGGCTACTGGAACTAGCTGGGGGCCAACATTTTCTGCATTATCTATGGGCGGGTTATATTTATCATCGTACGGTTCAAATGATGGACTAGTAAATGAATGGAGTGCGAAGCTATCGTACGGTACACATTTATTTACAGATTCCAGATTTGATCATGACAATATAAGAAAAGGATCAGCTGTTTTTGCACGAATTGAACCATATTTACGTACGACAAATGTGGGATTACCAGCTTTAGTAGCATCCAGCACTAGTTCATATGAAGATCTAGAACAATTAAATACAACTTCAAATCAAAATATTTTAGGAGGCGAATTACCACAAAATCAGTGGATAGAGCAAAGTATTTCTGTTGATAAAAAGGCTGAAGGAATAGTTTCTGTACTAACTGCTTCTTCTGATGTAGAAGTACAAATGGTATCTCCAAAAGGAAAAATCTATGCAAATAAAGATAGCGCTATAACTACTGGTGAAGGCGAATCTTTCTTTAATGGGGCGACAATTAGAACATTTAAGTTTGATAAATTGGAAGTAGGCGAATGGAAAATCAAAATGATGGCGAAGCAGTCGAAAGATGCATATTTAGTTGTAAGCGATTACAAGGATGACGCACCATTTGTTCTTCGAATGCCTACAAAAGTTAAAGTAAATAAACCTGAGTATAAACTGAAAAAATCACCTGTGGCACCTGAAATGAAAGGGGATCTTTCCATAACAGTAAGAGTCGTTAATAAAGAAGGTAAGTTAGTCTCTGAATTTAATGAATTACAAAATGTTAATACGAATACATTTACAGGTGCTTTGAAAGATATAAAACAACCGGGAGTATATAACGTTACGATGGATATAAAAGGGATGAATAAAGAAGGAAAACCATATAATCGTACGATTGTTAAGTCGGTTTATGTAGAGAAATAAGGAAGAATAAATAAGTATAATAAACAAGTGCAGAAATCTTGTGTTAGAAAGAATTCTGCACTTGTTTATGTGGGGAGAGATAATAAAAGTTGAAAAAACTGTTATTCAATAAAAAAAGATGCTGAAATAGCATCTGAATGTGAAGAAATAATTTTAACTTAGTTTTGTAACTGTTAATTCAATTGAATTTATACCATTGTCACAAGTTACAATACTTTGACGATTAAAACCACTATTATTTCTAAGTTGAAGAGTTGAATTAGCAGGCACTGTAACAATCGTTTCGCCAACGAGTTGAAGACATTCGTTATTTGATGAAGTATTCATTTGAATAGCGAAGTCACCTTGACTATTAGCAAGTGGATTGTTATTTAAAAATATAGTTATGACTGGGATATGTGGAAATACAGGATTTAAAGTAGTATTAATACTGGAAATGAACGAAACTCTATAATCACCAGCTTGTCTAAAGTGTATAGTAGTAGGATTTAGTAAGGAAACACCTCCTGCTAAAGGTCCAACGTGATTAAATGGAAAAGGATCTCCAAAAGGAACAGTTATAAATTCAGTTTGCCAAAAAGTTCCGTATGCAGGACAGCTTCGTTTATGTGAATGGTCACATGAACATTTTTTATTTGAACTGGAAGAAGATTTGCATGAGCATTTTTTATACGAGTTTGAAGAATGATAGTATGAACCCAAAATATTACCTCCTATTCTTAATAAATTTAAACCACATAGTAGTTTATGAAGATGAATCACAATTGGCGTGTATGCTTGTACTATAAAAGGAAATAGATTTGGAATATAAAGTGGTCAAATGATGAAGCGTAGTATTTGGGTATTACCTGTAACACCTTTTGAAGATGATAAGGTTTATAATTTGATAGAAAAATAAATGGAATTTCTAAATAGATTGAAGTAACGAGGAAACGTTTATCCCGCTATTTTCCGAGCAGTAAGACTCCCATCTCAAAATTCAGCGAAAGCAAAGAAGTTAGGTGGGGGATGAATTAAACCCCCACTCATTAAAATTTCACTTTACTATATTTATTTAGTCTGACAAAACAGAAATATTACCTTTAGCTGTATGGATGTTATCATTTGGTGAAGTTATAATATTTAGCTATATTTATATTAGGTTATTCAGTTTATTTTTTATTTGCGTAGCTGAGCAGGAAAAAGTCAGAAAATATAGAATAATATACATATGAAGCATCGTTTGTTTTTGGTGTGAATAGTAATTAAAGATACGCTAAAATATTTAAAATTGTAACGAAAGAGAGATTAAATAATAGAGGGAGCAACTTACATGGAAAATATATTAAAGGTATCTTCAAAATCAAGCCCAAATTCAGTCGCAGGTGCAATAGCAGGAGTACTAAGAACAAGTGGTAATGTGGAAATTCAAGCGATTGGGGCTGGAGCTATAAATCAAGCGATTAAAGCAATTGCGATTGCAAGAGGGTTCGTCGCTCCAAGTGGTATTGACTTAGCTTTTGTTCCAGCGTTTCAAGAGATTTCTATCAATAATGAAGAAAGAACAGCGATTAAATTAATTGTAGGCCCTAGAAAGAAAAGGTCTTAGTAGAAGAGAGCGTTACTATAAGGGAAAAAGGCCAATAGACTTCCCAGGTTAGATACGCTATTTTATGTAACCGATCCTTGGGTGTGGACACGGCATTATACCGGACTCATGTCTGTTAATTTCTCCTTAAATTTAGCGCGTGTTCTAGATACTTAAAAATGCCAAATCCTTTGTGATATAAGGGATTTGGCATTTTTGATGTTTTTAAAAATAAACAACCTTAAAACTGCTCATTTAGAAGATTTAGTTTTAGTAGCGGCCATTGAACGTTTTTATGACAGTTTACCTGATAAATGGTCTTTCTAATTCTTGCAGCTATAGACTGTTCGTGTTGGTATCTATTCAAGTCAATTTTATTACGCTCCATAACCTTTGTTTTAATTTGATTCAGTGTTCCTGCTCCATCTAGTTCGGTTAATATTGCTATAATTTCATCTAGCCATGAAGTGCTGTTGGACATACATATACCTCCTAATAAAACATGTGTACTTATTTTTATTTTAATCTTTTAAATTTATATATTCATATATTGATTCGACAAAATTAGCAAAATATAAATCTATTGATAATATTATTAAAGCGTTGAATGAGAGCTTTATTCTTTCTGAGGATGAGCAAGAGGAAGATATGTATCAGGCTAATATTGATTCGGATTTTAGTAAAGTAAAGATTGCAGAAGAAGAGAAACCGGAAAATCGAAAAAAAACTAAAATGGAATCTGGTAGGGAAGTATGGCCTCGTGATCCGAAAAAAGCTAAACAAGCTATTAAACAGGCAGAATTTAAATGTGAAATAGATGACACACATGAAACATTTGTATCGGAAGCCAGCCGAAAAAATTATATGGAGGCCCATCATCTAATACCGTTAAGAATGCAACATGATTTTGAAAATAGTTTAGATGTTGTTGGAAATATAGTTAGTATATGTCCGAACTGTCATAGGTTGATTCATTATGGAAGAGACAAAGATAAGAAAAAAGTTTTAGAACTTCTCTTTGAACAAAGAAAAGATTCTTTGAAGAAGTTCGGTATTGAGGTATCTCTCAAAGAGCTATTTGGATACTATGGAATTCTAAAATAAGAATATTCATAGCTATAGTGAAGGTAGAATGTTTCATACTTAAACATAGCTATTATTGTGATGGAAATTTAAATTTCGTCTTTTGAAAGTATCAATAATTTGTATTATTTTTATAGGGTTATATATTTTTCTTTTGCTCTGCTGTATAGCAGAGCTCTTTTTTTTTGTCGTACAAAAGCCACCTATATATGTGAAGTGCACCCCAATTGTTAGGCTGTGTCTAACAATTGGGGTGCACTTCAGTCCTGTCGGGCGGCTTCTTTTAATTTATATTCACCAATTCATCAAACTTAAACTTAGTATTCAAACCAAAGGCATCTGTACAATATATAGTTTTCGTCATCGGTTCAATATGTAATACATTTATGTACATGTCTTGCACCATTCCATCACGATAGTATGAGATATGTATTTCTTCTTCCTCGTGAAAAGATTGCATTAACGCTCTTTCTATTCGTTCCATAGTATCTTGTGTTAAAAAAGGTTTAGGTACTTTATATTGTTCCTCAAACATTCTATGTATTTCCTCGTATTGCTCCGGTATTGAAGCAAACGGATTCCATTTCACCATACCTCTTCCACGTACTACAGGAAAGCTGTTATATCCCATGATGTAATACCTCACTTTTGTTTTTTTAACGCCACTACAAACAAACATGTGTTCTTTTTTAAGGTTTGAAAAGGGACCATTTTGTTAACATGAATATTCAAAAATAATTTTTTCAAGTTAGAATATTCAAAAACTTATTTATGCAAACAAGCATGTCATGATAACATTTAACAAAAGGGGGTAGAAGTAGATGAGTGTTGACATTATTTCTAAAGAAGAAATCACAAAATTATTAAACGAATGGTATCAAGCTATGATTTCACAACGTGTATTACAGTCTCAGAAAATAAAAGAAGATATTGCAAATAAAATCAATAATATTAAGGAAGACCAAACAATATTAGTCTACTACGCTTTATTGAATGCACGGTATAAACTGCTAATTCGGGATATGGATAGTACAAAAGATATTCTGGACAAAATCGAGCCTTTACCAGAGTCTACAGAAACATTTTTAGAGTACTATCATCATTTATTTAAAGCAATTTACGCTATTAATAAAGCAAACCATAGTGAAGCAAGAATGCAATTTGAAAAAGCTGAAACGTTTTTAGAATACATGCATGATGAAATTGAAAAAGCAGAATTTAATTATTGGCTTGCAGTCCATTACTATCACGTATTAAAACCGATCCTAGCAGTTCAATTTGCTACAAAGGCGAATGAAGTATTTTCAATTAGTCCAGGGTATGAATTAAAAACTGCAGCATGCTTAAATACTTTAGGAATGGCACACATTCGACTAAATGAATTCGAAAGTGCAGAGGAATATTTACTTTCAGCACTAGGTACCTTCCAAAAATCTAATGATGAACTTCTTATTAAACGAGTTAAGCATAATTTAGGACTTTTATACGCAAGTCAAAACATGCCAGAGTTAGCAATTAAACACTTAGAGGATTCATTAGAAAATAACGCTAAAACTATGTTTCTTTTAGCAAGAGAACATTTTAAGTTAGGTTATAGTGATATCGCTAATGAATATATTGAGAATGGCTATAAGATTAGCGACTTATGTTATCGTCATCATTTCCGAATTTTAAAAGCAGTACATAACTATGTACCGCAAGAAGAATTAGAAAATGTGGTTATAGAAGGTATTTCGTATTTTGAAAAAGAAGAATTATATGATTGGGTAAAAGAATATGCTTCTCTTTTAGGTGAAAGATTCTATGGTTCAGAAAATCACAGAAAAGCAAGCAAGTATTTGCACATCGCTTTAGATGCAGACAAAAAGAGCATAGAAAGAAGGGCGCTAAAATGAAAAAAGCAATCTTATTAATGATGATGTTATCCGCTGTTTTTACTTTTGGTCTTACTAATGTAAAAGACATACCACAAAACGAAGCAATTGAAGTGTTTATGGATCATGGAGAACATATTTAAAACCTAAGGAAGAGGGCGCTTATAGTGTCCTCTTTTTAATATCTATTATTTATATGATGAGGTTGCAGGTACGTCTTTTGGTTATTGTTTGATAAACGTAAGATGTTTCTAAAAATGTGTATACAAAGGTGTAATTTTGTACTGTATATGTTCACGTACTATATAAAAAAGTATGAAAATCTTTAAAAATAATTATTTCAATAAAATTTGTTTTAGATATTGAAAAGTGCCAAAACCCTTGTGGTATAAGGGGTTTGGCACTTTTGTGTTTTTTATATTTTATCAAATAAACAACCCTAAAACTGTTCATTCTTCTCCCAAGATTCAACGATATAATGTGCGATCGTCGGATTGAAGCCTTTACCAACTAAAAACATAATCGCAGCAACTTCTGTTAATGCGTGTTCATGTGATGTATGTTTTGCTTCATTTAAACCGTAATCTACCCATGGTTTTACGAAATCTAGTACGGGTTTCTTGAAAGGTAAAAACTGTGTACCGACAACTTGTTGAATTTGTTGTTGTGTTGGTTCAGTAATTGGTCCAGGTGGTAAGATTTGTGGTTGTGTAATGTCTAGTGTTGGTCCAGGTGGTAAGATTTGTGGTTGAGTTGGATCTATTGTTGGTGGTTTAGGTGGTGAGACACGTGCGTCGTAGTTTGGTTGATACATTTGTTGTTGGTATTGCGGTTGTTGTGGTTGAGTTGTGTATGGGTTTTGTGGTGCTGCATATGGATTTTGTTGATATTGTTGTTCTTGGTTTTGTGGTGCTGCATATGGATTTTGTTGATATTGTTGTTCTTGGTTTTGTGGTATTACATATGGATTTTGAGGATATCGCTGTTCTTGATTTTGTGGTGCTGCATATGGATTTTGAGGATATTCATAATTTGGACGTGTGTCATATGGATTTTGTTGAAATTCAGTTTCTTGGTTTTGCGTTGTTGCATATGGGTTTTCGTCATATTGTGGTTCTTGCTGTTGTAACTCTTGTTCTTCGTATTGTTCTGTGTATCTCTGTTCTTGTTGTTGAGGATACAATGGTTGCCTTGGATAAGGCGGTTGATTATTATAGAACATGTTTATTCCTCCTTCATGATGATGCCTACCACCTAGTGTATGGGCGGACAAGAAAATATGTGATGAAAAAATGCGGGCGTGTTACAATAAGTAACTGGGTGAAGATAAAATGACAAAACAAGAAAAAATTCAAAAAACAATTACTTTTGTAAAACATATTTTAGAAAAAGATGCGAGTGGGCATGATTGGTATCATATTGAACGTGTACATAAAATGGCGATTTCTTTATCTGAGCAAGAAGGTGGAAATCGTTTTATAATTGAAATGGCAGCATTACTTCACGATGTGGCAGATGAAAAGCTAAATGAAAGTGAAGAAGCAGGAATGAAAAAAGTTTCTGATTGGTTAGAAGAGCTACGGGTTGAAGAAGAGGAAAGTAAACATATTCTTCATATCATCGCCAATATGTCTTATAAAGGTGGCCATGGCGGCACAGTAGAGTCACTTGAAGGGAAAATTGTTCAAGATGCGGATCGTTTAGATGCTCTTGGTGCAATAGGAATTGCTCGTACATTTGCATATGGTGGGGCGAAAGGGAGATTAATGTATGACCCAACTATTCCGCCGCGTGAAGAAATGACGAAAGAAGAGTATAGAAAAAATAATGATCCATCTTTAAATCATTTTTATGAAAAACTTTTGAAATTAAAAGATTTAATGAATACGAATGCAGCAAAACAAGAGGCTGAAATTCGTCATCGTTATATGGAACAGTTTATTGAACAATTTATGAAAGAGTGGAATGCACAAATATGAAAATGTTAACTGTGGAGAACTTATCAAAATCATATGGAGAAAAGCCGTTATTTGATGGATTATCATGTAGTATTACAGAAGGACAACGTGTCGGAATTATTGGTGTAAACGGAACTGGTAAATCGACATTATTAAAAATTATTGCAGGATTAGAAACTCCTGATACAGGTGATATGACGCATTCACGTGGGTATACAATTAGTTATTTATCACAGCAACCAGAGTTTGATGAAAAACTAACAGTATTAGAGCAAGTGTTCCATGGTGATACACCTTTAATTCGTCTTCTTCGTGATTATGAAAAAGCACTATTAAATATTGAAAAAGATCCAAGTAATGAAAAAGTACAGGAACAATTATTTGCAGTGCAGCAACGTATGGATGCAATGAGTGCATGGGAAGCAAATGCAAGTGCGAAATCTCTTTTAACGAAATTAGGAATTACAGATTTCACTGCAATTGTTGGGAATTTATCTGGTGGACAGAAAAAACGTATCGCAATGGCACAATGTTTTATTGAAACACCTGATTTATTAATTTTAGACGAGCCTACGAACCATCTTGACCATGAGACAGTTGAATGGTTAGAAGAATATTTAGCAAGATATACAGGTGCGGTATTACTTGTAACCCATGATCGTTATTTCTTAGATCGTGTGACGAACCGTATTTTTGAATTAGATAATGGTAAATTATATAGCTACGAAGGAAACTATAGTACATTTTTAGAAGCGAAAGCACTTCGTGAAGAGCAAGAATTGGCACAAGAATCGAAACGCCAAAATTTATATCGTCGTGAACTTGCTTGGATTCGTCGTGGTGCAAAAGCCCGTTCTACGAAACAAAAGGCGCGTATTCAGCGTTTTGATGAGCTAAAGGAACTAGAAGGACCAGCTGCAAAACAGTCAGTTGATATTGCACTTAGCGGTAGCCGTCTTGGGAAAAAAGTACTTGAGTTAAAAGATGTAACGAAAAAATTTGGTGATAAAACGGTATTAAACAACTTTAATCATATTGTGAAACCAGGCGATCGCATCGGAATTATTGGAGCGAATGGAAGCGGGAAATCTTCGCTATTAAATATGCTTGCAGGTAAGTTATCTCCTGATAGTGGTGAAATTGAAGTTGGGCAAACTGTAAAAGTTGCTTATTATACGCAAGAAAATGAAGAGATGAATTTAAATCAGCGTATGATTGAATACATTAAAGAGATTGCAGAAGTTATTCATACGACAGATGGAAAAGTAATTGGTGCATCTCAAATGTTAGAACGTTTCTTATTCCCGACGCATTCACATGGTACACCGCTTGGTAAACTATCTGGTGGTGAAAGAAGACGTTTATATTTATTACGTATTTTAATGGGAGAACCAAACGTACTTTTACTTGATGAACCTACGAATGATCTAGATACACAAACATTAACAGTACTAGAAGATTATTTAGAAGATTTCCCAGGTGTCGTTTTAACTGTATCGCATGACCGTTACTTCTTAGATAAAGTAGTAGATGAACTGTTCATCTTTACTGGCGGAGGCGAAGTGCGTGAATTCCTAGGTAGTTATACAGATTATTTAGAAATGGAAAAAACGAGAGAACTTATGGAGAAAGCGGAAGTTCAAAAAGAGAAAAAAGTAGTAGAAGAAGCTCCAAAACAACAACGTAAACGTAAACTTTCATATAATGAGCAGCGTGAATGGGAAACGATTGAAGATACAATTGCCGAACTTGAAGAGAAAATTGAGTCAATTGGAGAAGAACTTGCGAAAGTTGGATCTGACTTCACAAAGGCACAGGAATTATCTGAAGCACAGCAGAAAACAGAAGAAGAGCTAGAAAAACAGATGGAAAGATGGAGTGAACTATCAGACATCGTTGAAGGATTAAAATAAAAACAAGCTGCATATATTGAAAAGTAAAGAGAAAAACTTTACACTATTGGTAGAACCTATTTTAGGAGGGAAAAAATGAGAACATCTAATCCAATGTTGAAAAAAGAGGCATTCCGTAAAGAGGGAGCAAGCGCTTCTGCGATGACGATTGGCGGAACAGTAGGCAAAACGTTCATTATGCTTATCTTGCTACTTGCAACGTCTGTCTATTCATACATACAGATGATGCAGGGGACGATGAAGATGCCAGTATTAATTGGTGCTTTAATCGTTGCGGCAATCATCGCATTTGCGTCTATGTTCTTCCCGCGCATTTCACCTTTTGGTGCACCAATCTATGCAGCGGTAGAAGGGGTTGTGTTAGGAAGTATTTCAGCAGTTTATACAATGAAATTTGGCGATTCTATCGTTTTAAATGCTGTATTACTAACAATCTCAATTCTATTTGCAATGTTAGTGTTATATGCAACACGCGTAGTAAAAGTAACGGATAAATTCCGTACAGGCGTTATGGCAGCAACACTTGGAATTATGGTTATGTATTTAGTCGTATTCCTACTAAATATGTTTGGTGTAACTGTTCCATACATTCACCAAGGTGGTACAATCGGTATTATTATTAGTGCAGTTGTTATTGTAGTTGCTGCATTAAACTTATTACTAGATTTCGATTTAATCGAAAATGGTGTACGTAGTCAAGCTCCGAAATATATGGAGTGGTATACTGCGATGGGACTAATGCTTACATTAGTATGGTTATACTTAGAAATTCTTCGTTTCGTTTCTTACTTTACGAAAAATGACTAATAAAAAAATCCTGCATGAAAAATGCAGGATTTTTTTATTTTCAAAGATATATTGAATGTATGGTATAATATGGATGATAGCAACTTGAAGTGAAGGAGATGGAATATGATGAAAGAGAAGAAGGGGATTATGAAAAAATTATTTTCTAAAAGTTTTTTCATAGAACTAGATGAAGCTTTAACGTATCCATCATCAAAAGTTATTACTTCAGCGATTGAAGGATATGCAACTGAATGCAATGAAAGACTAAAATTTGAGAGTAAAGTTAAACCGATTACTTTCTACTTAGAAAATGTAATGTACCGTGCTGAAATAAAGATGGCTCGCGGAGGATATTACATATCTTGTACTGAAGTGTAATAAATTTTGAAACTATACATGTTTGAACTATGTATGGTTTCTTTTTTTGTTTTGTAAGGTCCAAAATAATACTTTCTACTTACGGATATATCATTTTGTGCTTTTTACCATTCAAACATTTCTCCTTACAATGAAGAAAAACATGTGAGGTGGTATAACTTATGATGAATCGAGTTGTATTAATCGGTAGATTGACAAAGGAGCCAGAATTATACTACACAAAACAAGGCGTCGCTTATGCACGAATATGTGTTGCGGTGAATAGAGGATTTCGAAATAGTTTAGGTGAACAACAAGTCGATTTTATTAATTGTGTCGTTTGGCGCAAATCGGCTGAGAATGTAGCTGAATATTGTAAGAAGGGGTCGCTCGTTGGGATTACAGGGCGTATTCAGACTAGTAATTACGATGATGAACAAGGCAAGAGAATATATAGAACTGAAGTTGTGATTGAGAGTATTACCTTTTTGGAGAGAAGGCGGGAGGGGGCATCGTAATAAAAGGTGATTTTAAGTAATAGCTTCGGAAAAAATTGTGGAAAGTATTTTAATAAACTTAAAGAGGGGATACCGCCAGCTTTTTTGAAAAAACAAGTAAAGAGTATACAAAATTTTATAACGTTTTTTGGCTAATCCAGTAACAAACGAGAATCGTAAAACCCATCACAGGATAGGAATGTATAAAAAGATGAATCGAGTGATAGAAAATAAAAAAAGGGATTCCTTCTGAGAGTAAGGAATCCCTTTTTGTTGCAACCGATAATAGGACGTTATGTTAATTAGAAATGTATACGATATTCATAAAATCCGAACTGTTCAATTTGTTAAAAAAAACTATAGTTGAAATTCTTTCTTTATAATTTCAGCTACTTCTGTAGCATTTAAATTCGTATTATTGATCCTTATATAATTTTTCTCTGTAATTTCTCCTTCTCTTGAATTTAATCTAAAATTTTCAAATGTGCTTAATAAATTTTGTTCAGATTGTTCAATCTTTCTTTTCGTTGGCTTATGTTCAAGTCGATGAGGTGTTTTATTTCGTTGAAGTCTTTCTTCTACATCAGCTTCTAATTCAACAAAATAAATATCAACCCCTTGGGAACGAAAAATATTACATATACTTTCAACATCATCCCAATCTTTCTTTTCATTAAACGCCCATACGTATGTAAAAATCATTCCATAATGTTCACTCTTTGAAAATGATTGAAATATTTCCTTTCGGAAAAGATGGGTTAATCGCCACATTTCCGAAGAGAATCCATACAATGGCTCCAATAAATCAATTGTCATATGGTTATGAAATAATTTTAAATCAGTCATCTTTGCTAGTTCTTGTCCAACTGTCATTTTCCCAACTGCTTGTGGCCCAAATATCAAAACAAACTTTTTCATCGAATTCCCTCCAAAAAATAATAAGACATTAATTATAAAATAAGAGATTCTGTAAATGTATCACAATCAAAATATTTTGTAGAATCTATATACTTTTCTGCCTTTTGTATTTATAAAAATAGTTGTCTTCCAATAACGAAAATTATGTAAATAAGCTATCCATATGGATAGCTTATTATATTTTTTTGTTTAGCGTGTTTTTTTCAAAAATAATGGCGATGCCTCAAGAAATGGATAAAAAATAAAAATCATCGGAAACGAAAGCTTTTAAAATCCCGTTCCTAATTTAAAATGTAAAAAGAATGAAATAGTATGGTAGCGGGAAGAAAGTAGTAAAATTAAGCATCCGAGTAGGAGTATAGAGTGATAACATGTTACAATACAGCTAAGAACATGCAATAAAGGAGAGTTTTTTACGTGAAGATTAAAGCAATTGAACCGACGCCAAGTCCAAACACAATGAAAGTTATTTTGAATGAAGTATTACCATCAGGAGCACGTAATAATTATACAAATGAAAATAAAGAACAGGCACCAATGCAAGTGCAAGAAATTTTGAAAATTGAAGGCATTAAAGGTGTGTATCATGTAGCCGACTTTTTAGCAGTGGAGCGAAATGCGAAGTATGACTGGAAAGTTTTATTACAACAAGTTCGTGCTGTTTTCGGCGAAGAAGTAGTGGAAGAAAGTGAAGAACAACAACTTGCTCATTTTGGAGAAGTGAAAGTGTTTGTTCAAATGTTCTTTACAATTCCAATGCAAGTAAAGTTAACAGATGGAACGACGGAAGAACGTGTTGGTTTACCTGATCGTTTTAAAGAATCAATTATGAAAGTGCAAATGTCTGCACCAAATGTTGTAAAAGAGCGTAAATGGGTGGAACAAAGTACACGTTACGGTAACTTTGAAGAAATCGGGAAAGAAGTAGTAGAAGAGATTGTTGCTGCTTATTCAGAAGAACGTGTAAATGAAACGGTTAAAGAATTATTAAATCAAGCAGGTGCTGTTGAAGTAACGATCCAAAAGCGTGAGCCATATAAAGTAACAGAAGAGATGATGAAAGATTCTGAATGGAAAAACCGTTTTGCAGCATTAGAACAAATGGATCCTACTGAAGAAGATATTCCAGTGTTGAAGATGGCGTTAGATGATGAAAAAGTTTCAATACGCCGTTTAGCAACAGCGTATTTAGGTATGGTAAAAGGTGATGAAGTATTACCGTTATTATATAAAGCTTTATTAGATCGCTCTGTAAGTGTTCGTCGTACTGCAGGAGATTGTTTATCAGATGTAGGTGATCCGGCAGCGATGTTTGTTATGATTAAATCTCTGAAAGATCCAAGTAAATTAGTACGCTGGCGTGCAGCTATGTTCTTATTTGAACTTGGAGATGAAAGTGCGATTCCAGCATTAAAAGCAGCGCAAGATGATCCAGAGTTTGAAGTAGCTATGCAAGCACGTCTAGCATTAGAACGTATTGAAGGCGGAGAAGAAGCAAAAGGTTCTGTATGGAAACAAATGACGGAGTCTCGTAAAGGGGAATAATATATGATTGTTTTCTATGATAGTTGGTGTCCGATGTGTACGGCGGTTGCAGAACGTACGAAAAAATTAGATAAAAAGGGTAAGATGAAATTTGTTTCATTTCGAGATGAAGATGTAGTTGAGAAGTATGAGCTTTCTCAAGAACTACAAAGTAAGATGGAACAAAGATTGTATATTTTTAAAAATAATAAGTGGTATGACGGCATTCATAGCATACATGTATTAGCAAAGGCCGTTCCATCTTATTGGTTTGCCGTTCCTTTTATAAAGTTATCTATCGTACTTGGTTTTGGAAGTAAAGTATACGATTATATCGCTAACAATAGAAAACTTGTTCCAGTGGGGCATTGCCGCGGTGGGGTTTGTGAAATCCCTACAAAAAAATGAAATCATCGTTATCTTTCTTTTGCACCTATTAATAGAGCGTGATATGATGAATTTGGAATGAAAGTTGAAGGAGAGATTACAAGATGTCAAATGCTTATGAAGAATACATGCGCCAAATGGTAATCCCAATGCGCCAAGAGTTAGTGCGTTCTGGGTTTGAAGAGTTAACTACAGAAGAAGCTGTAACAGAATTTATGGAAAATACATCAGGTACAACTTTAGTAGTTGTAAACTCTGTTTGTGGTTGTGCAGCTGGTTTAGCACGTCCATCAGCAGGTCAAGCGGTTGTTCGTGCTGAAAAACAACCTGATCATCTTGTAACTGTATTCGCAGGTCAAGATAAAGATGCTACTGCAAAAATGCGTGAATACTTCGGAGAAATTCCTCCATCTTCACCATCTATGGCATTATTAAAAGGAAAAGAAGTTGTTCACTTCATTCACCGTCATGAAATTGAAGGTGCAACTATGGACGAAATTATTACGAACTTAGAACAAGCTTTCGAAAAGAATTGCTAAAGAAGGGGGAGAGTAAATCTCCCTCTTTTCTTTATATAGAGGTGAAACAATGATCGTAACAACAGCAGGAAGAACGAATAAAGAAATGACAGATTATGCAAAGCAGGTAGCCGCAGAATTAAATCATTCATTCGTTAAACGTAATGACATACCAGTACATAAGCTACATGAGCAGTATGAACAAGATGTGCTTGTCGTAGGGAAGAACCGATTAGCTATTTATCCAAAAGGTACGGAAGAATCGTTTTTCTTTCATCCGAACTCAGCGATGTTTCGTGTGAAAAGGTTAATGCGTGGAGAACACGATCCGTTTGTACAAGCCACGCAATTAGAGAGAGGAATGACAGTGTTAGATTGTACGCTCGGGATGGCATCAGATAGTATTGTAGCTAGTTATGTTGTTGGTGAAAGCGGAAAAGTAACAGGACTTGAAGGCAATGAGTATATGGCTTATATTATGGAAAATGGTTTGAAAACATGGTCTTCATCCGTTTCTGAAATTGATGAAGCAATGCAAAGAATTCAAGTAAAGAAAACGGAGCATTTTTCATTTTTAGCGCAATGTGAAGACAATAGTTACGATGTCGTTTACCTTGATCCGATGTTTGAAGAAACTGTCATAGAATCCGACGGAATTAAAGGATTAAAACACTTCGCTTTGTATCATGATATTACTGACGAAACAATTGTGGAGGCAAAACGAGTGGCGAGAAAACGTGTCGTTTTAAAAGATCATTTTCGTAGTTCTAGATTTGAAAAACACAATTTTTATGTATACAAAAGAAAAAGTGCTAAGTTTCACTTTGGTGTAATTCACCCTTGCTAATTGTTTGAAAAGATGTATAATAAGCAATAATTAATTAAATATACTGTCTGTGATGAAGAGAGTAGTCTTTTTTAGAAGGAAAGCGAGCTAGGGATGGTGTGAGCCTAGTACGGAAGAAAAAGATGAAGCGCACTTCGGAGATGCTTCTTGAACGAATAGTAGAGAAAGCCGAGGCCCCCTGTCCTCGTTATAAACGGGAAAGTGGTTCGTAACGAACAACAAGGGTGGTACCACGGGTTAAAACTCGTCTCTTTTTTAGAGACGAGTTTTTTGTGTTTTAAAAAATAAGGAGGTTGTATCATGGATTATAAAATGCAGTTTGCGGAAAGTTTATCTAATATTTTCACGAATGAATTAACGCAAAAACAAATTTTAGATTTAATTGAAACACCGAAACAAGATGAATTTGGAGATGCAGCGTTCCCATGCTTTTCATTAGCGAAGCAATATAAAAAAGCACCAGCTCTTATCGCAAAGGAAGTTGCTGAGAAATTAAATAATCCGTTTTTTACGAAAGTAGAAGCCGTTGGTCCTTATGTAAATGTATTTTTCAATCGTGAAACTGTAAGTGATGCAGTATTAAAAACAGTTTTAGCGGAGAAAGAAGAGTTCGGTCAAAACCACTTTGGCTGTGAAAAAACAGTAGTAATTGATTATTCCTCTCCTAATATCGCGAAACCTTTTTCGATGGGGCATTTACGTTCTACAATGATAGGAAATTCGCTGAAACATATCGCTGAAAAATGTGGATATGAAGTTGTAGGGATTAATTATATAGGAGATTGGGGAACACAGTTTGGAAAGTTAATTACGGCTTATAAAAAATGGGGAAATGAAGCAGTAGTTAAAGAAGATCCAATACGTGAGCTATTTAAGTTATATGTCCAATTCCATGAAGAGGTAAAAGACGACGAAGAACTAGAAGAAGAAGGACGTGCTTGGTTTAAGAAATTAGAAGAAGGTGATGAAGAAGCGGTAGAGCTTTGGAATTGGTTCCGTCATGAGTCCCTTAAAGAATTTTCTCGCATTTATGAACTTCTCGGTGTAGAATTTACTAATTTTCAGGGAGAAGCATTTTATAATAATTTAATGGAAGATTTTATTGGGATTTTAGAAGAACATGAGTTGCTTGAAGAATCAGAAGGTGCATTAGTCGTTAATTTAGAAGAAGAAGGAATGCCGCCTTGCTTAATTAGAAAATCAGATGGTGCGACGATTTATGCAACGCGTGACTTAACGGCAGCTTTATATCGTCAAAACACTTATGGGTTTGATAAAGCGCTATATGTTGTTGGTCCAGAACAAAGCTTACATTTCAATCAATTTTTCACCGTATTAAAAAAACTTGGCTATACTTGGGTTGATGGTATGGAACACGTACCGTTTGGCTTCATTTTAAAAGATGGTAAGAAAATGTCGACACGTAAAGGAAGAGTTATTTTACTTGAAGAAGTACTCGAAGAAGCAATCGAACTTGCAAAACAAAATATTGAAGAGAAAAATCCAAACTTAAAACAGAAAGAAGAAGTAGCAAAGCAAGTCGGTGTTGGTGCAGTCATCTTCCACGATTTAAAAAATGAGCGTATGCACAATATCGAATTCTCATTAGAAAACATGCTGAAATTTGAAGGAGAAACAGGACCTTACGTACAGTACACACATGCACGTGCTTGTTCTATTTTAAGAAAAGAAAGTGTAGAATTTGAAACATGTACATTTGCTTTAAAAGACGATCATAGCTGGAGTGTCGTAAAATTACTAAATAAATTCCCGCAAATAATTGAAGCAGCTTTCAATAAAAATGAGCCATCTATTATTTCGAAATATATATTAGATGTAGCACAATCATTCAATAAATATTACGGTAATGTTCGTATATTAGAAGAGAGCAAAGAAAAAGACAGCAAAGAAAAAGACAGCAGACTCGCATTGGTTTATGCTGTGACGGTTGTATTAAAAGAAGGATTACGTTTACTTGGGGTGGAGGCACCTGAGGAGATGTAACATAGTAGTAAACTGACAAACTGGGTCTAGTATAAACCTGGTTTGTTTTTTTATTGGATATATATTTTTTTTGCAAAATCAATTAAAATCTTTTTAGAGAGGGTGATTCATATTGATTCGAACTTTTATTTTACAAATTCCTTGTCATAGAAGATTAGATAGGAGTTTTTTTAAACTACAAAAGTACATACCTTTATGTGCGCGTTGTACAGGCATGCTTATTGGTATTTTAATGTTTCCAATTTATTTTTATATGACACCTTCATTTCTTTTGGCAATCATACTATCATTTTTTGCTCAAATTCCGTTACTTATCGATGGGTTCACCCAAAAGTGGAAATGGAGAAGTAGCTCAAATTTGCTAAGAATAACTACTGGTGTATTAAGCGGTAATGGTATGGGATTATTCATTTCCTCTAGTGTTATATGGATATTATCTTAAGATATATAGTAATGGAGGTATTTACATAGATGTTCTGGATTTACTTAATTCTAATTTTTATTTCAGGTGGAAGTGGAATTGGTTTTATGATTCAAAATAAGTATACAGAAGCAATAATAGCTTTTGTTATTTGTATACTATTGTTTGGGCTACTGTATTATTATCTTAAAAGAAACAAAAGAAAGAGAAAAGCAGATTGTGACGATTTAGACTGTACGGATTGTTTTGATTGTGATTGTACTTGTTAAATTTTTATTCCAAATAAAAAGCTAGTGTATTATTAAAAATACACTAGTTTTTTTGCTTTGAAATTTTAAGAAAAGTGTAGGAATACGGCTATTATATAGAGAACTTTAGTTTTGTATATAAAAGGAGGCGGGAAAATAATCTGTTTTGAACCACATTGGATTTCTAATATGGCTTCTTATTTACTAGATGGGGAGAAACAATCGGAATTTATTCAGCTAGGTGTTTTGCAGAAATTATTTGAAAGTGATACGCAAAGAAATGGTAAAGATGGCAATATAGGCATGAAAATACCGATATATTTAAGTGAATTAGGTGTGAAAAATATTGAATGTAGAGTAAGCGATAAAGTGAACTTTTTAGATTCAAATATGCATCACAATGATAAAAACGATTTGTATCAATCATTAAAAGAAGAGGGGATTGCAGGTGATCCGGGTGATAAGCAACAATTTGTAGAACGTTTAATAGCCAGAGGATTAACATATGATAATGCGCTAGCTCAATATGAAGCTGAACTACGATTTTTTAAAATATTTCATGTGTATTCTTCTTTTGTATACGCTCCCAATATGAAAATTACATTTGGTGACATAGTTTGTTAAAAGGTATGATGTATAAGGCTTGTCGTTTAATGTCGATAAGTCGATATTCGACATATAATCGCTGATATATGTTAAGAATCGGTCGATATAATTTGAAAATCGCCGATAAAATGAAAGAATCGCTGATATATTTGAATTATCGCCGATATAATTTTATGTACTAATTTCAGCTTCTACAAGATTAAAACCGCATGTTACGTTATTCCATATAATTAAACAAAATACGGAGAAAAACAATCATTTTTACTATATTTTGTTATAAATTTGAATAATATTAATTAATACCATCCATTATAAGAGATTTTAGTTGAATACATACTATATGGTGTGTAAAATCTAAGCAAGTAGCAGTATAAATATAAATTCGAGGTGAATGCATGCTAGATTTTAAGCAGTTAGAAACTTGTTTAAAAGACAAGAGATTTGTAGATGGATTACAGGAAATAAATAATGAAATTGCATATATAAAAGAAACGAATACTTTATCCTATGTGAAGAATTGGCTTGCCAATATTCCTTCGCATAAGGAGTTCGATATATTAATTCGCCTTACTGATGAAGGGCTTATGCACCAATACAGTTCATTCCTCATTCGTTACGCTTATAAAAAATTCCCAAATATGAGAACGCTCTCTTTATATTGTGATGAGTTAATTGATGAGCGGAAAATTCTTGAAGCAGAGCAGTTGTTAAAATCTTCTTTAGAAGAGTTAAGTAAAGAAGAAATAGATGCAGATTTTTTAGCGAAAACATATTTTACGTTAGTACGATGTCTTTTAGAAATGAAACGAAACGAAGAAGCGTTAATGTATATGCAAAAAGCAGAGGAGTACAGTGCGCGCGCAGTGTTTGATAAATGGGGCTACGTTTATATGCATACAGGTGAATGGGAGAAAGCGGAAGAACAATTTATTGCTGGCATGCAGCATGAAGATTGTGAAGAGTTATCTACCTATTTATTATCACAATTGTATGCGAATAAAGGAGAACAAAAACGCGCGATACAGTTAATCGATGATGCGATTGTAAAATTCCCACAAGTACCATATTTTCATTTTGAGAAGATAAAGTATTTATTAGATTTAGAGCAATATGAAGAGATGTTAGCGGTAATAGATAACATAAATACTCAGCTGCCATATCATGCCTATAATACTTACTTTGTACATTTACGTGCAGAAGCACTGTACAAAATGAATAAATTTGCAGATTTACAAAAACTATTAAAAGAAGAAAAGAGTTTAAAAGAATCTTTATATCATAATTTAGAAAAAAATCCGGATGGAAAAAAGGTTCACTTGCCGATAGTTCCTATTGTACAAAAGGATAATTATTGTGTTCCGACAAGTTTAGAGATGATGTTGCGTATATGGGGAGAGAAACGTACACAAGATGAAATAGCAGAGTTTATTTTTGATATGACAGGTTCGAAGTTTTCAGATACTGTTTCTTATTTAGAAGAATTAGGTTATGAATATCGTTATTTTAAAGGGAATGAAGAGAATTATAAGAGACTGATTGACGAAGGAATTCCTGTTTTATTAAGTATAGATATTGAGCATGCTTCACACGTACAAGTTCTATCTGGATATGATGATACATTGCAAGCTTTCTATGTTCAAGATCCAAACTTTATAGAGCCAGTTCTTGTGGAATATAGTAAAGTACAAGAAAAATATCGTTATACAGGCTGTTTAGCAATCACGTTTGTTCCGAAAGAAAAGAAGGAGCAACTAGCGTTTCTAAGTGAAGAAGAAAATCGTTATTTTAAATCTATTTTTTCTCTTACGGATCATTTAGATGAACATGACAAAGAGGGAATTAGTAACCTAGTACAATTTTTAAAAGAAACGAGTGATAATCCAAATACGTGGTTATATACGATAAAGCACTTAGATGTTGAAGTAGATAAAGAATTTATTTTATATTGTATCGATAAGTTAATGGAAAAGTTTCCGAACTCGGACTTTGTTAAATTGCATGGTGCACAGTGTTTTATTCGTCTTCAGGAAGTAGAGAAAGCGGAGCAAATGCTGACAAGCGTTGAGAAGAAAAATAATCGTGCTTTATATCATTTAATAAACGGAAGATATGCGTTTGAACAGGAAAGTTATCTAGAAGCGATTTCAAGCTTTCGTTTATCGTTACAATTAGACGCAGATCAGCCTATTGCTTGGAGTTTTCTCGCTTTATCCTATATGTATATTGATCAATCTGAAAAAGCATTGCAATACTCTCAAGTTGCGTTAGAGCGTAGTCCTGAAAGGTTCACTTTAACAAATCACGGTTTAATATTAATAGATTTAGAAAGATATGAAGAAGCATATGAAATCTTTAATGACTTGTTAAAAGAGTACAAATATGAAGCGCATGTATGGTATGAACGAGCGAGATGTGCACATCAACTAGGGAAATTATATTTAGCAATAAAAGGGCTTAAAGTAGCGATTCATTTGGATAGTAATGCACCTTACATTTATACGAAACTTTCGGAAATATACGAATCTGATTTGAAGGATGAAGAAAGTGCGAAAGAAATTTTATTAAACGGTATTGAGAATTGTGATGATAAAGCACCTCTTTACGTAAAATTAGGTGACTATCATTTTCAAAATGATAGCTTGGAAGAAGCAGAAGTATTGTATAAGCGTGCTTTAGAAGAAAATGATGAGGATGTTTATTCTCACTTCGGACTTACACAAGTTTATATGGCAAGAGAACAATATAAGGAAGCAAAAGAATATATTCTTGGTCTTGAGAAGCAAATTGAAAAGAGCCAAGATTTCCTCATGAATGCAGGAATGGTTTTATGGGATGCTGAAATTGAACTTGGTGGAAATGAAGAAGGATTTAAAGTAGCGCTATCTAAGTTAGAAAATGGTATAAAGAAAAGTGATTATAATGTAGCAAGTGCGTTAGATGAATATGTGAATCGAATTAAAGGAACGGAATTTGTACAACGAGGTATAGCATTTTTAAGAACGTTACACAAAGAAAGAAATGAAGTAAGTGAGTACGGTTGTTATGCAGGTATTTTGTATGAATCTATTGGACAGTACGGCCAAGCGATGAAAAGATATAATAAGGCGATAGAACAAATGGAAACGGCATTACCGTATTACCGAATTGGCGAAACACTTATGGCATTAGGGCAATTGACGGAAGCAAAGCAGGCGTATGAAACATGTTTAGAGCTTGATGGGAATTTCGTAGGTGTACATTTACAGCTTGCGGAAATATACGAAAAAGAAGAAAACCGTTCTAAAGAACAAAGTCATATGGTTCAGGCGATGAAAGAAGAGCCGTTGCATATTAATATGGAATATTTGGCACAGCTTTCAGTAGAAATGAACCTTCAGGAAGAATTGCTGATTGAACTAGAACAATTAGCGGACGAAGTACCTGAAATATGGCGTTTAGATGCGATTGCATATGTGTACGGAGCGATGAATGAAACAGATAAAGAACAAGCACAGATTGAATACGCGCTACAATTAGATGGTGAGCATATAGAAGTACTATATCATTATGCAAAAGTATTAGTGAAAAAAAGAAATGTAAAAGCAATTGAAGTTGCAATGAAAGTAATACAAAAAGATTTTGATAATGAACGTATATTTGATGTTTATGTAAAAGCAGTAGAGCAACATAAAAAATTGTCTAACATACGAGATTTTCTTCATACGTTAAAGGTGAAAAAAGCAGAAAGAAGTACAGCATTCATGTATGCTGCAGCTGCGGTTACGGAAATATGGATTGAACGCCAGCTGCATGAACAGCCGAAACGATCTATCATTACGAGAGCTTTTTATCGTATGAAAAATCGTGCGAAAGAAATTTCAATGGTTACTATGATAATTGATTTATATGAAATCTCTTTAAAGTTAAATCCGAAAAATAGTATGGCAGCACAGCGATTTGCGCTATTTTATGAGAATGTCGAGATGAATAAAGAAGCAATAGAGATTCTACACACGTCACTAGAAAATAAATGGGATTATGACGTAGCGAAGCAACTTGTAAATCTTTTCGTTGAGTGCGAGGAAGAAGATATGTTAAGAGATGCTTTGGAATTAACGAAACAAATGGTTCGAGAACTACCAGATGATTATGATACTCTTCTTCTGCAAGCACAAGTATTCTTTAAAGCAGGGGAAGAAAGAAAAGCAGAAAAGATTATCTTACAATTAACAGAGCAAACACCGTTTGTAAGTAGAGCATTTCTTGCTTTAGGAGAAATATATCAAAGTCAAGAAAGGTTTGAAGAGGCAATTCAAGTATTAGAAAATGCTTCTGTACATCATCCAAATGAAACAGCAATTCTTCTTTCTTTAGCATCTTCATATCATGGTGTCGGTCAAACGATAAAGGCAGAAAAAATAACAAATGAAGTATTAATAATTGACGCGAGTGATTTGTTAGCAAGATATGATCGTGCTTGTTATTTAGCGCAGTTAAATAGAAATGAAGAGGCGAAGGAAGAGCTTGAATTTGTCCTTCGTGAGGATGAATCGGGATTCTTTGCTGAACTTATTGAGGATGATGAAAATTTAGCAGCATTGCGAGAATTTGAAAAGTAATTGTATAAGAATAGGGAAAAAAGATAAGGATATATTTTGAATTAGTTGACAATTAGTTGCTAAATGGCATAAAATAACTTTTAACAAAGTATACAAATCTGAAGACGAGAAAGAGTAAAATAGTGAGCTGCTCTCCAGAGAGCCGGTATATTGCTGAAAGCCGGTGTGCAGACGTTATTTGAAAATCATCTCCGAGGAGCCGAGGCTGAAAGTAAGTAAGCCCGGACGGATGTCTACCGTTACAAAGAACACGTATGATAGTACGTTGCTAAGTGCTATTAGTGAAAAAGCTAATAGAATTAGGGTGGTATCGCGGGTAAACCCGTCCCTACTTTATAGGGACGGGTTTTTTGTGTGCTTTAAAATATTCAAAGGAGTGATTGTATATGGAAAAAGTAGATGTAAAAGAATCAGCTGTAGGAAGAGAAATGCGAATTCGCAAACAGTGGAACGAACAAAATATTTTCGAACAATCAATTCAGAATCGAGAAGGCGCACAGTCTTTCGTATTTTATGAAGGACCACCAACGGCGAACGGACTACCGCATGTAGGTCATGCACTTGGACGAACAATTAAAGACTTAGTAGCAAGATATAAAACGATGGCTGGTTATAAAGTGTTAAGAAAAGCGGGATGGGATACACATGGTTTACCTGTAGAATTAGGCGTTGAGAAGCAACTTGGTATTTCTGGTAAACATGAGATCGAAGAATATGGCATTGAACCATTTATTCAAAAGTGTAAAGAGAGTGTTTTCACATATGAGAAGCAGTGGCGTGAATTCACTGAAAGTATTGGTTATTGGGTAGATATGGATGATCCATATGTAACTTTAAAGAATCCATATATCGAAAGTGTATGGCATATTTTGGGAACAATCCATGAAAAAGGATTGTTATATAAAGGACATAGAGTTTCACCATACTGCCCAAGCTGCCAAACCTCATTGAGCTCACATGAGGTTGCACAAGGGTATAAAACAGTAAAAGATTTAAGTGCAACTGTGAAGTTTAAAGTGAAAGATAGTGAAAATGAGTATTTCTTAGGTTGGACAACGACACCTTGGACACTTCCAGCAAACGTTGCGCTTGCTGTCCATCCAAATATGGAATACGTTAAAGCAAAACAAGAAAGTCATGTATACATTGTTGCGAAAGAACGTGTACAAGAAGTATTAAAAGAGAACTATGAAGTATTATCTGTTCATAAAGGCGAAGAATTATTAAACACATCTTATACAGCGCCATTTCCGATGAAAGAAGTTACAAATGGTTACCGCGTTATTGCAGCAGATTTTGTAACGGGAGATAGTGGTACAGGACTTGTTCATATTGCTCCAGCATATGGAGAGGACGATTATAGAGTCGTTCAAAGTGAAGGATTGTCATTCTTGCACGTTGTAGATGAAAAAGGTGAGTATACAGAAGCAGTACCATTTTTGAAAGGGAAATTTGTAAAAGATTGTGACGTGGATATCGTTCGTTATTTAGCGAAGGAAGGTTTACTGTATCATAAAGAAAAATATGAACATAGCTATCCGCATTGCTGGCGTTGTGATTCACCACTACTTTATTATGCAGGAGAAAGTTGGTTAATCCGAACAACTGCAATTAAAGATACATTTTTACAAAATAATGATTCTGTTACTTGGTATCCGGATCATATGAAACATGGACGTTTTGGTAAGTTTTTAGAAAATATGGTGGATTGGAATATTAGCCGAAATAGATATTGGGGAACACCATTAAACGTGTGGGAATGTGAAAGTTGCAATCATCAGTTCGCACCGAAGAGCATTGCCGAATTAAGAAAGTATAGTACGAAAGAAACACCAGAAGATTTGGAATTGCATAAGCCGTATGTAGATGAAGTACAAGTGTGCTGCGGGAAATGCGGAGGCACAATGAATCGTACACCAGAAGTGATTGATGTTTGGTTTGATAGTGGTTCTATGCCATTTGCACAATATCATTACCCATTTGAAAATAAAGAGTTATTTGAAGAGCAGTTTCCAGCGGATGTTATTGCAGAAGGAATTGATCAAACACGCGGCTGGTTTTATAGTTTATTAGCAGTATCAGCACTATATACAGGAAAAGTACCGTATAAACGAGTGTTATCACTAGGGCATGTTTTAGATGAAGAAGGGCAGAAAATGTCTAAAAGCAAAGGAAATGCACTAGATCCAGTTGATTTAGTAGATAAATTTGGTGCAGATGCGCTAAGATGGGCTTTACTTGTTGATAGTGCCCCGTGGAATGCGAAGCGTTTTTCTGAAAGAACAGTACTGGAAGCGAAATCTAAATTTGTAGATACATTAGTCAATGTGTATAGCTTCTACGTTTTATATGCAAATTTAGATGAGTATAATCCGAAAGAAACGTATGATGTAAAGCTTACGAAATTAGACGAATGGGTATTATCAAGATTGCATAGTACAACGGAAAAAGTGAGAACTGCACTTGATGATTATCAATTTACGAATGCAGCTCGTGAAATTGCAGCACTTGTAGATGAAGTGAGTAACTGGTATGTAAGACGCTCACGTAATCGTTTCTGGGAATCTGGTATGAACGCTGAGAAAGCAGCTGCGTATGAGACACTTCATGAAGTACTTGTAACAATTAGTAAATTAATTGCACCATTTACACCATTTGTCGCGGAAGACATTCATCTGAATTTAGAAGGAAGCAGCGTTCATTTAGCCGATTATCCAGTTGTAAATGAATCACTACTTCAGCCGAAATTAGAAGCGGAAATGGATGCTGTTTTACAAGTTGTTGAACTTGGAAGAAGTAACCGTAATCAGCATTCTTTAAAAGTAAAACAGCCGCTAGCAGAACTTGTATTACTTGAGCATAACGAGAATGATATGGATTGGGAATCTTATCGTGATATCGTTATGGATGAGTTAAATGTAAAAGCGTTCCATGTTGAACTCGATGAAACAAAATACACATCATATCAATTGAAGCTTAATTTTAAAACAGCGGGGCCGAAGTTCGGTAAAAATGTGAATGCAGTGAATGGTTGGCTAAAACAATTATCACAAGAAGAAGTGCAAAACTTTGTATCAACAGGAAGAGCAGTTTACGAAGCAACACCAGGAGAAGAAGTAGTTGTAACTGCTGAAGATGTGTTAGTTGAGAAAGTTGCAAAATCAGGATTCTCTAATACGACTAACGGACAATATACAGTTATGTTAGATACGAATGTAACGGAAGAATTGTTGCAAGAAGGAGTAGCGCGTGAATTCATTCGTGCGGTTCAAGAATATCGTAAACAGTTGAATTTACCAGTTAATTTACGAGTCGATGTTATTCTTGATACAGAAGTAGAGCTACAGCGAACGTTAACGAACCATAAAGATTTATTGGAAGAAAACTTACTCGTTAAACAATTTACATTTGGTCACTTAACGAACGAAGACGATGAACTTTCTTTAGGTGAAACAAAACTTAGAATTAAATTAAGTGCAGCTAATTAAAGAAAAAAGGAAGTTGGAATGATTCCAACTTCCTTTTTGTATGATGGAAATTTATCCGGCTAATTTCCTCATAATCCATTCGATAGGACCTCTAGAAAATTTCTTTCTCCATAACACACTAATTAAAATGCTGAAAATGAAAAATGCAGTAGCAAATAATAAAACGAATAGTAGTGATTGATTTTCCATTCTATTTAATAGAATTAATGTCCCAATACCGATAAATACATGACTGACATAATGAGTTAATGTTAATTGTCCTGTTTGCACAATGGAAGTGACAAACCAATTATTTCTATATTTTTCAGCGATATAGAGGCAAATGATTAATATAGCAATAGAGGATCCTGTAGCAGATAAAATATATAATACATTTGGTAAGATGGGTCCTGTATTAAATAAAAATATGGCGGTCTCTCTGCCGATGTATGGAATAAAAAAGTGTGTAAGTCCTTTTGATAAAAGTTCTGTCAATATTGTGATTGTAATACCGAGTAAGAGTAATCTTTTTTTTATTTTTTTATTATGAAGATCTAACCTGCCAATTAACATACCGATTAAGAAGAACGAGAACCAAGGGAAAATAGGGTGATAGCCATTAAAGAATAAGTTGCGAAGAAAACCCTTTATTGTCCAGAAGTCTACATAATTTATAAATGGAGTTGGACCTACCCAACCCTCGAAAGTATTGAAAGTAAGCTGAAGAGATTGTGCGAACAATAAAATAATGATAGAAAGAAAAAGTAATAGTTTTTTGCGTACTGTCATGAGTAATGCAGCAACGAAAAGGTAAACACCATAGTAGTGTAATATATCCCCAGTCCACTCCATTACATATAGTAGTAATCCTAAAATAAATAAGAAAAGTGATCGTTTCCATATGGTCTTTCGGCTATTAGAAATTTTTATTTGTTCATTGCTAGCAACGGCTGACCTAGTCATTAAAGTTATACCAATGCCAGCAAGTATAACAAACAAAGCAGAGGCTCTACCTTCAAATAGTGACATGAAGGTTATTAAAAAAGGGGGACCATTTCCTTCTGCACCTGTTATCACCATGAAATTAACAAGTAGCATACCAAACATCGCCCAAGCTCTAGCAAAATCTAAGCCGATAATGCGTTTTTTTGTATTCACTTCAACCCCTTCTTTCAAAAATGTTATTTACAGCTTCAATCCAAATTTGTTTATAATCTATCTTTGCATCAATCATCATAAAATTTCCGATATTATCAAGCACTAATGCTAACATATGAGCTTTTGAAACTAGATTTTTATTTTCAATTAATTGAAGTTCATTTGCTTTTGTAAGGAGTACTTCAAATCCATGTAAGTATTCTGTTTGCACAGTTAGTAATCGATCTTTGTACATCTTGTTTCTTGAAGATAGTAATACATATTCTTGTAACACTCGGTTAAAATAAGGGTCGTTTCGCTGTTCATCAATTATTTTAAGGCCAATTGCAATACATTTTTCAATAAAATTTGACTTTGTAAACTCTTCTGTATGGAAATAAGAAGAGAACTGCATAGCTTTACATAATTCAGTAAAAATACATTCAATTAAAGCATCTTTAGACTTAAAGTAGTAATATATAGATGGTTTTGCGATACCAACCTCCTCACCAATCATCGTATAAGTTGTTTTAACAATACCGTACGTAGCAAAAAGGCGATAACTTGCTTCCATTATTGAAGAGAGTGTTTCTTCACTTTTACTCATATAGATCCTCCTAAAAAAAGGTTATTTAAATCGTATCATTTACAAGTGATTTTTTCAACCTACCGTTAGGTAAAAAAAGTCTATTTTTTAAACAGTAATATGAAAAGCTTTAGGGATAAGGAATGGATTTAGAAATTTCTTTCTAAAGTATTGTGTTCACTTTACACATAAATATTGAGAAAATTTCACTTACCCTAAATGGAAAGGTAATAGAAGTGTTCATAGAGAATTACTCGTAGATTCAATTTTTATCCATCCGTTTTGCGGGGAATGATTGCCTAGTGGTAATGGGATAAGGTTGAGCTACTTTATTAGGGGGAGTGGTTCTATGTTTAATAAAAAAATGGTGGCAATGGCAATGACCGTGCCGTTAGTAATGGGGACGATTTCTACGGTTTCGGCATTGGAAAAACAACAGCAAGTAAAGTTAGAAGCTTATTCGCCACAGAAAAAAGCAACTGAATATTTAAAAGAAAATGCTGCGCAGTATGGATTGAAAACAGACCTTTCAGACTTGCAATATATTTCTACAACAGAAACGTCAGTAGCTTCATATGTTAGGTTCCAACAAGTTGTTAATGGTGCACCTGTATTTTCAAAACAAATAACAGTTACGCTTAACGGAGAGGGAAAGGGAGTACTCGCTGTTTCTGATTATCAGCCTGTTACAGGTGTGAAGGAAGTAACGACAAAAATTAGTGAAAAAGATGCAATACAAAAATCAATGGCGTATGTTGGAGAAGCAAGTGAGCAAAATTTATGGGCTCCTACAGATAAAGAGTTCGGATATATTGTTGAAGAAGGAATTGCTCGTCCAGTATATAAAGTTGTAGTCCATTCTAATAATCCATTTGGTGCATGGGAAACATTTATTGATGCAGAAAATGGAAAGTTAATTAAAAAGGTTGATATAAACCGAAAAGCTGAAGGGTCAGGAAAAGTATTTTTACCTAACCCAGTCGTATCTAGCGGTAGTAAAGTAGGCTTAAAAGATAATAACGATGCAGATTCAACAGCACTAACGAACCAACTGAAAACTGTTACGTTAAAAGGTTTAGATGGAACAGGATTTTTAATTGGAGAGTATGTAACGATTTCTTCAAAAGCGAAAACAAAATCTACGAATTTACAATTTAACTATACACGCGCAAATGATAGCTTTGAAGATGTTATGTCGTACTATCATATCGACACATTGCAACGTTACATTCAAAGTCTAGGTTTTAAAAATATTAATAACCGTTCGATAAAAGTGAATGTTAATGGTACAACTGATGATAACTCATTCTATTCTCCATCAACAAAAGCTTTGACTTTCGGTACTGGGGGTGTTGATGATGCAGAAGATGCTGGTATTATCGCACATGAATATGGGCATTCGATTCAAGATAACCAAGTTCCTGGCTTTGGTAGTTCAGCAGAAGGTGGAGCGATGGGAGAAGGATTTGGCGACTTCTTAGGTGCTACATATGAAGATGCAGTATCGACTACTGGATATGGTAAAGCATGTGTTGGAGAATGGGATGCGACAGCTTATTCTAGTTCAGATCCAACATGCTTACGCCGATTAGATACGAATAAAGTATATCCGAAAGATATAACGAATGAAGTGCATGATGATGGTGAAATTTGGGCTCAAGGCCAATACGAAATGGCACAAGCTTTTGGCCGTGATGTAGCAACAAAAATCATTTTACAATCACACTGGTCATTAACACCAAACTCTAAATTCAGTGATGGAGCGAAAGCGATTAAGCAAGCGGATGCTCTTTTATATGGCGGACAACATGCTGCTGATATCGATCGCATTTGGGCAGCGAGAGGCATTAGTACGAATTAATATAAAAAGTCGTGGCATTTATAAGCCACGACTTTTTAATTTGCTTAAGAACTGGTACTAGTAAATAAAGCTATATCAATGATAGTGTGAATATATCCGTATCGCATTTACTTTTTAGCTTCTTTAAAAACAAAATGCTCTTTAAATTTTCTAGATTCAACTTTTTGACCATTTCGCATCGATCGGAATGGGTGTTCTTGCCATGTAATAATAACATCAACTTCATCTGTTTTTGTAGCAACGGGTAAATTAGCGTGTTCAAATCCAGTTTTTCCGCTTGCCAAACGACTTTCCTTTAGGGAAAAGAGTTCATATTTCGTTTTCTTATTTGGTTCGTTGCGGAATACTTCGACGTTTACATTATATACTTCACTATTCCCGACATTCTTTACTGAAAAATGATATGTTTGAAATTCATCTTTTTTAGCTTGAAGCATATTCTTGTTTGTTTTTTTCGGTTTATCAATATTCACTTGCCATTGATCAGAGTTTTGAGAGATTGGTAAAGATTTTGGTGAATAGGCATACGTTTCGTTTACTACAATTAAGCAAAACAAAAGGAGAAAGAAACTAATTGCTTTTTGCATATACACACCTCGCTTTAAAATTTTTATTAATATGCGTAAATGAATTAGTTTTTATGTAAAAATTGGAAAATATTAAAGGTGTAATTTTGGATGTAATACATAAGAATATGTATTACAAAATTAACTTTTCACACTTTAGAAGAAGTTAGGAGTTATAAAACCAGAATGTTTCAAAAAAAGCTTGCGTTTTATAAGGTGAGGAGTTAGAATACTCTGTAAATATAAAAAGTGATGATCAGGAAAAGTACATGGTGCAAAGGTCTACAGAGAGCAGCCAGTTGCTGGGAAGGTTGCGATACCGCATGATGGAAAGACACCTGTGAGTGTTGCTTTGAACGTGATTATTAGTAAAAGCAAACGGTACCTACCGTTATCAGGGCTAAGATGGTCAGTATGACAATTTGGGTGGTACCGCGGAAAAAATCCGTCCCTATTTATAGGGGCGGATTTTTGTATTCTTTGAAAGGGGGTGAGTGACCGTGGATGATGACGATGACAACAATAACGTAAATAAATATAAAATTACTGGAGGGAAAAATAATGGATTCAATAATGAAGCGTTCACTCACAAAAGAATGTACAAAGCAAAGTGGAAAGGTTGTATTACTTCAAGGATGGGTAAAAAAGATTCGACATCTTGGAAATGTTAGTTTTTTATTATTACGGGACAGAACAGGAGTAATTCAATGTGTATTAGAAAATGAATTGGCTGGATATAAAGTTGATGTAGAAAGTGTCGTCCACGTAATTGGTGAAATAGTCGAGACATCGAAAACAGAATTGGGTGTTGAAGTACTTGCTCATGAAGTGAAAGTAATAAACGGTGCAGAGCCACTTCCATTTGAAATAAATAAAAAGAAGTTACAAGTTGGCTTAGATCAACTACTTAATGAGCGAGTAATATCATTAAGGCATGAGCGAACCGCAGCGATTTTTAAAGTGAAATCTACACTCGTTCAAAGCTTTAGTGAATTTCTTATAGAGAACGATTTCACACGAATATTTACGCCGAAAATTGTTTCGCAAGGGGCAGAAGGAGGAGCAAATGTTTTTAAGCTTCCATACTTCCAAAAAGAAGCTTATTTAGCACAATCACCACAGTTCTATAAGCAAATGATGGTGGCAGGTGGGTTAGAACGAGTTTTTGAAATTGCACCTGTATATAGAGCGGAACATCATAATTCTTCCCGTCATTTGAATGAATATATATCGTTAGACGTAGAGCTTGGTTTTATTCATGATTTTTATGAAGTGATGCAACTAGAAACGGATGTTTTACGATATATGTTTCAACAAGTAGCGAAAAAATGTGAAATAGAACTACAACTATTACAAATAGAAGTACCTGTTATTACTGAAATACCTAAAATTACATTGTTAGAAGCACAAGAAATTTTGAAAAGTAAGTATCGTAAAGAATCTCCTGTAGGGGATTTAGATACAGAAGGTGAAAAGTTACTAGGGAAATATATGAAGGAAATATATAATAGTGAATTTGTTTTCATTACGAATTATCCGAAAGAAGCGAGACCGATGTATACGATGCCGAATAAAGAGAATCCAGCTATTACTGATTCATTCGACTTATTATATAAAGGATTAGAAATAACGTCAGGGGCACAGCGAATTCATAATTATGAAATGTTACTCGCTTCGTTTAAAGAAAAAGGATTACACCCAGATAAATTTCAATCTTATTTAAATACATTTCGATATGGTTGTCCACCACATGGAGGTTTCGGAATTGGGTTAGAAAGGGTTGTATATAAACTTTTAGAATTAACAAATGTACGAGAGGCGAGTGCTTTTCCGAGAGATTGTACTCGTCTCATACCGTAAAAAGAATCTTCGCGATTATCGCGAAGATTCTTTTTTTATAGTTCGTTTAAAAAGGTGAAAATATAGACTCTTTCTTTTTCTAATAAGCTTAGTAAAAGTCAGTTGAAATATGAACTATTTCGACAAAAAAATCAATATACCCTTGACAGTTACAAATATAACAGATATACTTCATATTAATTTCAAAAGAAAATATATTCTAAATATTAAAATGTGTTGAATAGGAGTAGTAAGGTCATGTATTTGTACAGAGAGCTATGGGTTGGTGTGACATAGTCAAATGACATCCTGAACTCGCCTAGGAGCAGTAAGGTGGAACGGAATTACATTCTTAGTAAATCTTAACGGTTAACCTTCGATATTAGGTTTGTAATCAAACGATTACTACTAAGGTGGATTCATAATGGAATCAATAAGGGTGGTACCGCGTTAAGTAAATGGCTTAGCGTCTCTTTATATAGAGATGCTAGGCCATTTTTTTATTATATGGAAGAAGAAATGGAGGGTTTATTTGAATAGGTTTATAAAATTTATTTATTTATATAAAAAGATTTAATTGGGAGGAAAATGAGATGAAACAGACGGAGCAATGGACTTCAAAATTAGGTTTTATAATGGCGGCAGCCGGATCAGCAATTGGACTTGGTGCGATATGGAAGTTCCCTTATATCGCTGGGAAGAGTGGGGGAGGAGCATTCTTTTTAATATTTATATTATTTACTGTTTTAATTGGACTACCGCTACTTATAGCTGAATTTATGATTGGACGCAGTACGCAGAAACAAGCAGTTGGAGCATTTAAAAGCATCGCACCAAATACAGGATGGCATTGGATTGGACGCCTTGGTGTTGGAACTTGTTTTATACTACTTTCGTTTTATAGTGTTGTAGGTGGATGGGTATTAATTTATTTATTCAGAGGAATAACTGGACAACTGATTACTCCAGGACAAAATTACGGTACATTATTTACTGAAACAATTGGGAATCCTGCTTGGGCTATTATGGGACATTTCGCTTTTATGTTCATTACGATATGGGTTGTATCAAAGGGTGTACAAAACGGAATTGAAAAAGCAAGTAAATATATGTTGCCAGCATTGTTCGTTTTATTTGTCGCTCTTATTATTCGTTCGTTAACACTTGATGATGCAATGAAAGGTGTGAAGTTTTTCTTACAACCAGATTTCTCAAAGATTACTTCGGAAAGTATTTTGTTCGCAATGGGGCAATCATTCTTTGCAATTAGTATCGGGATTTCAATTATGGTTACGTATAGTTCCTATTTAAATAAAAAAGAAAGTTTACCAAAATCAGCAATAACAATTGTTGGATTAAATTTATTTGTTTCATTATTTGCAGGTCTTGCTATTTTTCCAGCCGTATTTTCATTAGGAATGGAGCCAACAGAAGGACCTGGATTACTATTTATCGTATTACCATCTGTATTTAGTCAAATCCCATTCGGTGGATTTTTCTTAACAGTATTTCTTGCACTATTTACATTTGCGACATTAACATCAGCATTTTCTCTACTAGAAACTGTTGTTTCAGCATTAGCAAATGGTGAACAAGAAAAGAGAACGAAATTATCATGGCTGATCGGTTTCGGCATTTTCTTGGTAGGTATACCATCAGCGTTATCATTTGGAGTATGGAGTGATATTACGATTTTCGGAAAGAATATTTTTGATGCAGTAGACTTCTTATCTAGTAATATATTAATGCCACTTGGAGCACTATTTATTAGTATTTTCGTTTCATTCAAAATGGAGAAGAAGGTACTAGAAGCAGAGTTTTTTGTAGGTGGAAATTATGGAAAGAAAGTATTTACTTATTGGGCATTTTTACTTCGATTTGTAGCACCACTTGCAATAATTATAGTCTTCTTAAATGTAATAGGGATTATTTAATATTAAATGTTATAATATTCAGTAAAAAAAGGGGTGATGATCATAAAGAAAAATTTGATAGAAGCAGGGAAATATATGAATATTAGAGGGAAAAAGCTATACGTTGAAACACATGGAAATCCTAAAAATAAGCCAGTCTTATACTTGCATGGTGGACCAGGAGAAAGTTGTTATGATTTTTCATTTCATCAATCGGAACGTTTAAAAGATTCTCTATATGTAATTATGATAGATCAAAGAGGTGTTTGTCGCTCAGAAGAAATTACTGAAGACGAAGCTTTTGGATTAAATGATTTGATTGAAGACTGTGAGGAATTAAAAAAAGTATTACAAATTGAGAAGTGGTCTATAATTGGACACTCTTTCGGTGGATATGTAGCATTGCTTTATGCGTCGATATATCCAAGTTCAATAGAGAAAATAATATTTGAAGGACCAACTTTTGATTTTGCATTAACAAGTAGGGCTTTGTTACAAAAGACAGGGCATTTATTAAAAAAGTATGGAAAAGAAGAAGTAGCAGAAGAGTGCTTTGCTTATTCATCTAGCGAGGCTAGTTCAGAAGAGTTGTTAGAAGCTTATATAAGACTAAGCGCTGAATTAGAAGAAAAAAGAATGGAGATTTACAATAATAAGGAAGATAGGACAGATGAGAGTTTATACAGTGATGAAGAGTGGGAAATATTTTCAAATCGCTCCAAAATTCACTTTGATAGATTAAAATTAGAGGGAGCATGTCATACATCATTATTATCAAAAATAAAAGATGTACAAAATCTAATGTTATTAATAGTAGGAAAACATGATGTAGTAACGTGTGAAGAACAAATTAAAACATTTAATAAAGATGCCCGAAACGGCAAGTATATCGTATTTGAAGAGAGCGGTCATTCACTTCATTATGAGGAAGCAGATAGATTTGCAGAAACAGTCATACATTTTTTGAAATGAAGAAAAGGGTGCTTCTATAAATGAGAGGCACCCTTTCTAAATTTCTGGATATGTGATTGTGATGTTAGGCCACTTACTTTGCCAATTCTTTTTTATAACTCTGTTTTTGTACATATGTAATCGTTCTTTCGATTCAAGAAAATGAGCTGTTGGTTTCACTTGTAAGGAAAGGACATCTTCAATACCACATGGGGCTGTTAAGATAACGTTGTTTAGTTCATCAAGTGTAACTCCTAAAGCCGTTGCTGTTTCAGGGAATTTAGAAATAGCATTAACAGAAGAAGAATATGGTGGCATATTATTCACTACATGCATACGAGCTTGATTTTTTACAGACCAAGGGATAGTAGCATCAATATTCATTAATTTCGTTTCTAATGATTGTTCGTATATCTCATCTTGATGTAGACTATCATAATAAATCACATCAACATCAGGCATAGCCGTTTTAGCTTCATAGTCATGTAAAGTATCCCAAATTTTAGAACGAACAAATCCGGCACAAATCCACCAATCAGGTAGCTCTAGTGATTTTGCCATTTGTAATACATTCATCATCCATTCGTCGTTTTCTATTAAGCGAATTATATCTTTCTCTGTTTTGATCTTCATTGATAAATTCACCTTTCTAGTAAATTAATGCATCAGTTCAATAATCCATAAAATCCAGTAAGCACCTGGTACAAATAGCAGTTGTGCTAATAATGTGCCGAGAAGTCTAGAAATCATTAGCCAACCATACATTTTACTCATAGATTCAGCACCGCTTTCTGATTGTAGAGCACGTTCTGTTAAAAGAGCAATGCGTGGATCGAGTAATACAGTTAATAAAATAGTGGCGAAACCATTTACAAGGCCAGAAGCTGTACTTGCATTTGTTGCATAATCTGGATTTAAAAAAGAAGCGTAAAGGGCTGAAAGTACCCCTGCTGTATAAATAGCAGTAGCAAACATGTTAATAAGCATAATACGCTTTGGAATACCACCGATACGCAGTCTATGAATCATTTCTAACTTTGGAAAACGGACATATTTTTTTGTGTACTTTAATTTTTGAATGTTATTCGTTTTCATCATTCGAATGAAAGAACCGTCTGTTTCAAAGTTTTGAATGACATATCCAAATAATTTTGTCAAAGTTGGATAAAGAATGATCGCGATTAATGTACCGATAGAAGCCGATAATAGTACGAGTCGTATAATATGCTCTAAATTAATAGAAGAATCTAGTTTTGCTTCATCGACAATACCACCGATTAAAAAGGCTTGTAGTAAGTTTGATGTTCTTGAAATAAGTAACACCATTCCTACAACAGACAAGGCAACCGCAATCTTCTTTAAACGTACTCCAGCTAATCGAATACTATAAGAGCTTGTTTCAACTGCGTGGATCACAATTGTGAAAGCCATTATAAAAATTAACGTAATTGACATTTGTTTCACCAGTTTCTATTAAAATAATTGTAACTTTTTTACTGTATCATATCTATCGTATTTTGTAACTGAAAGTATGTGACATATGGAAATTGATTTTTCGAAAAAATAGATAATAATAGTATAATAGGGAGAAGTGGAAGAGGTGTTAGCACTTATTTATACAGCAAATTAAGTGGAGGAATGAAGCATGTATAAAACATTTCTATTTGATTTAGATGGAACTTTAACGGATCCGAAAGAAGGGATTGTAAACTCGGTTTTATATGCATTAAAAAAGTAGGAATTGAAGAAGTACATATAAGTGAGTTAGATTCATTTATAGGTCCTCCTATTCAGCAATCATTCATAGAGAGATATAATATGAGTGAAGGAGAGGTTGAACGTGCTGTTTTTTACTTCCGTGAGTATTTAAAGCAGCGTGGATTGTTTGAAAATAATGTATACGAGGGGATTCTGAAGCTCTTGCAACAATTAAAAAGTTCAGGGAATCGCATATTCGTAGCAACTTCAAAGCCCACTGTATTTGCGAAACAAGTTATAGAGCATTTTCAATTAACGAATTATTTCGAAGACATCATTGGAAGTAATTTAGATGGTACGAGAATAAAAAAAGAAGAAATAATTGCTCATATTTTACAAACACATGAAGAACTAAATAAAGAAGAAATGATAATGATTGGTGATAGAAAGCACGATATAATAGGTGCAAATCAGAATGGAATTGCTTCAATTGGTGTTTTATATGGCTATGGCTGTGAAAAAGAACTGACTGAAGTTAGTGCGACCTACATAGTGAAAGATGTTGAAGAACTGTATCATTTTTGTGTAGAGAAAAATTTAATACAGCAGTAAATATAGATTCTAGCAATCCCTTTATAACGTATGACGATGAATTCGTTTCTGTTTAAAGGGATTTTTCATATGTAATCGAATAATTATAATTAGACATTTTTAGCATAAAAATTTGTATGAATAAGAGGAGGGATGTCAGAATTGAAAGGTTAGTAGAAATTTATCAATAAAATTTAGAATATTCTGTTTAATGGAGGGGTAAAATTGGAGTTAGTTATTATATTATTAGCACTAAGTTTACTTATGTTCGTAGCATACAGAGGTTTTTCTGTTATTTTATTCGCGCCGATATTTGCATTATTTGCAGTATTTTTGACAGAACCTAGTTATGTATTACCTTTCTTTTCTAATATCTTTATGGAGAAAATGGTTGGATTTATAAAATTATATTTTCCTGTGTTTTTATTAGGAGCAATATTTGGAAAAGTAGTGGAAATGTCAGGAATTGCAGATTCTATCGCAAAAACAATTATTGAGTTAGTTGGTGAAAAACGTACTATATTAGCGATTGTATTAATGGGGGCTATTTTAACGTATAGTGGTGTTAGTGTGTATGTAGTAGTGTTTGCTGTTTATCCGTTCGCAGCTAAGTTGTTTCGACAAGCTAATATTCCAAAGCGTTTAATCCCTGGAACGATTGTTCTTGGAGCAGTAACGTTTACAATGGATGCGCTACCTGGATCACCACAAATTCAAAATGTAATACCTACAACATTTTTTAAAACGGATATTTATGCTGCACCGATACTTGGGATTGTAGGAGCAATTTTTGTTCTTACATTAGGTTTACTATATTTAGAGAGTAGACGTAAGAAGGCAAAAGCAGCAGGTGAAGGATATTTTGGTTTTAATGATGGAAATACTGAAATGGCAGCATCTTTGCAAGTAGAACAAAAAAATATGCCATTAATTAATAACATTGAAATCACAAGAGCGCAACAACTTATTGCATTTATACCACTTATTTTAGTAGGTGTAATGAATAAAGTGTTTACTATTATGATACCGAAGTGGTATCCAAGCGGTTTTGATTTTTCTGCAATTGGTATGAAAGCATTTGGAAAAGTAGAATTAAGTGCAGTAGTAGGAATTTGGTCTGTAGAATTGGCACTTATTATAGGGATCTTAACAACGTTATTATTATATTGGAAGCGAGTAGTAACAGGTTTCCAAGCTGGATTGAATACAAGTATTGGTGGAGCGCTACTTGCAACGATGAATACAGGAGCTGAGTTTGGATTCGGTGGTGTCATTGCAGCACTTCCAGGCTTCGCAATTATGAGAGATGGCATCTCTGCTACTTTCACAAATCCGTTAGTGAATGGTGCAGTAACGACGAATATTTTAGCTGGAATTACAGGCTCGGCATCAGGAGGAATGGGAATAGTATTAAGCGCAATGGGAGATAAATTTATTGCAGCGGCCAATCAATTTGATATTCCATTAGAAGTTATGCACCGTATCGTATCAATGGCATCAGGAGGAATGGATACACTACCACATAACGGGGCTATTATTACTATTCTTACAGTAACGGGATTAACACATAAACAGTCATATAAAGATATATTTGCTATTACTATTTTGAAAACGGTTGCTGTATTTTTAGTTATCGCATTCTATACTTTAACAGGACTCTATTAAAAAATTTGAATCGTAAAGATTCATCAAATCGATAATTTATATTATAAAATATTAATTAGGATAAGAAGGGGTGGGGGACTTGCAAGAGGTTTCTGAGTTTCGTATGCCAAAGTCGGTATTATATGGAAGGAATTCGCTTGAAAAACTGGGAGAACAATCAAAAAAGTTAGGGAAAAGAGCTTTTATAGTTACTGATACAATTATGGAGAAATTAGGATATGTTGAAAAGTGTATGCAACAACTAAATAAGAAAGGTATTATTGTTAGCACATATAATAAAGTGGATGCTGAGCCTACAAATATACACGTATTAGAAGCGTTATCTCTTTGTAAAGAGGAAAAGTGCGATTTTATTATCGGTATTGGTGGTGGAAGTTGTATTGATGCTGCGAAAGCGGTAGCGGTTTTATATAAAAATGGTGGAGAAGTTGAGGATTATGTCCAAAAGGATATTGAAATAGAAAACAATTCACTACCACTTATTGCAATTCCAACAACTTCTGGTACTGGTTCGGAAGTTACAAGTGTAGCAGTAATTACGAATAAAAAAACAGATGTAAAAATGATGATGAAGCATCCTAGTTTTATACCGAAAGTAGCAATTATAGATCCAGTTTTGACAAGTTCGTTACCACCACAAATTACGGCAGCAACAGGAATAGATGCGTTATGTCATGCGATTGAAGCTTATATTTCTAAATTTTCACAACCACTTACAGATGTACTTGCTCTTTCAGCTATTGAAAGTATTATGAAATATTTACGTATAGCATATGAAGATGGACATAATATGGAGGCAAGAGAAGCGATGATGATTGCTTCCTTACAAGCTGGAATTGCATTTTCGAATGCATCAGTTACATTAGTTCATGGAATGTCAAGGCCAGTGGGAGCATTATTTCATGTACCGCATGGAATATCAAATGCCATACTATTACCTACAGTGTTAGAGTTTACGAAAACAAGTGCAGTGAAAAGGTTAGCAAAAATTGGACGTAACTTAAATAAGGATTTGTATTCGAATTCTGATGAGGAAGTAGCAGACTACACGATTGGGGAAATAAAAAAGCTTTGCTATGATCTTCGTATTCCAAATTTAAAAGAATACGGTATCGATGAAATTGAATTTGAAAATGCTATCTCTAAAATGGCATCAGATGCAATTGAAAGTGGTAGCCCAGCTAATAACCCACGTGTTCCATCATATGATGAAATCAAAGAGTTGTATCGAGAGTGTTTTAATTATAAGTATAAAGAATTTATAAAAATATCAGATTATTAATTTCAGAATATTCTATAAAAATTTCCTTGGAAATGAAAGTACAATTATTCTATATTATTTACGTTAAAACAAGACTTTATATTCCAAACTTAAAGTCTTGTTTTATTGTGTATAATATACATAATAAAACGTTGTTATTAGTTTTATAAAAAAAGTTTAGGTAGGTGTTTTTATATGAAAACGATAGGTCTTATAGGTGGTATGAGTTGGGAATCAACTTCTGAATATTATCGAATTATTAATGAAGAAATAAAAGAGAGATTAGGAGGGCTACATTCAGCAAAATGTTTGATTAATAGTGTGGATTTTGAAGAGATTGAACGATGTCAGTCTAGCGGAGATTGGGATGGTGCTGGAGAAATTCTAGGGAATGCGGCATATTCATTACAAAAGGGAGGAGCAGACTTTATAATCATTTGTACAAATACAATGCATAAGGTAGTTGGAAAAATAAAGGCCAAAATTGATATTCCAGTCTTACATATTGCTGATGCAACTGCAAAAGAAATTAAAAGAAAAGACATTCAAAAGGTTGGTCTGCTTGGAACTAAATATACAATGGAGCAAGATTTCTATAAGTCACGTATTGAAGAGCATGATATAAAAGTAATAGTACCATCAGAAAAAAATAGAAAAGAAATAAATAAAGTAATATATACAGAATTATGTTTAGGAAAAATAGTATCTCAATCTAGAGAATATTATAAAAGAGTCATCGAAGAGTTAGTGCAAAAAGGAGCACAGGGAATCATATTAGGTTGTACAGAAATAGGGTTATTAATAAAGCAAGAAAACGTATCTGTCCCGATATTTGATACAACTCATATACATGCAATTGAAGCAGTCAAGGTAGCTCTAGATAGAGTATAATTATATTATGTAAACTTTATTCGTATATCTGGAAAACATTCAGAAAATATTTTATAATGTAAGTGGTTACATTTAAGGGGGAATGCGTATGTTTTCAGTTCAACCAATCGCATTTGTACATAATGAAAGAAAGGAAATAAAAGATGATGAGTGGGGAGAAGTAAGATCTCGTATAACTTTAACTGAAATGTATGCAGAAGAGAGTATACAAGGGGTTGAAGATTTTTCTCATATTGAAGTTGTTTTTTATTTTCATAAAGTAACTGACGAGCAAATTCAGTATTTTGCTAGACATCCTAGAAATAATAAGGATTATCCTGAAGTAGGTATTTTTGCACAGCGCGGGAAAAATCGCCCAAATCGTATAGGTGTAACAATTGTAAAGGTGATCAAAAGAGAAGGTAAATCAATTATTGTTGAGGGATTAGATGCTATTGATGGCACTCCTATATTGGATATAAAACCAATAATGAAAGAGTTTATGCTGACAGAAGAAATACACCAGCCTAAATGGGCAACGGATATAATGAGACAGTATTGGAAGGGGAATGGAGTAAAATGAGAATATATGAGGCAACAATTGCAGATTTAGATGGACTAGCATCAGTTTTTAATAACTATCGCATGTTTTATAGGCAAGATTCTGATTTAGAAGGGGCAAAAGTATTTTTACGAAATAGAATTGAGAAAAAAGAGTCTGTTATTTTCGTAGCAGTTGAAGACGGCGAATATATTGGGTTCACGCAACTATATCCATCATTTTCTTCTATTTCAATGAAAGAATTATGGATTTTAAATGATTTATTTGTACAAGCGGCGAAGCGTGGAGCCGGAACAGGTAAAAAATTATTAGAAGCTGCTAAAGAATACGCATTAGAAAATGGAGCAAAAGGTGTAAAGCTGCAAACGGAGATTGATAATTTATCAGCACAACGATTATACGCTGAAAATGGTTATTTGAGAGATAATCGTTATTTCCATTACGAATTAACGTTTTAAAAAATTAAGTTGAAAGAGACATTTTCAAGAAAAAGAATTTCTTTGTAATGAGAAATTCTTTTTTATTTTTGCCTAAATTAAAAAACATGACGAAAATAAAACGATATTTATTTATTGTTAAACAATAAATGTTGTGATAAAATTATGTTGCCATTAAATAAGTGAGGTATTGTAAATGAATCTTAAACGAAGTTTAACAACGTTCTTAAAAGTAATTATTTTTCTTGCTGGAATTTCAGTACTTGCTTTATGCATATTTTTAGTGCCGGAAATGGCGAATTTCGCAGCAAATTTGTATCCTAATATTGCTCCGATGAAATATCTTGTTTTCATTGTGATGTATGGAGCAGCTGTGCCTTTTTACGTTGCTCTTTATCAGGCTTTCAATCTTTTACAGTACATTGATGAGAACACAGCATTCTCGGAATTATCAGTAAAGGCGTTAAAGAATATAAAGCGCTGTGCAATTACAATCAGTGGTTTGTATGTATTAAGTTTGCCACTTTTTCATTTTATAGCGAAAAAAATGGACCCTCCTATTGGGCTAGTGGGACTCATTATCGTTTTTGCTTCGCTCGTTATCGCCGTTTTTGCTGCTATCCTCCAACGACTTCTACAAGAGGCAATTAACATAAAATCAGAAAATGATTTGACGGTCTGAGGTGGCGGATATGACAATCATTATTAATATTGACGTCATGTTAGCAAAACGAAAAATGAGTGTAACGGAGCTTTCGGAGAAGGTTGGAATTACGATGGCGAATCTTTCTATTTTGAAAAATGGGAAAGCAAAAGCGGTTCGTTTTTCAACATTAGAAGCGATATGTAAAGCTTTGGAGTGTCAGCCAGGGGATGTTTTGGAGTATAAAAACGATGAGAATACTCAATAAAAACAGATAACAAATGTAAATAATAGAAGTCAATAAAGAAGGGATAGCCACTAAGCTATTCCTTCTTTACGTTAATTGCTGTTACTAATAAAAAATATAATTTGAATTGCAATGTTTGCGTATCAAAAGGGAACTTGCTACCTTTTGAGGTGATCCGTTTTGTGGAAGACAATTATTTGCCAAAAAGGCTATTTAAACTATGTTTTAAATTATTTCGAGTGAATCAAAAACTTCATTTGTATTATAGTTGATTTAAAACCCAGTTCGTTGCATCTTCAAAGTTATCTGCAATGTAGTTTGGTTCAATATGTGCCCATTTGTCTCGGTACGTATGCAAAGCATCATACCCAGCGCCTGTTCGGACTAGAATCGTAGTCGCATTTACTTTTGCTCCTGCAACAATATCAGTCCAGCGATCACCAACTACAGCACATTGTGTTAAATTAAGTCCATGTTTTTTTGCTGCTTTAAGCAGCATGCCTGTACTTGGTTTACGGCATTCACAACCATCACCGTGTTTATGAGGACATACATAAATATCATCAAAACCGAAGCCTTCTAATTCTTGTACAAAATCGGCTACAGTTGCAATTCCATCTGCGATACCAGGTTGATTTGTGAAAGAGAAAATTTTTATATTTTTAGCTTTTAGTTTTTGCAAGGATGTTTTTGTGAATGGAAATAATGAAAAAGATCCTGGATAATGTATTGTAGTGTCACCACCAATTGTACCGTCACGATCAATGAAAATTGCTTTAATGTTTGTCATAGTTATAGTCCCTTCAATTTATAAGTAGTTTAAAAATGTTTTACAAATCTGTAGCCATTTACTTCATATCCTAATTTTTTGTAAAAAGGATGAGCTTCTACTCTTTTTGTTCCACTAACTAGCCATGTGCCAATGCAATTATGTTTCTTTGCTAATTGCTCGGCATAATCCATCAACACTTGTCCAATGCCTTTCCGTCGTATGTTAGAATCAACGCTAATAATTGAAATCTCTCCATAACGTGTTACATCTTCTAAATTTTCACGTATACGAAATCCAAGTAATCCAAATATAGCTTCTTCTTCCTCGTAAACATATAAAAAATCAAACGGACTCATTTGTACGAATTGTAATCGGTTGTTCATATCTTCATAGGAAATAGAGGAACCTTTTAATTCTTTCGTTAAAGAACAAAGTGCGTCTATATCATCTATCGTTGCTTCACGAATTTGAAAAGACATATTATCCACTCCAATAAAATGTAATCAAACATTTAATATTCTGTTAAAAAATGTTTTTTCCTGCTATGAAAATAAATATTTTATAATGATATATAGATAGTTATATGTTATTCTTTTCCTTGATTGTATTAGAAATGGAAAGAAGGGGAATGCATGTTAAAAGTAAATATCCGCTCAGCTGGATATGAAATAGGCGAAAAAATAATTCATGATATAGCTTTTTCTATCGAAAAAGGTGAACTAGTTGCTCTTATTGGAGCAAATGGTGCTGGGAAGAGTACGACGATTAAAACGATACTCGGATTACTTGTAAATATGGACGGTGAAATATCATTCGGTGAAAAGAAAAATCCGTATGCATACGTACCAGAACATCCAACATACTATGATTACTTGACGCTCTGGGAACATATTGAATTATTAATGGCAGCTCGTGGAAGTGAAATGGGAAGTTGGGAAGAACGAGCGGAACAATTATTACATACTTTTCGAATGAATAAGCATAAACATGAGTATTTATCAAAGTTTTCAAAAGGCATGAAACAAAAATCGATGCTAATATTGGCGTTTTTAACTGAGCCAGATTTTTATATCATTGACGAACCTTTTATCGGTTTAGATCCGGTAGCTACGAAAGAGTTTTTAAATTATTTATATAAAGAAAAAGAGCGCGGGGCAGGAATTTTACTTTGTACGCACGTATTAGATACTGCTGAAAAAATTTGTGAAAGATTTTTACTCATTTCACAAGGTACATTAGTCGCAGATGGACATTTAGAATCTATTCAAATATTAGCGGAAATGCCGGGTAGTTCATTATTAGACTGCTTTGATGTAATTGTAAGGCGTGAACAACATGATTAAACAACAATTTTATAAGAGATTACGCCATGAACTTGAGCGGAAATGGAAGTCTATACGTTCGGTAACAGATTGGACAGTCGCATTATATATTATTATTCCAGCACTTATATTTATGAGAATCTATTATCGATCGCTATGGATAAATGAATTATCAACGGAAGAGACGATTTATTTCGGATTAGGATTACTCGCATTTTATCTAGTAACATATCCAAGAGGAGTTCGTTCATTTTTTGAGCAAGCGGATAGTTTATTTTTAATTTCGTATGCAACACATATGCGAAAATTAGTCCAGTATGGCATGATGTACACATTTGTTCGAATAGTGATAACGAATATAATAGTAGTCGTTATTATGTTACCGGTGTTGATGAAAAGTATCGAAGTAACAGAGATACAAGTCCTATTATTTTGGGTATTCTTTACTATATTTCGATTTATGTTGTCGTTGTTAACGAGATTTGTTCATGTACATGTGGGGAAACGATGGGTTTTATGGATTGTAAAAAATGTAGTATTTTCTATGAGCGTGTCCTTTTTTGGAATTAGTTTATTTTTTATTTATAAAAATCCGTTGTATTCAATTTTATTTATCGGTCTAGTAATTTTCTTAAGTAGTGTATTAGTAAAAGAGAAAATGAATTATAAAAAGTTCTTTTTTAAAGAAATCGAGAAAGAAAAGGAGGAAAGCATGCGCTGGACGAGCGGAATTATGCAAGTTGGTGGTCATGCGGCTAAACCGAGTAGTTCGAATAAAAAACCGTGGATGTTTCCGCGCTCTAAAAGACTTTTAGGGAAAAAAGCTGATTCTCGTATTGTCGAATCTTTTTTGAAAGAATTTTTCCGTACAAGTACTGCACGAATATTTTATATTCAAATTGTATGTATCAGTACTGCAAGTATAATTATGACTCCAAGGTGGATTGCAGCTATTGTTCTCGTATTTGCTGTAGTTGCAATTTCTCGCTATGCACGTGATTATTGGAATGAATTTACGAATAAGATGTTTCTTCGTTTATATTGTGATGAAGGGAAATTACTATTGTTAAGATGGAAGGCAGATCGTTATTTACTACTACCAGCAATACTTTTATATGGAATAGTTATACTTTCACAGTTTTATTTATTGCCAGCTGTGGTAGGCAGCGTTGTTTTTATTTTATTAATTGTATGGATTGTATTTCTACCATTAAAAAAGAGCCATTGACGGCTCTTTTTCTAGTCTGTAACACATTGATAAATAAAATATACTAAAACGAGTATGCTTGCGGCGGAATACATGACATCTAAAGTCATTCAAGTGCCTCCTCAATATCGTGGTATTAATATTGTATGAAATCTTACAATTTCATATTCAAGTGAAAAATATGTGAACGTTAACAAAATTGTAAAGTGCAAAAATTACAATCATTTTGTATAATAGAAGAAACCACCGTTATATAAAAAATAATGAGTGAAAGGGGAGGGAACATAAATGCCAAATTGGTTTAGAAAAACCTTAGTCGCATTAATTACCGTATTTACATTTGGTTTAGTGACGCCTCCTTCCATATTGCTTGATAATGCCAAAGCTGCGGACAAGCCTACGAGCACAGCTGGGCAACAAAGTTTGGAGAGTACGTCCTATACATATGAAGAAACGAATGACAGGTTAACCACCGATACTTTTATTACTTATGCGATGCAAGAAGCAGAGAAGCAGTCGATGCAAAAGTTTGGTACTAAAATTGGTCCAGTAATTGAAGATGAATTTAAAGATGTAATATTACCAAAGATTGAAGAGGCAATTGCTGAGCTTGCTAGTGATGTACCAGAAGATTCACTACAATCATTAGCGATTTCTCAAAAACCAGCTGGTGGGAATAATGAAAAGATTTTTCATGTCTACGATACGAAATCAGGAAATGATTTATTGCGTTTCCATGTAAGAAGAGATCATCCACCGCAAGATGGTTATTATTTTAATTTCCATTATCATCGTTTTGATGATGGATACTCAGGACATCATGAGTTAGGAAATATTTATTGGAATACGAATGTACCGCCGAAATGGCTTTCTTAAAAAGAACAAGAGAAAATCTTGTTCTTTTTTATTTTTATAGAAGGGACAGACAACCATGTTGTTGAATAACATAGGTTTAGAAAAAAGAAGCAAAGGGAGTATGGGAATGCAAAAATATATTGTTTTTGACTTTGATGGCACATTAGTAGATTCACAAAATATATTTGTACCAATTTATAATCAAATTGCTGAAAAGCACGGATATAAAACGGTAAGAGAAGAAGAAATTGAGTATTTACGCAAGTTAACGATGGCGGAGAGATGTAAACAACTCGATGTACCACTGTATAAATTACCGATATTAGCGCTGGAGTTTTATAAATTGTATCAACCTGCTATAAAAGATCTTATTTTGTTCCATGGGATGAAGGAAGTATTAGATGAACTACATAAAAAAGGCTACGGAATTGCAGTCATATCATCGAACTCAGAAGAGCATATTCGGGCGTTTTTACAAAAGAATGATATAGAAAATATACAAGAAGTGTATTGTTCTAAAAATTTGTTCGGTAAAGACAAGATGATAAAAAGATTTTTAAAATCGAAAAAGATAACAGAGAAAGATATGTTATATGTCGGTGATGAACAGCGAGACGTAGCAGCGTGTAAAAAGGCTGGAGTGAACGTAATTTGGGTATCTTGGGGATATGATGTTATTGAAACAGTGAAAAAAGATGCACCAGATTACATGGTTCATAAGCCGATGGAAATTGTGCAAGTAGTACAAGGAGCGTATTCTTAATATGAATACACTGCGAGCAGGCATTCATCATATTGAATTTTGGGTAGCAAATTTAGAGGAGTCCATTTCTTTTTATAATAAGTTGTTTTCCATAATTGGGTGGAGAAAGTTAAATGAAGTAGCATATAGCACAGGAGAAAGTGAAATATACTTTAAAGAAGTAGATGAGGAAATTGTAAGGACGTTAGGGCCTAGACATATTTGTTATCAAGCTATTCATAGAGAAGTAGTTGATGAAGTAGCAGATTTTCTTTCTAGTACGAAAGTGAAGGTAATACGTGGTCCAATTGAAATGAATCATTATTCGGAAGGTTACTATACGATTGATTTTTACGATCCGAATGGATTTATTGTAGAAGTTGCCTATACACCAAATGCAGAAATGTAAGGGGAATAGATATGAAGATAATTACAGCACGGCAAAGCAATATACAAATAGTAAAAGATGCAGCGAATATTGAAGAAATTTCTAAAGGTTTCTCTCCAGATAAGAAATATATAATTACGAATGCAAATAATGAAAAATATTTATTTCGGACAGGCGATATAAAAGAGTATGAAAGAAAGAAAATAGAGTTTCAAATTTTAAATGAAATGGTAAAACGTAACGTACAGGCACAAAGGCCAATTGAAATAGGTATATTGGAAGAAGAAGGTGTATGCTATAGTATTTTTTCATATTTAGAAGGGGAAGATGCGAAGAAGCTATTGCCTACGTATTCACCAAAAGAACAATATGATATTGGTATAGAGGCAGGAAAAGATTTAGCAAAAATGCATACATATGAAGCTCCTAATAATATACTTCCATGGTATGAAAGAGCTATGAAAAAACATAGTAAATATGTAGAGGCATATAAAACATGCGGAATAAACATAAAAAATGATGATAAAATCATAAAGTTTATTGAAGAAAATGAAATATATTTAAAGAACCGCCCGAATCGATTTCAACACGATGATTTTCACTTAGAAAATATAATTGTACGTGATGCGAGATATGTAGGTGTTGTTGATTTTAATGGCTACGACTGGGGCGACCCAATTCATGATTTCGTAAAAATTGCACTGTTTGCAAGGGATATTAGTATTCCGTATTCAATCGGACAAATAGAAGGATATTTTAATGGGAGAATACCAGAGGAGTTCTGGAATTTATATGCGGTGTACGTTGGCATGACAGTTTTCTCCTCAGTTGTCTGGACATTACTAGCAGCGCCGCATATGTTAGATGATATGTTAGAGCGTCTTACTATAGTTTTAGAGGATCATAATAACTTTGAGTTATCGAAGCCAATTTGGTTTCAACCAGATAAGATTGATATGACATAGAAAAGGTAGGTGTGATTCGCACCTACCTTTATTTTTTACCATCAAAATACTTATTTAATTTTCTTAAATGTAAGCGGCTGAGTACTTAATGTAGCTGGTACATGTAACTGAAGGGATGGGAATTCACCACTTACATTCATTTCATAAGCGAATAATAAGCTCATTTTCATTTGGAATAAGTCAACTTTTGTGGAGAAGATGTCGTAATGATGATGCCCTAATTGAATATCCATTTCCATAAATTGTACATATAACGAATCATCTCGTTTGTATACTTGTAATGTTCCGTATGCAGGATGTTCAAAAGTACCAGTATAATCCTCTAACTTGTGCGAAGGTGTAGTCCCTTTAATTTGTTCAGGGAGGGATTCAGTTGCTTCTTTCATCATTTCCTTCATTTTTTTAGTATCTTCTACAGCACGTTTATGCCAATCAATGGATTCTAATTCAAGTAGTTCGTCATAAATTTGATTAGCGAGATAAGTAGGAAGTAATGTTCCTCCAGCATTCGTTAAAATGACAAGGCCTATGTTTTCTGTTGGTATGAATGAAACAAGCGCTGAAAATCCATCGATATTACCGCCATGATGAATCACTTTTTTACCACGATAAGCGCTAATAAACCAACCAAGACCGTAACTATTTAATGGAGATTCAGGGAGTGATAAAACCGGTTGGTCTGGAATTGAATTGTGTGGTGTATACATTTGTTGTAATAATTCAGAGGAGATTAATTCATGATCTCCAAATTTTCCTTCATTTAAGTGGAGAAGTACCCAATTTGCCATATCTTCAATTGTGGAATTAATACACCCAGCAGCGCCAACTGTATCGATGTTACGGAATGGAACTGCTTTTATTTCACCGTCATTTTCAATGTAAGGTAAAGCGTAATCATCTGTAGTTTGTGAATCGTTAACAGAGAAGTTTGTATGTCTCATATTTAAAGGTTCTAAAATATGTTCTGTAGTGTATTGCTCCCACGTTTGATTTGTAATGTTTTCAACAATGTAGCTAATTGTTGCATACATTAAGTTGTTATATAGAAATGCAGTCCGGAACGGTGCATCAAGTGGTAAATGTTTTATTTTTTCAACGAGATCTTTTCGAGATAAGGAAGAACTGTACCAAAGAGCCTCATGACGACTCACTCCAGTTCGATGAGAAGCTAAATCCCGTCCTGTAACTTGTGAGCTAGCAAGTAGTTCAGATAAAGTAAAGTTAGGTATATAAGACGGGACAGGAGCATCCCAATTAAACTTTTTTTGCTGTGCTAACAAGCTTAATGAAAGTGTACCAAACGCTTTCGTTGAGGAACCGATTGCGAATCGAGTATTCGGTGTAACAGCCTCTTTTGTTTCTATATTACGATAGCCGAAACCTTCTGAAAGAATAACTTCACCGTCTTTTATAACAGCGACAGCAACACCAGGAACATTTAAATCCTTCATCATTTTTTCAACCGTGGTTTGTAAAGAAGTCATAACAGGTGTTTCAATTTTAGACATATTTCTAACCTCCAAATATAAATTTTGATCTACCGCACTATACTTTCGGTAATAGAAAATGAAAACCTTTTAAAATATGGAAAGTTAATAATTTTGTAAGAATTAGCGCAAGAAATTTTATTAATTAAGATTATTAAATTTACCATTTTTCATGTTATGATAAATTCCATATACGATTGAAAGAAGGTTTTCCTACATATGAAACATGCTGAAAATGAATACTTAAATTTATGCCGCCATGTAATGGAACATGGTACGAAGAAAGAAGATCGTACAGGGACAGGAACTGTATCTGTATTTGGATATCAAATGCGTTTTGATTTGAGCAAAGGATTTCCTTTATTAACGACAAAAAGAGTACCATTTCGCCTTGTAGCAAGTGAACTACTTTGGTTTATGAAAGGTGATACAAATATTCGCTATTTATTGCAGCATAATAATAACATTTGGAATGAATGGGCGTTTAAGAGCTGGGTAGAAAGTGATGAGTATACTGGTCCTGACATGACTGATTTTGGTCTTCGCTCACAACAAGATGAAGAATTTAAAGTACAGTACGATGAGCAAATGGAATTGTTTAAAAAGAACGTTTTAGAAGATGATGAGTTCTCAAATAAATATGGTTATTTAGGAGACGTTTACGGTAAACAATGGCGTGCTTGGAAAACGACAGCTGGTGAGACACTTGATCAATTAAAAGATGTAATTGAAATGATTAAAAAAACACCAGACTCACGTCGTTTAATCGTTTCTGCTTGGAATCCTGAAGACGTACCGAGTATGGCATTACCGCCTTGTCATACATTATTCCAATTTTATGTAGCGGACGGAAAACTTTCTTGTCAGCTATATCAAAGAAGTGGTGACATATTCCTTGGAATTCCATTTAACATCGCAAGTTATTCACTACTAACACATTTAATTGCACATGAATGTGGTCTTGAAGTAGGAGAATTTGTTCATACAATTGGAGATGCACACATTTATACAAATCATTTTGAACAAGTAGAAAAGCAGTTGGCACGTGAACCACGTCCATTCCCGAAACTTACATTAAATCCAGATGTGAAATCTGTGTTTGATTTTGAAATGGAAGATTTAACGATTGAAGGATACGATCCGCATCCAGCAATTAAAGCACCGGTTGCAGTATAATTGTAGAGGAGATGAAAAAATGATTGTTTCATTTATGGTCGCGATGGACGAAAATAGAGTAATTGGTAAAGATAATAATTTACCTTGGCGTTTACCGAGTGAATTACAATACGTGAAGAAAACAACGATGGGCCACCCGCTTATTATGGGAAGAAAGAACTATGAAGCGATTGGTAGACCACTGCCTGGAAGACGTAATATTATTGTAACTCGTAATGAAGGGTATCATGTTGAAGGCTGTGAAGTTGTTCATTCTGTAGAAGAAGTATTTGAACTATGTAAAAATGAAGAAGAGATTTTTATTTTTGGCGGAGCGCAAATTTACGATCTCTTTTTACCTTATGTAGACAAGTTATATATAACAAAAATCCATTATGCATTTGAAGGAGATACATTCTTCCCAGAAATGGATATGACAAATTGGAAAGAGATTTTTGTAGAAAAAGGTTTAACGGATGAAAAAAACCCGTATACGTATTATTACCATGTATATGAGAAGCAACAATAATAAAAAAGATTGATGTGAGAATTCACATCAATCTTTTTATTTGTATTCACCAATATAAGTTTATAGATGAGATTCGATAGTGCTATAATGATAGGTAGCATGTAAAAATGCTAAAATTTTCAAAAGTACTAATATAGAAAGAGGAGGAGAATCGATTGAGAAAGATATGGGGGATTCTTTTTCTTTGCTTAACATTCATGTTAGTTGGATGTGGTAAAGAAGAAAAACCACAAGAAGCGTTTGATACATATGTAAAAGCGTGGAATAAACAAAAATTTGCAGATATGTATGATCAACTATCAAAAAATGCAAAAAAAGATATTTCAAAGAAAGAGTTTACTGAGAAATATGAAAAAATTTATTCTGGTATCGAAGTGAAAGACTTAAAGGTAGAAACAGGGGAAGTAAAAGAAGATAAAAAAGATGAAGGTCCTGTTCCTTTTAAAGTAAGCATGGATACAGTTGGTGGTAAAATCACATTTGGTCATGAAGCAAAAATGGTGAAAGAAAAAGATGGAGATAAAGAATCTTGGAAAATAGATTGGACTCCTGATTTTATTTTCCCTGGCATGACGAAAGATAGTAAAGTGCGTATGCAGACAACACAGCCAAAACGTGGTGAAATATACGATCGTAATGGAAAAGGTCTTGCAACGAATGGGAAAGCTTCTGAAATCGGATTGATTCCTGAAAAGTTAGGCGATACTGCTCCGCAAACGAAAGAAACAGTAGCGAAGTTATTAAATATGTCTGTAGAAGAAATTGATCAAAAATTAGCTGCTAAATGGGTAAAACCAGGGTATCTCGTACCAATTGGAATTTTGCCTGAAGGGGCAACACAAAATACGTACATTGATTTACCAGGTGTTTCAACAAAACCTGTAAATGTTCGTACATATCCGTTAGGGGAAGCGGCAGCTCATCTGACTGGTTATATTGGAAAGGTAAATGCTGAAGATTTAAAAACGCTACAAAAGAAAGGCTATCAAGCTGATGACCCAGTTGGTAAAGCTGGCTTAGAGCAAGTATTAGAGGAAAAGCTACGCGGTAAAAAAGGTGGCCGTGTCTTTGTAGAAGATGCGCAAGGAAAAGAAATTAAAAATTTAGCAAAAACAGATGCTGTTGATGGAGAAAATGTAACTTTAACTATTGATAGTGTTGTTCAAGAAAAAACGTATAATGAAATGAAGGGCGAAGCTGGTTCAAGTGCAGCAATTAATCCGAAAAGTGGAGAAACAATTGCACTAGTAAGTAGTCCAGCATATGATCCTAATATAATTGCACGAGGGACATCGAAGGCACAACGCGAAGCTTGGAATAATGATCCGAAAAAACCAATGACAAATCGCTTTACACAATTGTCGGTACCAGGTTCTGTATTTAAACCTATTACAGCTGCAATTGGTCTTGAAACGAAAACGATTGATCCAAAAGAAGAGTTGAAAATTGAAGGATTAAAATGGACAAAAGATTCTTCTTGGGGTAATTACTATGTAACGCGTGTGAAAGATGCAAATCCGATTGATTTTGATAAGGCGATGAAATACTCGGATAATATTTACTTCGCACAAGAAGCTTTAAAAATCGGAAAAGACAAGTTTATGAGTGAAGCAAAAAAATTCGGATTCGATGAGAAACTACCAATTGAATATGGATTCCCTGCTTCTAAAATTGCAAATGACGGCATTAAAAATGATATTCAAATGGCAGATACAGGATATGGACAAGGACAAGTATTAATGACTCCTCTTCATTTAGCTTTAACGTATGCGCCAATTGTAAATGATGGAGCGATTCCGTCACCGTATATTATTAAAACAGATAAACAACCAAAAGCTTGGAAAGAAAATGTAATTTCTAAAGGAAATCAGGATATATTAAAAACTGCAATGACGAAAGTAATTAATGATCCAGATGGTACAGGGAAAATTGCTAAAATTGATGGCATGACTCTTGCTGGAAAAACAGGTACAGCGGAATTAAAAGTATCAAAAGAGGCCGAAGGAAAAGAACTAGGTTGGTTCGCTGCATTTGATTTAAATTCACCAGATATGGTCATTACAATGATGATTGAAGATGTAAAAGGTAGAGGCGGAAGTAATATTCCAGCTGAAAAAGTAAAACATGTATTTCAAAAATAATATGTAATAGAAGGCTATCTCTATAAGTTGTAGAGGTAGCCTTTTTATATGAAAGAGTTCTGAATATCTGTATACTAAATTTTAAGGAAACAAAGTAAATCATTAACTTACGAAAAAAAAGTAGCTATTTTTTATTGACATTGATTAAAACTTTTTGTATTATACTTACATAAGGTAAGTTGTTAACTTTTAAAAAATAAATCTTGAATTAAAGATAAAGAGAAAAAAGGGAGAGAATACAATGACAAAAGTACTATTTATTACAGCAAATCCAAATTCAGCAGAAGGTTCTTTCGGAATGGCAGTAGGGGAAGCTTTCATCGAAGCTTATAAAAATGAACATCCACAAGACGAAGTTGTAACAATTGATTTATTCAATACTACAGTACCAGCAATTGATGCAGATGTATTTGCTGCTTGGGGTAAATTTGCAGCAGGTGAAGGCTTTGAAGCTTTAACTGAAGTTCAACAACAAAAAGTAGCAGCAATGAACACAAACTTAGAAACATTTATGAATGCAGATCGTTATGTATTCGTAACTCCAATGTGGAACTTTAGCTATCCACCAGTAGTAAAAGCATACTTAGATAACGTAGCAATCGCAGGTAAAACATTCAAATATACTGAAAATGGTCCAGTCGGCTTATTAGAAGGTAAAAAAGCACTTCACATTCAGGCAACAGGTGGCGTATATTCTGAAGGAGCATACGCAGCTGTAGACTTCGGTCGCAATCACTTAAAGACTGTATTAGGATTTATCGGTGTAAATGATACTGAATATATCGCAGTTGAAGGTATGAATGCAAACCCTGAAAAAGCACAAGAAATTAAAGAAGCAGCAATTGCTAATGCTCGTGAATTAGCAAAACGTTTCTAATATAGAATGCTTAAAAAGTCCAAACACTTGCTGTTTGGACTTTTTTTCTTCTTTTTCCTTCGTTTGTCTAGTATAATGAAGGTCGGAATGATAATAGGTGGGGGTTCTGTATGATTCAAACGTTTTTTAAAATCTTTTATTTAATTTTAATCGTAATTGCGATTACACCGAGAATGTGGCGTCTTAAAAGACAAGTAAATACGATGGCGCCAAAAGAAAAAGATAATGCTGTGTATAAAACGACAAATTGGTTTGGTAAGAAAATGGTACGTGTAGCTGGAGGGGCAGTAGAAGTGAAAGGACTTGAAAATGTTCCGAAAGACAAGCCAGTACTAGTTGTAAGTAATCACCAAAGTAATATGGATATCCCTGTTTTACTAGGTTACTTAAATAAACCAATTGGATTCGTTTCAAAAGCAGAGATTAAAAAGTTCCCAGTTGTACCAACTTGGATGGAACTTATGAATTGTGTATTTATGGATCGTAGCGATCGTCGTCAATCTCTTCAAGCGATTAAAGATGGAATTGAACTATTAAAGAATGGACATTCTATCGTAATTTTCCCTGAAGGAACGAGAAGTAAGGGTGGCGAAGTTGGAGAGTTTAAGGCTGGTAGTTTTCATCTGGCAGTAAAGTCAGGTGTAGCAATTTTACCTGTAACGTTAGATGGTACATATAAGATGTTTGAAGCGAATGGAAATCGTATGAAGTCAGCTCATGCAACAGTAACAATTTCTAAGCCGATTACACCTGAAGATTATGCGAATATGGATATTAAAGAATTAACGAAGCATACACAGGAAGTTATCGCATCACAATTACATAAGTAATAAAAAAGGATTCAGCTTATAGTAAGCTGAATCCTTTTTTATTATGCTGTAGGTAAGACATAAAAGAGTACACAGAAGAACATCATCGCACTACCACCTAAAACGAACAGGTGCCATATGGCATGGTTGAAAGGTAGCTTTTCCCAAAGGAAGAATATAGCTCCGACAGAATATAAAATTCCACCTGCTAAAAGTAGTGAAAAACCATGTCCAGTTAGATTTTCATAAAGTGGTTTAATGGCAACGATTATGAGCCAACCCATAATGATGTAACATAAAGTTGAAGCCTTTATAAAGCGACGTACAAAGAAAATTTTGAAGACGATACCTCCGATTGCTAGTGTCCATATTATAGCAAGCAACGTCCATCCTAATGGGCCACGAAGTGTAATAAGTAGAAAAGGAGTATACGTGCCAGCAATCAATAAGTAAATGGCTGAATGATCTAAAATAGTAAATATTTTTTCTACTTTAGGATGATGAATGCTATGTAGCAATGTTGAAAACAAGTACAGTAAGAACATGCTTACACCATAAACAGTAAATGCAACTACAGCTGATGCGGTACCGTGCTTAGAAGCATGAATAATCAATATGATTAAGGCAGGGATGCTTAAAATGGCACCGATACCATGTGTAATTGCATTTGCAATTTCTTCTTTTACAAATTGGGTCATTCGTGTCATTTTTTCAGTCATAATGCAAATCCTTTCTACTATCATAAAATAATATGTCATTTCCCTTACCATATCATACACAAGAGCAATAGAAAATGAAATTTGTATAATTGATTATATTTTTGAATTTTTTTGACAAAAGACAATGGATTTGTTGACGTTTTCAAACTTTTTTGACAAAATAAAATTATGTAATAGTAGGACAAGGAAACTACTAATAAAGGGGATGGGGAAATGTTTTCAAATATTGGCTTTCCAGGGTTAATTTTAATTTTAGTAGCAGTACTCATTTTATTTGGACCTAAAAAATTGCCGGAAATCGGGAAGGCTTTAGGGGAAACGTTAAAAGAGTTTAAAAAATCAACGAAAGAATTGACAGATGACGCATTTCAAGAAAAGGAAAAGAAAGAAAAAATGTAGTGTATTTTCCTTGTAATGGATAAATAAAGTGTGGTGAACGAGATGGAAGATCGGGAAATGAGCGTAGTAGAACATATTGTTGAGCTTCGAAAAAGAGTAATATATACGGTGTTATCCTTTGTACTATTTTTAATTATTGGATTTACTTTTACAAAGGATATTTATTTTTGGCTTGTAAAAGATTTACCAATGAAATTAACTGTTCTCGGTCCAAGTGATGTATTGTGGATTTTTTTCTCGATTGCTACAGTATTTGCTATCGTTTGTACAATTCCTTTTGCTGCTATACAAATTTGGTTATTTGTAAAACCGGGTTTACATCCAAATGAACAAAAGATGACAATAATGTATATACCGGTATTGTCTATATTATTTCTCGCAGGTTTATGTTTTGGATATTTCATTGTAATGCCGTTTCTATTTCACTTTTTAACTACGATAGGTAATGAAATGTTTAATACGATGTTTACGACAGAAAAGTATTTTCATTTTGTACTTAATTTAACAGTTCCATTTGCTGTGATTTTTGAATTGCCAGTCGTTGTAATGTTTTTAACTAGTATTGGAATACTTACGGCGGAATTTTTAATGAAAATAAGAAGGTATGCTTACGTAGCATTAATTATCATTGCATCTTGTATATCACCGCCAGACTTTTTATCTCATAGTTTAGTTGCAGTGCCGCTTATTTGTATTTATGAAGTAAGTATTGCGTTATCAAAGGTTGTTAGTAAGAGGAAAAAGAAAAGAGAAGAAATGCAGTCGAAAAGTGCCTCGTTATAAAGGCACTTTTTTATTTATTTGTTATACTATAGCTATAAACGTATACAATATATAGAAGAAAAAAATTATAGAATCTCCAAAATTTAGACAAACTTTGCGCTTTTATAAGCTTATACTAAATGTATTAAACAATTGATGGATAATGAGATTCCCGTCTCAGAGATATTTAGGACGGGAAGGTGAATTAGGTGGAGATGAATAGAGTATAAATCTTCTAGCCATAAGGACTACAGAAATCATATAAGTCTGATTTTACTCCACTTTAAACAACGTGTTACAGCGCAAAGTAGAGGAAGTTCAAAAATCCAATGAAAAAGAGGATTGATATTGTGATTACGAAAAGTTTTTATTTCACTCATTCAACAGGGGATTGCATTAAAATATTCGAAATCCCTGTCCTACAGGCACAGCATCCATTATCGTTTCTAATTCAGTCTCGTCTTCAATTATTTATTGCAAAAATTCAAAAACAAAAACACCCAAGATTTTCGTATTCTTTCCGTGAATATTTACAAAATTGTTTGAAGTGGAATGATTATTTAAATGTATATAAAACAAATACCCTTGAAAAAAATGCATGATACGAAGTACGGACAGGGTTAGTAAACTCTGTCTTTTTCATTTTAGATATGAAAATATAATTAATTTGATGAAATTTCGTTCCAAATTGTTGAAAGCAATGGGAATACTAGTATAATAACAAGGAGAGCGTATTGGAAAGGGAAGAAGTATAGTATGCAAAAAATTAAAATTGTAACAGATTCAACGGCAGATTTATCACAAGACGTAATCGAAAAGTATGACATTCATGTTTTACCATTATCAATCTCTGTAAATGGACAAACATATTTAGATCGCGTTGATTTACAACCTGACGAATTTATTGAAGAAATGATTAAATCAGAGGAATTACCAAAAACATCACAACCAGCTATGGGTACATTTGTAGAAATGTATGACAAGCTAGGGGAAGATGGAAGCGAAGTCCTTTCTATCCATATGACAAGTGGAATGAGCGGTACTGTAGCAACTGCAAATAGCGCTGCATCAATGACTGATACAAAAGTAACAGTTGTTGATTCTCAATTTATTACACATGCTTTAGCATATCAAGTAATTGAAGCTGCAAAAATGGCAAATGACGGACGCTCACTAGAAGAAATTTTAAAACGTGTAGATGAAGTAAGAAAGAATACTCGTTTATATGTAGTAGTGGATACATTAGAAAACTTAGTGAAGGGTGGACGTATCGGTAAAGGAAAAGCGTTTATCGGTTCGCTACTTAATATAAAGCCAATTGCTAGTCTTGAAGACGGTGTTTATAATCCTGTAACGAAAGTTCGTAGCCAAGGCCAAATTGTAAAAACATTAGCTAAGTTATTTGAGCAAGATACGGCTGGAAAAGTCGTAAAAGCTGTTGCAATTCCGCATGCGAAAGCAATTCCTTTAGCTGAAAGTATGAAAGCGGCGGTTGAAAAAGTGAGTGGATTTGCTCAATCAGAAATTTTCTATACAACGCCTATTATTAGTACTCATACAGGTCCGGGCGCAATCGGATTTATGTATTTAGCAGAGTAATAAAAAAGCTACTTGAAAATATATTTCAAGTAGCTTTTTTATGTAAATAGAAAGTAAGAAATAAGAAGAGCTACACAGGCACTACCGCTAATGATATAGCGAGTCTGTAAATATTCATTCATAGAAAACACCCTTTATCCCGCTATTTGCGGACAGTAAAACTCTCTACCTCAAATTTAGCTGGAGCAAAGAGGTTAGGTAGCGGGCTGCCCGTAAAAGCTTGATTGGTGAAGGCAAATAATCAGTGGGGATGAAGAAATCCCACTAATTAAAGTTTCACTATAGGATTTTCTATATTATATGTTGGATATAGAAAATCAGTCATTAGGTTACACATGTAAAGTTTCAATTTTTTCGTTTATTTGCTTATCATTTGTTGCGTTACTATAAATAAAAGTTTGACCTAAAAAGAGTACATGCAGTTGTTCCCACGGTAACATGCGCAAATTCCAATTATTTCGAAGTCTAGTTATTGCTTCACGAGGTGTTTCATCGGCGAGTGCAAAAGCTCCGTAATGCATTGGTATAAAATGTGTAGCGTTTAAATCTAAATAAGCTTGCACGGCCTCTTCAGGTGAAACATGAGATACTTTCATAAACCATTCTGGTTCATAAGCGCCAATGGGCATAAGAGCAATATCAATTAAAAAGCGTTCACCAATTTCTTTGAAACCTAGGAAATAGCCACTGTCGCCACAAAAATATATGGTTTCCATAGTCGTTTCATTATCAATAATCCATCCGCCCCAGTGAGACGTATTCATATCAAATAAGAATCTTCTCGTCCAGTGCTGAGCAGGTACGAAGTGAAAAGAAACTTCGTTAATTATCGTACTTTCCCACCATTTATACTCTTCTACATGTTTAAATTTCTTACGAGTAAATAATTTTTTTAATCCAATAGGTACAAGATATAGAACATCATCATTCAACTGACGAAGAGTTGAAAAATCTAAATGATCATAATGACCATGTGAAATAAGGACAATATCAATTTTAGGTAGTGCTTCTATAGAGAGTCCAGGTTCTGTAAGTCTTGGAACTAGCTTTAATTTATTAGCCCATACTGGATCTGTTAATATATTAAGTCCATTCGTTTGGATAAGAAAAGTGGAATGCCCAATCCATGTGATAGTCGTTTTTTCAACATTACTTTGCAAAAATGCACTTTGTTTAACGGGTGATTGTTCTACTAAGAAAGAAAAATCTTTTTTGTTTTGCTTTCGTTCTTTACGCCAGCGTAAAAAAGAGCGAATTGATTTTTTTGTACTAACATTATCCATATTTTCATAGCGCTTTGCCATGAACATCACCTCATTTAAAATCGTTGTATTTGTATTGTACCGAAATGTTGTTAAGGAATACAGTGTAAAACATGGATTAATGTTTAAGGAATTGTTAAAAAATAGGGAGAGGTATTTACAAAAGTAACAATAAAATTAGTTTTATCACTTTTATTTAGAGAAATAATAGTAAAAAAATATATTTTGTCTAGTAATTCGCTTGAAATAAAGAAGTAACATACGTAAATTCGTACGATTTCGTGAACAAATGTAGTAAACAATTTTCTCGTAGTGTTAACTTTTGTTATTATAAACATAACCTATTTAAATTTAGGATAGAGAAAAGAGGTTTATAAATGAAGCGTTATCAAAAAATAATTGGTCTTATGGTTGTATTTTGTCTCTTTGTACTTGCTGGATGTAGTGAATCAGGTTCAAAGCTTCGTAAACCATTAAATTGGGATTTAGAAACCTTCCAATTTACAAATCAAGATGGAAAGCAATTTGGTACAAAAGATTTAAAAGGGAAAGTTTGGGTTGCAGATTTTATGTTCACAAATTGTCAGACAGTTTGTCCACCAATGACTGCAAATATGGCCAAGCTTCAAAAGATGGCAAAAGAAGAGAAATTAGACGTTCAGTTTGTTTCATTTAGTGTAGATCCAGACCTTGATAAGCCAGAAAATCTGAAAGCTTTTATTCAAAAGTTTACAGAGGATACTAGTAACTGGAATTTATTAACGGGGTATTCGTTAGAAGATATTACAAAGTTTTCAAAAGATAATTTCCAATCACTTGTAGATAAGCCGGAGAACGGTCAGGTCATGCATGGGACATCATTTTATTTAATTGATCAAAACGGAAAAGTAATGAAAAAGTATAGTGGCATTAGTAATACGCCATACGAAGACATTATACGTGATATGAAGCGATTAGTGGGTTAAAAATAAGGGTGCATAGCACCCTTATTTTTTTGCATTAGTCTATCGATAAAATGTCATGTTGCTGGGGAAGTTTCGGCGCCCGAATTTCTAATACGCCGTTTTGATAAGAAGCTTTTGCCGCTTTTTTATTAATTGAATACGGCAATTTAATCAATCTTGATGCTTCTGAAATGGAACGTTCTCGGCGATAATAGTTATGGGATGTTTGTTCTTCTTCCTCTTCAAGTATCTCTTCTTTTACAGAGACTTTTAAGTATTCACTTTGTATTTCAATTTGGATTTGTTCTTTTTGTATACCTGGTAGTTCAGCTGTAACAACGAGTTCTTCACCAACTTCATATAAATCTACAGGGAATGTTAATAAACGGTTTCCTTTTTGGAAAAAATGATTTAAATCAGCGATTACATTGCGAAGAGGTGTTTGCTCGAAGAAATCATCAATTTGCTTTAAGTAATTACGAACCGGTGGGCGAGAAGAATCTTTTTTTTCTTCACTCATGGTATTCCCTCCTAGAAATCAATTTGCAATATCATATGACAAAAGCGGAGAAAGGTGAGTGCCTAGTTTTCATGTTTTCATAAAAAATTGTTAAAAATGTGAAATGGAGTGATTTTTTTATAGTTTTTGGTCGCCATATTCAGTTGATTATGCTAGTATAAATAGGGTTGATATAGTAGTATAGAGACAGAATGAAAACTGAAAGAGGGTAAGAAGTATGTGTGGTTTTGTAGGATGTTTATGTGAAAACCCTAGAGAGTTTTCAGAAACAGAAAAACATCAATTTGAAAATATGAACACGATGATTTTCCACCGTGGTCCAGATGACGAAGGATATTTTCGTGATGAACATGTACAATTTGGCTTCCGCCGTTTAAGCATCATTGACTTAGAGGCAGGACATCAGCCGCTAACTTATGAAAATGATCGATATGTAATTATTTTTAATGGTGAAATTTACAACTATGTAGAATTACGTGAAATGTTACTTGAAAAAGGTGCAACGTTTGCAACGCAATCTGATACAGAAGTTATCATTGCATTGTATGCACATATGAAAGAAAAATGTGTAGACTACCTTCGTGGTATGTTTGCATTTATGATTTGGGATCGTGAGGAAAAGAAACTTTTCGGTGCACGTGACCACTTCGGTATTAAACCTTTATACATCGCACAACAAGGTGATACTACATTCTTCGCATCTGAGAAGAAAAGTATTATGCATGTGATGGAAGATAAAGGCGTTAATCCAACGTCACTACAACATTACTTTACGTACCAATATGGTCCAGAGCCAGAAACTTTAACAATTGATGTTAATAAAATCGAGCCTGGTCATTATTTCGTAAAAGAAATCGGTAAAGAGATGGAAATCCATCGCTACTGGAAACCTTATTTCAATGCTTCAAGTGCAACGAAAGAGGAGCATATCCAAGCAATTCGTGATGTGTTATATGATTCAGTAAAAGTGCATATGCGTAGTGATGTACCAGTAGGTTCATTCTTATCTGGTGGTATCGATTCATCTATCATCGCTTCTATCGCAAGAGAAATGAATCCAAATCTTTTAACATTCTCTGTTGGTTTTGAGCAACGTGGTTTCAGTGAAGTTGATGTTGCGAAAGAAACTGCTGAGAAATTAGGCGTTAAAAACCATAACGTATTCATTTCAGCGAAAGAATTTATGGATGAGTTCCCAAAAATCATTTGGCATATGGATGATCCTTTAGCTGATCCAGCAGCTGTACCATTGTACTTCGTTGCGAAAGAAGCACGTAAACATGTAACAGTTGTTCTTTCTGGTGAAGGCGCAGACGAGCTATTTGGTGGTTATAACATTTACCGTGAGCCAAACTCACTAAAAATGTTCTCTTACATTCCTAGCCCAGGTAAGAGCGTTCTAAAAGCATTAAGTGGTGCTCTTAAAGAAGGATTTAAAGGTAAGAGCTTCCTAGAGCGTGGATGTACACCAATTGAAGAGCGTTACTATGGAAATGCTAAAATCTTCCGTGAAGAAGAAAAAGCTGAATTAATGAAGTATTACAATGAAAGTGTTAACTATATGGATATCACGAAACCATTGTATAACGAGATTAAAGATTATGATGATGTAAGTAAAATGCAGTACATTGACATGTTCACATGGCTACGCGGTGACATTTTATTAAAAGCTGATAAAATGACAATGGCAAACTCATTAGAACTTCGTGTACCGTTCTTAGATAAAGAAGTATTCGATGTTGCATCTAAAATTCCAACTGAATTTAAGATTGCTAACGGAACTACGAAAGCTATTTTACGTGAAGCAGCACGCGGAATCGTTCCAGATCACGTATTAGATCGTAAAAAACTTGGATTCCCAGTACCAATTCGTCACTGGTTAAAAGACGAAATGCATGATTGGGCTATAAATATTATAAACGAAAGTAAGACAGAGCATTTAATCGACAAACAGTATGTATTAAACTTACTGGAAGCACATTGTGCAGATAAAGGCGATTATAGCCGTAAAATTTGGACTGTACTTGCGTTTATGGTATGGCACCAAATTTATGTTGAGCATAAATACGATACGAATAAGTTCCATGAAGAAACAAAACGTGCGTATAGTTTAGTTTAATTAGAAAAACCTTAAGATCGCATACGGTCTTAAGGTTTTTTTCATAAATAGGAAGTATTATTGATACAATAATAGTAAAAGGATGGACAACATATGATTACGTTTGAGAAAGTTACTGTAGAAAATGAAAGCGTTGTTAAAGAAATGTTTAAATCGCATAGTTTAGGTGAGAAAAAGGTACAGTACTGTGTGAAAGTTGATGATACATATATTGGTGTAATAGATTATAGTGTACAAGAGGAACGGGCTGTTTTATCACAGCTAATTATTCATTTTGATTACCAAGGTTACGGTTATGGTACAAATACGTATTTTACATTTGAAGAAATGATGAAACAAAGAAATGTGAAAGAAATAAAAGTGCTACAAGAGAAATTAACAGAAAAGGCGAAGTCTTTCATAGAGAGTTTTGGTTTTGCTTCAGAAGATGAAGAGTATGTAAAGAAAATATAACGATGATTATTTATGCGATACAATAAATATAAGGCAGGTGGATGTATGACGATGACTTCTGGTCTTGTATTAATTGGAGGGTGCTTTATAGTAGCAGAATTATGTCATATAATCATTCGGAAAAGAATGAGTAAGGAAAAAAAGCCGTATGAATTACAATACATCCCTGTCTTTTTCATTATATTTTGTATGCTTAGTACATTACAAAATTTAATGAACTTTCCACCACTTGTAAATGTTTTTTTAAAGTTTGGTTTACTTTATAGTGGTGTTGGAATAGCACTTTTATTTATTTTATTTTGCATACGTTATGTTCACTATCAATCGTATATATTTATTTTAAATTGGTTAAAGCAAGATGATAGAAACCGCCTTACATAAGGCGGTTTTTTTATTTGCAATTGTAACAGAACCTGTACATTTCACATAAAATAGGACGAGTAGAAATGCAAACATATTACAAGAAAGGGGCGGGGCAATAAAATGAAACTTGTTATAGACGCAGGGCACGGTGGATATGATTCTGGTGCTGTTGGTAATGGTTTAGTAGAAAAAAACTTAACACTTCAAATTGCTAGACGCGTTCGAGACATTTTAACGGTAAATTACCCAATTACAATTAAAATGACACGTGATAGTGATGTGTTTATTTCTTTATCTGAACGTGCTAATATTGCTAATGCTTTCAGTGCGGATTATTTTATTTCATTTCATATTAATAGCGGCGGGGGTACAGGTTTTGAAAGTTATATTTATAATGCGTTATCCAATAGCAGCACTGCATATGCAAAGCAACAAAAAATGCATACAGCTGTCAATCCTGTATTAACAAAATATGGTCTTCGTGATCGAGGAGCAAAAAAAGAAAATTATGCGGTATTAAGAGAAACCACAATGGATGCAATTTTAACTGAGACTGCTTTTATTGATACAGCGTTTGATGCAAATTTATTAAAAAATCCACAATTTATTGAAGATCTAAGTCAAGCGTATGCAAATGGAATAGCAGCTATTTTTGGAGTAGCTCCAAATCCACAACCCCCTAACCCACAACCGACACCTCAAACGAAGGGAATCGCTTATATTCTTGGGAAAAATGTAAATTTAAGAAATGGTCCATCAACTTCTTCCTCAGTTATTCGTCAATTAAATTCTCCAGAATCTTACGTTGTATATCAGGAAAGTAACGGATGGCTAGATTTGGGGAATGGGCAATGGGTGTATAATGATCCTTCGTACATTAATTTTGTAAAGACAAGCAATAGTGATGGAAGCCCGATTGGGGTTGCATATATACAAGGGATGAATGTAAATTTAAGAAGTGGTCCATCAACTACATCTGCAGTTATCCGCCAATTAAATTCTCCAGAATCTTATTTAGTATATATAAATGAAAATGGTTGGTTAAACCTTGGTGGAAATCAGTGGGTATATAATGACCCAGCGTATATTAAATATACTCAATATTAGGAATTAAAATGATAATGCAATATGGATGCGTATCCTTGTTATGTATAACAAGGATACGCATTTTAATAACAACATTTATTTTCATACTTATGCACTATGTTTTAAAAAGAAACATTAGAAAAGCGGATAGAATCTAAATAGTATATATTAAAAAAGTTTTCTTATATACATTGACAATGTATATAAGATACATTAATCTTTAAATGTTAATGATAATCGATTTCATCTAGGGAGGACATATGATACATACTAAAAAACTAATTATGTTCTGCATTATGATACTCATGGTTGTAATTGCAGGATGTAGTAAAGAAGAGAAAAAAGAAAATAATATATCAGCGAAAGCAAAAGATTCATATACGGTAAAGCATGCAATGGGTGAAACGACAGTAAATGGTACACCTAAAAAAGTTGTTGTTTTAACAAATGAAGGCGCAGAGGCTCTCCTAGCTGTGGGCGTAACGCCAGTGGGGACTACGAAACCACGTGCTGGTGATGAATGGTATCCTCATTTAGCGAAAGAGTTAAAAAACACGGAAGTTGTAGGAACTGAACGTGATATTAATTTAGAGGCTGTAATGAAGCTTAAGCCAGATTTAATTATCGGAAATAAAATGCGTCATGAAAAAATATATGATCAGCTAAAAGAAATCGCACCAACTGTTTATGCAGAAACATTACGCGGTGATTGGAAAGAAAACTTTACACTTTATACAAAAGCTGTAAATAAAGAAAAAGAAGGGCAAAAAGCTCTTGATGATTATAAAAAACGCATTGAAGGAATGAAAGAGAAGTTAGGCGATAAATTGAATTCTAAAGTTTCTATTATTCGTTTCGTGCCAGGTGATGTTCGTATTTATCAAAAAAACTCATTCTCGGGTGTTGTTTTAAATGATATTGGATTTAAACGACCACCATTACAAGATAAAGATGATTTTGCGATAAAAGGAATTACAAAAGAGCAGATTCCAAATATGGACGGAGACTACTTATTCTATTTCACGTCTGATAAAGATGCAGATAAGAATAATGAAGGAAATTCGTTAGCGAAGGAATGGACAGAAGATCCACTCTTTAAGCAACTACAGGCTTCTAAAAATAATAAAGTATTCCAAGTAGATGAAGTGATTTGGAATACAGCAGGTGGTATTGTAGCTGCAAATCTTATGTTAGATGATATTGAAAAATATTTTCTGAAGTAAATGAATAGTCGAGTGCATCCCTTTAAATAAGTGATGCACTTTTTTGTTTGTTAAAATACAGAAAATTCCTTCTTTTGAGTGTAGATAAGTTGTACAATTAAAACAATCATGTGATAAAGGAGTGGGGAAGAATGAAAGCTACTCATAAAGATTGGATTTTATTTAACGGAAGAATTGTAAATACGAAGGAAGAACAGCCGATGATTCCATTAGAGGAGAGAGGCTTTCAATTTGGTGATGGTATATACGAGGTATTCAGACTATATGACGGGAAGCCACATTTATTAGATTTACATTTAGAACGATTCTTTAACTCTATGGCAGAAATAAAACTAATTCCACCATTTACGAAGGAAGAATTAGTAGAAGAGTTATATCAAATGATTGAAAAAAATCAGTTTCAAGAAGATGGGAATGTATATTTACAAATATCAAGAGGTACACAACCGCGCAATCATGTATATGAATCAGATTTACAACCGACATATTTTGCAAATCTTGTTTCGTTCCCAAGACCAGTTGCTTCAATGGAGGCAGGGATTAAGGTGACAGTAGAAGAGGACATCAGGTGGAAGTTTTGCCATATAAAATCTTTAAATTTGCTTCCTAATATCATGATCAAAAACAAAATAAATGAACAAGGGTATCAAGAAGCAATATTAGTACGAGATGGTATTGTGACTGAAGGGTGTCATTCCAATTTCTTTATCGTGAAGAATAATAAGTTGATTACACATCCAGCGGATCATTTCATTTTACATGGTATTACACGTCACTACGTAATTACATTAGCGAAAGAGTTACATATCGATGTAGAGGAACGAGAGTTTTCATTACAAGAAGTATATGACGCTGAGGAGTGCTTTTTTACAGCGACGCCACTTGAAATATTCCCAGTCGTTCAAATTGGTGATGAACAGTTCGGGGCTGGTGAAAGAGGACCAATTACGAAAAAACTACAAGCTGCATACGAAGAGAGTATTCGTTTGTTTAAAGTGACAAATTAATCATGAAGAAAAAAGCTGGTATTCTTCCGGCTTTTTTTCATGATATAATTCAAGCATAGGACAAGTTTTGAAAACGCTGTAAAAAGGGGATTTAATATATGAATTATGAAGATTTTAAAGAAGTAATTCACGGAAGACGAAGTGTTAGAAAGTTTACAGATCAAGAAGTATCTACTAATGATATAAAAGAAATAATTGATTGTGCTCGTTACGCACCGAGTGATACGAATTCACAAACGTGGGAATTCTTAGTTATCATGAATCGAGAGAAGATTAAAGAAATTGAACAAATGACATGGGATGCATTACATAAACTTGCGGCAAAAGCAGCAGAAAATGGAGAAGAGAAAGCAGGGAAATTACTTACACGTTCTTTCGGACCATATGCAACAGCTTTCTCGGAGGCACCAGTATTAATTGTATGTTTGGCAACACCATATGAATCAAAGTTCCGTGAAAAGATATTTGATCCAATTGCTTTTGTTCCAGATTCCGTTTGGGAAGAAGAAGGCATTAAGAGTAGCTGTTTAGCGGCACAAAACTTAATGTTAGCTGCACATGCAAAGGGACTTGGTACTTGTCCAATGACAGGGCCAGTATTGCTAGCTCAAGATGAACTGCGCCAATATTTACAAATTGCGCCTGAAAAACAAATAAATATGGTTATTTCACTCGGATTTCCGAAAGATAAACCGAAGAAACTTCCAAGAAAAGAAGTAGATGAGATTACAACGTTTGTTTTTTAATTGCTGTATAGAAAAGACATTGAACTAACAATGTCTTTTTATTTTTGAGGGTATGTAATTCATATGTTGGGCTAAAATGATAGATAAGAGGGAATTACTATTTATTTCATAAAAAAAATTAATGTTCTATTAAGGAAAGTATGATACATTAATCGTGAGCAAGATTCTATTTGTTCATGAAAGTGTTGAAAGTAGTCTCAAAATTTAAAAGTTATTTTTGTATAATAAATTATAATGAAGTTACAGGGGGGATGAATTTTGAAAAAATTCATAATCACTGGATTGTCTGTATTGTTATTAGTTGGTTGCGGTGCTCCACAGGAAAAAGAGGACGCGCAATCAAAACAGGAAGAACAAGTTGTAAACGCAAGTGATGAGAATATGGTTGTATTTCCTGAAGGAGCAATGTCAATTGGAGAAGGGAAAGTAAAAGTTATTACTCCAGATGGTACTTCTGAAAACGGCAATATACCGACTGTATTCATCAAAAAGGATACGTTAATTCAGCAAGTTGAATTAGAACTTTCTAATTTTCAAAGTGATAAAGAAACATTCGTATTTGTAGATCAAATGTATACAGATAAACATCAAGTAACTAGTACAACGCAGACAACAGTGCAGTTAAAAGAAAAAACGCTGGAAACAGGTAGTCATACAATTACTGCAGTTCAGTATGAAAACAATGACCCGAAAGGAAAGGTTATTAGTTTTAATCAAGCAACATTTGAGACAAAACCTGCGTCTTAACAAGAATAAAAAGTACATTACTCAAAAAGTAGTGTGCTTTTTTGTTTGGACTAGAGTGTGCAAGAGTGAATAACTTATTTCATTTTCTAATACGATTAAATAGGTAGTAATCACTTGTTACTACTATGACAGAGAAAGAGGTTGAATACGTGAATCGGTGTATTCGTATCATTTTGATTAGCCTAATGATGGCAGTAATTTGGTTTACGATACAAGAGTTTATGCAAATAACGCTCAATTATCAAATTCATGACTTGTTAATAGGAGCTATTTGTTTTACCATTGTTTATCTATTATATGATAAACTCGGACTAAGGTAAGTTTCAGAAGAAAAATGTAGGTATTTCATTTGAAATGTCGAATAGTACATACGATGTCGTAATAACAAATTTTCTATTGTTTACTGTGAAACAGAAGAAGGAGAGATAGTGGTTATGAAACGAGCTCTTATTAATATTGATTATACATATGATTTTGTAGCGGAAAAGGGTGCTTTAACTTGCGGGAAACCAGGACAGGAAATTGAGAAGGAAATTGTACATATAACGAAGCAATATATTGAAAATGGAGATTACGTTGTCTTTGCTATTGATAGACATGAAGAAAATGATGTATATCATCCAGAATCAAAGTTATTCCCGCCTCATAATATAGCTGGTACAAGTGGAAGAGATTTGTTTGGTGAATTACAAGATGTGTACGAAACATATAAAAATGCAGAGAATGTATATTACATGGATAAAACACGGTATAGTGCATTTGCAGGAACAGACTTAGAGATGAAGTTAAGAGAAAGAGGAATTGAAGAGGTTCATCTTGTAGGGGTATGTACTGATATTTGTGTTCTTCATACAGCAGTAGATGCTTATAATAAAGGGTTTAAAATTGTAGTTTTTGAAAAGGCGGTTGCATCTTTTAATGCACAAGGGCATGAATATGCACTTGGACATTTTAAGTCATGCCTACATGCAGAAGTGAAGTGAAAAAAGAGGCCTTTAAAAAAGGTCTCTTTTATTTGTCCTTGTTCATTGAAAACAGCTACCGCAACGCCTAATAAATTGAGTGGTCTTGATCCGACAACTTCTCTAATTTCTTCGATATACCCCATTGTAGGTAACCTCATTAAGGAAAAATAAGAGCATATAAACTATTCGTTATTATATAAATATATTCCTCTTTATAAATGTAAGAGATGTCAAATATCTCATGTGTTTTATTTGGTAAAATATACATCAAAAAAGGTCAAACAAAAACTTTGACCTTTTTTGACCAAATGTTATAATAAAGGCAGAAAGAGATAATCTTTCATTCATAAATAATAAGGAGGAAAAAATATGCGTAATTTATTTCCAGAGATAACAAAACGTCAAAATGGTATTTTTGATTTTGGGCCTTCTTTATTAGAAGGGATGACAGATGCTTTCTTTAAGCCACTGAACATGGATACTTTTAAAGTAGATGTTCATGAGCAATCTGATAAATATACTGTGAAAGCAGATTTACCAGGTTTTCAAAAAGAAAACATTCAAGTTGATTTTGAACAAGATGTATTAACGATTCAAGCAACTAATCATAATGAAGTAGAAGAAAAAAATGAGAATGGCACATATATTCGTAAAGAACGTTCTATAGGTTCTGTAACTCGACGCTTTAGTTTTAAACAAGTTGAGGAAGAAAATGTTAGAGCAAATTATAAAGATGGCGTACTGACAATTGAATTGCCAAAATTGAAAGAAGAAAAAAGTAGTAAGACAACAATTAATATCGAATAAAAGAGCTGATAAATTCAGCTCTTTTTTTACGTAGTTAATGAATAAATGAGTTGAAATCGTAATGAGATGAATAAAGTTTTAACGTATAAAAAAATTTCACGATTTGCTCCCCCTTAGGTTATTAAAAAGGGTATATTTAAAGGGAAAGGAAAAAGAACAGCTAGACATACTGTTTAAAGTGAATTAGTAATAGAGTCAAAATACATAGTAAGGGTAGCGGCATTTTAGATTAGGATAATAGACTTTTCTGGAACAAACTTAGGCGATTATGAATTTTTTAATTAGTAAGGAAGTGGTTAAATGAGCTTATTAACGTATACGGAAGAATTTTTTAATTATGTAAGAGAGTTTTTACTTTTAAGATTTTTACTATTTGCTTTAGTTTTAATCATTATTTCTTTTGTAATAAACCGTATTATTGATTGGTTTTTTAGGAAATCAAGCTTTTTTGATGAAGAGGTAGAGCAGACGATTCAAAGTGTAATTCGATCTATTTTTAGATATATCATTATCATCAGTCTTATCATATATTTAATTAGCCAATTTGTAGATATAAAAAGTATTATTGCAGGTGCAGGGATAGCTGGAGTTGTCATCGGTTTTGCTGCACAACAGATGCTAAAAGATGTTATATTAGGCTTTGCAAGATTAGCGGACAAAGAGTTTCGGGTTGGTGATTTTGTAACTTTTAACGGAACAAATTCAGGAACTATTGAAGAGATTAGTATTCGTTTTATGCAAATTCGTGAATGGTCAGGAAAACTACTTACCATCCCGCACGGAGAGATTAGAACGATACAAAATTTTAATAAAGGATGGATGCGTGTAATTGAACGCATCACGGTAAGTTATCAGGAAGATCCAACAAGAGTGAAGGAATTGTTAGAAGAAGTATGTGTTATATGCAATGAAAAATTGAATCAAACTCTTTATAGAGTAGAGGATGAGGCTGTTGAACCATTTAAATACGTCGGTGTTACAGACTTAAATCCTAACTTGAAATATGTTGGCTATGAATTTTGTATTACAGGTTTAATAAAGCCAGAAGATTATTTTGAAACTTCTAGACAAGTAAGATTTGAATTAATGTCTATGTTCCATAAAAATCAAGTGCAAATGCCAGCAGCGAATATGGTTGTTACTACTGAAGGTTTACAGCATATCCATGGTGGACAATCTTTATCGGACAGCTAAAGTAGAATCGTTTGTTAACAAAAATTCTGCTTCCAACATTGGATAGAATAACAATAATAAAATGATTGATATAAAGAAAGGGCTGAAGGAATTCGGTTCTTTTTTTATTTATAGAATTTAGAAATTTCTTAATGTTATAATTGTAGTTGGTGATGAGAATGAACTTTGAAGAAAAAGAGATGCGTCGTTTAGAAGCATTAAAAGAAATTGCTGAATTATTAAATGAAGCAACAAACTTACAGGATATGTTAGAAAAAGTGTTGCATACATTGTTACAAGTAATGAATTTACAAACAGGGTGGATATTCTTTATTGATGAAAGTGGAAAGCACAGTATGCTTGTAGACGAAAATTTACCAGAGGCTCTTACGTGGCAAAAGAAGAAGCCGATGTGTGAAGGAAACTGTTGGTGTGTAGAACGTTTTGTGAATGGGAGATTGGAAAAAGCGACTAATATTATTGAATGTAAGCGAATAGAAGATGCAATTGAATGTAATTGGGGAGAGACAGAAGATGTTACACATCATGCGACAATTCCGCTTAGGTCTGGATCAGAAAAATTTGGTCTACTAAATGTGGCTGCACCTCATAAGACTCATTTTTCTGAGGAAGAGTTAGCATTATTAGAATCAATTGCATTTCAAATTGGAACGACAATACAACGTATTCAATTAGTTGAGAAAGAACGTAAATATGTAGTGGTAGCGGAAAGAAATCGACTTGCACGTGATTTACATGATTCAGTAAAACAATTGTTATTTTCTATTATGCTAACAGCGAAAGGTACTCTGAATATGACGCAAGATAGAGAATTGCAAGAGATGTTAAGTTATATTGGGGAATTATCACAAGAAGCATTACAAGAGATGACGCTATTAATTTGGCAATTAAGACCTGAAGGATTGGAGAAAGGATTAGCAGAAGCAATTCAAAATTACGGGAAGTTATTAGGAGTTCAAGTGGAAGTTCGAATTGATGGGATGGTTTCAATTGGGGATGAAATAGAAGAAGTTTTATGGCGTATTAGCCAAGAGGCGCTACATAATTGTAAAAAGCATGCTTCGTGTGAAAAGGTACATATTCTTTTGAAAATAGAAAATAACCAGTTACATTTTTACATAGAAGACAATGGAATAGGATTTATACAAGAACAAGTAAGGGAATCAGCACTTGGCCTGAAAAGTATGAAGGAACGTATTCAGTTAATGAAGGGATCGTTTCAAATTATAACAGAGCTGAAAAAGGGTACAAAAATAGAAATTCAATTGCCGATTTGAAGGGGAGAATAAGGTTGAAGATTAAACTGCTACTAGTTGAGGATCATCATATCGTTCGAAGAGGACTTGTATTCTTTTTGAAAACGAGAGAAGAATTTGAAATTATTGGGGAAGCGGAAAATGGCGAAGAGGCATTACATTTCGTGCAAAAAGAAAGACCAGATGTCGTACTAATGGATGTATCGATGCCGAAAATGGATGGAATTGAGGCAACAAAACGTCTAAAGCAATATGATGAGACAATAAAGGTACTTATATTAAGTAGTTTTTCAGAGCAAGATTATGTTATACCAGCACTTGAAGCTGGAGCAGATGGTTATCAATTAAAAGAAGTACAACCTGAGCAACTTGTCGCTTCTATTATTGCAGTACATCAAGGAAATGCGAATTTTCACCCGAAAGTAACACCTGCATTAATGGGGCGTTCTGCAGTAAAGAAGGAAGTAGAAAATCCTTTTTCAATGTTAACGAAAAGAGAGCAAGAGGTACTTCGCGAAATTGCGAAAGGAAGAAGCAACAAGGAGATTGCAGCAGAACTTCATATTACAGAACAAACTGTGAAAACACACGTTTCAAACGTTTTAGCTAAATTGGAAGTGGATGATCGTACGCAAGCCGCATTATACGCAGTGAAACATGGAGAGAATTATTCATAAGCATGAATAATTCTGTTATATCGTATGACAGAATACATAGGAGCAATTAAAAATTATAGTAATCCCTAATATAGGTTTTTCTTCTTTCGATAATTAGGTACAATAAAGTGAAACTCTAATCAGTGGAGGACCATCCCCACTGATGATTAGTTTAACTAATCGGTTTTTACAGGATAAAGCTACGATGGAAGGGGAGGATATGTTATGCCTGGTACAAGAAGTGGGATTGGAAAGATTCAGGCTTCGTTAAATGGTTTATCACCGAAATTGCGAAGTATTGCCGAACATATTTTGAAACATCCACAAGATGTTGTACATAAATCTATTACAGAATTAGCTGAAGTTACGAATAGTTCCGAAGCTACGATATTCCGCTTATGTAAAAACCTTGGTTTGCAAGGTTTTCAAGATTTAAAGATTACATTAGCTCGTGAAATTGTACATACACCGATGCAAAATATCCATGAAGAGGTATCAGCAGAAGATAGTATGGTAACTGTTGCTAAAAAAGTTTTTCATTCGCATATTACAGGACTGCAAGATACTTTACATTTGCTTAATGAAACGGCACTTGAGCAGGCTGTACGAGCCTTACAAGAAGCAAGTCGAATTGAGTTTTATGGAAATGGTGGCTCTGGTATTATTGCAATGGATGCGTATCATAAGTTTATGAGAACGGGTATTTCTTGTATCGCTCATACTGATTCGCATTTTCAAATTATGGGGGCAGGTTTACTCTCGGAAAATTCAGTTGTTATTGGTATTTCTCATTCTGGTAGCAATAAAGGATTACTTGAAGCGTTAGAAGTAGCGAAAGCAAGAGGAGCCAAAATTATTGCGATTACGAGCTATAAGAAATCAGCATTAAGTCAACTTGCTGATATAACGTTATATACATCAACACGTGAGACTGAATTCCGCACAGAAGCAAGTTCATCACGATTAGCACAGTTAAGCTTATTAGATACTTTGTATGTAGGGTTGTCGTTGCAGCGACAAGAGGAAACTCTAAAAAATTTACAAAGTATACGTGAAACGATTTCGATGAAGCGAATATAAAAAAAGCTCTTCAAATGAAGAGCTTTCAGACTGTAGACAAACTATTTTTGGAGAGTTCAAATGCTAAAAATAGTTTGTTTCTTATTTTAGGGATAATTTATCCAATGGAATTTATATGTAGTGCTTTCTATACTATAATTTACTATAAGTGAGGAAGGTGTCTTATGAAAATATCTGTTTATGTTGCAAGTGCATTTAGCAAGGATCATAAAGGCGGAAATAAAGCAGGAGTGGTATTTATTGAGAATACATTGACCACTACTCAAAAAATGGAAATAGCCAAACAACTGGGCTATGCGGAAACCGCATTTATATCAGAATCTGAAATTGCTGATTATAAATTTGAGTATTTTACACCAAAAGAAGAAGTTGATTTATGTGGTCATGCCACAATTGGCTCTTTCGCGATACTGATGCATTTAAATAAACTTTTCAGGAATCGCTATACGATTGAAACGAACAGCGGTGTTCTTACTATTACTATAAAAGATGACATCATATTCATGGAACAAAATAAACCGATATTCTATGATGTTGTATCTCCAAACGAGTTCATCGACTGTTTTGATAGTAAAGATATAGAAAATAAATACCCAATTCAAATTGTCTCCACGGGCTTAAAAGATATTTTAATTCCTATAAAAAGCGAAACACAATTACATGCACTGCAACCTAATTTTGAAAAAATTAAAGAAATCAGCAAGTATTATAATGTTGTCGGGATGCATCTATATACTTTTAATGACAATCGAATTATATGCAGAAATTTTGCTCCGCTATACGACATCAATGAAGAAGCAGCGACTGGAACTTCGAACGGTGCATTAGCTTGCTACCTTTATGAACAGGACTACTTGAAAAAAGAAGTCTATGTATTTGAACAAGGTTATTCTTTACACTCGCCTTCTGAAATATTAGTTAAATTAGCAACCAATAGCAAAAATAAAATAGAAAAAGTTTATGTTGGTGGCAAAGGATATTACTGTGAAACTAAGTGTTTACATGTAGAAAATATTGAGTGAAGAGCTTTTTTATCGGTGAGAAGTTTGTTAATTTATTTTGTTTTAGAAATATGTGACTTACTTATAGTCAATGATAAACTCTCATTTTTAAAAATTTAAAATAAAGACCGATTTGTGTAATAATTCAAATATTGTTCACAATTTCACAAGTTGTTTATGAAGTATCATGTTATGATGAAGATGTAATGATGATTGAACACTTAAATTTGGTAGAATAACTAGCCAAAGTAGTGAAGAAAGTAGTTGTGAGATAAACTCATTAAAATGCTAAAACACTAAAGGGGAGATCACATATGAAAGCAGTAGTGGTTAATAAAAACAGCAAAGCAAACATCGAAGTGATTGACAAAGAATTACGTCCGTTACACTCAGGTGAAGCGTTAGTAGATGTAGAGTATTGTGGAGTTTGCCACACTGATTTACACGTTGCGAATCATGATTTTGGTAACACTGATGGCCGTATTCTTGGTCATGAGGGTGTAGGTATTGTTACGAAAATAGCTGATGATGTTACTTCACTAAAGATAGGTGACCGTGTAAGTATTGCATGGATGTTCCAATCTTGTGGACGTTGTGAATATTGCGTAACTGGTAGAGAAACATTTTGCCGTGAAGTTAAAAACGCTGGTTATTCAGTGGATGGTGGTATGGCTGAACAATGTATCGTTACAGCTGATTATGCGGTAAAAGTACCAGAAGGATTAGATCCTGCTCAAGCATCATCAATTACTTGTGCTGGTGTAACTACATATAAAGCTATTAAAGTATCAGATATTAAACCTAGTCAACCTATTGTAATCTATGGCTGCGGTGGATTAGGTAACTTAGCTATCCAATATGCTAAAAATGTATTTGGTGCAAAGGTAATCGCAGTAGATATTAATGACGACAAATTAGCCTTAGCGAAAGAAGTTGGTGCTGATATGACTATCAATCCAATTTCTCAAGGTCCTGCTGATAAAATTGTGCAAGAGGAGTTTGGTGGCGCTTATGCTGCGGTAGTAACAGCAGTCTCTAAAGTAGCCTTTAACTCAGCAGTTGATGCAGTACGTGCTTGCGGTAAAGTAGTTGCAGTAGGGCTACCAGTAGAAACAATGGACTTAAACATCCCACGACTTGTACTGGATGGAATTGAAGTAGTTGGTTCTCTAGTTGGTACTCGTAAAGATTTGGAAGAGGCGTTTATGTTCGGGGCAGAAGGAAAAGTAGTGCCAGTTGTTCAAACTTGTTCTCTAGATAAAGTACAAAATGTATTCGAAGAAATGGAACAAGGTAGAATTCAAGGGCGTATGGTAATTGATTTTAAAAAACATAATTGTGATTGCAAATAATTCACTTTAAATATAAAAAGCATGAGTCTAGCAAATACATGTAAAAAAGTTAGACAGCATAAGAAGATGATCCCTGTATTTAATAGGAATCATCTTCTTTATTTTCTATAATATCAATGCCAATTAATACTTGATTAATGAGAAATGATTAAAGGTTTACTTTATTTGCAAACGAAAAGGAATCTTTATGTTTAACGAATTTTTTATGATCTGGAACGTTTTGAATTGCTACAATTTGCGAATCTCTTGCTTTCAGTGCATCTTGAATCCCGATGGTCATAAGCTTAATAAATAGAATCGTAATAAAGAATGAAGCGAGAGTATAAAAAATAATCCACCATGAAAGATTCATTTCATTACGATTTAATCCAATAAGACCTGCCCAATCATTAGATAGAGAAACAGGTTTGAGCACTCCGTCATAGAGTTCACGCATTTGTATGCCGCCAATTACAATGTTAAGCAACGCTAAATGGATAACGAGTATGAGTGTTTGGACGATATGTTCCATAAATAATACAAATAAGCGGTCAAGTAATAAGACTCGTAAGTGTTTTTTTATAATATGAAAACGACTAGCCCCCAGTAATTGTGAACTTAAGATGTAATCTTGTTTCATAAATTCATCAACTTCTGAGGATATGTATAAAGAAAGTGTAGGCAGAGCGACGAAAATAAGTACGAGTACTTGATAAAACGTAAATGAAATATTTGGATCTACCCCATCAGCATTTGATGTGATTATAATATTAACGGGCGTGATGAGTATGAATGCGATAAATAGAGTTGGAATATAATAAAAAACTTCTGAGCATGACTGGAAAAATCTCTTGAGTTTTGGAGCAAATAAACTTAAGAGGATTCCTATACATGTTCCGCATAAAATTCGAAAGAAGCTAATTGCCATGGCCAATAAAATAGTGAATTTTGCTCCTTCTACAATTTGTAAGAAAACAGACTCTCCAAAACGATCAGATCCAAAAGGTGGAATTAACGATGGCGGAAAGGGGGCCTTTCCAAGTAATTCGTTATTGTCATTGTAAAGTAACTGAGGAGGTTTTGGGATGTTATCTTTAAAGAACCAACTATAAATAAAACTAGCTGAAATAAGTATGAATAGATAAGTAAAGCCGATTAAAAAGAGTTTTGATTTCCAAATAGATTTCATAATGATACTCCTTTCAATTGCTTTTTCCATCTATTCATCATGAATGAGACTATTTGGAAAATGGCGTAAAATGGTAAAACAATCATAACAAGTATGATAAATGCAGCTGGAGGTGAAACAAACGCCTTATTAAATAAAAATTGAATAATGCCTTCCATATTAAAAACAAATTCTAAAATGAATAAATTAGAAAGTAAGAAAACAAAAATCGTTTTTAAATGGTGGAAGAAGTGGATAGATATATTTTTGAATAAATGAATGCATAGTATATAACTTGATGAAAGGCCTTTTCCATATGCAACCTCTACGTAATGTTTTCCTTGCTCTTCTTTTATGTATAACACCATCATCCGAAACATTTGTAATGTAGGTAAGACAGCTAATGATAAAATAGGGAGTAAATAAGCTCGATTTTCATTAAAAGAAATAATAGTGACAGGAGATTCCCCAAATTTCTGAAGTACCCATATGAAAAATATTTGCAAACAAATCATCATCATCATATCAGGGACAGCTTCTAATATGAACACAATTCGGTTTATCCATTTTTTTATATAATCTTTTGCTAAAAAATAAAAAAATGCCATGCTAGATGATAAAAAGAGAGCAAGAAAAAAGGCTAAAAATAATATAGTAAATGAATATAGGTAAGGTTCTAAAACAGTTGGAAATAATGGTGTTTTTTTGAAATGGCCAAGCTTCGGGTCTGATCCTATAATCACTAATGATTCAGGGGAAAAAACCTGTTTTAACATAGTAACGGTCTGATTAAAAAAATAAATTGGTTGAAAGGTAAATCCTTGTTGAGTGATAAATAAATAAGGTAAATTTAATAATAGTAAGAGTGATAAAAGAATTGATGAAAGCTTAATTGTGAATTGAGATATTTTATTTAACATTAAATCCCTCCGACATCTTTTTACAACATTATACAATAAATTTCGTGTTATTGTTTTTATTTTTCTGAAAAATAAAAATACTTTTCGGTTTTATAGTATGCAAGATATATTTACAAGGTAAAAAAGTGATAGTAGGGGGGGCCACGCTCTATGTTTATCAAGATAAAAGACTAGTGAACCTAAAACAATAAATAAGAGCAAAATGCACAGAATTCTCATTCTGCGGTTAGTTACTTTTCTTGGCTTGATGGTGATGTTACGTGACCGCTAAAAATGAATATTGCTTTTCAACTCTTTCTTCAAGCAAATAAGTAGAACGTATGGAGGACTATGTATGTGTTGTTAATGAGAGGAAAGAGTGTATTGCGTAACGAATATAACGTAATTTTACCCCATGGAAAAGCTAAATGTAGTATATAAGTGAAATGGAATGAGGGGATTTATTTTTTGATATGAAAAAAATTTTCTTTTTATAACTTGATAAATGAAAAAATTTTTATATACTAATTCATGTAAACGGTTTACTAAATCGTATTTTGCTAGAAATGAAGGGAAGATTCGCATGGAAACAAGGGGGAGAGTAATCGGGATTGATATCGGTACCACAAGTACAAAAACGGTTGTGTTCACAGAAAAAGGAAAAGTCATTGCATCACATGCAATCGATTACCCAATTATTCAACCGAATGTAGGATGGGCTGAGCAAGATCCTGATGTAATATGTGCCGCTGTATACAAAAGTGTAAGCGTTGCCATTGAAAAAGGTAATGTATTACCAGAAGATATTTCTTCAATCGGTATTAGTACAGCTATGCACGCATTAATTGCAGTAGATGAAAATGGTGCGCCATTAACGCGTTCTATCATTTGGGCAGATAATCGAAGTACGAAGCAATCAGAAAAATTATTACAACAAATGAATGGGCATGAAATTTATAGACGTACAGGTACACCGATTCATCCGATGTCACCACTTTCTAAATTGTTATGGATGAAAGAAGAGGAACCAGAGTTATATACAAGTGCCTATAAATTCATTTCCATTAAAGAGTATGTGATTTACCAATTATTTTCACGCTACGTAGTTGATTATTCGATTGCTTCTGCTACGGGGTTATTTAATTTAGAAACATTAAACTGGGATAAAGATGTTTTAACTATGTTACATATGTCACCAGAAAAATTATCAACCCCTGTACCAACTACATATATTTTATCAGGTATGAAGCCAGAATTAGCACAGAAGATGGGGATAAGTGCAGAAACACCAATTGTCATCGGAGCAAGTGATGGGGTTCTTGCAAATGTAGGAGTTGGTGCGATATCACCGGGTGCGGCTGCAATTACGATTGGAACGAGTGGTGCGGTTCGAACAATCTCATCAAATATAAATACAGATGAGAAAGGGAGAACGTTTTGTTACGCATTAACAGATGAGCACTGGGTAATCGGTGGTCCAACGAATAACGGCGGAATATTACTGAGATGGTTACGTGATGAATTTGGTAGTCCAGAGCAAGAAGTAGCAAGAAAGCTCGGCATTGATCCTTATGATTTATTAATTAAATATGCAGAAAGCGTACCAGCTGGAGCGGATGGGCTATTGTTCTTACCTTTCTTATCTGGAGAACGCGCACCTTACTGGAATGCAAATGCTCGTGGTACATTCTTTGGAATCAATCTTCAACATAAGCGAGAACATTTTATACGTGCAGTGATGGAAGGTGTTTGTATGAGTGTATATTCAGTAGCACTCGCAATCAGGGATTGTACAGGGCCACTTACTGAAATACGAGTTTCAGGAGGGTTTGCAAAATCTGCATTTTGGAGACAAATGTTGTCCGATATGATTGGAAAAGAATTGCTTGTACCTGAAAGTCATGAAGCATCTGCGCTTGGGGCAGCGGCAGTTGCTTTGTATGCTGTAGGAAAAATTGATTCTCTTGAAGAGGTAAAGGATTGGATTGATATTGTCCATCATCATGTACCGAATAAAGAAAATACGGCTATATATTTAGAAATGTTTTATATGTATGAACGACTTTACAATCGCTTGAAGGAAGAATTTGATTGTATAGCTGCTTTCCAACGTAAAAAATAGGGGGATTGGGAGAAATGGTAGTTGGGATCGTACTAGCGGCAGTTGTCATACTACTTTTACTTATTACGGTAGTAAAATGGCATCCATTTGTCGCATTAATTTTAACAGCACTTGGTGTAGGATTAGCAATGGGAATGCCTTTAATTGGAACTTCACCAAAAGATCCAGGAATTATTGATTCTATTAAACTAGGACTTGGTAATACGTTAGGATTTTTAGCAATAGTTTTAGCACTAGGAACGATGCTTGGAAAAATGATGGCCGAATCTGGTGGTGCTGAACGTATCGCTAACACATTAATTAATCGTTTTGGGAAGAAACGAGTTCACTGGGCGATGATGTTCGTTGCATTTTTAGTAGGGATTCCGGTATTTTTCCAAGTTGGATTTGTACTATTAATTCCGTTAGTATTTACAATTGCATTAGAAACAGGGGTATCACTTATTACAATCGGTATCCCGCTAGTAGCAGGACTATCCGTTGTGCACGGACTAGTGCCGCCGCATCCAGCGGCAATGGCGGCAGTTGGTATTTTTAAAGCAGATGTAGGGAAGACAATTTTATATGCATTAATTGTCGGACTTCCAACTGCAATTATTTGAGGTCCACTCTACGGGAAATGGATTGGTGCTCGTATACATAAGGAAGTACCATTAGATATAGCGGAGCAATTTATTGAAAAAGATAATAAAAAAGAGCTTCCAAGCTTTGGGAATACATTGTTTACAATTTTACTTCCAGTATTTCTTATGCTTGGTGCATCAATAGCAGAAGTTGCATTAAATAAAACGAGTCAACTAGCACAAGTATTACACTTTATTGGAGATCCGATTGTGGCTTTATTAATTGCAACCATTTACTCTTTCTTTAGTCTTGGATATGCAAAAGGTTTCTCAAAAGATAAAGTGTTACAATTTACAAATGATTGCCTTGGACCTATTGCAAACATATTGTTAGTGATTGGTGCAGGCGGTGCATTTAATAAAGTATTATTAGATTCTGGAATTGGAACGACAATTGCAGATATGGCGAAAGAATCACATATTTCACCGATATTATTAGGGTGGGGAATTGCGGCACTTATTCGAATTGCAACTGGATCGGCAACTGTTTCTATGATGACAGCAGCTGGTATTGTTGCGCCGATTGCAGCAAGCACACCAGGTGTAAATGTTGAATTATTAGCACTTGCAACTGGTGCAGGGTCATTAATTTTATCACACGTGAATGATTCAGGATTTTGGATGATTAAAGAGTATTTCGGAATGACTGTGAAAGAAACATTATTAACATGGACTGCAATGGAGACTATATTATCTGTAGTAGCACTTGGGCTAATTTCGATATTAAATATATTTGTATAGAATAGGAGATTGATTAATATGAAACTAGGTTTAATTGGATTAGGAAAAATGGGATTCCCATTAGCTGAACACTTATATGAAGACAAGCATGAAGTAGTTGTATACGATGTAAATAAAGAGCTTGTTGAAAAGGCAGGAAAACTAGGAATTACTGCACGTCATACATTAAAAGAAATGATCGCTGAACTAGAAGCTCCTCGTACAATTTGGGTAATGGTGCCTGCAGGAGAAGTTGTAGAGTCAGTACTAAAAGATGTTTATCCGTTATTAGATGAAGGTGATATCGTTATTGAAGGCGGAAATTCATTCTATAAAGATACGTTACGCCGTGCTGAAGAAGCAAAAAGCTTCGGATTACATTATGTAGATATCGGTACATCAGGCGGTGTAGAAGGAGCTAGATACGGTGCTTGCTTAATGGTTGGTGGAGAAAAAGAAATTTACGACCAATTAGAACCTTTATTTAAAGATTTAGCAGTAGAAAATGGCTATTCTTATGCTGGCCGTGTTGGTAGTGGTCATTTCTTAAAAATGGTTCATAACGGTATTGAGTACGGCATGATGCAAGCAATCGCTGAAGGATTTGAAGTACTAGATAAGAGTGACTTTGATTTCAATTATGAAGATGTTGCAAAAGTATGGGCGAACGGATCAGTTATCCGTGGTTGGTTAATGGACTTAACTGAAAAAGCATTTGCAGAAGATCCGAAACTAGATGGCATTAAAGGTGTAATGAACTCTTCAGGAGAAGGAAAATGGACTGTTGAAACTGCACTTGAACTTCAAGCTGCAGCACCAGTAATCGCTATGTCATTATTTATGCGCTATCGTTCTCAGGAAGATGATACATTCCATGGAAAAGTAGTTTCAGCACTACGTAATCAGTTCGGTGGACATGAAGTTGTGAAAAAATAAGGATGTTATAAAAAAGAAACTACTAATTTAAAAATACCAATCAATCATTGTTTTTTTGTCACAAATGACAGCTTCAACGTTCATTGAATGAACAATATATTCTATATTTTCTTCTTTAGCTAATAATAAGGTTGTAAAGGAATCGAATATACTCATAAACGCATACTCATTATCTTCGCCAGTAATAATTAACTCATTATTGCTAATGTCCCAAATATCTAATGGAGTAGTATTATTTACCTCTAATAATCCGTTTGTATCAAGAATTGGTTCAGAGAAATATAAATTTTTTGCACCTTTAGAACCGAGGAGTTTAAGTAATTTATGTAATAAAAATATAGACGTATAATCTTCTGTTGGATAATAAAGATCTTTTTTTAAATTTGAATATAGCTTTTCGGCTAAATCCTCTCTTTTATATTCTTCTGTATAAGCACCAATGGAAGTCAACATGGCCATTGCTAATTCTGCGTATGAATGTAATCCACTATAAGACATCATTTCCTTCCAAGAAACGGATTTCCCATTATGAATGATTTCTTCAGCGCTAGGATAGATGTGCACATATGGTCTTTTTCTTACAGACTTTTCCCATCCTAAAGGCATTTGGACAAAAGGGTGTAGCAATATAGCTGCAGATTTAAAGGTGCTTGGTAGTTGTTCTAAAATTGGTGATTTGTCATCTAGCCAAATGTAATCCAACAAAATATAACCTCCTCTTAGACTTTGAAATGTACGGATTCCCGCATTATGTTTTTTTGTATTGATTGTATCAAATATAAAGCGCTGCATGAAATATATCTCAACATAAAAGTAAGAATAAATAAAATGAAGTTTTCATAAATAGTAAAAGGGTGCTTATGTCATCAGTATAGCTAAGAAATGTTGTTACATATGAGAAGAGCGTGTTAATAAAATATGAGGTGGTTAAATGGGAAATGAGCAAGTGAAGTCTGTAAAGAAAGAAAAAAAGTTATGTCTTTGTATGATCGTCAAAAATGAGTCTAGAATTATGGAAAGATGTTTAAATGCAACAAAATCAATTGTAGACTTTGTTTCTATTTGTGATACTGGATCGACGGATAATACGCCTGAAATTATTGAAAATTGGTGTAAGGAAAATGAGATACCTGGGACGGTTCATCATGAGCCGTTTAAAAACTTTGGTTATAACAGAAGCTTAGCTGTTTCGTTAGCGCAAAAAACATACCCAGAAGCAGATTATTTATTAATATTAGATGCGGATATGATTTTAGAGGTTGATCCGAATTTCGATAAAACGAGCTTAACGGAAGATCATTATCTTACATTACAATATGATGTTCATATTAAATATTGGCTTACACGTCTTTTGAAAGCTTCTTTACCATGGAAATCTGTCGGTGTTACTCATGAGTATTGGGATATAGATCGTTCAAAAGTTGGAGCGAATTACAATACGAGGGTAGCTCGGTTAGAGACTCTTGTCGTGAATGATCCCGGAGATGGCGGGAGCAAAGCTGATAAATTTGAAAGAGATGAGAGGTTGTTGTTACAAGGAATAAACGACCCAGAAACAACGCCAGATTTGCATATAAGATATTTATTTTATTTAGCTCAGACTTATTTTCATTTAAGTCAATTTGAGAATTCAATTAAATGGTATAAAAAACGAGTGGAAGCAGGAGGATGGGTTGAAGAGGTATTCTATTCGTTATTGCGAATAGGATTTTGTTATGAGCAGTTAGCAAATCGTTCAGCAAATAAACAAAATGAAGTGACAGATGCTGATGAAAAAGAAACTGTTAAAGGGCAAGAAGAGCAATATTTAGCATTAGCTGTTTTTTATTTTCAAAAAGCTTGGGAATATAGACCAACCCGGGCTGAACCATTATACCAACTTGCAAGGTTGTATCGATTACGATCTCAAAACAATATTGCTTTGATGTATGCTCTGCAAGGGAAGGAAATTCCTTTTCCAAAGGATGATCTACTATTTGTAGATTATCATGTGTATGATTACTTATTTGACTATGAAATTTCTATTAGTGCTTTCTATATACCTCATAAAAAACATTTAGGGGCGGTGTCGCAAAAGTATTTGGAATCGATAAAAGAAAAGATTCCATTTCATATAGCAAATATAGTAGAGAATAATGCGAAATTTTATTAAATACATTTTCGATTAAAGGAGTAGTGGAGTAATCATGGAATTAATGCGATGGGCGATTGAACTAGGAGAATCGGTGCATGGAAATACGTATGAAGAATTGATGCCACTACTAGACTATTATTATGATCGTGATCATTTAAAAGCGTATTGTATCGCAAATCTTCTTTTAAATATGGATGTATTAGATGAGGACCGGGAAAGAATCGAATTAAGAAGATGCATCGCTGCTTATTATGCTGGATTATATAAAGTAGCAAGAAAACATGCAAATGAGTTGGTACTTAAACATCCAGATGTAGATTTATATAAAAATAATTTAAGATTAATGGAAGTTTATTTGAATAAAGAATATGATTATTGTCTTTTTATATGCCCAAAGACATACGGTAGTTTCATAGATGTTGCGCGAGCTTTAAAGTGGCGGTTGGAGCAGGAGGGAAATACAGTAATTATATCAGAAACAATACTGGAAAATGCAAAGAATACAGTTGTTTTTGGAGCACATACATACGCATATAACCCGAATCTTCTTCCGAAAGATGCAATTATTTATAATTTAGAACAGCTATACGAAGGAAGTCCATATGCGCATCCCCTTTATTTAATATTATTAAAAGATAGAGTGATTTGGGATTATAGTAAACAAAATATAGAATGGCTTCAACAAAAAGGGGTAGGAAAAGAAATAAAACATGTAGAAATGAACTATGCTCCAACTTTGGAAATAAAAAAAGATGCGTTTGAAGATGAGATTATTGAAGATATTGATATTCTGTTTATAGGTGCTCTTAATCCGAGGCGACAAGCTATTTTTGATCATCTAAAAGCGATTGCCCCGAATTTAAATATAGTTTTTAAAAATAATGCGTGGGGAATTGTTAGAAATGAATTGATTGCTAGAGCTAAAATTATATTAAATATTCATTTTTACTTATCAGGAATTCTTGAAACACCTCGCGTGTCTTATGCAGTTGCGAATAAGAAATTTATTATTTCCGAAAATAGTAATCCAGAAGATGAGGTAGAGTGGCCAGGAATTGTATTTACTCCGTACGAAAAAATAATTGAAAACGTAATGAAATATATAGAATTACCAGAAGAACGGAAAAGATTAGCGGAAAAAGCATATAATCATTTTGAAGCAAATGAAAGTTTAGGTACATTGAGCATGAGAGATGAATCAAAGTAATTGTACGAAACTCATACGAAAGTATGAGTTCTTTTTTGTTTATCATACTATTTTATGAAACAAGTTAACTCTTTATATTGTGTTTTGTATAGAAATTTCTGATAATATATAAGTAGAACTTGAAAACAAAGGGGAGAAATAATCATGAAACTAGTCGTTATTAACGGTACACCAAGAAAATTTGGTAGAACTCGCGTGGTGGCAAAATATATTGCGGATCAATTTGAAGGGGAATTATATGATTTAGCAATTGAGGAGTTACCTTTATACAATGGAGAAGAGTCGCAACGTGATTTAGAGGCAGTAAAAAAATTAAAAACGTTAGTGAAAGCTGCGGATGGGGTTGTATTATGTACACCAGAATATCATAATGCGATGAGCGGTGCGCTGAAAAACTCTTTAGATTACTTAAGTAGTAGTGAATTTATTCATAAACCAGTTGCGTTGTTAGCGGTTGCTGGTGGCGGTAAAGGTGGAATAAATGCATTAAACAGCATGCGAACGGTCGCTAGAGGTGTTTATGCAAATGCAATTCCAAAACAAGTTGTGCTTGATGGATTACATGTGCAAGATGGTGAACTTGGGGAAGATGCAAAACCATTAATTCATGATGTAGTTAAAGAATTGAAAGCATATATGAGCGTATATAAAGAGGTGAAAAAACAACTAGGAGTGGAATGATATGTCCTCACTTTATCATGATTCTCGCTTGTATTACATTCTAGGAGCCAATAGTCTATCTGCTATTGGTTCCGGAATTGTTATGATAACGATTCCTTGGCTGTTAATTAAAGAGAGTGGAGGAGAGACAACATTTGGTTATGTTTCTATCATTGCAACCCTCATTATGTTTTTATTAACACCATTCATTGGGCAAAGTATTGATCGTTTTTCAAGAAAATCTTTATTGCTATGTAACGAAGGAATCGGAATAGCCGTAATCGGAATAATGGTTATATGGGGATTTGCTGGGCAACCTTATCATTCTATTCACTATATTCTTATTTATATAGCCGGATCATTCTACTATTTATTATTTTATCCTACAATATTTGCGTTCAACCAAGAGATATTTCAAGCAGAACATTATAAAAGTTTAAGTGGAACGATGGAAATACAAGGACAGTTAACACAAGTTATTTCTGGAGCGGCCGCGAGCTTCTTAATTGAAATTGTATCTTTGAAGTGGATTTTGTTAGTAGACATGTTAACTTTTGCTGGAGCATTTTTTCTTTTCTTATGTATACCGTACGTAAAGAAAAAAGAAGTGAAAAGAAAAATAACATTTAAGAAGCAATTGTTTGAAGGAATTCACTTTATGAAAAAACGTCCTAAGCTCTTTTGGTTCTTACTGGCCACTTATATGCCGTTTATAGGTGTTATGATGGCAAATTATTTAATACCAGTTTATATTTCGGATATACTTAAAGCCAATGCCTCTGTATACGCAATAGAGGGGATGATGTACGGTGTCGGAGCGGTTGTTGCAGGAATCTGTATTCCACTCATAATGAAATATGTAAAAACAGAAGTTTCAATCGTTATGACGATGTTCATTTATGTAATTTCAATTACCGCAATGATTATTGAACCTTCCGTAATTTTCTTATATGGACTTGCAATTTTTCAAGCAGTTGGAAATGCGGGTACAAGAGTGGCGAGAAATGTATTGATGATGGAGGAAATTCCAAACGAAGTAATGGGACGTGTAGACAGCTTATTTCGCCTAATTGGTACTGGAATACGAATTGTATTATTAATGCTGTTTACAGCGGGTGTATCTAAAGCCGGAGTAATGCTTCCGTTTTACGTATTAAGCTGCATATTGATCTTCTCATTAGGAATCGCTATTTATTATGTACTATCACAACGTAAAGTAGCGGCGAATGTTTCTAATAAATCAATCGTTTAAAAAACACTTCTGCCGCCCTTTCTTTTTCTGTATAATAAAAAGAAAGGGAGTGCAAACTTATTTATGAACAAATGGATCTTTCTTATCATTTTATTATTACCGCCACTATACATCATTTATATGACGTTTAGAATGAACAAAGTTGCTCGTGAAAAGTTGAGCTATCACTCTCCGTACGTTCTTATACTGGGTGCAAAGTTATTTGGAGATAGACCGTCTTTATCTCTTCAAAATCGTTTGGATGTAGCGTTGGAATATTTATTTTCCCATCCTGAAGCGAAAGTAATTGTTTCAGGTGGTCAAGGAGAAGATGAAGATATACCGGAAGCTCACAGCATGAGAAACTATTTAATGGTACACGGTATAGATGAGAGTCGTATTTTAATAGAAGATCAATCTACAAATACGTATGAAAACTTAAAGTTTAGTATGGATTTATATAATGTGAAACATGCGGTAGTTGTAAGTAATACGTATCATTTATATCGAACGAAAATAATTGCAAAGCGTTTAGGCATGAAGATGGAGGCACTAGCTGCTGAAACACCAATTCGTTCTAAGAGAAAAATGTATGTTCGCGAATATGCTGCTATTATGAAAACAATATTGTTCGACCGCTAGAGCTCAAATGTGAGCTCTTTTTTAATTTAAAAGCGTATCATTTGAAATGAATGCCATATTCCATCAAAATAAAGGAAACAACAGTAAAGGAGTTGTATTTGTGATTCAATTTAATCATGTGTCAAAATCGTATGAAGATGGCACGAAAGCAGTGGATTCATTGCATTTAGAAATTAAAAAGGGAGAATTTTTTGTTCTCATCGGTCCGAGTGGTTGCGGGAAAACAACGACAATGAAGATGATTAATCGTTTAATCGAAACGACTGAAGGATCGATTTTAATCGATGGAAAAGATATTCAACAATATAATATAAACGAATTACGTTGGGATATAGGATACGTGTTGCAACAGATTGCTTTGTTTCCTCATATGACAATTGCTGAAAATATTGCAGTTGTTCCTGAAATGAGGCAATGGAGCAAAAAAGAAATTAAAGCACGCGTCGATGACTTGTTACATATGGTTGGATTAGATCCGGATATTTATCGAAATCGTATGCCTGATGAATTGTCAGGAGGACAAAAACAACGTGTCGGTGTCGTGCGAGCATTAGCTGCAAACCCGAAAATCGTTCTTATGGATGAACCATTTAGTGCGTTAGATCCATTAAGTAGGGAACAGCTTCAGAAGGATATTGTACAGTTGCAAAAAAAGATTCAAAAAACAATCGTATTCGTAACACATGATATGCAAGAAGCATTATCACTTGGAGATCGCATTTGTATTATGAAAGAAGGAAAAGTTGTTCAACTAGATACACCAGAAGGAATTATACATAATCCGAAAAATGAATTTGTAGAGGAATTCATTGGAAATCGTGGGCGAACTTGGTATCAGGGGAAAAGTATAGCAGATGTATTGCCACTTGATCAAAGTGTGCAATTAGAAGGGCAGGCGCTATCATTACATTCTTCTTTACAAGAAGCGTTAGTTCGTGTGCGTGATGATGAGGTCGTTCCAGTTGAAAAAAACGGTCAATATATTGGAGCGTTAACAAGTCGTCACATTGTCAATTACATTGTTGAACAAATGAAGGAAAGAGGCTAAACAGTGACTAATTTTATACAAACGTTCCAAGAACGAAAAATAGAATTACTAACTGCATTAAGTGAGCATTTACAAATATCGCTTATTTCATTATTTTTTGCAGTAATTATAGCGGTGCCACTTGGCATCTTATTAACAAGAAAAGAACGAATGGCTGAATTTATAATAGGAACTTCTGCAGTAATGCAGACAGTGCCATCACTTGCATTACTCGGACTATTAATTCCATTAGTAGGAATCGGAAAACTTCCAGCGATTATCGCATTAGTTGTGTATGCACTATTACCTATTTTACGAAATACATATACAGGAATAAGGGAATTAGATGAATCTTTAATAGAAGCCGCGAAAGCTATGGGGATGAATAGTTGGAGAAGATTGTGGAAGGTAGAACTTCCTCTTGCATTGCCTATCATTATGGCTGGTATTCGTACAGCGATGGTATTAATTGTTGGAACGGCTACATTAGCAGCTCTCATTGGTGCAGGTGGGCTCGGTAAGCTTATACTATTAGGTATAGATCGAAATGATCATGCACTTATCATTTTAGGGGCCGTACCAGCCGCGTTACTCGCTTTATTCTTTGATATAGTACTTCGCATACTTGAACGACCGAAACGCTCTTCTAAGCGTGTTATATTGACGATATGTATTGTTTGTATAATGATTGCTTCTCCATTTCTTTGGAGTACAGAAAAGAAAGATATTGTTATTGCGGGCAAACTTGGATCAGAACCTGAAATTTTAATTCAAATGTATAAGCAGCTTATTGAACAAGATACAGATTTACACGTACAATTAAAACCAGGTCTTGGGAAAACAGCATTTGTATTTGAAGCGTTGAAATCAGGAGAAGTAGATATATACCCAGAATTTTCAGGAACAGCTTTATCTACTTTCGTGAAAGAAGAACCAAAGAGTACAAATCGTGATGAAGTATATGAGCAGGCTCGCATTGGAATGGAAAAGAAATATAATATGATTATGTTGAAGCCAATGGAGTATAACAATACATATGCACTAGCTATGCCGAAAAAAATAGCAGATCAAAAGAATATAAATACAATTTCTGATTTAGGGAATGTTGCGCAGGAAGCCAAAGTAGGATTTACATTGGAATTTGCTGATCGTGAAGATGGTTATAAAGGAATGCAAAAATTATATAACTATAAGTTCTCGAATGTTAAAACGATGGAGCCGAAGCTGCGTTATAGCGCAATTGAATCTGGAGATGTTAACGTAATTGATGCATATTCAACAGATAGTGAATTGGAGCAATACGGACTGAAAGTGCTAAAAGATGATAAAGGGTTATTCCCACCTTATCAAGGAGCACCATTATTAAGAAAAGAAACGTTACAGAAATATCCTGAACTTGAAAAGGTATTAAATAAATTATCTGGAAAGATTACAGATGAAGAAATGCGAAAAATGAATTATGAAGTTAACGTAAATGGTAAAAGTAGTGAAGAAGTCGCAAAACAATTTTTACAAAAAGAGAAGTTACTTCGTTAAATTTACAAGAAATATACAAATTTATATGTTTGAAATGGCCGTTCATTACAAAATGAGCGGTTTTTTTGTGCATACTTATACATTTTTTCAAAAAAGTATTCCATTTTTGCTCATTTTCTTTTAGAATAAGTAATGTTTTCCTGAAAAAATATAAGAGAAACGTCTATTAGAGAAAAAGGTGACTTTAATAGTTGAACGAACATAACACCTAGAATGACAGATGGGGTGGTACAAATAGAAAAGAAGTTAGGATTTTTTCCATTAATCGCATTAGTAGTTGGAACAATGGTTGGTGGCGGTGTTTTTAGTTTACCGCATGATTTAGCAGTAGGAGCAAACAGTGGTGCAATAATAATTGGCTGGTGTATTACAGCGATGGGAATGATTCCACTTGCGCTCGTATATCAAACGTTAGCAAGACAAAAACCGGAACTTGAAGGTGGAATTTATAGTTATGCACGTGCTGGTTTCGGTGAATATATTGGATTTAATAGTGCTTGGGGATATTGGCTAGCAGGAATCTTAGGTAATGTCGCAACAATTATGTTACTGTTTAGTACATTAGGTTATTTCTTTCCAATTTTCAAAGGAGGAAATAATGTTGCGTCTATCGTTGGGGCATCACTTTTATTATGGACACTTCATTTTTTAATTTTATTTGGAATTCGTGAAGCTTCTATTATGAATGTGATCGCAACAATAGGGAAGTTAGTTCCAATCGTTTTATTTATTGTTGTAATGGTAACAGCCTTTCGCTGGGACACATTTACACATGATTTTTGGGGAGAAGGAACGATCTCACTTTCCGCTATACTTGGTCAAGTGAAAAATACAATGCTTGTAACACTTTGGGTTTTCATTGGAGTTGAAGGAGCAGTTGTATTATCTGGAAGAGCGAAGAATAGTCGAGATGTTGGAAAGGCAACAGTATTGGGACTTATTTTAGTAATGTCCATTTATATTTTAATTTCTGTCCTGTCAATGGGAGCTATGACAAGAGGCGAACTTTCTGTGTTAGAAACCCCTTCAATGGGGCATGTATTAGAGCACGTTGTTGGTCCATGGGGTGCAGTTGCGATTAACATCGGATTAGTTGCTTCACTTGTCGGTACATTAATTGGTTGGTTTTTACTTGTTTCTGAAATTTCTCATGTGGCAGGAAAAGATGGCGTATTTCCGAAAGTCTTTACGAAAACAAATAAAAAGCAAACACCGCACATGGCATTATGGATTTCAAATGGTGTTGCCCAAACTATATTTATCATCGTTTTGTTTTCGGAATCAACATATCAAATTATGTATTTCATTGCCTCAACATCAATTTTATTACCATATTTATTATCAGCGTTATTCCAATTTAAATTAGTCATTACAAACGAGCTAAAAGACGCTAAATTAAAAAACGGAGCGTTAGCTTTAATTGCTTCTATTTACTCTGTATGGCTTCTTTATGCAGCTGGTTTAAAGAATTTACTACTCGTTTCAATTGTGTATGGAATTGGAATTATTGTTTACACATTTGCAAGAAAAGAACAAGGGAACCGTTGCTTTGTAGGTGCAGAGAAGTATGTGATGTGGGCAATTATTGTTGCGGCTATCACATCCATATATATGTTATTAACTGGAAATATAAAAATGTAAAAAGTCCTTTTCATTTAAAGGGCTTTTTTCTTTGTTTAGAGAATATTTACTACATAAGATATTCAGGAGGGATGAGAATGGAAGAAAAAGAACAGTTGTCTAGAATAATTGATTTAGCTAGTGAGTTAAGGAAAGTATTAGTGCAAGAATCTTTTTTTAATCATCATCCTGAACTAAGAGGAGTCATTGAAAATTTAGCAAGTTCTGTTGAAAATTTGGCGGAATTACAAATAAGTAAAGATGAAAACGCTGAAGATCGATTACGTTACGTACTTGCGAAAATGAAAATTGCTCATAATGCAATTTTACAGGAGAAAAAAGCATTTCCTTCTCATTAATATAAGTTTTTATTTTGAACCTGGCGGATAACGTCAGGTTTTTTATTTCTAGTTTTTCGTTTCTTTCATACACTAAGAATAGTATGAAAAAAGAAGGTGACTAAGGTGAAATTACATAAAGCTCTTCAGCCAAGTTTTATAAAACGAATGTACTATATGAGATTTTTAGGGAAATTTACAAAAGCTGAGAAAGAGAAGAGTGGAGAGAATTTCTTTGTACAATGCTTATCGCCAATACCATTCACTTTACAGGAACAATTTACAAATGAACCATATGTATTTGAAGGGTTATGTAGTAATAAAAAGAATGAAAAAATCTTTTCGGAATTAAAGAAGAGGAAATTAGAAAAGCAACTAGTAATGTTTCGTCTTTATTATGAAAGAGGAAATGTATACGTGGAGTTAATATGTACAGAAGAACCGAAAGAAATAGCAAGCAGCTATAAAATGATTCCGGCACCTAAAGTTACAAATAATAAAAAAAGAGAATCTTTAGAACGAAAACTTAGCAACGGTTATTTATCATTTCTTATGCCAAAATTTCCGAAAGACTTTGAGCCTCCCGAATTATTGTGGCACGATGGAAGACTTTACGGAAACATATCCCTAAAGTCATCAATTAGCTCAATTGCCTATTTTGAACAGAAACGTGAATGTAAATATATAAACTGCAGTGACTGGACGAAGTATGTAGAAATAGCGGTAGAAGATCAATTATATTTTGTAAGTGATTATGTGTATGAGCAATTAAAAAAACGAATGCATGAAGAAGGTAAGCTAGTTGAAGTAGAGGATATAAAAGTACAAAAAGATGAATGGGAATGGGATGAGCGTGAATCGTCTTTTTTACAGTATGTACAAAGTATGGTGCATAATAAAGGGTTATATTTGGATGAAACGGATATTTATAATTTCCATATAAGTGTAAAAACAAATATGTTAACGATTCTTGGTGGTATACCGGGCGTTGGGAAATCACGGTTTGTGCAAACTTATGCAGAAGCATTAGGGTTACAGTATGGGGAAGAGTTGGTTTGGATTCCGATTTCGCCATCGTATCAAGAACCACATGATTTACTTGGTTACCTTCATCCAAATGGTACTTTTATTGAAAGTGAAACGAAGTTAGTTAGGACGTTAATGAAGGCGAAAGAAAATCCAAATCAACTGTATATAATCGTTTTTGATGAAATGAACATGTCTCATATTGAGCATTGGTTTACTCCGTTTCTATCTGTTCTTGAACTTGAAACAAAAAATCGTATTTTAAACTTGTATGAGGGTGTACAGGACATAGAGAATTCAATTCCATCAACAATTGAAATTGGAGAAAATATTATATTTGTAGGTACTGTGAATTTTGATGAAACAACAAAAGAGCTCTCTGATCGATTATTAGATCGAACGAACCTAATAACGTTACAGAAAATTCCGTTTTGTGAGATGGACATGGAACAGGGGAAAGTCGTATTACATCCACCTTTGAAAGTAACAGCGGGAGAATTTCGGATAAATTGGATGAGAAATAAAGCGATGATTGAAGTGTTTTCTGAAGAAGAATTAGAGCTATTAGATAAGTTGCATGTCGTATTGTCATCACATGACGCGTCTAAGGGAATTTCTTTCCGATGTGCAAATGCAATTGCGACTTATTTGCAAAACATACCTTTCCAAAATAATCATACCTATATGATCAGTAGAGAAGAGGGGTTTGATTTACAAATAAAGCAGCGTGTATTGACGAAAATCAGAGGGACCGAAATGATGGTTGGGCCTTTACTTTCTGAAGAAGCAAAAAGGGGGGCGACCTTAGTACCTCTTTTGCAATCTGCACTTGCAAACAGAGTATCTACATTTGAACACTCTTTAGCATATATACGAGAAAAACGTAGAGAACTGGAGCTGTATGGATATGCAAAATGAAGGGCGTTACGAAACAAAAATCGTTGATACGAATGAAACGCTCCCTTTTGTATTAAAGTTAATCATTGGAAATGAGGGGAAAGGAGATTATATTTTATTAAATCGTCTTTGTACATCTACTACAGCATTAGTTCAATGTATTTATAAAGTACAAGAATTAAAACCAATAAGATTGCAGTACAATTATGAAATTCCAATGAATATTACTTTTATATGGAATAAAGTATATGAGGGGCAGAAAAATATAAAAGAGGCTCAATATGAAATAAATGAAAAAAAACAAAGAGTATTAATATATGAACATGGGAAAACAGAATTCTTTTATCCATGGCGCTGTGGTTTATACCATTTTGAAGTGCGTATAGAAGATACAACGTATTATGGCGCATTTCAAATCGTACCGAAAAACTTTTTTGATGATCAATTTGAAATGATTCAAGACTATGTGAAGTCAATTTTAAATGAGTTGATTTTGGATAGAGGTTACTATAAAAAGACCTTCTCTGCACTTAGCGATATTGAGGATTCTTCTTATTTAGTGTTACTTAGAAAGTTACCCCAAAAAATGAAAATGATAAAGCAAATCTTTAAGAAAATAGAATCAAGCTCAAAATTTATAAATGAATATAAATGGGAAGGAAAAGAGCGAAGGCCAACAAGAAAAGGAACTATAGTGGCAGAACGAAAACCTTATGCCAAACATTATAATCGTAAGTTTATGGAACAAAAAAATAGTAAGGAAAATGCATTTCTTAAATATAAAGCGATGCAATTTTATCATTATTTAATTGAAGCAAAAAGTTTTTTACGCCAAACAATTGAAATCTTAGAAAGAGAAAAAAAGAAAAAATCAGAAGAGTTTCAAGCCGTAAAAACGATTATACAAACAATTGAGCGTAATGGATCGGTAACTGATAGAGAGAAGCAAAAATATAAAAATATACATTTACTAAAAGAAGCCGATTTACGAAAGAGCTCAATGAAAATACAAGAATATAAAATATTGGCGCATATTGTGCATGAAAATGTACAATACTTTCAAATGTTAATGCATTCTTCGTTTTGGAGGGAAGTTACTGAAACAAGTAACATGAACTTACATGATTTACCGATACCACATCAACAATTACTACATCATTTAGAAGTACTCCCGCAATATACGGATCAATCTCCATCGTTATTATTTGTTTATAAGCCAACGTTTTTAGTGTATGAATATTACGCTTTTTTTATCGTTATTTCAATTTTAGAGCAAATTGGTTTTGAAGCTAGAAACTCTATCCGTGAACAAATACAAGAACATTTTTATGTAGATGGATTACAAGATGGAACGACAGTAGTTTTAGAACGAGATGATATAAAGGTGCATGTTGCATTTAATGACTTAATTGAAACACATCCTCTTATTGCATTAAGTAAAGGTAGTAATTTTTACAATGGTGAGGATACGAAGAAGCCAGATATTCGCTTAGACTGTTATGTAAAAGAAGATGGGAAATACGTATATAAATCTTCTATTATTATTGAAGTGAAGTATAGTCCGATGTACAATATTTTTCAGCACGTCGGAAATACGAAAGCAACTGAGCAAATGTATAAGTACTGGTCTATAAAGTATGTAGAAGAACAGGATGGAAAGCGAGTCTATTATCGAAGGTCAATTTATGAAGTCATTTGTGTATATCCAGGAAGCCATATGCATAGTAAAAAAATTGAGTCTGGATGCGGTGTTTTCTTGCAGTTATATCCATATAAGACGAAACAAGGGGAAGAGAAATTAGCTGGAAAACATGGGATGGTACAAATTTTTGAAAAATGGTTAAAAAGCATTAAGAAGTAAAAGAAATCCTTTTTCATAAAGGATTTCTTTAGATTAAGAAGAATTATATGCTGTATGGAAAGAAACATAATGTAATTTAGATTTGAAAAGTGATACAAATGTGTTATTAAAAGGAATGTGAGCGCGGGATAAAAGTCGATTAAATTGGAATCTAATTCATTTTGCAGAATATAATAAGTCATAAATATTTTTAGTTGCATACGAAGATTTGTTTTTATATGATAGATAGTGAAAGCGTTATCAAAAACAGAGCGGCGATGGGAAAGGCGGTTAAATATGTTCCAGCGTGTTCAAACAAAGGAAGAACATTTTGGGTTCGAGCAACTATGGGGAGATTTTTGTGAGGAAAGAAACTTAATGTTCGTAGAACGTAATTTAAATCCATCACGATTTTTATTAATAGAAGATGAACATCCTATTGGTACAGTGGAATGTATTAAGTATACGGTACCTGAACAATCAAATTCTGAGTTTTTCTATCCGTTTTCTAAAAATGATTTAGTAAAAGATTTGAAGAATGTATATGAAATAGGCAAGTTAAGTATTTCGAAAACGTCTCGTGGGAGAGGACATTTCAAAAGGCTAACAGCTATTTTATTTATACATGCGTTAGAAACAAAAGCTGAATGGTACATTGCAGCAGTAACAAAAAGAATGTATATGTATTTACTTACACTTGGTTTTCCAATTGAGCCAATAGATAATCCATTTCAGTTTCATGATACTTTACAAGGTGTACCAGTAAGAATTCATGCTCGAAAAGGGGTTACGCATTTGTATTCTTTAAAAGAATTTCGTGATGTGATTCAAGGGAATGCTCATGCACAGGCATTAATTGCAGAATACAGTAAAAATATTATGTTAACGAAATAAAGCGAAGTGAATATGTATAATAAAGAGAATAATATTTGTATAGGATATAACTCTTCATTAAAAAAGACCCTTATTATTTTAATAAGGGTCTAAAAATTATAATCCAAATATACTAAAAATCATTTTGCGGCGCTTCGGTTTCTTTTCTCGTTCATATGTTGGTTTTGAATCAGGAGTAATATAAATGGGTTCTTCTTTCGTTAGGGCAGCTTCTAATTTTTGAATTCGCTCTAACATTTCCTCCATTTCACGACGGTGTTGTAAAAGTTGGTACGTGACGACATCATTTGCCTTATCTTGCATTTGTTCTTCCATTCGATCAAGTCTTCTCGTAATAGTGTTTAATTGATCAGCTAATTGCTCAAAATCATTGGGTAATATGTTTTGAACAATTGTATTAACTTGAGTTTTTAATTCCTCAACTTCATTTGAGGAAGCCTTTTGAGTAGATTGAGAATTTTGAGATTGCTCTATTTGAAATCGATGGTGTTCTAACATTTGATCGACATCCTCTTGTGTGAAAATAAAGTGGCCATATTTGTTTTTCTCTATCGTAAGATTTAATTGTTGTGCGATCCGGACAACAGCCTTTGGGCTAACACCTAATTTCTTTGCGATAAATGGTGTTTTATATTCCAAAATAATCCCTCCTATATATATCCTGTTGAATGATTTCGAGCTATGAAGTAAGTTCCCTTCTAGTGCGACAAAAGAAGTGTGGAATCGGCAAAGAAAGTGTTTTTTCACGAAATTGAGTTGAGAAGAATAGTTCGTTTAAATAAAAATGTTTTATCGTAACATTTAGAATAATTTGACGAGTGTAAATGAATTAGATTATCATAATGATAAATATCTTTTTTATGTATGCATATAATATATAAAAAGGTGGTTGCTAATGTAGAATTTTGTTAGAGTATTAGAATGCTTACTTCACTTGAATAAAATTAAGTAGGAGGTGGCTTCCTTGCTTACAAAGTAAGTAAGGAAAAGTATTTGGACATATATAGTATAAGTATAGTGATTGTTTTAATTGCTTTAACGGCATTTTTCGTTGCAGCAGAATTTGCAATTGTTAAAGTGAGAAGTTCACGAATTGACTATTTAATTGCAGAAGGAAATAATCGTGCAACATCGGTCAAAACAGTCATTACAAACTTAGACGAATATTTATCTGCTTGTCAGCTGGGAATTACTGTTACAGCTTTAGGAATTGGGTGGTTTGGTAAACCTGCGTTAAAGCAAATGTTTGATACGCTTTTTGCAAATTGGAATATCTCTACTCAACTAGCAGACATTTTTGCTGTAATTTTAGTGTTTTTGTTAATTACTTTTTTACATGTTGTAATAGGTGAATTGGCCCCAAAAACATTTGCAATTCAAAAATCTGAACAAGTGAGTTTACTTGTTTCTAAGCCGTTAATTTTCTTTTATCGTATTGCATTCCCATTCATTTGGCTATTAAATGGTTCAGCTCGAATCATTACGAAGCTGCTAGGGCTGAAACCGCCGAAGGGACATGATGAGGTTCATTCAGAAGAAGAATTACGGTTGTTAGTTTCAGAAAGTTATAAAAATGGTGAGATTAATCAATCTGAATATAAATATGTGAATAAAATTTTTGAATTTGATGATCGCATTGCAAAAGAAATAATGGTACCTCGAACTGAAATGAATATTATAAGTAAAGAGATGCCTGCTGAAGAAGCTTTGCAAAAAATGTCTCGTGAAAAATATACAAGGTATCCAGTTGTTGATGGCGACAAAGACCACGTAATAGGTTTTGTGAATTTTAAAGATATTTTTACTGAATTTGTACAACATAAAGCTGTTAATAAGAAGACAGTAGAGCAATATATGAGACCAATTATTTTAGTTATCGATTCTATTCCAATTCATGATTTGTTTTTAAAAATGCAAAAAGAAAGAACACATATTGCTATATTGATAGATGAATATGGTGGAACATCTGGACTTGTTACTGTTGAAGATATTCTGGAAGAAATTGTTGGAGATATTCAGGATGAGTTTGATACGGATGAGCAGCCAGAAATTCAAAAGGTTAGTGAAACGAAGACGATACTAGAGGGAAAAGTACTTGTTAGTGAAGTGAATATGTTATTTGGTTTAGGGATTGATGATGATGGTGTTGATACAATCGGTGGTTGGATTTTAACGAAGAATATAGAGATTGCTGAAGAGGATTCCATTGAAATTGAAAATTATAAGTTTTGTGTGAAAGAATTAGATGGACATTATATAAAAAGATTAGAAGTTACAAAGATAGTAGAATCGATTGTTATTTTAGAAGATGAAAAACAAATTTCGTTACAAGAGCAAATTAGCTCGTAAACTCTGCTATATAGCAGAGTTTTTTTGAGCATAATGTTTTTTGAGGGATAAGGGCTATGATACAATGACATAAGTCAAACCTTTCACTAGGTGAAGTATTGTTGTATACATATATTTGGAAGGAGAAGAAGTATGAAAAAGCATTTATATATAAATGGAGATTGGAAATCTGTAAACACGTATAAACCATTGTACGCACCATATTCTGAAGAAACATTAGCGGAAATTGCACAAGGCACGGAAGAAGATGTAAAAGAGGCTGTTACTGCTGCAAAAAATGCAATGACAAAAATGAATAAATTATCTGCATATGATCGTGCGACTATTTTAGAGAAAGTTGCACAAAAAATGGATGAAAGAAGAGAAGAATTTGCAGAGATTATTGCAAAAGAAGCTGCAAAACCAATACGTGCTGCAAGGGGAGAGGTAGATCGTACTGTTCAAACATACAAATTTGCAGCTGAAGAAGCGAAGCGTATATATGGTGAGACATTGCCATTAGACGCCGCACCTGGTGCAGATGGGCGTATTGCATATACAATCCGAAAGCCGATTGGGGTTATAGGGGCTATTACACCATTTAATTTCCCATTAAATTTAGTAGCGCATAAAGTTGGACCAGCAATCGCTGCCGGAAATACAGTTGTATTAAAGCCAGCTGATCAAACGCCATTATCATCTTATGCATTAGTTGAGTTATTTGAAGAGGCAGGATTGCCAAATGGAGCTTTAAATATCATTTCTGGTCCTGGCTCCACGGTTGGTGAGGCAATCGTCAAAAATGATTACGTTGCTTCTATTACTTTTACCGGAAGTCCAAAAGTTGGAATCGGAATAAAACAAAAGGCTGGGCTAAAACGAGTTACGTTAGAACTAGGCTCAAATGCTGCTGTTATCATTGATGAAGATGTAGAGTTAACAGATGAAATAATTGAACGTGTAAAATGGGGAGCATTTGTTAATAATGGGCAAGTTTGTATTTCAGTACAACGTGTTTTTGTACATGAAACGAAAATGCATGAATTTCTTTCGAAGCTAAAGAAAGCGATGGAATCAGTTGTTGTTGGTGATCCACTGCTTGAGGAAACGGATGTATCAGCTTTAATTTCAAAAAGAGATGTAGAGCGAATTGATATGTGGGTTCAAGAAGCAATTAAGGAAGGAGCAACTGTTTTATGCGGTGGTAAGAAGCGGGATGCAAGAATTTTTGAACCGACTGTATTAACAAATGTTCCAGATCATGTATCTGTGCAGTGCCAAGAAGTATTCGGTCCACTCATGACAGTAAATACATTTAAAGAATTTGATGAAGTGATTGAACAAGTAAATAATTCGCGTTACGGCTTACAGGCAGGTGTATTCACAAATAATTTATTTAAAGCAATGCGTGCAATTGATGAGCTAGAGGTTGGTGGTGTCATGATTAATGATATCCCAACGTTCAGAGTAGATCATATGCCTTATGGTGGTGTGAAAGAAAGTGGTACGGGGCGTGAAGGAATTAAATATGCAATAGAAGAAATGACAGAAATGAAATTAGTATGTATTAAAAAATAAAATAGAAAAACTTAAAACTTGCACTAAAAAACGAGTAGGAAATGTTTACGATTCCATACTCGTTTTTTACGCTGCTAGTAACTATTTAATTAAGTGTAACTTTTACTTCATTTCTTGTTTGAAAATAGTATCTTCTACATAAATTTGTTCTTTATCTACAGCAGTAGCATGAGTTAATACTAAACCGATGGGTGTTTTTGTATCTTTATTTTGAACAATTGTAAAAGGAACATTTTTTTCGTTTGCTAATTTAATGTATTTTGATAAATGTGGGTAAGCAATGCCACCATTTAGGAGGAGTTGTAATGATTGAGAAGGGCGCATGCTACCCGCCACTTCAGAGTATACATTACTTTGCATTACTTGACCGATCGTTAAAGCGATTTCCACACGCTCACGTAATGTAGTTAAATACATATTACGTTCTTCTGGTTTGTTTTGCTTTTGGCCGTAAATGCCTTCTTGGAGATAATCTTCCACATTTTTATTTACCATATTTTTCACACCTTTCATTTTCTATTGTACGCAAGAATTAAAAATGATGCAAAAAAGTCGTTTTGATTACGGAAATAATGAAAATATGTGAAGGAAAAAGGGGATTTGCATACAATTAGTTAAATAAGAAAGAAAAAATAATTTTATCAACAGAAATTAACAAAATGTGACAAAAATCTATTAACGAATCGTATTTTTTGTGTTAATATTCAAAATATAAAGGGTATTCGTCGTATGGAAATGGAGGGAATGGAGGTTTTTCCAATCGATAAGGATATTAAAGAAATATTTTGTTCACACTTGAAAAACAATAGGCACCAATTCGTAGAGAACTGGAAAAACAAAATGATAATTTCCGAAAAAGATCCATTTAAACTAGAAGTAGTTCAAAATGGAGAGGATTTACTAGAGTTAATTATCGAACTTACTATGGAAGATAAAGATATAAATTATCTTCAACCGTTATGTGAGAAAATTGCTATTGAACGTGCTGGAGCAGATGCGAATATTGGAGATTTTGTTTATAACGCAAACGTGGGAAGAAATGAACTTTTCGAAGCGATGTGTGAATTAGATGTTAGTGCTCGTGAATTGAAACCAATTATGGCAAAAATACATACTTGTTTTGACAAATTAATTTATTATACCGTTTTAAAATACTCGGAAATTATATCGAAGAATTTAGAGGAAAAACAGCAATATATTAACGAAACACATAAAGAAAGACTGACGATTTTAGGACAAATGTCAGCTAGTTTTGTACATGAATTTCGTAATCCGCTTACTTCCATTATGGGGTTTGTCAAATTATTAAAGGCAGATCATCCGAGTTTATCGTATTTAGATATTATTTCGCATGAATTAGATCAATTAAATTTTCGTATTTCGCAATTTTTACTCGTATCAAAAAAAGAAATGTGGAATGAATCGGAACGGTTTTGGCTTAATGACTTGTTTCAAGACATTATACAATTTTTATATCCGAGTTTGGTCAATGCGAATGTTTTGATTGAAAAGAATTTACCGTATCCAATTCCGCTTGTTGGTTATCGAAGTGAAGTGAGACAAGTATTTTTAAACATATTAATGAATTCAATTGATGCTCTTGAATCAATGAAAGAAGAACGAAAAATTATCATTGATGTATTTGAAGAAGATCAAGCTATTCGAATTGTGATAAAAAATAATGGACCAATGATTCCAGCTGAAAATGTAGAAACGATTTTTGAACCATTTGTAACTACTAAAAAGTTAGGAACTGGTATTGGATTATTTGTATGTAAACAAATTGTGGAAAAACATAATGGATCCATTATGTGTCGATCAGATAACGATTGGACAGAATTTCAAATTGCATTTCAAAAATAAACAGTCTACACCAAATGAATGGTGTAGACTGTTTTAATTTGTGAGTATAACGGCTTCTAATTTAGGATCTTTAGTTGAATAACCTACTATTGAAATTGTATAAATAACATTTGGTTCAACATTGAATTTCGGTATAGTCAATAAAACGTTTTTATTATCTGCGAGTGAAATTTCAATATCTGCTGTACCAGGGCTAACTTGCAAAAAATCTGTTATTTGTTTAAAGAGTACATTTTCAAATAAATGATCCCCATCTTTTAAATCTACGTTTACAACAGGGGTATCTGGAGAGAAATGTGCAAACCGTATTTTGGCTTGACCAGCTGGTAAATGTGTATTATCAAGTATAGGCTGTAATTGTAGGTGATTATCACTATTTATTGCAGCAAGAGTATAAGTATGATTTCCCATTATTGGTACCAACGCTGAAAAGATTGGAGTTTCATTTCCGACAGGAACAATATCTATACGGTATTTACCTTGCACTAATGATAAATAAGGGCTGAATTGCTTAAATGAAATATTTTTAATAACCTTTTGTCCGTTTACTAAAATGTCAACCGCCGGTATATTTGGATCGGCATGAAAAATTCTTATATGTGATGGTAAAGCAGCTTCTTGTGAGTCTCTTGTTTCATACGCCTGTACAAGTTTTGATAGTGCATCGTAATATTTCATATATAATTCTATATATTTTTTAGGGTTACGAAACTGATAGTAACGTGCGAGCTGTTCGTATTGCGTAACTTCTTGTCCATATTTTTCGATTTCAGATTGAGACATGAACATTCCTCCTTTGTCATCATTAAAACTATATGCGAAGCAAGAAAGCGGTTATGCAAAAAAAATGATTTTATAAAGGGAAAATTAAAAAGTGACAACAAATATGTTTTCATAAAGAGGTGCTGGTGCTTACGAGAATTTCACAGAGTAAAGCAGTACATATGACTGTACGAAAGTAAAATAAATGCCAAATTGAAAGTGCATTTCAATTAACATATTGAATACATGTCCAAAAATCGCTAGAAAACTAGGGATTTTTTTAATTATAGGCAAATACACATACAAAGTGATAATTGTCCTACATAAATTATAAAGGAAAGATACTTTGAATCTGAGGAAAGGAGTGCCACTTCGGGATAGGGATATCCCGATAGTAATTGTGAATGAAGTTATGAAAAGGTTTTGTGTTATAGACTGTAGGATGAATTTGTAAACTTCATTTTTCTATTTATTTTAGCAATTGACAGTATTAACCCATAAGAGAGCGTCATGACGAACTGATTAGTGTGGTTAATCGGTTCTTTTTTTATAGTTTAAAAATGAAAAGTTTACATAATGAATAGGAATCTGAATTGATTAGTAAGGTGGGTGTCGAAATTTGTTTTAAAATATGCAATTTAAAGTAGGATAATAGGAAGGAGTTTAACGGGAGTTCCGTCGAAGTGTACAGAATGTCGGTATTTAAGGACAGCTGGCATTATGCTATAAAAACATTTGGTGATGCAGTCATTTCATATAAAAAGGAGGGTCATTTGGGCGTATAGAAAAGGGTTGGTCTTCGGGTTTTTAGTTCTGAATTTTCTGTTTTATAAAATTTTTTAAGCACTCATTTGTATATTTTATAATAGTTTTTTGATAAATTCACTGCTTTTGCAGAGGATTCTTTTTTATGAAAGAAACGTCAATTTTCTTCATATATATATACAAATTGGAGAAATGGGGGAGCGCTATGCGCGATTACTTAATTAAACCACTTGTTGGTCAGCCGTATCCAATGATTTCACATGGAAAAGGTGTTTATTTGTATGATCAAAATGGCAATAAATATTTTGATGGTTCGTCAGGAGCAATTACGGCAGGTATTGGGCATGGCGTAAAGGAGATTGCAGACGTTATTAAAAAGCAAGCTGAGGAGATTGCTTTCGTTTATAGATCACAGTTTACGAGTGAACCAGCTGAAAAATTAGCGAAGAAGTTAAGTGATTTAAGTGTAGGAGATTTGAACTGGAGTTTTTTTGTAAATAGTGGTACGGAAGCGAATGAAACAGCTATGAAAATTGCAATTCAGCATTTTCAAGAGCGAGGTATTCAAGGGAAACATAAAATTTTATCAAGATGGATGAGTTATCACGGTATTACGATGGGTGCTTTATCAATGTCTGGGCATCCACTACGTAGACAACGTTTCGTATCTATTTTGGAAGATTATCCGACTATACCAGCTCCATATTGTTTCAGATGTCCTGTTCAAAAGGTATATCCAACTTGTCAGCTGGCATGTGCGACTGAACTAGAAAGATCAATTGAAAGAATTGGTGCAGAGCATATTGCTGCTTTTATTGCTGAGCCGATTATCGGAGCAGCTGGAGGCGCGGTTGTTCCGCCGAAAGACTATTATAAAGTCATTAAAGATATTTGTAATCATTACGATATTTTATTTATTGCGGATGAAGTAATGACTGGGCTTGGTCGTACTGGAGCATGGTTTGCGATGGAGCATTGGGGCGTAGAGCCGGATATTATGACACTTGGTAAAGGGTTAGGAGCGGGATATACACCGATGGCAGCGACAGTTGTAAGTGATCGTGTTATGGAACCAATATTACGTGGATCACGTTCAGTAATGAGCGGTCATACGTTAAGTGCAAATCCATTGTCTGCAGCAACGGCTTTAGCTGTTATTGAATATATGGAGAAACATAATCTTCCTGAGAAAACAGCAGAAAAGGGAGAGTATTTAATAAAAGGCTTACAGAAAGTTCAACAACAATCGACAATCATTGCTGATGTGCGCGGAAAAGGGTTGCTAATCGGAGTAGAATTGCAACCGTTTACAAAAGCGTCGGAGCTTATTTCAGTTGCAGCTAAAAATGGTCTGCTTTTATACCAAGCAGTTTCAGGGCAAGCAGGAAAAGAAGATAGTGCACTGCTTGTAGCACCGCCAATGACAACTACATATTCCGAGTTAGATGAATTACTTTCAATTTTCTCTAAAAGTGTGGAAGAGATGATGCAAAAAGGAGGGCATAGTATCGCATGACAACTATTACAAATACATTCGGTAAATTAAAAGAAATTGAGGAAGTAATTTCTTTGTTCCATGATGATATGACATTGATGTTTGGGGGATTTGGAGGGATTGGATCCCCTCCATCTTTAATAAAGGCAATTTTAGAAAAAGGCGTTACAAATTTAAATTTAATCGGAAATGACACTGGATTTCCTGATGTAGGTATCGGTCGTCTTGTTACAAATGAAAGAGTTAAATCAATAATTACTTCTCACATTGGCTCCAATCCAAATGCAGGAAGGCAACTAAACGAGGGAAGATTACAAATTGAGTTTTCTCCGCAGGGAACATTAGCAGAGCGTATTCGCGCTGGTGGCGTTGGTCTTGGTGGTGTTTTAGTTGATGTTGGTGTTGATACGATTGTGGAAGAGGGAAAACGAACAGTTGAAATGAATGGTAAGACCTACTTAGTTGAAACAGCATTAACTGCTGAAGTTTCAATTGTATATGCAAAAAAGGCAGATCCGTTTGGTAACCTTGTATTTGACAAAAGTGCACGAAATATGAATCCTCACGTAGCGATGGCTGGGGATATAACAATTGTAGAAGCGGAAGAAATAGTCCCGCTTGGAAGTTTAGATCCAGAGGAAATTGTCGTTCCAGGTGTTTTCGTAAATTATATTGTACCGTCGGAAGGAGTGAACTGGAAATGGGTATGGGCGTAGAAGTGAGGGATAAGATTGCTAGGCGTGCGGCGAAAGAAATACAAAATGGTATGATTGTAAATTTAGGTATTGGCATACCATCGCTTGTACCAAATCATTTGCCTGACGATATAAATGTTATGTTTCATGCGGAAAATGGAATCGTGGGCATGGGACCAACGCCAAGTAAAGGGAATGAAGACGAAAATTTGTGTAATGCAGCAGGTTTACCAACTTCTCTTATAACAGGAGCGAGTTATTTCGATAGCTGCACAGCGTTTGGGATGATTCGAAAAGGTTTGCTAGACATAACGATTCTTGGTTCATTACAAGTAAGTGAAAATGGCGATTTAGCAAACTGGATTGTACCTGGAAAACGTGTTCCAGGTATTGGTGGAGCAATGGATTTAGCACAAAAAGCGAAGCGGGTCGTTGTTGTGATGAATCATGTTGATAAGTACGGAAATGCAAAAATTGTTTCAGAGTGTACATTGCCATTAACTTCAAAGAAATGTGTAGATTTAATTATTACTGATATGGCAGTCATGGAGGTAACTCCGAGTGGACTTATATTACAAGAATTAATGAGCCCATACACAGTAGAAGATGTAAAACGACATACAGAAGCTGATTTTCAAATTAGTTCTAACTTACTAGTAATTGAATGAAGGGAGATGTAATATATGGAGCAATTAAAAAAGCAAGTTTGTGATTATATTGAGAGCCATGAAGAGGAAAGTGTGAAATTTTTAAAACGATTAATTCAAGAAAAGAGCGTATCTGGTGATGAAAGCGGTGCGCAGGCAATTGTGATTGAAAAATTACGTGAATTAGGTTTAGATCTCGATATATGGGAGCCCTCCTTTTCTAAAATGAAAGATCATCCTTATTTTGTATCACCCCGTACAAGTTTTTCAGATAGCCCAAATATTGTAGCAACTTTAAAAGGAAGTGGCGACGGGAAATCTATGATATTAAATGGGCATATTGATGTAGTTCCAGAAGGGGATGTGAAACAGTGGGAACATCACCCTTATAGCGGTGAGAAAATAGGGAATCGTATATATGGCCGTGGAACGACGGATATGAAGGGCGGAAATGTCGCACTTATGCTTGCGATGGAAGCGATCATTGAATCTAGTATTGAATTAAAAGGAGACATCTATTTTCAAAGTGTAATAGAAGAGGAAAGTGGTGGAGCAGGGACATTAGCAACTATATTACGAGGATATAAAGCAGATGGTGTCATTATTCCAGAGCCTACTAATATGAAGTTTTTCCCGAAACAACAAGGTTCCATGTGGTTTCGTCTACGTGTAAAAGGGAAAGCTGCACATGGTGGAACGCGCTATGAAGGGGTTAGTGCAATTGAAAAAAGCATGTTTGTTATAGAACATGTAAGAAAGCTAGAGGAGAAAAGAAATAGTCGAATTACAGATCCGTTATTTAAAGGAATTCCAATTCCAATTCCAATTAACATTGGCAAAATTGAAGGAGGGAGTTGGCCAAGTTCTGTTCCCGATGAATTAATTTTAGAAGGAAGATGCGGTGTTGCGCCGAATGAGACTATAGAGGCGGCAAAAGAAGAGTTTGAGAATTGGATTGCTGAATTAAATGATGTGGACAATTGGTTTGTTGAAAATCCGGTAGAAGTAGAATGGTTTGGAGCGAGATGGGTTCCTGGTGAATTAGAAGAAAATCATGAACTCATTACAACACTTCATCATAACTTTGTTGAAATCGAAGGGAACGAACCAATTATTGAAGCATCTCCATGGGGGACTGATGGAGGTTTATTTACACAAATTGCAAACGTACCAACAATAGTATTTGGTCCAGGAGAGACGAAAGTAGCACACTATCCAAACGAATATATAGAAGTTGATAAAATGATAGCTGCCGCAAAAATTATTGCATGTACATTACTAGATTGGTGTGAGGTGAAAAAATGAAATACTATGAATCTTTTAGAGAACAGACGAATTGTTATACAGTAGAAGGCGTTTTAGATTATTTTAATAAACGTATCCGGGTAGATCACTATAAAGGAAATGTTGAAAGTATTATACAGACAATTGACGAACTAGCAGAGAAACATTCTTTCACTAAATGTATTATTAAAGGAAAGGGAGAGCATGTTTCAACATGGCTCTCTTTCGGTTTTTTGTTGGAAGCAACGATACCTCATTATTTTCAAGGACACGATGCATACTTTTTTGTGAAATATAATAATGATGAAAGACGAAATAGTATGCATTGGACTGAGGAAGATACTATATTAAGCGGTGTAAAAGGAAAAGAAATAAAAGAAAAAGTAGTTCCAGAGAAATTTTTGCTGAGAAAAGCGAATGAAGAAGATGCAGAAGAATTAGCAACTGTCTTCGGAAAAGTATTTGAAGTGTATCCGACACCTTTAAATGAAGCGAGTTATGTATTACAGACGATGAAAGAAGACGATACAATTTACTACGTGTATGAATTTGAGGGGAAAATTATTAGTACAGCATCTGCAGAAATGAACATAAAGGAAGGAAATGCAGAATTAACGAATTGTGCTACTTTACCTGAATATCGTAAACATGGATTTATGAAAAGTTTACTAATTAAATTAGAGGAAGAGCTTCGAGAAAGATCTATTTTCTGCTCCTATACAATTGCTCGATCGCTTTCTTTCGGAATGAATGCTGCCTTTCATCAATTAGGCTATACGTATACAGGAAGACTGGCGAATAATTGCTACATTTTCGATAAGTTGGAAGATATGAATATATGGGTGAAAGATCTATCTAGTTATTCGAAAGCAGTAAAACTTCCGTCTCAAAATTTGGCTGTAAAGCAAAACAGTTAGGGGGAGCTGGGTGTTCGAAAAAGTTGTACTAATTAGAGTTTCGAGTTATCTAATGAAAATATAAAATTGGTCAAAATTATAGAACGGAATCGTCATGCTTACAATCGCACATAGGTGTGCCGAAAATTCGGCATGTAATTGCTGGATTTTCGGCAAGAGGGGGGATGACATTGCTAGCAGTTTCGACACAAGAAGTCATTGAAGCGATTTTGGGCAGTATTGATGAGGCTATACACGCTGTAGATGAAAATGGAATTACAATATTTTATAATTCTGTAGCTGCAAAACACGATGGATCCAAGATTGAAAAAGTGTTAGGGAAACATCTGTTAGAAGCGTTCCCGTCTTTATCAAGGGAAACGAGTACATTGATGAAAGTACTAGATACAAAAAAACCTATCGTACATCAGGTACAACATTATCAAAATTTAAATGGTGAAGATGTTTGTACAGTAAATACGACGTTACCTATTTTTATAGATGGGAATATTGCTGGGGCTGTTGAAATTGCAAAGGATTACTCTACAATTCAAAAACTTACTGACACAATTGTTGACTTACAGTCGAAAATAAAGCGATCATCTAGAAAAAAAGTGATTAAAAAGCACGCTGCATTTGAGACGATAGTGACAAATGATACGCGGTTTAAACAGACGAAAGAGTTAGCACAAAAAGTAGCACCAACAGACGCAAATGTTTTAATATATGGTGAAACAGGAACAGGAAAAGAACTGTTCGTACAAGCAATTCATGAAGCTTCTAAAAGAAAAAACAAGCCATTTATTGCACAAAACTGTGCAGCTTTACCAGAGTCGCTATTAGAAAGTTTATTGTTTGGAACGACAAAAGGAAGCTATACGGGAGCGATTGAAAGAGCTGGGCTATTTGAACTTGTTGATGGTGGTACATTATTTTTAGATGAACTGAATTCAATGCCTCTTGATTTGCAGGCAAAAATGTTACGAGTGTTAGAAGATGGAGTCATTAGAAGAATTGGTGATAATAAGACGAGAAAAGTAGATGTTCGTGTTATTACCGCAATGAACCAGCCTCCAGAAATATGTTTACGAGAGAATAAAATTCGCACTGATTTATATTATCGCTTAAACGTATTTTCATTATATATCCCACCGCTTCGTGAAAGAACTGAGGATGTACTATTATTAGCATCTTATTTTTTGAAAGAATATAATAAAAGTTATAAAAAAGGTGTACTTCAAATTGATGAGGAAGCGAAAGATAGACTGCAAGCTTATCAGTGGCCTGGAAATGTCCGGGAGTTAAAACATACGATTGAACATGCTGTTATTATTGCAGAAGGGAATACATTAACAGCCAATTGTTTACCACGTACATTTCGGAAAGAGAAGTTTTCGAAGAAGAAGGGTATAATGCCACTTAGAGAAGCACTTCATCAAACAGAAAAAGAATTAATAGATCAAGCGTTGATTGAAACGGAAGGAAATATATTACAAGCCGCAAAAATGTTGGGTATCCCTCGTCAAACGCTTCAATATAAACTGAGCAAGTACGACAAAACCGCCGAATAATCGGCGGTTTTTGTGTGTTTGCACCAATAAAAGAGCGTTTACATATATAAAAAGTAATGAATATGATGTTAAGTATTGATTTCATACAACGCTTAAAAATATTTTTTCGCTTATGTAATAGGGTTCTCCGCACATTTACTTATCAACAATGTAAAGTTGGCATAACTATTGCTTATATAAAGGATGAGCGTATAAAAAGGGGGAATAGCAATGTTACATGATGTATACAAACCAAATCGTCACTGGAAGGATATCGAATTATGGAAAGATGTTACTGAAGAGCAATGGAATGATTGGGTTTGGCAATTAACGAATACGATCAAAACGTTAGATGACTTAAGAAAAGTGATTAACTTAACACCTGAAGAAGAAGAGGGCGTTAAAATTTCAACGAAAACGATCCCGTTAAACATTACACCGTACTATGCTTGGCTAATGAATCCTGATGATCCACGCTGTCCGATTCGGATGCAATCAGTACCGATTTCGGAAGAGTTATATAAAACAAAATATGATTTAGAAGACCCACTTCACGAAGACGAAGATTCACCAGTTCCAGGGCTAACACATCGTTATCCGGACCGTGTACTATTCTTAGTAACAAATCAATGTTCTATGTATTGTCGTTACTGTACACGTCGTCGTTTTAGTGGACAAATTGGAATGGGTGTACCGAAGAAACAATTAGATGATGCAATTGCGTATATTCGTGAAACGCCACAAGTACGAGATGTATTAATCTCCGGTGGTGACGGACTTCTAATTAACGATAAAATTTTAGAATATGTATTAAAAAATTTACGAGAGATTCCGCATGTTGAGATTATTCGTATCGGAACGAGAGCACCAGTAGTATTCCCACAACGTATTACAGAAAATTTATGTAATATTATTAAAAAATACCATCCAGTATGGTTAAATACACATTTCAATACATCTATTGAAATTACTGAAGAATCGAAAAAGGCATGTGAAATGTTAGCGAATGCTGGTGTTCCAGTCGGAAACCAAGCAGTAATTTTAGCTGGTATTAACGACAGTGTTCCAATTATGAAAAAACTTATGCATGACTTAGTAAAAATCCGTGTACGTCCATACTACATTTATCAATGTGACTTATCTGAAGGTATCGGTCACTTCCGTGCACCAGTATCTAAAGGTCTTGAAATTATTGAAGGTTTACGTGGACACACATCTGGTTATGCTGTTCCGACATTCGTTGTTGATGCGCCAGGTGGAGGCGGTAAAATTGCACTTCAACCAAACTATTTAATCTCACAAAGTGCAGATAAAGTTGTACTTCGTAACTTTGAAGGTGTTATTACGACGTATCCAGAGCCAGAGAGCTATATTCCAGGAAGAGCGGAAGGATACTTTAAAGAGATTTATCCGAACTACGAAGAAAAACGTTCAGATGTTGGTATCGCAGGTCTTATGAGCGATAAGAAATTTAACCTCGTTCCAGACGACTTACAGCGTATGAACCGTCGTAAAGACTACGAAGATAATGATACTCACGCATCTTTAAAAGATAAACGTGATAAGCGCGATCAATTAAAAGATAAAAAATATCAAGCACAAATGGCTAAATTAGAAGAAAACGACAAAAAAACTGAGGGTGATGCAGTATGAATTGTATGTGGTGTGACAGTACAGAAGCGAAAGAAAGCTTGAATACTGTATATTGGGAATTACCAGATGGTACGAAAGCCATTGAAATCCAAGAGACACCATGTATTTCTTGTTCCTCGTGCGGGATGGACTATCAATCAGACCATACAGTAAAAGAAATTGAAGATCAATTATTCTTAATTTACACGAAAGATTTACCAAAACAACTAACATATGAAGAATTAATGGGCAGACCGCGTCTATTAAAAAGAAATTATTTCGACTTTTAACCAGCTTTTATGCTGGTTTTTTTCTTTTTTGCCTTGTATAATGTACCCAAGTTAGAAAGGTAGGGAATATTTTTGAAAAAAACATTTTACCATTATATGATGAAGCATCGTGCAGCTTTATTTAGAAACGAAATTTCAGATTTAGCAGAGGCGATGTATGATGATTTAAGTTTTCCGAAGCAATCTGAAGACTATGATGAAATTAGTTCATACTTAGAGTTGAGCGGAATGCTAGAAAGTATGTCTATATTTGATGAAGCCTGGGATTTATACATACAAGATAGATAAAAACTATTTGAAAACATACAGAATACATTACTTTATTTAAAGTGAAGTATTCTGTATGTTTTTTTATTATGAAATTTGTTGATTTGAAGCTAGTCTAGTTACTAGTTTTTGTTTGAGTGTAATGTAAATTTTATAAGATTATATTTTTTATTGAAAAAATTTATGAATATAAGCTTCTGTGATAAGCGTTTTTATGTAGGTTGCATATACTGATATCAAAATCACGACGTCAAAAAAAGGAGAGATAGAGATGGCAAGAAAAAAACAACCTAAATACAACGTAGGGGACATAGTCGTGATTACGCTATATGGAACCGTTGGGAAAATCACAAATATGAAGGTTTTAGATGGAGTTTATGTATACGAAGTCAATAATCACGATGGATTTTACGTAGAGCAAACATTGCAGCACGTTACAGAGCAAGATATGAAAAAGGGCGATACGGAGTGGATTGAATTAAATTATAATTTCACGTTTGGTGATCTTGTGCAAGTAACTGGATATGATAAAGATGTTTTCCGTATTGTTGGTTTTCGTACAGAAGTATGGAGATATAAGAATGACGCATGGGAAGATACAATTTATGAATTGTCACGGATTACGGATGGTGAATGGTTAGAAGCGGATGAATCAGATTTAACGTTACTTGCGAATGCTCAAACGGCAAATGTAATTTTGAAGAAAATGAAACAAGATAAAGCAGGTATGAATAAATTAGATTTAGGAAAGTTAAAGTCAATTAACAACTCGAAAAAAGTGAGTGTTAAGACGAATCGTCAAGAAATCATTGATGGATTACTTGACATTTATAACGATTATCAATTATTGTTCGATACATTTAAAGATGAAGAATATAAAATTGTAATGGATGTTGTTCATAATTATTTAGTTAAATTGACAGAGAAAAAATAGTTAACTAGAAAGAGAGAATAAATTGAACAACAACATATGCAGTATAAGGTATGCCTACAACTATTAAAAAAATAAAAAGCCACTTTATAAGAGAGTCTGCCCATTGATCTTCATGCATGAACTCTTCTTTTGTTTGTCCTACTTCATATTGATTTTCCATTATTATTTCCCCCTTTGAATAGCTTGTACTACAATCGTATGCATCTCGTCCAAAGCTTATGACCTATAAAAAAATAAAATCTATTTTTCTAATCTCATATACATAATTTTGAGATTTTTTCATAAAACAGAAATAAAGGAGTGATGCTCATGAAGGAAATTGAAGTCGTGATTGATACGGAAGAGATTGCGGAGTTTTTTTATGAGCAACTAATTGAAAGAGGGTACGTCCCAAAACGAGAAGAAATTGAAGATCTCGCAGATATTACATTTGAGTATTTATTAGAGAAATGCATGATTGATGAAGTTTTTGATGAAGAGGATGAATGAAAGTAACGACGGGCATAACTCGTCGTTTTTTACTCTTTACAAACCTGTCACAAGTATAGTCAATAATTATTGATATAATGAAAAGGAAATTTTACTCAAGAGGTGAAGGAATGTTCAAAAAAATTATTGATTCTTTATTAGGAAAGAAAAAATATCGTTCGTATTCAAGTAGTGATTATCGTCGTAGAGGGCGCTCGTATTCAAGTAGCGATTATAAACGACGTTCATCTGGTTATGGACATCAACATTATAAAAGAAAACGTAAAAGCCGTAGCTTCTTTTCAAGTAGCTGATGAAATGGCGTCGTGTACTAGCATTATTTGATAGACCACTGCGAAAAAATACAATTGTTGCAGAGCATTATAAAATTGAATCAGTAATTGGAATGGGCAGTTATGGGGTTACATATGTCGTTAATGATTTGCAAATAAATAGATATAAAGTCTTAAAACAATTAAGACAAAGTAAACAAAGATATGAGTCTGGTAGAAAATCATTTGAACAAGAGAAAATGATTTTACAAACATTAAATCATCATGCAATTCCTAGTCTATATGATCATTTCATATGGGAGAAAAAGAGCTTCTTTGTGATGGAGTACATGTCTGGTAAAAATTTTGAAGATTATATTTTCATAGATGGGTATGTATATACAGAACGTGAAGTTTTTGAGATTTTATATGAAATATTAGAAATTGTATCGGTGTTTCATAGTGAAGGCATTATTCACCGAGATTTACGCATTCCAAACATATTAATGAAAGAAAATCAAATTAGTATTATTGATTTTGGATTAGCTAAATGGAAAGGTGAGGATGATGAGCGAGCTACAACTTACGAAGGTGAACAAGCTTTGATGCGAGAAGTTCAATTTCGTAGCGACTTTTATGCGCTCGGTCATTTCTCATTATTTTTATTATATGCAGGATATGAATCTAATGAAAAACAGGAAAAACCATGGTACGAAGAATTAACTTTGGAAAATTATAATCGCGAAATGCTTATGCGAATGTTACAAATAAAAACGCCGTACTATGAGAATGTACAAGATTTAAAACAAGATGTAGCTTCTGCTTTAGAAAGGATGGAGACTCCATGTTTCAAAAGTTTTTAGCAAGCGTTGGTATTGGAAGTGCAAAGGTAGATACTGTTCTTGAAAAAGATGAGTATATTGTTGGGGAAGAAATAGTTGGAAAGGTTCATATAACTGGAGGTTCAATTAGCCAACAAATTGAAAGCATTTACTTAACATTATCGACGTCGTATGTACGAGAAGTGGATGATAAAAAAGTAACAGCAACATATGATTTAGAGCGAGTACGCTTAACCGAACCTTTTTCTGTAGAACCGAATGAAACAGTTGACATTCCATTTTCTTTTCCAATGCCAATTGAAGCACCACTTACACTTGGTATGAAAACGGTTTGGATTCATACAGGTCTTGATATTAAACGTAGTATAGACCCAAGTGACCGTGACTACGTTCAAGTGTTACCTAATGCATTATTAAGTAGTGTTTTAGATAGTGTAAATGAATTAGGGTTTAAAGCACGTCATATAGAATGTGAAGAATTACCGCACCGATTACGTAAACAAGTTCCATTCGCACAAGAATTTGAGTTTATTCCGGTTTCTGGAGAGTACTACGGCAGATTAGATGAATTAGAATTATTAATTTTGCCACGTGCATACGACCGATTAGAAATAATTATGGAAGTAGATAGAAAATCACGTGGATTAGCTGGTTTATTCGCTGAGGCACTTGATCTTGATGAGAAGGTTATTCGCTTCACTGTAACAAGAGAAGATATCCCTGAGATGAAGCAAAAAATTAATAATTATATTTTTTAATAAACTATGCATAAAAAAGAAATGGAGAGGAAAACTAAAACAACCGCTCCATTTTTTTGCATAGTGAGGTTATGTATGTGAAACGATATCGACATTTATACTTGCTAAGTTTTACGTTACTCATTTGTTTTGTCGTATTATCACTTTCGTATCATACCGCTTGTATTGAGAACTTTGACAATATAGTCGCACATTTTATTCAAAGCTTTCGAAACGATTATTTGACGACCTATTTTACTTGGGTGTCTTTTATTGGTTCCAAAAGAATATATTTTCCATTACTCATTATTCTTGTAATGTATTTTCTCGTTAGAAAAAAGTTGCTTAGTGCGTTGCTTCTAACAATTAATTACTACGGATCTCGTTATTTAAACAGTATGCTTAAACTATGGTACGAACGAGCAAGACCTGATGTCACGCAGCTTGTTACTGCAACTGGATATAGTTTTCCGAGCGGTCATACGATGAATGCTACTGCTTTTTTAGGATTTATTGCATACGTCACAATTACTGAAGAACGTATTTCGTTGCATAAAAAATTGTTAATTATTCTTATAGCAAGCTTTGTTGTATTATCTATTTCAGTTAGCCGAATATATCTTGGCGTGCACTATCCATCTGACATATTAGCAGGATGGGCAGCTGGTGGTAGCTGGCTCGTTTTATGTGTTATATTCCATAAAACGTTCATAAAAAAAGAACCTATGTCATAATAGGTTCTTTTTTCATTGGCTCAACATGAATGTGTGCATGGTAAATTCCAAACTTTTTGCGAAGCATAGCTTCGATGTTGTCGGTAATACAGTGACTTTCTCCAACATCCATGTGAGCATCTACTTCAATTGTAATATCAACGTACGTTTGATTCCCGTACATACGTGCTCGAATATCTACAATGTTTTCCACACCGCCAATATGCTCAATAGCATCAGCGTATTCTTCCATTTTATCAGGATCAATTCCATCTGTAAGCATATGAGAAGATTCTACGAAAATCTCCCATGCAGTTTTACAAATAATAAGACCGACAATTAAAGCGGCAATAGGGTCTAAAATAGGCATTTGGAACTGAGAACCGACAATACCTACTACAGTACCAATACTTACGAGTGCATCTGATAAATTATCCTTTGCAGCGGCTTCTAATGATTTACTTTTTGTTCGTGCTGCAATTTTTTTCGTATACAAATACACGCAATACATAACGACAGCAGAAAATAAAGCAACCCATGCAGCGAGTACATTAGGCGCTGCTTGTTTCGGATTTAAGAAAGATTGAATGGCACTAATAACAACTTCTAATCCGACTGTTGCCATAATGAAGGACGCAACAAGTGATGCGATTTGTTCGGCACGCGAATGCCCATACGGATGATCTGGGTCACGAGGTTTACGAGATATTTTTAGACCAATTAATATTGCTAAAGAAGCACCGATATCCGTTAAGTTATTTAAACCGTCAGCGCGTAATGCGCTAGAGAGGGTAATATAACTGATGATGATTTTCATAGAGGATAAAAATATGTAGGCCATAATGCTGACAATAGCGCCTTTATCAGCTTCTTTATGAGAAAGAGTATCCATTTTAATCACTCACCTTTCTTTAAAGGAATTTCTTTCTATAAATAGAGTATCAAACGAAAGTCGTGTGGGTCTATACAAACATTGTTGACGTTTTATAGCTTTTTAAGAAGGGGATAACAAAGTTTCGTGAAGGAAAAATATGTTGAAAAGTACAAAGTCAGGGTGTAAACCTAATTAGAGTCTATTTACTAAAGAGATAGGAGGGGAGATGGATCAAGAAACGAATACTTTTCTTACTACATATTATTCTTATCATGACAAGGTGTAATTCATTAAACGAGGAAAAACGTCAAAAGATAATTATGAAAACAGATGAAAGCCCTCTGGAAAATATTTTCCAGAGGGCTTTCATCTTAGTATGCTTCTAAAAACTCAGTAACTTGCTCTTCTGTTTTTGCGTTAGCACTATGTAAGTGGCCTAGCTTCTCACCGTTTTGGTATACAAGTAAACTTGGAATACCCATTACTTGATACTCTTCAGCGATACTTGGAAACTCATCTTTATTAATAGAATACCATTCAAATTTATTGAACTCTTCCATTACATCTCCGATAAAGTTGTTCATACGTACGCAATCTGGGCACCATGTAGTAAAGAACTTAACAACTACTGGCTCCTCGCTTGCGATGATGTCTTTGAATTCTTGTTCTGTTTTAATTTCTTTCATAAGTAAAACTCCTTTCAATATCACACGAATTTATATGCAAAATTCGCATTTGCAAACATGTTGCAAACTTATTATTTGTTTTTTAGTTTTGTAGTTCGTTCACACTTATAAAATTGTATGTAACATGACTGCGCTACTAAGTGTGAAAATAACGGAACCTCACTTTTCTTTATAAGCTTTTTCCAGGATTGTGTCAAACTTTTGAATTTTATACAGAAATTAAAGAAGCCGACACTTTGATTAAGTATGGGCAGAGTGACTAAAATTAATCGCTTATTAATTTCGAATAAATATTTAAATCGATAAGCTTTCCAGCTGATTTTTCGCTTTTTCTCAGAGTACCTTACAAAAGTAAAGTTTAATTTTTCTAATACTTTTATGGAATTTACATTTGCTGGTTTAACTTTTACAAAAATTGAATTAGGTTAGAAATTATATGGTTGTAATGGGAATGGAGGGATATGAATAAAAAAATTGTATCCCGCATTACCGGGCAGTAAGACCCCCACTGATTAAAGTTTCACTTTATTAGGGATTTGCCTTAAACATTTATTACAGTCAAGAATATTTATAATAATATGAACTAAAAAAGGTCCAATTTTTGTAATGTTGGAGGGGAGTATTGTGGACATAACTCAAAGCGTGGCAAGAATAGTGGTTAATGGGAAAGACCTTTCTTTCACTTCAGTTCAAACCTCTGCATGGAATCATGGACCTGTAAATGATTTAATCATTACGACGAATCAGAGGGTGAATGAGCTTTTTCAATTCATGTGGTCACAAGTACCGGTTACGATGTCGATATATTTTCTTCAAGGGGCGGATTTACTTAGGTTCGTTAGGGTTGCTGGAATCGATGAGCGTGTAACAGGAGAATATGTATATCATTTCATTTGGTAATAAGAAGAATTCAAAGTAGTCTAGCAGCTACTGTTTTATTTTGTCATTTGAATATAAGCGAGCGGACTAGCTTATAGTACCTACTGAAATAAAGAATCATAATATAATTTGTAATAAATTATACGGAAGTGAGTTGAAGATCATGTTTTATTCATATTTTAATTCTGAAGCTGGCATGCGACCAGCGTATGGTACGTCTATAACATATAGTGGAGCACAAAGTACAGTCCAAGCTATTCAACAAGCATTGCAAATGCAACAACAAATGCAAATGCAGCAGCAAGGAGTACAACCATATTACTCATCCGTAGAGTATTTTTACCCAGTACATCATGTTACACCGTACGGAAGTTCTTTTCTTACTATTCCATATGGAACTATATACAACTTATAACTAGTAAGGAATGAAGTGGTGTATATAAATAAGGGTGCAGATTAATAGCACCCTTATGAATAAGAAAAATAGCTAGTCCAAACCTTATAAATCAATCTTACATAATATGTAGTAATAAGTTTGAAAGGGGAATTAGTATGTCTTGTTATTACTACTGTAAGTATTGTAAGGAGTATAAAGATAAGCATCATGATTGTTGTAAGAACACTAGTAAGTGTCATGATAATAAGGACAATCTTGTTAGAGCATCGGCATTTAGAGCTAGAAATACTGTGAATCAAAATGTTCCTGCTAATACTTTTGTGAAAGTGTTATTTCAAAATGAACAATTTGATTTAGCGAATGAGTATAATCCAGCAACATCTATTTTTACGCCGAAGACTAAAGGTGTATATTCTATTATTGGAACGATTGGTTTCTTTCCAAACGATCCAACTTTAAATTATAGAGCGCGTGTAGAAATTCGTGTGAATGGAAACGCAGCGATAGCTATAGATAATGACTTTTTTGGTCCAATAAGTTTTGGAAATGTCGTAAGTGTTTCGACGATTGTTCAATTGAATGCAGGGGATGAAGTTGAGATTTATGCACAAAGTAGTATAGATGGGGTTTTAAGTCCTTTAGAAGATGGGGCACATTTTGAAGCAGCAAGATTTCCTTCTCCAATTAAATAAAACAGACTATTAAATGCTTTTTAGTAGGTTTAGTTAATCCCCTTACCAAATGGTGGGGGATTATTATTGTTTTTCTAAAATATATAAGTAAATAGGTAAAGCGTAGTTTAATTTGTAGGGGCTTCAACCTTCTTCAGATAATAAACAGAATAATAAGTAACATGCTTGTGAAAACTCATTGTTAGTAAGTTTACTAGTTTTCTTATAGAACAAGAAAGACGGAATACATAAAAGATCGTATCATTACGTTTTTTCTTTACTATATAGAAATTATATATTGAACATAGATTTGTGTAGGGAATGCTAATACACTGAAAAGAATAGCGTAAAGGCGATTACACTATATAAAAACAAAATCAATCCTAAGATGAGTAGTATCGGATGCAGCTTGAACATATTTGACCTCCTTGAGTATATAAAGAATTTTAATATATTGTTGGCCAATTTAGAAGGGGGACGGTTACATAAAAAAAGAGCATACATAATAAGTACGCTCCAAAGAAAGATAGGTTTTATGAGTGGATAATCTCCATACGATAATATATGTTCTTTTAATAAAAACGTGTAAAAAATCAATGAATTATCAATGGAATATCATAAAATGAGTAATTTTAGTCTAGGAATGCAGTTATTTTCTTTCTCAGTTATTTTTAGGTAACAAAGTTGTGAAAATCGTGCATTATGCGGACTAACAACGGGATAACGATCGTACTTCAGTTACATATTTCTTAAAGTCTGGATATTGCGTGATAGTTTGACATTTAGGGGTGCATAGTTGATTAATTATAGACACATTTGTAATTACTTCGTTACAAGGACCGAAAAATGTAACTTTTAGTTTTGAATTTGGTGGAATTTTAAACACGATAGGTTTTTTTTCCATGAAATCAGCTCCTAATATTGAGTATTATAATTTAAAGGATATAGAGTCGTATTAGTATAATATGAAATTTCAGTGGATTTGCTTATAATAAAGAATTTCATAGTAGTAAAAGTGCTTAAAGATGTAAAGGGGAAATTGAGAATGTGAAATAAAATGTTTAATTAATATAACTAATGCATTTTTTAGTTTGTTACATATTATGTTAGTAAGAATGGTATAAGGAGGTAGTATAAAATATTGGAAGAAAATGTACAAGTTCAGCTTTCGCCACCTTGGATCACAAATTTTAATGAATTAAAAAATTCAACATTTGATTTAATAATATATAGAAAATGAGTAGTGATTTTTATTAACTGAAAGGGAATTGATACTGGAAGTTTTAAGTTAATAATATAAGAGGATTTTTTCTAATATCTATAAAAATGTTCAATACCTAAATTGATAGGATGAGACTACATAACAAATAGTAAGGTATATTTCGAATATGAGAATATTTTTTGTGACATACATGTTAAAGCTAATAGAAATATTTCTGAAAGAGAATATATTTTGAAAAACGGTAAAGATTCTTTTTATTTATATTATAGATAGCTAGTTTTAGAGAGAGGAGGCTTACAATAAAACTAGCTATGAATAGGACATTCAAAAGGAGCTGGAATGTATGGGGTATATTGTAGATATTTCAAAATGGAATGGAACTATCAATTGGGATATTGCAGCATCTCAGCTAGATTTAGTGATTGCTAGAGTTCAAGATGGCTCTAATACGGTGGATTTTATGTATCAAAATTATGTTAGTGAAATGAAAAAGCATAGTATCCCATTCGGTAATTATGCTTTTTGTCGTTTTATATCTATTGCTGATGCAAAGAAAGAGGCACAAGATTTTTGGAATCGTGGTGATCAATCTGCTAAGTTTTGGGTAGCGGACGTAGAAGTTCAAACGATGGTAGATATGCAAGGCGGGACACAGGCATTTATTGATGAATTACGCCGTTTAGGTGCGGAAAAAGTAGGATTATATGTAGGGCATCACACGTATCTATCATTTGGAGCACGTAATATTGAAGCTGATTTCGTATGGATCCCTCGTTATGGAGGGAATAAGCCAGCATATCCATGCGATATGTGGCAATATACGGATTCAGGGAATGTTCCTGGGATTGGGAAATGTGATCTGAATCGATTAGTAGGAAATAAGTCACTTTCTTGGTTTATAAATTCGAACAAAGCAAATCAATCTAACATAGTGTATACACAGCAACCGAATGGCATTGGTATTGCAGTTTCGAAATATCCTGATGGATATGGAATAAATTTATATGAAAACCCCATGAATCCTCAATTTACAGGTACACTCACTCAAAAAATTCCATATTTAATCTTAGCAGGTTATTGGGGAGGCGGTGAGCAAGATATGATTTGTTTAGGGAACGATAAGCAGTGGGTATATTTAAAACATTTTAATGTGAAATGGTTTTATGCAACTTCAAAATATCCTGTCGGTTACGGAGTAAATTATTATGAAGAGCCTGAATGTATGAATTATAAAGGAAACATAGATGGATCGACATCTTTTCGAGTGTGGGGTAGAGTGGGAAATGCGGTAGATATCGGACAGAATAGTTGGATACCTGAAAAACATGTAATTATTAAGCAACTATAGAAGCTATATTTTTTTGAGAATTATATAAAGAGCCTTCTTACTATGCATAGTAAGAAGGCTCTTTATATTTAAAAATGAAAATACATGATACATAGTCAACTCATATGAAATGAATTACATGTAGAAAACACACTGTTTTCACAATGACTGTGTATAGTTAATTTGCATAATGATAAAAGTGAGGTATTTGAATTGAAAAAGAAGAAAATATTTATTGGAACAATTATTTCATGCATGATGCTAGCATTATCTGCATGTGGTTCCTCAGACAACGTAGTAACATCAAAAGTAGGAAATGTTACAGAGAAAGAATTAAGTAAAGAATTACGACAACAATATGGAGAAAGTACTTTATATCAAATGATGTTAAGTAAGGCATTGCTAGATAAATATAAAGTTTCAGATGAGGAAGCAAAAAAGAAAGTAGAAGAAGCAAAAGATAAAATGGGTGAAAACTTTAAATCGACTTTAGAACAACTTGGGTTGAAAAATGAAGATGAATTAAAAGAAAAAATGAAGCCAGAAATTGCATTTGAGAAAGCAATTAAAGCAACAGTTACAGATAAAGATGTGAAAGATAACTATAAACCAGAAATGAAAGTAAGTCACATTTTAGTGAAAGATGAAAAAACGGCTAAAGAAATAAAGGAGAAAGTAAATAATGGTGAAGATTTTGCTGCCTTAGCAAAACAGTATTCAGAAGATACTGGTTCAAAGGAACAGGGCGGGGAAATATCTGGTTTTGCCCCTGGACAAACAGTGAAAGAATTTGAGGAAGCTGCGTATAAATTAGATGCAGGCCAAGTAAGTGAGCCGGTTAAAACAACTTACGGTTACCATATTATTAAAGTGACGGATAAAAAAGAATTGAAGCCATTTGATGAAGTAAAGGATAAAATTCGTAAAGATATAGAACAACAAAGACTACAAGATACGACAGGTAAATGGAAACAACAAGTAGTCAATGATTTATTGAAAGATGCTGATATTAAAGTGAATAATAAAGAATTTAAAGATACATTTAAATTTCTAGAAAAGAAATAATGACTGTAATCATAATTAGAAAAGGGAACTCATATAGAGTTCCCTTTTTCTAATTAGTGTGTGAGTTATAAATAGATAGTAAGACAATACAATATTACATTTAAATATTAAGAATTACAATGGAAAATTATGGATTATAATTATTTCAACGAAAGTGGATATTCTACGGTTTTCATTATGCAAGTTTATTACATATATTTACTCTTTAATAATGGATATCGAACATAATTTAAAAAATAATACATATAATGTTTTTGAATAAATATTTAACATGGATAATTAGTAAAAAGCTGAGCATTCGATTGGAAAGGATGTTCTTTTTTATATGAAAATTTTAGGATAAAGAATGAATCGTTTTAAACGCGTCATTTACCACATCAATAAATTAAGGTGGTGGAGAATATATGAAAGTAATCTTTCAAGGAGAGGGCGGCGCGAAAATTTTTGAGTCATATGATGAAAATGTAAGTGATTTATTAGCTATATTAAAAGAAACGAAAGGGATTAAAATCGGGATGGTTGAGTATAAAGTGTTAAAGTACGAACTTAATTATTTTCGTCATCCGAAAAAAGCGGATACAGAGAGAGAGTTACATATAATAGTACAACCTAAGTATATGTAATAAAATATAATAATAAAAATCATTGATTCAGTTTTGTAAAGTTCCATAGAGTATGTAAGAAAAGAGAGTGTTGTAAATGCTCTCTTTTCTTATGCTTTGTGAGTTCGTTCATCATAGTATATGTTTTCAGTTATAGATGGTTAATAAACGATAAAAATTTAAAACTTTTTCGTTTAGGCAGGGATTTTATATTTAAGTAAATAAATATACTATGAAGTATTTTTTATACGAATACTGGAGGAGTATAAAATGAGTTTAGCAAGTTACATAGGTTGTAATGTAGAAATTCCGTTAACGGATTCAGATTCTAATGATTTAATTGTTTTTGGACCGTGTTTTTCAGATGAAAGTATGCTTGAAATTGCACAAGAGTATCAATTCCAAACAAATTACACATATGAGGTTTCAACTAGTTGGGGAATTGAACTTGTCGAGTGGCAAAATGTAAAGGAAAAAAAGAAGCGAAAGAAAAACTTTTAACTTTATGGAAGGTTATTTGGAAGATAGAGACTATTTCGAATTATTTAGTTGTTGGGTTGGTGATGAAGATAAGGAACGAGTAGGGGAATTGAACTTAAAAATAAAACATTTTAATATAGATGAATTATGTATTCCAGAAAGAACATTAGTTAGGATAGAAAAATAAGCTTTGAAATATTTTTTAGAAAAAGGCGATTTCACTTTGGGTGAAGTCGCCTTTTAGTTGTTATATGCATGTTATATAAGAAATGAGAAGTTTATTTGATAAAGGAAAAAAGTATGGAGATAAATAAAATTATGTTTTTTGTTAAGAAATAATAAGTATGGCTCTTCTCAAAAGAACGTAAGTTCGTGTATAATAGGAACGAATGTTCTTTTAAGAAGTAACCTAATTATAGTTTAGAAGTAAATTCGAGTTTAGTAAGTATTAAAAATAACTAAGGGATAGTATGGCTAAATAAATGTATAAATGATCAAGGAGATAAAAAATGAACGATGTAAAGATACAAAAAGAAGAAAGAGAGTGGGTTCCGTTTACAGTAATGTCCGAACAACTTTTAAACATGAGAAAGATTATTGGAGAGAAATTAAAAGTACAAAAACCGCTTTTAACAAATGAAGCAAAAGAGAGAATTTCTGATAAATTATTAACGTCATTATTGTCTGAGAAAGAAATATTGGTAACATATTTTGAAGATGGTTACATACTAACAAGCTACATGACTGTTGTACATATCAATCCGGTAAAACAAATTGTAATTTGTACAGACGCCTTTTATAAAACTTACGTATTTAACGCTATGGATATTATTGAAATAACGTAAAAGAAGCTGAGTATTAAATGGCAGCTTCTTTTATTTCTGATTTATGAGACAAATAATACAAGAAAAAGCAGCTAGCTTCGTGCTAGCTGCTGAGCCCCAGGGAAAGGGAGAAAAAGATAGGTTACTCCAAAATCGACAAGAGCTGTCAAACAGCCTGATTATAGTATAGACAAATTAAAATTTTCTATACAGAAAGTTGAACATAAGATTAGGCTGTACCCACTTGGTTTTGATCTGCAAGGTCAGAATCAAATGTATTGGTCGCGCTAACACCGCTAAAAGTATTAACAACAAAACCAACGTTTGATGCGCCGGAACCATTATAAGCTTTCGTATTTTCTTTCGGAGATACGTTGTAGAAATCACCTAAGTTAAATGATCCATTGCTATTTTGTACAACTAAATTTCCTACAACTGATGGCATAATTTTCACCTGCTTTATAATAAGTTGTTAACATTACTATATGGAGTTATAGTCCAGATGGTTCATACAATAAAAATTGTGGAATAGTAAAACGTTTGGAGCGTGGATTTCAATAAAAGTGTGTTAAAATTAATATAATAAAGTTGAGTAATTTTTTGAAAAAATTTGTATAATTGATATATATGAAAATAAAGGAGGCAAAATGTAATGAAAGATATTATGAAAAAAGTTGATTTAACAGATGCCAAATCAAGTAATCTTGTTGCATTAATTTATAGTAATGAAGTTATATTAGTTGAAGACGCATTTTGTCCAAATGAAATAAAATTAAAGTTTAATGAAATTGCAATTTTATCTGCAATTAAAACAGCCCATATTGCGAAAGTGTCTATTAGGAAAGAACTTGAAGCGCTTTTTCATGATACGGGTGTTATATTAGTGAAACAAAATGTTGATTATGGTAGTAGCCAATCTATTACCATGCATTTTGAGCAATTTAAAAAATTGCAAGATGAGATTGAACATTTAAATAAAAGTATGTAATAAAGCAGCTAAATAAAGGTTCTATCATAAAGGTGGAATGTGTTATGTTGAAAAAGTGGTTTAAAAATTATTTGGGTGAATCGCATTGTAAACATAAATATATTTTTATTAAGATGCAGGATAATGAGGATTTTAAAAAAGGTACATTAGGTGTAGTTTATATTTACCGGTGTGAGAAATGTGGAAAAGAGAAGTTTAAATGTAAAAACAATAATGAAATAAACAATGAATTTTTAGATATATAGCAAAAAGTAACCATGATGGTTACTTTTTTTACTTATGTATGCAATATCAAAACCATTACTAAAGTATGAGTTGAGTTGATACTATAGTAAATCGCTGAATAAAAATGAAGAGAGTAAGATATAGGGAAGGAGGATGAGAGAAATGAAGCGAAAAGAAATTAGTAAATCTGTAATTATTACAGGTGTGACACAAGGGTTAGGACGTGCGATGGTTGATCGATTTCATGAATTAGGGTGGAACATATATGGTTGTGGACGTTCAAAAGATAAAATTGAAGAACTAAAAAAACAGTACAGTAAAATACATGATTTCCAAGTAATTGATGTTTCAGATTCTCAGCAAGTTAATAACTGGGCAAATTATATATTTAATAGACATACGGCTCCCGATCTGATAATAAATAATGCATCGATTGTAAATCAAAATGCACAACTTTGGAAAATTACGGCTCAAGAATTCGAAAATGTAATGAATGTAAACGTGAATGGTGTAGTAAATGTAATAAGAGCGTTTGTTCCCGCAATGGTAGCTAGGAAAGAAGGAATTATCATTAATATGAGTTCTAGTTGGGGGAGAGAAGGTGAAGCTGAGCTTGCGCCATATTGTGCCTCGAAATTTGCAATTGAGGGTATCACTAAATCTATGGCCCTGGAATTACCCCATGGCATGGCTGTAGTTGCTTTAGATCCTGGAGGGAGTATTAGTACTCCAATGCTGAAGTCATGTGCGCCACAATATATAAATGAATCGCCTACACCTGAAACTTGGTCACATAAAGCAATTGAATATATATTGAATATAACAATAGATAAAAATGGAGATTCATTGACATGCCCAGCATGCGTATAAAAAGCACCTTTAAGGTGCTTTTTATATTAGTAGCACATTATATCATTCACAAAATTACATCTGAAAAATAAAATAAAAGATTAAGGGTGAGATTTGTTTGTTTTGAAAGCTTTAGAAAATATTTGAATAGGTGATAAAAATGAATCCAAGCAGTTTAAAAGTGACAGGGGCATGGTTTCAAGTGGGAGGGAATCTTACAGCTGCTATTGGAACGACAAGAGGATTTATTGGAGAAGAGAAAGTTGAATCGGATCTTGTTATTGTAGGAAGCTCATTACAAGCCCTCGGATATATATTACAAATCATTGCGAGCAAGTATGATGATGGGGAAGAAAAAAGAGAAAATCAAAATATAGGCTTAGAGAATCAAAGTAAATTACTTGATCAGATAGGAATTGAGTTATTAGCATTAGGCAATATATCAAATGTAATAGGAACATATTTTAATATAAATGAACAATTGAAAGAAAATGATTATCTTATCATTACAGGGAACAGTTTACAATCGATCGGTGCTTTTTTAGGAGTAGAAGCAGCTTTGGTGGATATAAATGTATTACAGAAAATTATTATACTGGGTAACTCCATGCAAAGTTTAGGGGCTGGATTACAAGCGTATCAAGGTGTTTTAAATGTATTGAAAGATGAGAGAGAAAATGAAGATAGTATTTTTGATAAGAGGGATGAGAGAATCATTGCACTCATTGGTATTTGGATACAAGCGATAGGAACGTTAATTTCTGCAATTGGAGTAACTGCAATAGAGGAAGAAAATAGGCTAGAAAACAATAAAAAGTCTGAAATACTTATATAAATAGAAGGAGATACATTGATTTTAGAGGCAGGTTAAGATTAAAATGGTAGTAGGTTTTTTTGCGTATATTTTGAAAAGTGATATATAAAATACAAAATAAGGAGTTTTCAAGGGATGATGTATTTATTAGCAATTCTTCTTCCACCTGTTGCTGTATTATTTTGTGGAAAACCAATTCAGGCAATCATAAATTTCATATTAACATTAATATTTTGGGTTCCAGGAGTTATACACGCAATTCTTGTAGTGCATGATAAAAAAGCTGATCGGCGTTTGAAAAAACAAATTCAAGCATATGATGAAATTAATAAGAGAAATCGAAGATAATTCATCTGCCAAATGTTTTTAAAAGAAAGGAGGATTAACCTCCTTTCTTTTTTAGTGGGTGTTAAGTTTAAATTTTTGTGTGGCGGAAAGAATTTTTAATGTAAGTATTATGATAATAACTTTTAGATTGTGCATGTAATAGGCCAGTATAAATGCTTTCTGGTACATTAAAGAAATCATACATACCATGCTTTAATTGGATTCGCAAAATCATAGAAAAAGGATTATAACCAACAGCAACTATATTTTTTGAGGTAACCGGAGATAGCTTCATTATTATGCAACTCCTTATTTTTCATTTTTAATAATTCTTTGTAGGTAACGGTATTGTGGTGTTGAAATCTTTATAATTAAAGAGGTATTATACCTATATTCAATATATTTAATATTGGTTATACGTAATTATAAGTAAGTTCACACGAAGTTCATATCGATATGCTATTTTTATTTCACCTTTGATTTATTAATAAGAAAATATTGACCATTTGAAAAAAAGGTATATTATTTATACGAGGTAATAAAAATTCACTTCTTTCATTATTATGCTAAAAGGGGCAGCATTATTAGAAAATTAGAAGTGAAAATAGTATGTATAAGAGCCATTCTAAAATTTGTAATCTGTGAATTGGGAAAATATTGAATGCTCCAGGTCAGTACACTTTCTTGCCTAAACGTATTTACGAAAGTGACCTCAATATTTTAAATTAAATCAACGGGAGAATTGAAAGGCAGGAGAAAGTAACATGTCAGAAAATTATCGTTCTCGCGAGGAGCGACGACAAGTTAAAAAGAAAAAACAACCAGCTTCTAAAACACAAAAACCAAAAGGTAAAACATCATTTTTCCGCAAGTTTTTAATTACTTGTTTATTACTTGGTATTGTAGGTTTAGTGGCGGGGGTTGCTACCTTTTTCGTAATGATTAAGGACGCACCAAAACTGGAAAAAGCAAAACTTGTTAATCCGTTATCCTCAAAAATTTATGATAAAAACGGGGATTTGGTATATGAATATGGAAAAGAAAAAAGGACGAATGTTACGTATGATCAAATACCTAAATTAGTAGAAAATGCATTTTTAGCGACAGAAGATTCACGTTTTTATGAGCATAGCGGAGTAGACTTTAAAGGTACTGCCCGTGCTGTTTTAGTGAGCCTTAAAGGAGATTATGGCTCTCAAGGTGGAAGTACGATAACGCAGCAAGTTATTAAAAACTACTTCTTATCAATGGACAAAACACCAAAGCGTAAGGCGCAAGAAATATATTTAGCTTATAAGCTAGAACAACAGTATTCAAAACATGAAATATTAGAGATGTACTTAAATAAAATTAACTTAGGTAATCGTTCATATGGTATCGCAACAGCAGCACAAAACTACTATGGTAAAGAATTGAAGGACTTAACATTACCAGAAGTTGCGATGCTTGCAGGTTTACCGAAAGCACCGAATAACTATGATCCAACGAAAAAAGAAAATGTTCAAAAAGCAACAGAAAGAAGAAATGTTGTTCTAAGTTTAATGAACCGACATGGATATATAACAAAACAGGAAATGGAAGAAGCATCAAAAGTTGACGTAGAAAAGGGGCTTAAGCCTGCAGCTCAACTACAAACAATGCCATACCCTGCATTTATGGATGCAGTTGTGAAAGAAGTAGAAAAAGAATTGCCAGATGCTAATATTGGTTCTGACGGTTTAGAAATTTATACAACGTTAGATCCGAAAGCACAGAAACTTGCTGATAATATTTTAAATAATAATATCATTGATTATCCAAACGATAAATTCCAAGGTGCATTCACATTTATGGATACGAAAACAGGAGAAGTTCGTGCTATAGGTAGTGGCCGTGGAGAAAATAAAGCTGTATTTAAAGGGCATAATATGGCAATTGAATTAGATCGTGCAGCTGGTTCAACGATGAAGCCAATTTTCGACTATGCTCCTGCAATTGAATATTTAAAATGGGCTACGTATCATCAAATCGATGACTCTCCATTTAAGTATTCAACGGGTCAAGAAGTTCGAAATGCAGATAGAAGTCATATGGGTCCAATTACGATGCGTGAAGCATTAAAAATGTCGCGTAATATTCCTGCAATTAAAACTGCAAAAGAAGTAGGGATTAGTAAATCAAAAGAATTCTCTGAGAAACTAGGTATTACATTTAATAAAGCACCGACAGAATCGACAGCGATTGGTACAAATGAAGTATCGCCAACTGAAATAGCGGGTGCTTATGCGGCATTTGGTAATGAAGGTAAATATACGAAACCGCATTTTGTTAAGAAAGTCGTTTATCCAGACGGTAAGTCACAAAGTTTTGGACAAAAACCAAAACAAGTTATGACAGATTCTACCGCATACATGATTACTGATATGCTTCGTTCTGTAGTTACATCGGGTACTGGTACATCGGCAAATGTAGGCTCTTTAGATGTAGCTGGTAAAACGGGTACGACAAACTATTCATCAAAGCAATTAGCTCAATATAAAATTCCAGAAAGTGCAACTCGTGATAGTTGGTTTGCTGGATATACACCGCAATATACGATGGCAGTATGGACTGGGTATATGAAAGATGGTAAAGACGAGTATATTAGTAGTAAAAATACGAAAATTGCACAGTTAATCTTTAAAGAAATGATGAGCGAAATGGCTACAGATAAATCACGCTTTAAAATGCCAAGTAGCGTTATTCAAGAAGGTAGTGAGCTACGTATAAAAGGTGAAAAACGTGATTCATCGCCAAATACTAGCGTACCGGATACAACGGAGCAACCAAAACAAGATCAACAGCAAAAAACTGAAGAAGAGAAAAAGCAAGAAGAATTAAAGAAACAAGAAGAACTGAAAAAACAAGAAGAACAAAAGAAACAAGAGGAACTTAAGAAGCAAGAAGAACAAAAGAAACTAGAAGAGCAAAAGAAACAAGAAGAACAAAATAATGGAAATGGCCAAGGAACGACACCTCCAGCAAATAACGGAGGAGGTCAAGGAAATACGACACCTCCAGCAAATAATGGAGGAGGTCAAGGAAATACGACACCTCCAGCAAATAATGGAGGAGGTCAAGGAAATACCACTCCACCAGCGACCACACAACCAGAGACTGGCGGTAATGCAGGAGAGACCCCTGCTAATAATGGGCAATAAGAAAAATTTATAAAAAATATTAAAAAGCACTTAAGATTTGTGAAAATTACAATCTTAAGTGCTTTTTTCGTTTAAATGTAGTAGCTATGAAATGATGTGTTTTAAATGTTAAACGTACCATAAAAATTTTGAAAATAAATTGATGGAAAATGATAAAAGACTTGAGCCTGAGGTAGTGGAGCGTGGCTAGGATGATAAAAGGTAGTGCTACTTGGATGGGCACCATGATGCCAAAATGAAGGGGTAGCTTGACCTGGTGATTGGTATTGTTGCCAAATTGCTGGAAGTTCAATGCCGACATCGGAACTTGCTGTATGAACGGCGGGGGCATGTATTTCGGGTATCGAAGGAACCGCGACAGTTACTCTTGATGATAATACCCACATAAAATAATCACTCCTAAGTTGTGATAATAAATTAGTATATTCTTTTCACACGTATAAAGGTACATATATAGGACTTTCGTTTAAAATATGCGTACAAAGTCTTAAGACTAATGTAAGCTGATGGTGGACTATTTAATATGAAAAGATACGTCTATTTGCGGAGGGAAAAGAGATAAAAAAAATATACAATGAGGGTGTTAATCGTAATATTTTACGGGTGTATGGAGGTATTTTTATGGAACGATTATGGACGAAATCATTTATTCAAATGACTTTCGCAATGTTATTTTTATTTACAGGATTTTATTTACTTGTTCCAACGCTCCCGCTCTTTATTAAAGAGATAGGTGGCAATGAATCGCAAGTTGGACTTATGATGGGGATGTTTACAATAGCTGCTGTTGTAATACGACCGATTATTGGAGGAATGTTAGATCAATATGGTAGAAGATCCTTTATTATTTTCGGACTCATCTTTTTTGGCTTAACGATGTACTCCTATAATATAGCATCGACTATTGTCCTTTTAGCTGTTTTACGTGTTATTCACGGAGTAACATGGGCTGTTTCTACAACAGCTGTTGGAACAGCAATAACGGATATTATTCCAGATTCACGCCGCGGTGAAGGTATGGGTTGGTATGGGATGGCGATGACAATTGCAATGGCGATTGGACCTATGATTGGATTATGGGTTGTGCAAAATTATTCATTTGATGGTCTATTTTTATTAGCGACGTTGTTATCTTTTATGGCAGTTGTATTATCATTAATAACGAAGATTCCATTTACGCCACAAAAAGAAAAAGGGAAAATTCAGCTATTTGAGAAATCCGTATTAACAATCACGATTGTAGTATTCTTTTTATCGTTTGCATATGGAGGAATAACAACCTTTTTACCGTTATTTGCATCATCAATTCATGTAAACCCGGGAACTTTCTTTCTTGTATATGCAATTGCATTAACAATTGTAAGACCAATTTCAGGGAAACTATTAGATAAGTATGGAGAAGTATTCATCATACTTCCAGCATTATGTATTACTATTTTAGCTATAGTTGTTTTAACTATCTCAAATGGTTTGATAGGTGTAATTATCGCAGCAACATTATACGGTATTGGATTTGGTTCAGCGCAGCCAGCTTTGCAAGCGACAATGCTTACAATTGTCAATCCGAGTAAAAGAGGAGTTGCAAATGCTTCATTTTTTACAGCGTTTGATTTAGGAATCGGGTTAGGTGCTATTTTACTTGGAGTTGTTTCACAAATGTTTGGTTATCGTATTTTATTTTCAGGGAGTGCAATTTCAGCATTGATAGCCTTAATTATTTTCGTCTTCTTTGTAAAACAACGATTAGGAAAAAAAGAGTTTGCGTAAACTGGAGGAATAAAGATGAGAATTTCAATTGATCGTAAAGCTCTGCAATGGTTCCAGGAAGAATTACGTATAAAGCACGGTGAATCTGTACGTTTTACTGTAAGGTACGGAGGGGATAGTTCAATTCAGCCCGGATATTCTTTAGGGATTGTTGCTGAGAAACCCGATGGCGAAATAGTGTCAGTTGAGAAGGAAGGTATTATATTTTTTGTAGATTCTGATGATCTTTGGTATTTTCAAAACTATGATTTATTTGTAAGTTATCATGAGGGAATGGAAGAAATTCAATTTAATTATGTAAAATAATAACTTTATTAAAAATGAATAAGTTTTATATAAAAATTATATTTAAGAGATAGTGAAATAAATATCATATAGTAACGAGCTGTATTTATGTACAGCTCGTTTTTTCTATTTCTCAAATAAAATTAGAATAATTGTATATTTGGCGGTGTTATATGAAAAATCTTTATATTTTGTTTTTGAAAATACGCAAAGAAGTCTATCCTTTCTTTATAAAATATAAGAATTATTTTCAAAAAATTGTATTGTTACAGTAAGAAAAGTGTAGGAAACTTATCATTATAAAATAAATTGAAATCTTCTAAAAACTCTGATACATTGAAATAGAAATGTAGTTTCACAATATTGTAAAGGCTTACAGTTATGTGCACGAAGATCTATTAGGATTGGAGGAAATAATGATGAAAGCTGAAGAGAAATTTTCCCCGGGATTAGATGGTATAGTGGCAGCGGAGACGAAAATCTCGTTTCTTGACACAGTAAAAGGTGAAATTGTAATTCAAGGGTATGACTTAATCGAACTCTCAAAAACAAAAGAGTATTTAGACATTGTGCACCTTTTATTGGAGGAACACCTACCGAATGAAGATGAAAAAGTAACACTTGAAAAGAAATTAAAAGAAGAATATGCAGTACCAGAAGGTGTATTCAACGTACTAAAGGCATTGCCTAAAGAGACGCATCCCATGGATGGATTACGTACAGGTGTGTCAGCGTTAGCTGGTTACGATAATGATATCGAAAACCGCTCGTTAGAAGTGAATAAAAGCCGAGGGTACAAGCTGTTAAGTAAAGTGCCAAACATTGTAGCAAATAGCTATCATATTTTAAATAATGAGGAGCCAATTGAACCTCTTAAAGAATTATCTTATAGTGCGAATTTCTTCTATATGTTAACTGGTAAAAAACCAACTGAACTTGAGGAAAAGATCTTTGATCGTTCCCTTGTTTTATATAGTGAGCATGAAATGCCAAACTCTACATTTACAGCTCGCGTTATTGCATCAACACAATCAGATTTATACGGTGCTTTAACAGGTGCAGTTGCATCTTTAAAAGGAAGTTTACATGGCGGTGCAAATGAAGCGGTTATGTACATGCTTTTAGAAGCTGGTAATGTTGAGAAATTTGAAGAGTTATTACAGAAGAAACTATATAACAAAGAAAAAATTATGGGCTTTGGACACCGTGTTTATATGAAGAAGATGGATCCAAGAGCACTTATGATGAAGGAAGCTTTAAAACAGTTATGTGATGTAAAAGGTGATTATACACTATATGAAATGTGTGAAGCTGGAGAAAAGATTATGGAAAAAGAAAAAGGAATTTATCCAAATCTTGATTATTATGCAGCTCCAGTATATTGGATGCTAGGTATTCCAATTCAACTTTACACACCAATCTTCTTTAGCTCTAGAACAGTGGGGTTATGTGCGCACGTTATTGAGCAACATGCAAATAATCGTTTGTTCCGTCCTCGTGTAAATTATATTGGCGAGCGACATGTACTTAGTAAATAAGAACAACTGGGGAGTTGTTAGCGCCGCCCGCCAGATGGGTGTTTGACCGACACCCATCATTAATAATAACGAATTTTCGACAGAAAGGGAAGAATAGCATGATTAAAACAAATGAAATTAAGCAAAAAGATGCATTATTAGAAGAGATTACCGATTATGTATTAAATAAAGAGGTTACTAGTGCAGAAGCATTCAGTACAGCTCGTTACGTATTACTTGATACACTTGGATGTGGAATTTTAGCACTGCAATATCCAGAATGTACGAAATTACTAGGACCAGTTGTGCCAGGAACAATCGTGCCAAATGGTACACGTGTACCAGGTACGTCTTATGTACTAGATCCAGTAAAAGGTGCATTTAATATCGGATGTATGATCCGTTGGTTAGACTATAACGATACTTGGCTTGCAGCAGAGTGGGGACATCCATCTGATAACCTAGGCGGAATTTTAGCAGTTGCAGATTATATTAGCCGTGTTCGTATTTCAGAAGGAAAAGAAGCTTTAAAAGTACGTGAAGTATTAGAAATGATGATTAAAGCACATGAAATTCAAGGCGTGCTTGCTTTAGAAAACAGCTTAAACAGAGTTGGTCTTGACCATGTATTATATGTAAAAGTAGCAACAACTGCAGTAGTTGCGAAAATGCTTGGCGGAACACGTGAAGAAATCTTTAATGCATTATCACATGCGTGGATTGATAATTCTAGTCTTCGTACATATCGTCATGCTCCAAATACGGGCTCACGTAAATCATGGGCTGCAGGTGACGCAACGAGCCGCGGTGTTCATCTTGCAATGACTGCTCTAAAAGGTGAAATGGGTTATCCAACAGCATTATCTGCGCCAGGATGGGGATTCCAAGATGTATTATTCAATAAACAAGAATTAAAATTAGCAAGACCACTAGAGTCATATGTAATGGAAAATGTATTATTTAAAGTGTCATATCCAGCAGAATTCCATGCACAAACGGCTGCAGAATGTGCAGTGAAGTTGCATCCGGAAATTAAAGAGAGATTAGATGAAATTGACCGTATTACAATTACAACTCATGAATCAGCAATTCGTATTATTGATAAAGAAGGTCCATTAAATAACCCAGCTGATCGTGATCATTGCTTACAATACATTACGGCAATTGGTTTATTAAAAGGAGATATCGTTGCAGACGATTATGAAGATGCAGTAGCAAACGATCCACGTGTGGATGAATTACGTAATAAGATGGTTGTTGTTGAAAACAAACAGTACAGTTTAGATTACCTTGACCCGAACAAGCGCTCAATCGCCAACGCTGTTCAAGTTCACTTTAAAGATGGCACAGTAACAGAAAATGTGGAATGTGAATATCCACTTGGTCACCGCTTCCGTAGAGACGAAGCAATTCCAAAAGTTGTTCAAAAATTCACTGCAAATATGGCAGGTCATTATTCTAGTAAGCAACAAGAACAAATTCATGAAGTTTGTTTAAATGAAGAAAAACTAGAAAATATGAATGTAAACGAATTTGTAGATCTATTCTTAATTTAATAATAGGGGGAATTTAGAATGGCTTGGGTTGTGAAAAAGCAGTCAACACAAGAGGAGCTTGCGAATCGATTCCGAGCTTTAGTAGAAGCAAATGAAATTTTGCAAATTCCAGGTGCTCATGATGCAATGGCGGCTTTAGTTGCAAAAAATACAGGTTTTTCAGCTCTTTATTTATCAGGAGCTGCTTATACTGCAAGTAAAGGCTTACCAGATTTAGGTATCGTGACGTCTACTGAAGTGGCTGAGAGAGCAAGAGATTTAGTAAGAGCTACAGACTTACCGGTTCTTGTTGATATTGATACAGGATTTGGTGGTGTACTAAATGTAGCGAGAACAGCTGTAGAAATGGTGGAAGCGAAAGTAGCAGCTGTCCAAATTGAAGATCAGCAATTACCAAAAAAATGTGGACATTTAAATGGTAAAAAACTTGTTACTACAGAAGAATTGGTTCAAAAAATTAAAGCGATTAAAGAAGTTGCACCGAGCTTATACATTGTAGCACGTACTGATGCTCGCGGCGTTGAAGGATTAGATGAAGCAATTGAAAGAGCAAATGCATATGTAAAAGCAGGTGCAGACGCAATTTTCCCTGAAGCGCTTCAATCAGAGGAAGAATTCCGTCTATTTAATAGTAAGATAAATGCACCTTTGCTTGCGAATATGACTGAATTCGGAAAAACTCCATATTATAGTGCAGAGGAATTTGCGAATATGGGCTTCCAAATGGTTATTTATCCTGTAACTTCACTTCGCGTTGCAGCGAAAGCGTATGAAAATGTGTTTGCTTTAATTAAAGAAACAGGTTCTCAAAAAGATGCACTTTCTAATATGCAAACGAGAAGTGAATTATACGAAACAATTTCATATCATGACTTTGAAGAGTTAGATACTGGTATTGCAAAAACAGTATTATCAGAAGATCAATAGATAAAGCAGCGAAGGCGATGAAAATACATCTTTGGCAAAATAAAATGCTTGATGTGAAAAATCATCGCCTTCTATTTTCAAAAAAGATATTCCACTCATCGTAGACGAGCATAAGCAAAAAGCTATGAAAGCCGAATGATAGGGGGATACATATGGAGAAAACGAAGTTACCATGGGATGAATTTTTTTCACTTAATAAAGATATAAATCATACTTACTTTACACCAGAAGATTTTTCAGGTGATGAAGATTTAATCGCAAAAACGACAGAACAATTCGTTAAACAAGAAATTGTTCCACAAATGGAGAATATTGAACAACATAACTATAAAGTTTCTCGTCAATTATTTGAGAAAGCTGGGGAACTTGGATTATTAGGCATTGAGGTACCAGAAGATTATGGCGGGTTCGAGTTAGGAAAGGCTGTCTCAGGTCTTGTAGCAGAGAAAATGGGTTACGCTGGTGCGTTTAGCGTTTCTTTTAATATACACGCTGGTGTCGGTACATTGCCTTACATATATTATGGAACGAAAGAGCAAAAAGAAAAATATTTACCGAAAATCGCATCGGGAGAATGGATTGGGGCTTATGCTTTAACGGAGCCAAATGCTGGTTCGGATGCATTAAGCGCAAAAACAAGCGCCGTATTGAATGAAGAGGGAACAGCTTGGAAGTTAAATGGTGAGAAGCAATGGATTACAAATGCTCATATGGCAGATGTATACGTTGTTTTTGCGAAGACAAATAAAGGAATGACAGCGTTTATTGTCGAAAGAACATGTGAAGGTGTATCTATTGGATTAGAAGAAAAGAAAATGGGGATTAAAGGTTCTTCAACAGCGACTCTTATTTTAGAAGATGTTGTCATCCCTGCTGAAAATGTTTTAGGGGAAGTTGGGAAAGGGCATCACGTAGCCCTTAATATTCTTAACTTTGCTAGACTTAAACTTGCTTTTGGAAATATTGGAACAGCAAAACAAGCAATTGGTTTGTCGGTTCAATATGGAAAAGAGCGAAAACAGTTCCAAACGGAATTAGTAGACTTTACGATGATTCAAGAGAAAATTGCAAATATGATCATTGCTACATATGGAGCAGAAAGTGCAGCTTATCGTACAGCAGGTGTAATCGATGAAGCAATTCATGAGAGCGATGAAGATCTTATGAAGAAAATGTCCCAATTTGCAATTGAATGTGCACTGAATAAAGTAAATGCTTCTGAAACACTTGCTTATATCGTAGATGAAGCTGTACAAATTCATGGTGGTTACGGTTATATGCAAGAGTATGAGGTAGAACGATTATATCGTGATGCAAGGATTAGTCGTATTTTTGAAGGAACGAACGAAATTAATAGATTAACAGTTGCTAAAATGTTAATGAAGCAAATCGAACAATTAGAAGACACTGAAGTAGAAAGTGATGTAGCAAATGTAGAAAGAAACCATCGTTACATTTTATTAGCGAAAAAATTGTTGAAACAATCTTTGAAAACGCTCTCTAAAACTCCAGGTCTAAAAATTGACCAAGAACAAGAATATTCACGTGTAATATCAAATATGTTGACGGACGTGTACATCATGGAATCAGCGTTTTTACGTACGAGAAAAGCAGTACGTAAAAATGGAGAGGAAAAAGAACGTACGAAGCAACTCATAACGGATGTTATTTGTGAAGAAGGATACCGTAAAGTAGAAGAAGCGGCGATTTCTGTACTTTCAGCAGCTGTCACAGAAGAACAAGATAGAAATGTGATTTTAGCTGAAATCCGTCAATTATTAGTACCTTTATACACGAACGTATTTACGAAGAAGAGAGAAATTGCGAAAGCTATTATAAATCGTGGGAAATATATTGTGTAAATAGGAGGAAAGCGATATGAAAAAGATTGGTTTTATCGGTTTAGGTAACATGGGTCTTCCAATGTCAAAAAATCTAGTTAAATCAGGTTACACAGTATATGGCGTGGACTTAAATAAAGAGGCGGAAGCGTCCTTTGAAAAAGAAGGCGGAATTATCGGTCTATCAATCTCAAAACTAGCAGAAACATGTGATGTAGTTTTTACAAGTTTACCTTCACCTCGCGCTGTTGAAGCGGTATATTTTGGAGCAGAAGGATTATTTGAAAATGGTCACTCGAATATAGTTTTCATTGATACAAGTACGGTATCGCCGCAGTTAAACAAACAATTAGAGGAAGCTGCAAAGGAAAAGAAAGTAGACTTTTTAGCAGCACCTGTGAGCGGTGGTGTAATCGGAGCCGAAAACCGAACATTAACGTTTATGGTTGGTGGATCAAAAGAGGTATATGAGAAAACGGAATCTATCATGGGCGTACTAGGCGCGAACATTTTCCACGTTAGTGAGCAGATTGATAGTGGTACAACTGTTAAGTTAATTAATAACTTATTAATTGGTTTTTATACAGCTGGTGTGAGTGAAGCTTTAACATTAGCGAAAAAGAACAATATGGATTTAGATAAAATGTTTGATATTTTAAATGTAAGTTACGGTCAAAGTAGAATTTATGAACGTAATTATAAAAGTTTTATAGCACCTGAAAACTACGAGCCAGGATTTACTGTGAACTTATTGAAGAAAGATTTAGGATTTGCAGTTGACTTAGCTAAGGAAAGCGAACTCCATTTACCGGTAAGCGAAATGTTATTAAACGTATATGACGAAGCGAGTCAAGCTGGATATGGTGAAAACGATATGGCTGCTTTATATAAGAAAGTTAGCGAGCAATTAATTTCTAATCAAAAATAAATTATACAAAGGAGAGAATACAATGATTACAACTGAAATTAAACGAGTAAAAAATCACATTAACGGTGAGTGGGTTGAATCGACAGGTACGGAAGTAGAAGCAGTTCCAAATCCAGCGACTGGAAAAATTATCGCTTACGTTCCACTATCTCCAAAAGAAGATGTTGAAAAAGCTGTTGAAGCGGCAAAAGCAGCATTCGAAACATGGTCTAAAGTACCAGTTCCAAATCGTTCAAGAAATTTATATAAATATTTACAGCTATTACAAGAAAACAAAGATGAGCTTGCAAAAATCATTACGCTAGAAAATGGTAAGACGCTAACGGATGCAACAGGTGAAGTACAGCGTGGTATTGAAGCGGTAGAACTTGCAACATCTACGCCAAATTTAATGATGGGTCAAGCACTTCCGAATATCGCTAGCGGAATTGATGGATCGATTTGGCGCTACCCAATTGGAGTTGTTGCTGGTATTACGCCGTTTAACTTCCCGATGATGATTCCGTTATGGATGTTCCCACTTGCAATTGCTTGCGGTAATACATTCGTATTAAAAACATCTGAAAGAACGCCACTTTTAGCGGAGCGACTTGTAGAATTATTCTATGAAGCAGGTTTCCCAAAAGGCGTATTAAATTTAGTACAAGGCGGAAAAGATGTTGTAAATAGCATTTTAGAAAATAAAGATATTCAGGCTATTTCGTTCGTTGGCTCTGAGCCGGTAGCCCGTTACGTATATGAAACAGGTACGAAACACGGAAAACGTGTACAAGCGTTAGCAGGTGCGAAAAACCATGCGATTGTAATGCCAGATTGCAATCTTGAGAAAACAGTACAAGGTGTAATTGGATCTGCATTTGCAAGTAGTGGAGAGCGCTGCATGGCATGCTCAGTAGTAGCAGTAGTGGATGAAATTGCTGATGAATTCATTGATGTATTAGTAGCAGAAACGAAAAAATTAAAAGTAGGCGATGGCTTTAACGAAGAGAACTATGTTGGACCATTAATCCGTGAATCTCATAAAGAGCGCGTTTTAGGCTACATTAATAGCGGTGTAGCAGATGGGGCAACTTTATTAGTAGATGGCCGTAAAATTAATGAAGAAGTTGGAGAAGGTTACTTTGTAGGTGCGACAATCTTTGATGGCGTGAATCAAGAAATGAAAATTTGGCAAGATGAGATTTTTGCTCCAGTATTAAGCATTGTACGAGTTAAAGATTTAGAAGAAGGTATTAAACTAACAAATCAATCTAAATTTGCAAATGGTGCAGTTATTTATACGTCAAACGGTAAACATGCACAAACGTTCCGTGATAATATCGATGCTGGTATGATCGGTGTAAACGTAAATGTCCCAGCACCAATGGCATTCTTCGCATTTGCAGGAAATAAAGCGTCATTCTTTGGTGATTTAGGTACAAATGGTACAGATGGCGTTCAATTCTATACACGTAAAAAAGTTGTAACTGAGCGCTGGTTTTAATATAAAATAAACAGCCAAATTAGTTATTAAATGAAAACCACCACTATTAATAGTGGTGGTTTTCATCTTGTTAATTACTTTTTTCAAAAGCAAGTTTAATACCAAAACCAATTAAGACGACTCCCGTTAACCCTTGAATATAACGCTGCGTCTTCGGTTTTTTCATAAAAGCACTAATTTTATCAATTAAAAATATATAAAAAGCGAACCAAATGGCTGTTAAAACGAGGTAAGTAAGGCCCATTACGAGTAGTTGGATAAACGTATTATGATTTGGATTTAAAAATTGCGGTAAAAACGTTAAAAAGAATACTGCAACTTTAGGGTTTAATAAATTCGTAAGAAACCCTTGTCGAAAGCAAGAGGTGTGTTCATCTTCATTATTTAAAGATATATCGTTCGTATCAATGCCTTCTTTATTTCTTACTGCTAAAAGGGCTTTAATACCAATATAAATTAAATATAGAGCCCCAACGTACTTGAAAATAGAAAATAAAAGAGCTGACTTTACAATAAGTGCAGAAAGACCAATTACAGCAGCTAAAGTATGAATTAATAGTGCAATACATGTACCAAACACTGTTTTCACTCCACCGACTTTACCAGCAACCAATGTATTTTTCGTAGCCATTGCTGTATCTGGACCAGGTAAAATGATAAGGCAAATAGACATAATGATGAAAAGAAGATAATTTTCTATCATAGCCGCCCCTCCTTTTTATTTTTAGAATATTTGATTAAAATCAGTGTAGCACAAAAATGGATTTAATAAAATTAAATTTTGTTAAAAATAATTAAATAAAAAAGGCTATATAGTAGCTGTAATTACACTACTATATAGCTTCGATTTTATACCGCTATTTGCGGGTAGTAAGATTTTCACCGCACAAGATTTAGCTGAAGCAAAGAAGTTAGGTAGGGGATGAACAAAACATCCCCTCATGACAATTTCATTTTATGCATTAAGCAAGTTAAAGAAACGATTCACATCTTCTTCTGAAACGTCACTTAACTGTTTATATTTATAATTCGGATTTTGATCTTTATCAACGACAACGGAGCGTACTCCCTCGAAGAAATCTTCATGTCGCATGAAATTTTTAGCAAGTATAAGGTCCGTAGCGAAACATTCTTCAACGGATTTATCTTTTCCATCAATAAACTGTTTTAATGTTACTTTTAGTGAAATAGGGGATTTTGATAACAGTGTTTCTTTCGTTTTTAGAGCAAAGGAACTTTCATCTTTCTCCAATGAATGGATGATTTCTTCAATTGTATCGAAAGCAAAATGTGAATTGATTACTTCTAATGAAGGAGCGAGCTCGCTTTCTAAGTTTGGAGCAGTTGCAAATGTACGAATAACTTCTTTTAAATTAGTATGTACATCATCTTCTTTATGCCAATTTACACTTTCAAGTTCAGTAAGAAACTCTGGTAATGAATCAGATGTCATAAAGTAATCAGCAGCATTAATAAATAATACGTCAGAAGCTTTTAAAATAGATGCTGTTAAAGCAACGAATCGTCCTGTATATCCAGGCGCTTTATTTAAGAAATATGCAGCTCCGACGTCTGGGAAGAAGCCAATATTCATCTCTGGCATTGCCCATTTCGTACGCTCAGTTACAATGCGATACTTCGCACCATTTGTAAGACCGACACCACCGCCCATTACAATTCCATCTAAACAAGCAATAATCGGTTTTGTATATTGATAAATATATGTATCAATTTCATACTCTTCTTCAAAAAAACGTTCTGCATGTTGCAATGCCACTTCATTGGAACGCGCTTCATAAAGAGTTTTAATGTCGCCTCCTGCACAAAAACCTTTTGTGCCAGCTCCTTTTAACACGATAAGTGCAATACGCTCATCGTGTTCCCACTCTTTAAGTTTTTGTCCGATAGGTTGTAACATGTCATAAGATAAAGAATTAAGTGCTTTTGGACGGTTTAAAGTAATTGTCGCAACGCCGTTTTCACTAACAGAAAATAAAACTTGTTCAGTCATAATGCATCCTCCCTTACATATCTTCTTATTCTTAATTCTTGATATGTACTGAAATGTCCTTTATAAATTTTGTCAAAAGTTGACGGTAAATATTAATTTGGTCACTGCATATTTTGACGAGTTATCTTTGCAGGATTTCAGAGACTGAGGGGGAATATTACAACATTACTGTAAGTGTAATTATTTGAAGTTATAATGATAAAAGCGCTATTATATAGGTGTGAATTGTTCATTATCAATTCTAAAAGAGTGTTTGAAGAAAAAATAAATCGTACAATTGTAATAAAAAATTTTACACTGAATTAGAAATAGAGAAAGGAGAAATCGGAATGCCAGGACCTTTACTATTGTCGGTTATTATTTTGTCTTTTTTAATGATAGGAATAACGCAGTATTTTCATCATACAGATACGACAGAAGAAGTGAAGGATAAAGTACGTCTCGTATTTCCGATTTTTATAATATCTATTTCATTCTGTATTTTATTAAATAAAGATGGCTACATTGTCGCAGTGTTCTCATTTTTCGTCGCAATCGTCTTAATTACCGTTTTATATTATGTAATGAAAGACTTTATACAAAAATAAAGATGTCATAATAGGCATTTTTATTTTGGGGAAAATATAAAATTTCACATACCGTATTTTATGTAAAATACATAAAACATATAACAATAGAAAAGTGTGTACTTTGCTGTGTATGTACTTGTCAATCTTGCATAGCCACTATACTATTAAAATGTAGAGATTATAAAAAGGGGTTGTATCTATCATGAAATTTGAGATGCACACAAAAATTATTTCAAATGAAAAAGAAGTAAGATTACATATTGAAGAAAATATATTTCAATTAATATTGGATGGTTATCACTTATTTACAGTTCAAGAAATATTGCCTTTATATAAATCAAATGAAGAAAGAATTGGAAGTGCAACGATATTGAAGCTAGAGTGGGAGAACGGAAAAACTACAATAAACTATCAACTCGTTTCACTAAAATCAGTAAATTAAAAGGAGTAGAAAAATATGAAGTTATTTCATACAGCGGATTGGCATTTAGGTAAGCTTGTTCATGGCGTGTATATGACTGAAGACCAAAAGATTGTATTAGATCAGTTTGTACAGGCTGTTGAAGAAGAAAAACCAGATGCTGTAATTATTGCAGGGGATTTATATGACCGAGCAATTCCACCTACAGAAGCAGTAGACTTATTAAATGATGTGCTGCAAAAAATAGTTATTGATTTGCAAACACCAGTTATTGCGGTAGCTGGTAATCATGATAGTCCGGATCGTATCCATTTTGGAAGTAGTTTAATGAAAAAACAAGGATTACATATTGCAGGTCAATTTCAATTCCCGTATGAACCTGTTGTACTAAATGATGAATATGGAGAGGTTCACTTCCATCTAATACCGTATGCAGACCCAAGCATAGTGAGGCACGTGTTGAAAAATGAAGACATACGTTCTCATGATGATGCGATGCGCATTTTTATGAATGAGCTCTCTGAAACGATGGATAAAGAAGCTAGACATGTATTTGTTGGACATGCATTTGTAACTTCTTCAGGAGAAGCGGAGGAGAATACAAGTGATGCAGAACGACCACTTTCAATTGGTGGTGCTGAATATGTAAATAGTCATTATTTTGATAAGTTTCATTACACAGCGCTTGGACATTTACATCAAGCGCATTTCGTACGTAATGAGACGATTCGATATTCAGGTTCACCACTTGCCTATTCAATTTCTGAAGAGAAACATAAAAAAGGCTATTACATTGTACAACTGAATGAAACTGGTGAAGTAGCAATTGAAAAAAGGTTACTTTCACCACGTCGTAAAATGCGAACAGTAGAAGCGAAAATAGATGAATTATTACAGCACCCAGTAAGTGAAGATTACGTATTTGTAAAATTATTAGACGAAAACCCTGTCTTACAGCCAATGGAGAAAATACGATCTGTATATCCAAATGCAATGCACGTTGAAAGAGCGATGCAAAGGCGAGAACTCACAGATACAAATGAAGTAACTGTTTCAAGACATAAAACGGATGATTTATCTCTTTTAAAGGCTTTCTATAAAGAAATGAAGGGGTTAGATTTATCAGAAGAGAAAGAACGCCTATTTATAGATGTATTACAAACAGTGCAAGAACGGGAAGGTGAACGAGGATGAGACCGATTCAGCTTATTATGACAGCATTCGGGCCATATAAACAGAAAGAAATAATCGATTTTGAAGATCTTGGAGAACATCGTATTTTCGCTATTTCTGGGAATACAGGAGCTGGAAAAACAACGATTTTTGATGCGATTTGTTATGTGTTATATGGTGAGGCTAGTGGAGAAGAACGTAGTGATACGAGCATGCTTCGAAGTCAATTTGCTGATGATAATGTTTATACAAGTGTTGAATTAACCTTTCAGTTAAAAGGGAAACGCTATGAAATAAAACGACAACTTGGACATAAAAAACAAGGGAATAAGACTATTACAGGACATGCAGTAGAATTATATGAAGTTATTGATGGAGAAAACGTTCCAGCCGTCGATCGTTTTCATGTAACAGACGTAAACAAAAAAGTGGAAGATTTAATTGGGTTAAGTAAACATCAATTTAGCCAAATTGTTATGTTACCCCAAGGGGAATTCCGAAAACTATTAACATCTGAGACGGAAAACAAAGAAGAGATTTTACGTCGTATTTTTAAAACGGATCGTTATAAATTAATGCGTGAGTTACTTGATCAAAAGAGAAAACAATGGAAAGACGTCTTACAAGAAAAACAAAAAGAGAGAGAGCTCTATTTCCGTAATGTTTTTAAATTACCAATCCGTGATGGAGCATTATTAGAGACATTAGTGGCACAAGAACATGTAAATACGCATCAAGTAGTAGAAGCGTTAGAACAAGAAACAACCGTGTATAAGGCAGAGGTTGAGCAATTACAAGTAGAACAAGATGTTCAAACGAAGCAATTAAAGGATGCAGAAACACGTTTTCATGCAGCAAAATCTGTAAATGAGAAATTTATAGATTTACAACAAAAGAATGAGAAATATAACACTTTACAAGAGAACCGTGCAGCAATTGAAAGGAAAGAAAAATTCTTTAAACGTGCGGAACAAGCAAAGCACTTATTACCATTTGAACAATGGTATGAAGAAGCGATGGAAAATGAGCAGAAAGCTGAAAGTTTGTTAAAACAGATAATCGTCAAACAAGAACAGATAATGAATAGCTTTGAACTTGCTCAGGAGAAGTATGAAGTAGTAAAGAATAAAGAAGCTGAACGAGAAGAGGCTAAAAAACTTGTTCAAAGATTAGAAGAGTTACAAGCGATTATTGAATCATTAGCTGAGAGAAAGCTGAATTTACAAAATGCCGAAATTCAAATAGGGAAATTAAAAGAAAGTATGCAAAAGTTAGATCAACAACTAGAAGAGCATACAAACCAAAAACAGAGAATGTCTGATGAATTGCAGCAATTAGAACAAGCACTTGAGCAATATGTAGCTAAAGTGGAAGAACTAACGAATATGCGAGAAGATGCAAAAGTTTTAAAACAAGCATATGATGTTTGGCAAGAAAAACAAAAATTCGAGCAAGAAAAAGAAGCGGCAAATAATAAAATGCAAGTGGCAGTTCGTGCATATGAAAACATGGAGCGCCGCTGGTTAAGTGAACAAGCTGGTATATTAGCTCTTCATTTACATGACGGTGAATCTTGTCCGGTATGTGGTAGTACGAGTCATCCACAAAAAGCTACAGAGCAAAGTAATGCGATCGATGAAAAAGAGTTAAACGATTTAAGAGATAAGAAGAACATTGCTGAAAAATTCCATGTGCAAGTAGAGGAGAAATGGAATTTCTATCGACTACAATATGAACAAGTGATAGAAGAAGTTGTGAAGCGCGGCTACAATTCGGAAAAATTAGCTGAAACATATAGTGCACTTGTTCAAAAAGGAAAACAATTAGCTGCAGATGTTAATACGTTAAAAGCAAGTGAAGAAACACGTAAGCAGATTGCTGCGAACATGAAAAGCGTAGAAGAAAAAATAGAAGAACTTCAGAAACAAAAACGAGAATTGGAAACAATGCAGCACCGTACAGAAATGGAGTGTATGCAACTTCGTACGTCATATGAACATGATAAACGAAATATTCCAGAAAACTTACAAACAGTACAAGCTTGGAAAGCACAGTTTGACCAAGCTATGCAGGAACTTAGGTTAATGGAGGACGAATGGAAGAAAGTGCAGGAAGCGTATCAGCATTGGCAAAATGAAAATATACGTATTCAAGCAGAACAAAAAGGTGCTTCTAATCAATTTGAAAGTGCAAAATTAAAGAAAGAAGAGACTTTCGCACGCTTTATGAAAGAGCTAGAACAAAGCGGGTTTACAGATGAATTCACGTATAAAAAAGCCAAATTAAGCGATCCCGAGATGGAGATGTTACAAAAAGAAATTCAAGGTTATTATTCATCGCTTGAAGTGCTTGCAAAACAAATTGAAGAGTTAAACTCAGAATTAAAAGATAAAGAGTATATGGATATTACATCTTTAGGTGAACACATAAAAGAACTAGAAATTAATCTCGATATCATTAAAGAAAAACGTCAACGTGCGCAAAATGCGGTAACATATATTTCTGATTTACATGAAAACATTAGACGTATTGACGAACAAATTCACGAGGAAGAAAAAGCCTTCCAAGAACTTGTTGATTTATATGAAGTAATGAAAGGTGATAACGAAAGTCGTATATCATTTGAACGTTACATCTTAATTGAGTATTTAGAACAAATTGTTCAAATCGCAAACGAACGACTACGTAAATTATCAAATGGACAATTTTATTTAAAACGAAGTGAGCGAGTTGAAAAAAGAAACCGTCAAAGTGGATTAGGTTTAGATGTGTACGATGCATACACTGGCCAAACACGCGATGTAAAAACACTATCCGGTGGAGAGAAATTTAACGCATCACTTTGCCTAGCGCTAGGAATGGCAGATGTCATTCAAGCATATGAAGGCGGTATTTCCATCGAAACGATGTTCATCGATGAAGGGTTCGGTTCATTAGATGAAGAATCGTTAACGAAAGCGGTAGATGCCTTAATTGACTTACAAAAATCAGGCCGATTTATCGGTGTCATCTCACACGTTCAAGAGCTGAAAAACGCAATGCCAGCTGTATTAGAAGTAACGAAGCAGAAGGATGGGTGTAGTCAGACTAGGTTTGTGGTGAAGTAAGCTTAGAAAATGGAGTAGGGAATCTACCGATACTTTTAGTGTCATATGTATGAATAATAAAACGTCGTCTCTTCATATTGGAGGCGACGTTTTATTTTATAAAATATCTATGAATTATCTGTAGAAGGCGGCGTATTCTCCAAACGATTATAAGTTTTAAAGGCTGAAATTGCTGAGATAACCCCGCCTACTAAAAATAAAGCGGATCCTCCAACTAAGATGATACGACTGACATATGTTTCCCGTGCTTCTTCGACTTCTTCTTGTAACGCTGTAGGCATATGAATCCCCCCTTTATAAAAGTTGTTTTATAAATAGTATATACAAACGCCTAAAATGTGTTAAAATAACTGATGATTTTATGCAGTGGGTAATTAGATGAGTAGGATGCGAGTGGCTAAATAAATCTTCATCATAAATTTATGTGAACTTCACATAGAGCACATATTAACATTGTATTATGTATATGTACCAAATAAATAAATAAAGTGAATGTAAGTTCTGTTTTCAAAAATTTAAAATCCTTTTATTTCTATATGAAAGTTTTAATCAAGGGTTTTAAAAAATTTGGAAATAGATCTTATGAATATGGAATTCATATAAAAGGGGAATGTCTTATGACAACATATACGAGTGAAATGAGAAAAACTTTAGTTTCAGAAGAAGATGTAGATATTTTAAAAATTATGGCGCATCCAATCCGACTGCAAATTGTAAATGAATTAAGTACGAGAAAAACTTGTAATGTAACACAATTAACAGAGTTACTGAATATTCCGCAATCTACTGTTTCACAACATTTATCAAAAATGAAGGGTAAAGTGTTACGAGCAGAGAGAAGAGGTTTAGAAATTTATTATCATATTAACAATTTAAAAGCGAGTAAGATTGTTAATGTTTTAGGGTATATAAACTAGTGAAATATTTTTATATAAAATAGCCCCTGCTGTTGAGCAGGGGCTATTTTGTGTTGTTTTATGTATTTGTATTTAAAACTTTATAGTTTTTATGATTTACAATTGTTCGATCAAATTCAAAAGTACCACCGCTTACATTTGTAATTTCAACTAAGACCGATTCAGTATAAAGTTTTAATACAGATCCTGTAATCTTTAAATTATTTCGTTGAAAAAGTATAGTATCCCCTACGTTTGCTTTCATAGTACCTCCTCATTAAAGACAGAAATATTTTTTTATTATATATATTAAACCACGGATAGATATATTAGTGAATATTTAGTTTTATTTATTGGAAAAAAATTTGTGATTTTATAAAAAATAAGGTGGATTGAAGTATAAAAAATTTTTCTATTGTATTTAATCAGTAGTTTTTTGTATTTCATCCTTCGTTTTTTGTAACTGATTCCATGTTTTTGACGCTCTATCTTGTAAGTGCTTACATAAACAAAAACATCTTATACAATGAAGGTGTCAAATCAAAAGAGGTGACCAAAATGAACATAAAAAAAGTAAATTTAGCGAATAGCATTGAAATAGAAAGAGGAGGCGGAAAGGTATGAAAAAATCAACTGTTAATCCATGGCTTGTTGTCCTTGGCACAGTTATAGTACAAATGGGGCTTGGGACGATATATACATGGAGTTTATTCAATCAGCCTTTAGTTAGTAAATATGGTTGGAGTCTTAACGCTGTTGCGATAACTTTCTCAATTACTAGTCTTTCTTTAGCATTTTCAACTTTATTTGCGAGTAAATTGCAAGAAAAATGGGGACTTCGTAAACTTATTATGATAGCTGGATTAGCATTAGGACTAGGATTAATACTTAGTTCACAAGCATCCTCACTAATATTACTTTATGTACTAGCGGGAGTTGTTGTAGGTTATGCAGATGGTACAGCATATATCACTTCACTATCAAATTTAATAAAGTGGTTTCCAGAGCGTAAAGGTTTAATTGCTGGTATTTCTGTCTCTGCATATGGTTCAGGTAGCTTAATCTTTAAATACGTTAACGCACAGTTGATTGAATCAGTTGGTGTATCCCAAGCATTTATATACTGGGGTTTAATTGTTACAGCTATGATTGTAATTGGTGCTTGTTTAATCCATCAAGCTGCAGATCAAGGAGCAGTTCATGAAACAAAAACTGAGGAATACACAACGAAAGAAATGTTAGGCACAAAACAAGTATACTTATTATTTATCATGTTATTTACATCATGTATGAGTGGCTTATACTTAATTGGTATGGTAAAAGACATTGGTGTTCAACTTGTAGGACTTAGCGCAGCAACAGCAGCTAATGCGGTGGCTATGGTTGCAATCTTCAATACATTAGGTCGTATCATTTTAGGACCGTTATCGGATAAAATTGGGCGTTTAAAAATCGTTACTGGTACTTTTGTTGTTATGGCGAGTTCAGTCTTAGTTCTAAGTTTTGTAGATTTAAATTATGGTATTTACTTCGTATGTGTAGCAAGTGTAGCGTTTTGCTTTGGTGGAAATATCACTATTTTCCCAGCTATTGTTGGTGATTTCTTCGGTATGAAAAACCATAGTAAGAACTACGGAATTGTGTATCAAGGATTTGGATTTGGGGCGCTTGCAGGTTCCTTTATCGGTGCACTTCTAGGTGGATTCAAACCAACGTTCATGGTAATAGGTGTATTATGTGTCGTGTCATTCATTATCGCAATTTTAATTCAAGCACCTAAGCAGAAAAAAGAAAAAGAAGAAGAGTATCGCAGCGTAGCATAAGTATATAAATCTTCTATAACAATATGATTACGAAAAAGCATCCTATTCTATTAATTAGGATGCTTTTTTTATGAGTTATTTTAACAAGGTTAAATTACTTTTATGATTTTCATAGATGTAAAAGTGAGTGAAATGCCTATTTGGATTATATTGAAATACAATAAATTGATACATCGTATTCGAAATATATATTAAATCTTAAATGACAAAAAAGACATTCATTAGTATTTGTAAGATATATTTTCAGAAAAATATTGAGAAAATATATACTTGAGTTTTTCATAAAGCATTGTAAATGAACGTATCTCTAGTTTAGTTTCTTCAATTTTAAAAAGAGGACTTTGAATTTTATTTATAATATAAGTACTTTTAATGCGTTTACATATGATTTTATTAAGAAGCATTAAAATAGTTTATCTGAAAAATAAAAAAAGATTGACAAGTTTATTGAGAAACATTATCATTTCGGTGTAAGATGGTAAATGAAAAACATTATCAATAAAATGGATTTTAAAGTAATGCGCACTTGACCAATTAGTTTAGTAAGTGTATTATTTTTTACAACACAACTGATAATGAAAATCAATATCATTGATGTTACTTAATGAAATTAATGTTTATGTGAAAGGATAGAGAAAATGAACTTAGGGGAATTTGATGGGAAAACAGTTTTAGTAACAGGTGCAGCACAAGGCATAGGCAGTGTCGTTGCCAAAATGTTTTTAGAAAGAGGAGCCACAGTTATTGCGGTTGATCAAAATGAAGAGGGGTTAAATGTACTCTTAAATCAAAATGAATTAAACAATACACGTATGAAAACGTTTCGTTTAGATGTGAGTGATAGCGCCGCTGTTGAAGACATGGTAAATCATATTGCAAATGAAATAGCGCCAATAGATATTTTAATAAATGTTGCAGGGGTTTTACGTATGGGACCAATTCATTCGTTAAGTGATGAAGATTGGAATAAAACATTCTCTGTAAATACGACAGGGGTTTTCAATATGTCCCGAGCGGTAAGTAAAAATATGATGTTAAGAAAATCGGGGGCAATTGTTACAGTCGGTTCAAATGCGGCAAATACGCCAAGAATGGAGATGGCTGCGTATGCTGCGTCAAAGGCCGCAACGACGATGTTTATGAAATGTTTAGGACTAGAGCTTGCGGCATACAATATACGCTGCAATTTAGTTTCTCCAGGTTCTACTGAAACTGAGATGCAAAGATTACTATGGGCTGATGAGAATGGAGCTAAAAATATAATTGCTGGTTCTCAAAATACATATAGACTTGGAATTCCATTACAAAAAATTGCACAACCTTCAGAAGTTGCTGAAGCAGTGTTATTTTTAGCCTCAGATAGAGCAAGTCATATTACAATGCACAATTTATGTGTTGATGGCGGTGCTACGTTAGGAGTTTAATAAAAATTCAGGAGGTTATTATATTATGAATGAACATATAGCTGTAAAGGAATTGTCAGAAAAACTTTTAGAAGATTATAAGACTGAATCTTCATTCTTTTTCGCTTCACCAACTCGAACGATATTAGCAGAAGGAGAGTTTACTACAGTAAAGCATCGTGAAATTGAAAGTTTCCCAGAGCTTGTGCAAGCGACATTAAGTAATGCGAAACAAGCTGGAAATCCAAATCCTATCGTTGTGGGTGCTTTGCCATTTGATCGTAGAAAAGAAGTCCAACTCATCGTACCAGAATATAGCAGAATTTCTGAGCGTTTACAATTGGATACAACAAATCAGCTTGAAACAAATGAGAATGTAACATTTGAAATGACACCAGTGCCAGACCCTGAAGTTTATATGAATGGTGTGAAGCAAGGAATTGAAAAAATACAGGACGGTGATTTAAAGAAAATCGTTCTATCCAGATCGTTAGATGTTAAATCTTCCGAAAAGATTGATAAGCAAAAACTTCTGCGAGAATTAGCAGAGCATAATAAGCATGGTTATACATTTGCTGTAAATTTACCGAAAGATGAAAAAGAGAACAGTAAGACGCTAATTGGAGCAAGCCCTGAATTACTTGTTTCACGTAATGGTATGCAAGTTATTTCTAACCCGTTAGCTGGTTCAAGGCCACGTAGTGAGGACCCAGTAGAAGATAAAAGAAGAGCAGAGGAATTACTTTCTTCGCCAAAAGATTTACATGAACATGCGGTAGTAGTTGAAGCGGTTGCCGCTGCACTTCGTCCGTATTGTCATACATTACATGTTCCAGAAAAGCCATCAGTTATTCATAGTGAAGCGATGTGGCATTTGTCTACAGAAGTGAAAGGTGAACTTAAGGATCCAAATACTTCTTCTTTACAATTAGCAATTGCCCTTCATCCTACGCCAGCAGTTTGCGGAACTCCGATGGAAAAAGCAAGAGAAGCTATACAGCATATTGAGCCATTTGACCGCGAGTTCTTTACAGGAATGCTAGGATGGAGCGATTTAAATGGAGATGGAGAATGGATTGTTACAATTCGTTGTGCTGAAGTACAAGAAAATACACTTCGTTTATATGCAGGAGCTGGAGTTGTTGCTGAGTCAAAACCAGAAGATGAGTTAGCAGAAACATCAGCTAAGTTCCAAACAATGCTAAAAGCTTTAGGGTTAAGAGATAGTTCACTTAATGAAAAATAGGGGGAAGAAAGAATGCTAGTAGGTTATACAGAATGGCCAAAAGAATTTGCCGATCGTTACCGAGAAGCAGGATGTTGGCTTGGTGAAACATTTGGAGGAGTGTTAAGAGAGCGGGCTGAGAAATATGGAGATCGAATCGCGGTTGTAAGTGGTAAGAAGCATATAACATATAGTGAACTTAATAAAAAGGTAGATCGTTTAGCAGCAGGTTTACTGAATTTAGGAATAAAGAAAGAGGACAGAGTTGTAATCCAGTTACCTAACATTATCGAGTTTTTCGAAATATGCTTTGCACTATTTCGAATTGGAGCGCTTCCTGTCTTTGCACTACCTTCACATCGAAGCAGTGAAATTAGTTATTTTTGTGAGTTTGGCGAGGCGAGCGCTTACGTTATTTCAGATAAAGCTCTCGGTTTTGATTATCGAAAATTAGCAAGAGAAGTGAAAGAGAAAGTGCCAACTTTACAACATGTAATTGTAGTGGGAGAAGAAGAAGAGCTTGTGAACATAAATGATCTGTATATGGATCCCGTCTCATTACCAGAAGTTCAGCCAAGTGATGTTGCATTTCTCCAATTATCAGGAGGCACAACAGGTCTTTCTAAATTAATTCCTAGAACACATGATGACTATATTTATAGTTTACGTGTTAGCGCTGAAATTTGTAATTTGAATGCAGAAAGCGTCTATATGGCAGTTCTTCCAGTAGCACACAATTACCCAATGAGTTCTCCAGGGACATTTGGAACTTTCTATGCGGGTGGAAAAGTGGTATTGGCAACTGGTGGTAGTCCAGATGAGGCCTTTGCTCTTATCGAAAAAGAAAAAGTTACAATTACAGCGCTCGTTCCGCCATTAGCAATGATTTGGCTTGATGCTGCATCTTCTCGTAATGCCGATTTATCAAGCCTAGAGGTTATTCAAGTAGGTGGTGCTAAGTTTAGCGCTGAGGTTGCAAAACGTATACGTCCTACATTTGGATGTACGTTACAGCAAGTGTTCGGTATGGCGGAAGGATTAGTGAACTATACAAGATTAGATGATCCGGAAGAATTTATTATTTATACACAAGGTAGACCAATGTCTGCACTCGATGAAGTACGAGTTGTTGATGAAAATGACAACGATGTACAACCTGGCGAAGTAGGTAGTTTATTAACAAGAGGTCCATATACAATTCGTGGTTACTATAAAGCCGAAGAGCATAATGCACGATCATTTACAAAGGATGGATTTTATCGCACAGGTGATCTTGTAAAAGTAAATGAACAAGGATACATCATTGTAGAAGGAAGAGATAAAGATCAAATTAACCGTGGTGGTGAGAAAGTTGCTGCGGAAGAAGTTGAAAATCATCTATTAGCACACGATTCGGTCCATGACGTAGCAATTGTATCTATGCCTGACGATTATTTAGGTGAACGCACCTGTGCTTTTGTTATAGCTCGCGGACAAGTTCCAGCAGTAAGTGAATTAAAAATGTTTTTAAGAGAACGTGGTATAGCGGCTTATAAAATTCCAGATCGAATTGAATTTATTGAAGCATTCCCGCAAACAGGAGTCGGAAAAGTCAGCAAAAAAGAACTACGTAAAGTCATTGCTGAAAAGCTTATTACAGTAAAACAATAATAAAAACCGGAAGGAAGTGATTAGATGGCTATCCCATCTATTTCAGTATATAAAATGCCAATTGAATCAGAACTACCAAAAAATAAAGTGAATTGGACACCAGATCCGAAACGTGCAGTACTTTTAATTCATGACATGCAAGAATATTTTCTTGATGCATATAGCGATAAAGAATCACCAAAAGTAGAACTTATTTCAAATATAAAAATGATAAGAGAAAAATGTAAGGAACTTGGTATACCAGTTGTTTATACAGCACAACCTGGTGGGCAAACGTTAGAACAACGAGGTTTATTACAAGACTTTTGGGGTGACGGTATACCTGCTGGACCAGATAAAAAGAAAATTGTTGATGAACTTACTCCTGATGAGGATGATATATTCCTCACAAAATGGAGATATAGTGCATTTAAAAAGACAAATCTATTAGAAATTTTAAATGAACAAGGAAAAGATCAACTCATTATTTGCGGTATTTATGCGCATATTGGCTGTCTTTTAACAGCTTGTGAAGCATTTATGGATGGTATAGAGCCGTTCTTTGTAGCAGATGCAGTTGCTGATTTTTCACTAGAGCATCATAAACAAGCATTGGAGTATGCATCTAATAGATGTGCAGTAACGACATCAACAAACCTACTGTTAAACGATTTACAAAGTGTAAAAGATGATGAGAGTGAAGGAATCACTATACAGGAAGTGCATGAACTAGTTGCACAACTACTTCGTGAGCCAGTAGAGAGTATTGATATTGATGAGGACTTATTAAATAGAGGGCTTGATTCGGTCAGAATTATGAGTTTAGTAGAGAAGTGGCGTCGTGAAGGGAAAGAAATCACGTTTGCACATTTAGCAGAACGTCCAACTGTTGCAGGTTGGTACAGTTTACTATCTTCACAAACAGCACAGGTGCTGTAACAAATAGACTACATAATAAAGGGGTAGTAAAGAATGCCTAACAGTCAAAAGATTCGTCATTCGTTATCATCTGCGCAGTCTGGTATGTGGTTTGCGCAACAATTAGATCCGCTTAATCCAATTTACAATACTGGGGAATATGTAGAAATAAACGGAAATATTCATCAAGAAATTTTCGAATTAGCTGTACGTAAAGTTGTAATGGAAGCAGAAGCACTTCATGTTCGCTTCGAGGAGGATGAAATTGGCCCATGGCAAGTTATTGAAGAATCACAGTTTCATATGCATTTTATTGACGTTCGGAAAGAAGAAAACCCTGAAGAAGCTGCTAAAGTATGGATGAAAAATGATTTATCTATGCCAGTCGATTTGAAAAAAGATACATTATTTACTGAAGCACTTATTCAAGTTGAAAATAATCGTTTCTTTTGGTATCAGCGCATCCATCACATTGTGATGGATGGCTATGGATTTTCACTTCTTAGCCAAAAAGTGGCGAATGAGTATACATCACTTATAGAAGAAACAAACAAGAATGAAAAGCCGTTTGGTTCTCTTACAAAAGTCGTGCAAGAAGATATTGAGTATCGTGAGTCTAAAAAATTTCAGGAAGATCGTACTTTTTGGTTAGAAAAATTTGCGGATGAACCAGAAGTTGTAAGCTTGGCAGAGCGAGCACCGAGAACATCAAATGGATTTTCACGAGAAACAGCTTATTTATCTAGTTCTAGCACGAAAACTTTATTAGAAGATATCAATATTTCGTTAACAAGTTGGCCGGAATTCATTGTCGCTGTAACAAGTATTTATATGCATAAGTTAACAGGTGCAAATGATATTGTTTTAGGTTTACCGATGATGGGACGTCTAGGTTCGGTATCTATTCATACACCAAGTATGGTAATGAATTTAGTGCCACTTCGTATTACAGTAACTCCAAATATAACTCTTGCGGAATTATTGCAGCAAGTTTCTAAAGCAATCCGAGATGTACGTCGCCATTATAAATACCGTCATGAGGAATTAAGAAGAGACTTAAAGTTACTAGGTGAAAATCAAAGGTTGTTTGGACCGTTAGTGAATGTTATGCCTTTTGATTACGGGCTAAATTTTGCTGGAAATCGTGGTATTACGCATAATTTATCAGCAGGACCTGTCGATGATTTATCAATAAATGTATATAAACGTTTTGATCAAAATGAGCTAATGATTCATTTTGATGCAAATCCTGAAGTATATAATGGCGCGGAGCTAGCATTGCATAAAGAAAGATTTATGAGTCTATTTGAATTAGTAGTAAATAATTATGAGAAAAACGAGTCGATTGGAAAAATAAACATTACTCTGCCTGAAGAAAATCATAAAGTTTTATTGGAATGGAATGAAACGAAGGAAGACGATGAGTTAATCAGTCTGCCTATATCATTTGAAAAACAAGTGCAAAAAAATCCCAATAAACTAGCCATTACTTGTGACGGTGTAAACCTTACGTATAAAGAGCTAAATGAACGAGCGAATGAACTAGCACATTATTTAGTAGAAGAAGGAATACGACCAAACCAGTTTGTAGCTTTAGTATTCCCTAGATCAATAGAAATGGTAGTTAGTATGCTAGCAGTCTTAAAGGCTGGTGCAGCGTATTTACCAATAGATCCAGAATACCCAGCAGAAAGAATTAATTATATAGTAAATGATGCAAAACCAGTTTGTATCATAACACATTCATCTGTTTCATCTAAGTTAGTTATAGAAAATGATATGAAAAAAATTGTATTAGATGAAGAAGAAACGAAACTAGCGTTACATACATATTCTCGTATGAATATAGCATGTAAGAATGATGTATCACTTTTAAACCCAGCCTATACAATATATACTTCAGGCTCAACAGGAAACCCAAAAGGTGTAATTGTTCCTATGAGAGGTTTAAGTAACTTTTTAATGGCTATGCAACAAAAGTTTTCATTAAATGAAAATGATCATTTATTAGCAGTTACAACGTTTGCGTTTGATATTTCTGCTCTAGAAATTTATTTACCTCTTATTAGTGGTGCAAGTTTAACAATTGCGCAAAAAGAAGACATACAAGAGCCATCAGCATTAACGACACTTTTACAAGAAGAAAGAGTGACCATTATGCAGGCTACACCGACGCTTTGGCAGGCGTTAGTAACTGATTATCCAGAGAAGCTACAAGGGCTAAATATACTAGTTGGTGGTGAAGCTCTTCCAGCGCATTTAGCAAATAAATTAAAAGAATTAGGTTGCTCAATAACTAATTTATATGGACCAACTGAAACGACGATTTGGTCTACTTTTATGAACATTGATGAAGGTGAAAAGGGTATACCTCCTATTGGAAAGCCAATTTGCAATACAGAAGTGTATGTATTGGATGCAGGGTTACAACCAGTTCCACCTGGAGTTATTGGGGAATTATATATTGCAGGGGAGGGACTTGCAAGCGGATATTTAGGAAAACCTGAGTTAACAGCTGAACGGTTTATTGCAAATCCTTATGGAGAATCAGGGAAGCGCATGTACCGTACAGGAGATCTTGTGAAATGGCGTAGTGATGGTGCGTTAGAGTACATTAGTCGCGCAGATCATCAAATTAAAATTCGTGGATTCCGAATTGAATTAGCTGAAATTGAAACGGTATTACAACGACATGAAAATATTCAACAAGCGGTAGTAATGGTACGAGAAGATCGTCCAAATGATAAACGCATCATTGCGTATATCGTTGCAGAAGAAAAGGAACCGATTAATCTTTCAGAAATTCGTTCTTATGTTTCAGAAAGTTTAGCGAATTATATGATACCATCGGCATTTGTTGTGCTAGAAGAATTACCATTAACGCCAAATGGTAAGGTTGACAGAAAGAAATTACCTGCTCCTGATTTTAATGGAATGCACAATGAGAGAGTTGCTAGAAATCCGAAAGAAGAAATATTATGTGATTTATTTGCAGAAGTACTTGGTGTTTCTCGAATTAGCATTGATGATAATTTCTTTGAAATGGGTGGACATTCACTTCTCGCATCTCGTTTAATGGCAAGAATTCGTGAAACGTTAAGTGTGGAATTAGGAATCGGGAAACTATTTGAATCACCAACTGTTGCCGAACTGGCGAAACAATTAAACGATGCAAAAAGCGCAAGACCAGCTATTCAGAAAGCAAGTAGGCCAAATGAAGTTCCACTTTCATTTGCACAGCGCAGGTTATGGTTCTTAAATTGTTTAGAAGGTCCAAGTCCTACTTATAATATTCCGCTAGTCATTCGTATGAATGGAATATTGAATCGGGAAGCATTACAAGGTGCTTTTTATGATGTAGTTGAGAAACATGAAACACTTAGAACAATTTTCCCTAACGTATTAGGTAGTTCCTATCAGAGAATTTTAGATATGGAAAACTTAAATCTAGAAATGGTTATAACTAATACATGTAAAGATGAATTAGAAAGTGTACTTTCAGAGGCGGTAAGATATAGCTTTAACCTCGATTTTGAGCCGGTAGTTCGTTTACAACTTTTTACAGTGAGTGAAAACGAACATGTATTATTAATTTTATTACATCATATTGTAGGTGATGGCTGGTCATTACAGCCGTTAACGAGAGATTTTACAGTGGCGTATAAAGCACGATGTCAAGGTGACAGAGTTCAGCTGGAGACACTACCAGTTCAATACGCGGATTATGCACTTTGGCAACAGCAATTGCTAGGTGATGAAACGACACCAGAGAGTCTTATTTCAACACAATTAGATTTTTGGAAAGAAGAACTTAAAGGTTTACCAGACCAAATGGAGTTACCTACAGATTTCCAGCGTCCAATTGAGACGAGTTACCGCGGGGAAACAATTCATTTTCATATAGATGAAGGTATGCATAGTAGGTTAGTAGAGCTTGCACGTAAAAATGGAGTTAGTTTGTTTATGGTATTGCAAGCAGGGCTTAGTGCACTATTTACAAGATTAGGTGCAGGCACTGATATACCAATTGGAAGTCCGATTGCTGGAAGAAATGATGATGTACTTTCAGATATTGTTGGTTTATTTGTAAATACATTAGTGTTACGTACAAATACGTCAGGAGATCCAAGTTTTAAAGAATTATTAAATAGAGTGAAGCAGGTAAATCTTGCAGCTTATGAAAATCAAGATGTTCCATTTGAAAGGCTTGTTGAAGTGTTAAATCCAGTACGTACTCGAAACAGCCACCCGTTGTTTCAAGTTATGTTAGCTTTTCAAAATACACCAGAAGCAACGTTTCATGTACCAGGTTTAGAAGCGAGCCTTGAAATTCAAAGCGTCGGTTCTGCAAAATTTGATTTAACATTTGAAATTAGTGAGAGTAACGGGGTTGATGGTACTCCGAACGGTTTACATGGATTACTAGAGTTTAGTACCGATTTATATAAACGTGAAACGGTTCAAAAACTAATAGAACGATTCATTTTGTTATTAGATGATGCAGCTACAAATCCGGATCAATCAATTGGCAGATTAGAAATATTAACTGTAACAGAGAAAAATACAGTGTTAGAAAAGTGGAATGGTGGTTTTCAAATTGCACCAGAAATGACATTGCCACAATTGTTTGAAAAGCAGGTTTATATAAATCCAAATTCTATTGCTGTTGTCTTTGAAGATAAGAAATTAACTTATGAAGAGTTAAATAGAAAAGCAAATAAAATAGCTCGATTCCTAATAGCAAAAGGGATTGGTCCTGATCAACTCGTTGCTTTAGCGATGCCAAGATCATTAAACATGGTTGTAAGCTTATTAGCTGTTCTTAAAGCTGGTGCTGGATATCTTCCGTTAGATCCAGATTACCCAGCAGACCGCATTTCATTTATGCTACACGATGCGAAACCAACATGTGTTTTAACGAATTCAGAAGTGGAAATTGAATGTGATGAGGCACTAAAAGTTTTAGTTGATGATGTAAAAGTAATAGCAGAAGTTGAGAAATATAGTGAAGAAAATATTGATGAAGTGGAACGCATTAAGCCATTATCTCCATTACATATTGCTTACGTTATTTATACGTCAGGCTCAACGGGTAGACCGAAAGGCGTTATGATACCTCATCAAAATGTAGTAAGACTTTTAGGAGCAACTGATCATTGGTTCCAGTTTGACGGAAACGATGTTTGGACGATGTTCCATTCATACGCTTTTGATTTCTCTGTTTGGGAAATTTGGGGACCTTTATTATACGGAGGGCGTTTAGTTGTAGTGCCACATACTGTAAGTCGCTCACCGAAAGAATTTTTACAGCTTCTTGTTAAAGAAAAGGTTACGGTTTTAAATCAAACTCCATCAGCGTTCTATCAATTGATGCAAGCAGATCGTGAAAATGAAGAGATTGGCCAAAAATTATCTTTACGATATGTTGTTTTTGGAGGAGAAGCACTTGAGCTAAGTCGCTTAGAAGATTGGTATAGTCGACATCCTCATAACGCACCAAAGCTTATTAATATGTACGGTATTACGGAGACGACAGTACATGTTAGTTATATTGAATTAGATGAAACTATAGTCTCTTTACGAGCAAATAGTTTAATTGGGTGCAGTATACCTGACCTTAAAGTGTATGTGTTAGACAACTATTTACAACCAGTGCCACCTGGAGTAGTTGGAGAAATGTATGTTGCAGGTGCAGGGCTTGCGCGTGGATATTTAGGAAGAGCAGGATTAACGGCTGAACGCTTTATCGCAGATCCATTTGGAAAGCCAGGTACAAGAATGTATCGTACAGGAGACTTAGCTCGCTGGCGTAAAGATGGGACGCTAGATTATATAGGACGTGCAGATCATCAAATAAAAATTCGTGGGTTCCGAATTGAATTAGGAGAAATAGAAGCAGTCATAATGAAGCACCCTAAAGTTGAGCAAGTAGCCGTTATTGTACGGGAAGATCAACCAGGGGATAAACGGTTAGTTTCTTATATCGTTGCATCAAATAATGAAGCGATTGATACGAATGAAATGCGTCAGTTTGCTAGTGGTAGTTTACCAGATTATATGGTTCCATACGCTTTTGTAGTAGTAAATGAGTTACCTTTAACTCCAAACGGTAAATTAGATAGAAAGGCATTGCCAGCTCCAGAATTTATCGCATCATCTTCTAGTCGTGGTCCAAGAACACCGCAAGAAGAAATGTTATGTGACTTGTTTACAGAAGTGCTAAGTGTACCTCAAATTGGAATTGATGACGGATTCTTTGATCTTGGTGGCCATTCACTCCTTGCAGTGCAGCTTATGAGCCGCATGAAAGAGGCGCTTGGAGTGGAACTAAACATTGGCACTTTATTTGCAGCACCGACTGTTGCAGGGTTAGCTGAAAGACTTGAGATGGGGAATGGTCAAAGTGCACTTGATGTGTTGCTTCCATTACGAGCAAGCGGGGATCAATTACCACTATTTTGTGTACATCCAGCAGGTGGATTAAGTTGGTGCTATGCAGGACTTATGAAATCTTTAGGAAAAGATTATCCAATCTATGGTGTACAAGCACGTGGTATTGCTAAAAATGAAGAACTTCCAAAAAGTTTAGAGGAGATGGCGGCGGATTACTTGAAACATGTTCGTGAAGTACAGCCTTATGGACCATATCGTTTATTAGGTTGGTCGCTTGGAGGAAATGTTGTGCATGCAATGGCGGCGCAACTACAAAATGAAGGGGAAGAAGTAGAATTACTCGTTATGCTTGATTCTTATCCTGGACACTTCTTACCGAATACGGAAGCGCCTACTGAAGAGGAAGCGTTAATCGCATTACTTGCTTTAGGCGGATATGACCCAGATAACATGGATGGTAAACCACTTACAATGGAAAGTGCAGTTGAAATCCTTCGTAAAGATGGAAGTGCATTAGCAAGTCTTGAAGAAGAGACTATATTGAACTTGAAAGAAACATATGTAAATTCAGTAGGGTTGTTAGGGAAATATGTACCGAAAGTTTATAACGGAGATATCTTATTCTTTAGATCTACTGTTATACCAGACTGGTTTGATCCTATTTCTCCAAATACGTGGCTAAATTATTTAGATGGGCAAATTGTGCAGCACGATATTGATTGTAGACATAAAGATCTATGTCAGCCAGGTCCACTTACGGAAATTGGACAAGTATTAGCGAAATATTTGCAGAATAAGAAAGGGGTAAGTAGAGTATGACGAATCCATTTGAAAATGATAATTACACATATAAAGTATTAATAAATGAGGAGGGCCAGTATTCTCTCTGGCCTGCTTTTCTCGATGTACCTATTGGCTGGAATGTCGTATATGAAGAAGCTAGTAGGCAGAGTTGCTTAGAATATGTTGAATATAACTGGAAAGATTTGAATCCACAAGGTAATCAAGTTCGCGAAAAAACATTAGTAGGAAAACGATAATGAAAGAAAAACTAAATCCAAAAGTAGTTGTAAGTATCGTTTATATAACTGCGATGTTTATGGCTGCGATGGACGCAACGATTGTAAATGTAGCACTGCAAACGATAAGTAGAGAACTACAAGTACCTCCATCTGCAATGGGGACGGTGAATGTTGGATATTTAGTTAGTTTAGCTGTTTTCCTTCCGATTTCTGGTTGGTTAGGAGATCGTTTTGGTACGAAAAGAGTATTTTTAATTGCTCTTTTCGTATTTACAATTGCATCTGCTTTATGCGGAATGGCTAACGATATTACTTCATTGAATATTTTCCGTATTATTCAAGGTGCTGGCGGAGGGCTTTTAACACCGGTTGGAATGGCGATGTTATTTCGAACATTTTCACCCGAGGAAAGACCGAAGATTTCCCGGTTCATTATACTTCCAATTGCTGTAGCACCAGCAATTGGTCCTATCATCGGTGGTTTCTTTGTAGATCAAATGTCTTGGCGTTGGGCATTTTATATTAATCTACCGTTTGGAATCGTTGCATTGCTATTTGGACTTCTATTTTTAGCAGAACATGTTGAAAAATCAGCTGGTCGCTTTGATTCGCTCGGCTTTATTTTATCAGCACCAGGATTTGCGATGCTCATATATGCACTCAGCCAGGGACCATCAAAAGGGTGGATTTCTCCAGAAATTATGAGTACTGGGATAGCTGGGGTTGTATTCATTACATTGTTTATAATTGTAGAACTGAAAGTAAAGCAACCGATGTTAGATTTACGCTTATTAAAAGAACCAGTCTTTAGAAAGATGAGCATTATATCATTATTTTCATCAGCTGGTTTATTAGGAATGTTATTTGTTTTTCCTCTTATGTATCAAAATGTGATAGGAGTTTCTGCACTGGAATCAGGACTTACGACATTTCCAGAGGCGATTGGATTAATGATTTCTTCACAAATTGTACCATGGTCATATAAGAAATTAGGAGCTCGAAAGGTAATTTCTATTGGATTAATATGTACGGCGGTTATATTTGTTTTATTGAGTTTTGTAAATCACGATACGAATCCGTGGCAAATCCGGGCATTATTGTTTGGTATCGGTATTTTCTTAGGTCAATCTGTCGGTGCGGTTCAATTTTCTGCCTTTAACAATATCACGCCGCCTTCTATGGGGAGAGCGACTACTATATTCAATGTGCAAAATCGACTAGGTTCAGCAATAGGAGTAGCGGTTTTAGCTAGTATACTAGCTGGTTTTGGAGGTAATAACGTTCAATCCGATTTTTTACCATATCAAGCAGCATTAATTGGGTCAGCAATATTTTTGCTCATAGCACTACTATTTTCTTTACGTATTTCCGATAAAGAGGTAATGTCAAAGAAGAAAGAAAAAACATTATCTGTATCAGAAAAAGAGAAAGTACTTGTCAATGAATAACAATATACGTATGCTTTTTTATGAAAATTGATATTCGTTGAATAAAGGAGAGTTTACATGATAGAAAGTAAAGTTGTAGATTCTATTCCAACTTTGAATGAGAATGATTGTCAAATATGGTGGGCAAGAATTTCGGATTTACAATCATGGCATTACAATTTACTAAATGATATAGAGCGAGAGAAAGCAAATTCGTATCATCATTCGGCAGATCGAGCTCGTTTTATAATAGGTTGCGTAATAAGTAGATTAGTTCTCGGCAAGATACTTTCTATGTCACCAGTCCAAGTACCAATTGATCGAATGTGCTCAGTATGTAAATTGCAGCATGGAAGACCACAATTACCAGAAGGTATGCCGCAATTATCCGTTTCGCATTCAGGTGAGTGGGTTGTCGTTGCATTTACAAAATCTGCACCTGTTGGCATAGATGTAGAACAAATGAATCCAAGTATAGATGTTATGAAAATGGCAGAAGGTGTATTAACAGACATTGAAATAGCGCAAGTTATGAAACTGCCAAATGAACAGAAAATAGAAGGTTTTTTAACATATTGGACTCGAAAAGAAGCGGTGCTGAAAGCGACAGGTGAAGGACTAATGATTCCACCAGTACATATTACAGTATCAGCTCCAAATGATCCTCCAAACTTGTTGGTTTTTAAGGATAGACAAGAGTTAGCAAGTAATACAATGATGGAAGATGTAAGGCCTAGTTTAGATTATAGGGCTTCTGTTGCAATATTCAGTAAGGAAGTGACTGAAATTACGCAATTAGACGCGGTAGCACTTTTAAATCTTAAATAAAAAAATTACAGAAGAGGTGTTCCTCATGTTAGTAGCGGAAAATAGAAAGAATGAATTCACTTATAATGTACAAGCAATTAAAAATATTTTATTTTCTGGAGATACATCATCCATTCATGCTTTAGAAAAGCTTTTAAATGATACAGTTCAGTTTGATGTTCTTGAACAAGAGGCACTTGGTAGACAGTACATTCCGAAAGAAGCAAAGAATTTCTTTGATAAAGATGGAACATTTCTTTACCGTGTATCTAATGTTAGTTATAAAGGAAAGGTGTTATCTGAAAATCTAATTTTTGCAGACACTTCGTTTTTACCGGACGCAATAAAGAGTGAATTAGAGAGTGGAAATATTCCTGTTGAAAAGCTTATAGAAAAGATGGAAGTAAGAAGAAACGTATTATATGAAGGATATCAGCCATCTGGAAATATTATTGAATTGTTTGATGGATGTTCTGTTACAGCGAATGTGTATCCAACTAGAAAGTATCAAATTGTAAGTAACTGCAAATGTGTATTTTATATTTGTGAAGTGTATCATGCAGAGAATATAAAGCAATTGCTTAAATAAAAACAAGAAACCAGCCTATAAAATGGCTGGTTTCTTGTTTTTATTTAACAGCTTCTTTTAATTCTTTACCCGCTTTAAATGCAGGAACTTTACCAGCGGCGATTTGAATTTCTTCGCCAGTTTGCGGATTACGTCCTGTACGAGCAGATCTTTCGCGTACTTCAAAAGTTCCAAACCCGATTAGTTGAACTTTATCTCCAGATTGTAATGCATTAGCAATTGTGTCAAATACGGATTGTACAGCTGCAGAAGCGTCCTTTTGAGAAATATCAGCTGATTGAGCTACGTTTTTAATTAATTCTGTTTTGTTCATGTTTTCACCTCATAAAAAAATTTTTGGAATGAATGTTTTAGTATAATAGATAGTAAAGATAAAGCTATCACTATGATTAGAAAGAATACTATATAATTATGTTAATTTCGTTGCAAGAGACTGAATCCCTTCTATTATTTAGGGATTAATTAAGAATCGATGCATATAAAAAGCTTTAATATGAGGATGAGGGGGAGTATACGAATGATTTTTCGTGAAAAAAATGAGAAGGAAAGTATTTTAATTCGTCAACATAATCATGGTTTTTTAGCTGGAGAGATTGCAAAGCATATAAAAGAAGACTTTTTTGAAGATAAAACATATTTAAAAGAAACAGTTGATGCAATATATGAGCATGACAGAGGATGGATAGAGCTTGATAAAGTACCAATTTTGAATGATGCTAAAAATATTCCATATACATTTATGGATTGTCCAAGCCCATTACGTTTTGTTTTTTATACGATTGGATTGAATGAAATTGAAAATTCTAATCCATACGGGGCATTGCTTTGTAGTAAACATTTTTTATCATTTCCACTAAACGAGGAAGATGAAGAGATGATGTCATTTTATAAACATGAATTAGAACGACAAAAAAGAATTTTGAAAACGTTAACAAAGGAACAGTTTGCGATGTTCGATAAGCATTATAGATTATTAAAGTTTTGTGATGAACTTTCTTTATACGTATGTATGAATAAGCCTGGTGTCAAAAAGAAAGATGAAATTGACTTATTTAAAGATGGTTTTGAAGGAACAGAAATGTTTAATAGTAAAGAGGAGAAACTTATTCAAGCTGAATGGGTGGACGAGGAAACAATTCGGATTACACCATTTCCATTTCAAACGGAATTTTATACGTATGTAAAATATAAAACGATAAATAAGCATGAAATGAAAGAAAAAGGGATTGCAAAGGCTGATAGAGAATCAGAAATGAAGAAACAAACCATTCGTTTCATACAATAAGGAGGTAATATAAATTGAAAGATTATATATTAAAACAGTGTGATTACCATGCTTGGGCTAATACTAGATTATTCAATCGATTAAAAGAGTTACCAAACTATGAGACAATTTTTAATGAGCAGATACAGAGTGTATTCCCATCCATTAAGGATACTTTTGTGCATATTTATATTACAGATCAAGTGTGGTTACATATATTGCATGGTAAAAGTATGAATGAAGCAATACAAGACCGAGAAGAGTTACGAAAACAAATTGAAACTAAATCGTTACATGAATTAGAAAAAATGTTTGAAAACATGGCAAATCAATATAAAGAGTTTTTAATTACAATACAAGATGTGAATGCTGTATTTGTTATTGAGAATCCATACGTAGGGAAATTAGAAACTTCGATTTTAGAATTAGTGCAACATGTCGTAAATCATGGTACATATCATAGAGGAAATATAACAGCGATGATTCGTCAACTTGGTCATTCATCGACAATGATGGATTTTGTACTGTATTTACATATGGTTAAAAAGCAGGGAGAGTAATATAGTTTGTAAGAAGGAGAGGCTTTAATTATAGAAGTCTCTCCTTCTATTTTATTCTGCATTCATGGTAGATCGACTGATTAAAGTTTTCTTAAGAAGCTTTATTTTCTTGTAATTGCTTAGCGTATTGTACAGCCTTATATGCATTGACTCTACCGTTTTTCCAGTACGTACCTGTACCACTAATTTTATCAGTAGTAGACTCAATAATTTGGCGGATTTGTGTATTGCTATATCCTTGATTTGCTAAAAGAGCTGCGACTCCTGCAACATGAGGTGTTGCCATAGATGTACCACTTAATGATTGATACGTGCTTCCTTTATATGTTGAATATATATTTGAACCTGGTGCTGCAACATCTACCCAGCTACCATAAGTAGAGAATGAAGATTTTCTATCTGATTGATCTGTAGAAGCAACTGCAATTACTTCGCTGTAATAAGCAGGGTAATTAGCTTTTGTATTTCCAGCATTTCCAGCAGCTGCAACTATAACAGAGCCTTTATTCCATGCATATTGAACGGCTTGTTGTAATGCAGTACCACCATTTGGAGCTCCTAAACTTAAACTAATTACTTTTGCACCCGAATCAGCAGCTTCTCGAATACCTTGCGCTACAGCATCAAGAGTACCACTTCCTTGATTATCTAATACGCGGACAGCATAAATTGAAGTTTGTGGGGCAACACCAGCAATTCCGACGCTGTTATTCGTAAGTGCTCCAGTAATTCCAGCGCAATGTGTACCATGACCATTACCATCATCAGATGTATTGTCGTTATCAACATAATCATGCCCGTAAATTACTTTCGAAGCCAGATCAGGGTGTGAGCCTTGAACTCCTGTATCAATAATAGCTACTTTTACACCAGGATCACTTCGTTGGCTATCCCAAGCTTGTGGAGCTTGAATCTTTTGTAACCCGTATTGATTATTAAAATATGGGTCGTTTGGAGTCCAAAAGGCGTGAACGTAATAATTCGGTTCTGCATATTCCACATCTGGATTATTTTTATAGCTCTTTATTTTTTCTTTTACAGTACCTTTTGAAAATTGTACGACTTCAAAACCTAACTTATCATCTTTAGATAAGACATTAGCTCCGACAGATTTATGAAAAGATTGCACATTACTTAAAGATGCATTTTGTTTGAACTTAACGATTAATTGGTTAGGAACGTAATCAGTAGATGATGTTTCAGCGCTTGAAGTATTCGTGTTAAAGAAGAAACCACCAATAATAAATGACAAAACAGATAGGAAAACGATGATTTTGTTTTTCAAAAGATTTTTCCTCCCTTTTCTTGGATGAGTTTTTCAGTGACACCTTAATGTCGCATTCCTTTTCAACTATATAGTTAAACCATACGATTTATGACATTTATGTGAAAAACTTTTGAAGGAATAAAAAGGAGTAAATATTGATATAAATATATTTTTAATGATAGTAATTAAGTAAAAGAGGGGATGAAAAAAGGAACGCTCATCATGTATGAGTCATTCCTTTTTTCATAGATTAACTTGCCTGTTTTTTATTATTTTCTTTCAATTTCTCTGCTTGTAAAAAGCGATTCGTTTCAGCAACAACAATACTACTTAATCCAATTAGACCAATCAAGTTTGGAATTGCCATAAGTCCATTTGCAATATCAGCAAATGTCCATACGATTCCTAGCTTTAAATTAGCACCAATTGCAATCATAACAATAAAGATTGCTTTATAATATTTAACTGCACTTTCTCCGAATAAATAAGCTACACATTTTTCTCCATAATACGACCAGCCTAAAATAGTAGAGTAGGCAAATAAAATAATTGCGATACCGAGAATCATACTACCAGCAGTACCAAATACAGATTGGAATGCAAGTGTTGTAGCTTCAACGCCAGTTTTACCAGATCTCCAAGCACCTGTAGTAATTAATACTAGTCCTGTAATTGTACATACAATAAACGTATCTAGAAAAGTACCAGTCATTGAAACTAAAGCTTGCTTTGCAGGCGAATCAGTTTTTGCCGCCGCCGCGGCAATAGGGGCACTCCCTAAACCAGCTTCGTTCGCAAATACACCACGCGCCATTCCGATTTGAATAGCTGATGCAACTGTTGCCCCAATAAAACCACCAGCAGCTGCTGTACCATTAAATGCACCAGAAAAAATAAGTGAAAAAGCTTCTGGAATTTGTTCGTAGTGATAGAAAATAATTATAAGACCAGCAATTATATAAAAGAAAGCTTTAATAGGAACGACATATCCCGTCACTTTCCCAATTTTTTTTACACCGCCTAAAATAACAATTGCGATTAAAAATGACATTACTATACCAGTTAAAGCAGGAGGGAAAGAGAAATTAATTCGCATTGCCTCTGCAACTGAGTTAGATTGCACCATATTACCAATACCGAAAGAAGCAGTTGTGCCGAATATAGCGAATAATACTGCCAGCCATTTCTTACCTAAACCATGCTCTAAATAATACATTGGTCCACCTGAATATTCACCATTTTCATTACTAACACGGTATTTCACTGCAAGTATTGCCTCGGCATACTTTGTTGCCATACCGAATAAAGCGGTAATCCACATCCAAAATATTGCACCAGGACCACCAATTGTAACAGCTGTTGCAACACCGGCTATATTTCCCATACCAATCGTTGCGGCCATAGCTGTCATAAGTGCTTGGAAGTGACTAATATCTCCAGAAGAAGAGGTATCTTCTGATTTTTTAAATGCTAGTTTGTGAGCGTATAATAGTTTACTAAACTGTAAACCTTTTAAACGCACTGTGAGAATGATACCTGTTCCAACGAGTAGCAACAAAGTTGGTAATCCCCACACGTATTGATTCATTTGTTCTAATACTTTACTTACTGTCTCCATCTTTATTCTCCTTTATTTAGAAAAAATAAAAACCACTTCAAGTAAATGAAATGGTCTCTGGAGAAACAAGGGATAGAAAAATAAACCGATACAAATCGGCATTTTCTTTCGCTTGTCTCTGTCCTTTTACCTGAGAGATTATCCGCTATAGTAGCGGATTTGCTCCTTCGGTGCTCGTTTTCCTCCGCGCTCTATGAAAGCGAGAGGGAGTCTCTCCAGAGATTCGTCCCCATGCAGTTCTACTTGTAACCAAGACCTGAGAGTTTCAAAGCTGGTATAACAACTTTTTGCCCCGTCGGTAGATCAATAGACCTTCTCCTGAATGGTTCATCCGAATTATAAAGTTTATAAACACATTGATTGTAAATCAATAAAAATATTATAGACATACAAATTGTGAATTGCAATCATTTTTTATTTTAAAATAGTAAATAGTTTTATTTTTTTGTAAGTCCTAATTTATCTTCAACTTCATTTAAAGTAGATAAAGCGATGACAATATGTTGATCCGCAAGTCCTAAAGCTTGTTTTGTTTTTTCAATAGTTTCATCGGTTGGAGTAGAGTTATTTGCTCCGTCTATAATTAAATTTGCTGCATTTTTCATGAAATTTGATGCGGATTTAAACTGAGTTGTGAACTGAAGTAGTTGTTTTTGTATATCTATATCTGTTATGTTTTCTTCAATTTTAAGCGTGTCTATTTCGTTCATAATTGTTTCGTACTGCTTGGAAACAGCACTCATTGTAACTAATAGTTTATTTCGATCTACTGAATCTCCATTCGTGTTAATCTCTTCCCAGGCAGGTAACCAATCTTTTTCGATGATGTCATTATAATGAGTAGTCAATTCATTAATTTTAGGTTGTAATTTAGTTTTGAAAGTTTTTGTCTCCGCTGTTTCTACAGTTGCTTTTTCGTGGTTATTTTTAACATTAGTAACGTAGAAAATTGTACCAAAAATGATGAAAATAGAAATAACAACTGTCCATTTAGTAAAAAGTAATTTCTGCAATATGTAACGCCTCCAAAATTTAAAAACTTATAATTATAATATATAATAATAATGTTGTTTTAAGTAGAGAAAATAGGTTAGAAATAATTAAAATTATTTCTTCTCTATACATAAATAATTAAAGTTAGTAAAATGATGAAAGTTATATGTGAGAAAAGAGGGTTTTTAGTGAAAATGAATAGAAGAAAACTAGTTTCAAGTATTTCAATGGCTATGTTATTAGTTGGTGTAATTGCATTCATATTTATGAATAAAGAATCTAAAATTAAAGGTTTTCCAGTACCAATGTCAGCAATTCATATTAACGATGATAAGGAAGAGGACTATCAATATATAAGTGTAATGCCGATTACAAAGGCGAGTGGATGGGAGAACTTAGGGGAAAACGGGCATACTGTTAGTTTTAAAAAAGGGGAGCGGAAGGTAACAGTAGTACATTATCCAGGAGACATTACGTATTATTTATTTGAGAAAAAGATGAATAAGGGAGATTAGCTAAAGATGTAATTCATTAAGAGTTACATCTTTTTTTATTCTGAATCATTTGAAATTAAATTCGATAGATGTTTTGATAGATGTAGTGATAAATATGATTAGTTCTATATGTCTATAAAGAGTATTAGGGTGATTATAAAAATATTATGTGAACTAATTATTGTGAGAAGAAGATAAATTATATGCTAAAGGGGGAATTAAAAATGCTACTAAAAACAATCTACTGTAAGGTGGAAGAAGAGAAAAAGGAATTGTTTTCAAATGCGCAAGGAAAATGGCGTGATATACGGCACCTAGATGGGTTTCATGGACAATTTGGTGGATGGTATGAAGATGAGGCATGTGTATTTACTTTATGGGAAGATAGAAGTGCATATCAATCATTTATGAATGGTGCTCACGATACAATTTATTTAAATAGTAATCAAGAGGATACGTTTCTTTCATGTGAAATTGAATTATTTCAAACGTTGTATGATATAACTGATACGCATTTGAAAGACGTTGTTACAGAAGGATCATTCGTAAGAGTTGCTATATGTGATGTAAAGATGGAAAAGGAAAATCATTTTTTACATAAGCAAGAAACAATTTGGAATAAAGGAATGGAAAAAGCAAAAGGAATGTTAGGTGGAGTAGTTGGGAAGTCTTTAAAAAATAAAAATCGTTACATAGTGTTAACGTATTGGAAAGATGAAAAGACGCATCAACATTATGTGGAAGAGATTTTCCCAGGTTTATATAAATTAGCTAATATTCATGAAGAGATAGAAGAGATAAAAGGAAAACAAGCTGTATGTAAGGAAGAATGGCTTGTATATTAAACGCTGAAAAAGTGCATAAATGAATGTATAATAAAGATATTTTCTTATAAACAAGTAATTAATAGAAGACGTTATATACCCTTTCATGTTAATATATTTAAGTTATAATAGGAGGCTTACCCTTTTGTATTGTACGGTAGAAGCAGTGTGAGCTTGAAATTTTTTTAGAAAAGGATGTGCCTAATTTGCGTATCAATAAATTCATTAGTGAAGCTGGAAAAGCGTCTCGACGTGGAGCGGATAAACTAATTAATGAGAGAAGAGTAATTATTAACGGTAAGGTTGCAAAAATTGGTGACCAAGTGAACCCAGGTGATGATGTACGAGTAAATGGAGAGCAGCTTCGAATTGCTCGAGATCACGTATATATCGCTTTAAATAAACCAGTAGGTATTACATGTACGAGTGAAAAATCAGTAAAAGGTAATATTATTGATTTAGTGAATCATCCTTTACGAATTAGTCACATTGGACGTCTTGATAAAGACTCTGACGGTTTAATTTTGTTAACGAATGATGGCGATATTGTTAATGAGATTTTACGTGCTGAAAACAAACATGAGAAAGAATATATCGTTTCAGTAGATAAGCCAATTACACCTGATTTCTTAGAGAAAATGGCAGCGGGTGTTAAAATTTTAGGAACAAAAACGCTTCCTTGTGAGATTACACAGTTATCAAAATATGAGTTCCAAATTATTTTAACACAAGGGCTAAATCGTCAAATTCGCCGTATGTGTGAAGCTTTAGGTTATCAAGTATACACGTTAAAACGTACGAGAATTATGAATATTGAATTGAATAATTTACCAGTTGGGCAGTGGAGAGATTTAACGAAGAAAGAGAAAAGACGTCTATTTGCAGACTTAAATTACGAACCACAAGATTGGTAAAATTGTGAAGTGAAACCAAAAAAATTTGGTTTCACTTTTTTAAATTAAATAAATAATTTTTTTAAACACTTGCAAAAATAAAATGAATAAGATATATTAAATAACAATAAATGGATGTTTTATAAAAAGCAAAGAAAAGGACACGAGTTATTTTACCCGGTTATACAGAGAAGGAAGGAAAGCTGAGAACTTCCTAACGCAGAAAAATAACTTACCACCTTAGAGCTGCACTAGGGAAATTAAGTATCTAGTGCCGTGTATGCGACGTTATCGCAAAAGAAGCCATTATGTTTTTTTGTGATGGGAATCTGGGTGGAACCACGGATATAAGCATATTCGTCCCTATATTTAGGGATGAATATGCTTTTTTGCATTCAATTTCATAATAAGCGAAGAAAAGGACACGAGTTATTTTACCCGGTTATACAGAGAAGGAAGGAAAGCTGAGAACTTCCTAACGCAGAAAAATAACTTACCACCTTAGAGCTGCACTAGGGAAATTAAGTATCTAGTGCCGTGTATGCGACGTTATCGCAAAAGAAGCCATTATGTTTTTTTGTGATGGGAATCTGGGTGGAACCACGGATATAAGCATATTCGTCCCTATATTTAGGGATGAATATGCTTTTTTGCATTCAATTTCATAATAAGCGAAGAAAAGGACACGAGTTATTTTACCCGGTTATACAGAGAAGGAAGGAAAGCTGAGAACTTCCTAACGCAGAAAAATAACTTACCACCTTAGAGCTGCACTGGGGAAATTAAGTATCTAGTGCCGTATAAACGACGTTACCGTAAAAGAAGCCATTGTTTGTTTACAATGGGAATCTGGGTGGAACCACGGGTAAAAGCACGCTCGTCCCTATTTTAGGGATGAGTGTGCTTTTTATTATGAAATGGAGAGATGAAAAATGAAAGAACAAATGATTGAAATTAAATTTCCAGATGGTAGCGTTAAAGAATTTGTAAATGGAGTTACTTTAGAAGAAATTTCTGGATCCATTAGCAGTAGTTTGAAAAAGAAAGCAGTCGCGGGGAAAGTAAATGATGGATTATATGATTTACGCCGAAATATTGAAGAAAATGCGGAAGTGGAAATCATTACTATAGATTCAAATGAAGGGGTAGAAATTGCAAGACACTCCGCAGCACATATTTTAGCGCAAGCTGTAAAAAGATTGTATGGTGATATAAATCTTGGAGTAGGACCTGTTATTGAAAATGGATTTTATTATGATATGGATCTTCCAAGTAGTGTAAACATAGAAGATTTACGAAAAATCGAAAAAGAAATGAAAAAGATCATAAATGAAAATATAAAGATAGAACGAGTTGAGGTTTCTCGAGAAGAAGCAGCTAAACTGTTTCAAGAAATGAACGACCGCTTGAAATTAGAACTTTTAGAAGCAATTCCTAGTGGGGAAAGTGTAACACTATATAAACAAGGTGAATTTGTAGATTTATGTAGAGGACCACATTTACCATCTACAGGTTATTTGAAAGCATTTCAATTAACTCACGTTTCCGGTGCATATTGGCGAGGTGATAGTAATAACCAAGTGCTTCAGCGCATATATGGTGTTGCATTCTCTTCTCAAAAAGAATTAGAAGAGTATTTACATTTCGTTGAAGAAGCAGCAAAAAGAAATCATCGTAAGTTAGGCAGTGAGCTTGAGTTATTTATGTTTTCTGAAGAGGCTCCGGGAATGCCGTTTTATTTACCGAAAGGACAAATGATTCGTAACGAATTGGAAGCATTTTTAAGAGAAATTCAAAAAGAGTATAAGTATCAAGAAGTACGCACTCCGTTCATGATGAACCAAGAAGTATGGGAGAGATCAGGGCACTGGGGACATTATAAAGATAATATGTATTTCTCTGAAGTAGATAATAAAAGTTTTGCATTAAAACCGATGAACTGCCCAGGGCACATGCTTATGTTTAAAAATAAATTACATTCTTATCGTGAATTACCGATTCGTATGTGTGAATTTGGTCAAGTACATCGTCATGAATTTAGTGGTGCGTTAAACGGATTATTAAGAGTACGTACTTTCTGCCAAGATGATGCACATTTATTTGTAACTCCAAAACAAATTGAAGATGAAATTAAATCAGTAATGGCACAAATTGATTACGTATATAAAACTTTTGGATTCGAATATGAAGTAGAGCTTTCTACTCGTCCAGAAGATTCAATGGGTGATGATAAATTATGGGAGCAAGCAGAAGCGGCATTAGAAAATGTATTACAATCGCTAAATTATAAATATAGACTAAATGAAGGTGACGGTGCATTTTACGGGCCGAAAATTGATTTTCATATTAAAGATGCTTTAAATAGAAGCCACCAGTGCGGAACAATCCAGCTTGATTTCCAAATGCCAGAGAAATTTGATTTAAATTATATAGATGAAAATAATGAAAAGAAAAGACCAGTTGTTATTCACAGGGCAGTTTTAGGGTCATTAGATCGCTTCTTAGCAATATTAATTGAGCACTTTGGAGGTGCGTTCCCGGCATGGGTGGCACCAGTTCAAGTGAAAGTAATTCCAGTTTCAAATGCAGTACATGAACAATATGCCAATGAGATTGCGCATAAATTAGCACAAGCTGGAGTTCGTGTTGAACAAGATGCACGAGATGAAAAATTAGGATATAAAATAAGAGAAGCACAAATGCAAAAAGTACCGTATGTTCTTGTTATTGGTGATAAGGAAATGGAAAACGGAGCTGTAAATGTACGTAAATATGGGGAAGAGAAGTCAGAAGTTATTGCGCTAGATGTATTTGTGGCAACTATTGAAGAGGAAATAAAGAATAGAAAATATTGATTGTAAAGAAAACACACTATTAGCAATTAGTGTGTTTTCTTTTTTATCTTACAAAAATGTAAGGTAAATGTAAGCGAAATCGAGGGAACGAGTTGTAGAAAAATGAGAATATGAAGTAGGAAAAAGGTTCATGTTACAGGTGTAACTCTTCTTGAATGAATAATTAAAAAATTCTTAAGAATTCGCATGACAAAATAATAAGAAATATGTGAGAAATTAATTTTATACAAAAGGGATGGAGTGAAAGAGATGTCAACAAATGTAGTTACTGTAGAAAGTGTAGAAAAAACGTATGGGAAAAGAAATGAGAATCAGTCAAAAGCATTAAGGGGTGTATCGTTAAGTATTAAAGAAGGAGAATTTGTCGGGATCATGGGACCTTCTGGGTCTGGAAAAACGACTTTACTTAATGTGATAAGTACACTTGACCAAGCGACAGGTGGTAGTGTGACGATAGCTGGTACAAATATTACTTCTATGAAGGGCAATGCGTTATCTGATTTTCGCTCTCAAAAATTAGGTTTCATTTTTCAAGATTTTAATCTTCTAGAAAACTTATCAATTTATGAAAATATAGCTTTACCACTTTCTTTGCAAGGCGTACCGTCAAGTGAGATTACTGGAAAGGTAAATGACGTTGCGAAGAAATTAGGCATCACCGAAATTTTAACAAAATATCCGACGGCTGTTTCTGGAGGACAAAAGCAAAGAACAGCGGCGGCAAGAGCTTTAGTACATAATCCAGCAATTGTATTAGCAGATGAACCGACAGGTGCGCTTGATAGTAAAAACGCAAAAAGTTTATTAGAAGCGATGCAAGATTTACATGAAAATCACAATGTAAGTATTTTGATGGTTACACACGATGCATTTAGTGCAAGTTATTGTGAGCGTATTTTATTTATTCAAGATGGTCTTCTTTATAAAGAATTAAACCGTCAAGGTACTCGAGAGAATTTCTATCAAGACATTTTAGGTGTGCTCGCTCATATGGGCTCAGCTGCTGAGTCTAAGTAGGGGGTGAAACTATGTTATTTAAATTATCACGTCATAGTATGAAAAAGATGTTAAAAGATTATATGGTTTTACTTATTGGCCTCGTTATTAGTATTAGTATTTTCTACATGTTCCAAACGATGGCGATGAATAGTGAATTTACAAAAGATAATAGTCTAATTAGTAGTATAAGGCTCGTCTTCTGGGTAGGTGCAATACTCTTATCCTTCATTACTGTATTTTATATTATATATGCCAACTCTTTCTTGCTCACGTTAAGAAGAAAAGAACTCGGTATGTACATGATGCTTGGTGCGAAAAAGAAAAAAGTAGCACAGTTATTATTTATTGAAACATTCGGTATGGGTATTGTCAGTATTATTATCGGTATTTTAGTAGGGATGTTACTTGCAAGTGTAGCAGGGAACTTTTTAATGAATGGAATGGAAATTTCAGCAAAAGGTAGTTACGCATCTGTATACACACCAGCAATTTTAGTTACAGCTATTTTCTTCTTAATATTATTTTTCATTACTGGCATAATGAACAGTGTCCGATTGTTACGAAAAACTGAACTAGAGTTAATTCGTGAAGATGAAACACTAGATGAAGTGAAGAAAAGTAAAACTCGCATTATTATAATGACAGTACTTGGTGTATTACTAGTAAGTACAGGGTACTATTTTATGATCAATGTAAAAATTTATGCTGAATTAGGTTTTATTATAGCAACCATCGTTACAACACTTGGAACATATTTTATCTTTAGTTCATTACTCCCATTTTTTGTGATGAAAATTAAGGGGAATAAAAAACGAAATGAAACTGGTCTAAATAGTTTTACATATGCACAGCTACGCTTTCGAGTAAATAGTTTATCGAGAGTATTAGGTACTGTAGCAATGTTAATTGCATTAGGCGCAGGTGCGATGACGGCAGGTATGGCGTTCCAAAAAAATGTAGGTATTATGACAGACTTTTCTCGTGTATATGATGTTGTAATTCATGATCCGAATGATCAAGACAAAGCTGCCTTGAAAGAAATGGAAATTGTTGAAGAAAGCAAGTACAAATATAAAGTAGATGGAGAAGCGGTTTATTATTTACGTAACGACTTAACTGCGAAACCGCCACTTGTTTCAGACCATTTTGATACAAAAACTTTAAAAGAGCCTGTTCGCAAACGTGTGACTGAACCTTTAACTGAACCTGTATATTCAGCTTTAGAGGCTCCTGAATTAGCAAAATTCCCTCAAATGCCAAAGGATTGGGAAGACGCAGTTGTAAGAGAGATACAAATTACGCATAATCAATTTAGCGGAAAACCAGTAAGGATTTCAGACGAAGAGCATTATAAAGGGATTCAAGGAACAGAACATACTGTAACATTAGCAAAAGTAGATGATATGAAAAAATATAAACCGTTATTGATCGAAATAGACAAGAGACAAAAAGCACAAATTGAAAAAGCAACAGGTGAAAAGGTAGACTTATTTACGAAAATGACAATTTATCAGTTTATGAACAGCTTCATGAGCGGAACAATGTTTATGGGATTTTTCCTCGGAATTGCCTTTTTAGCAATGATGGCAAGTTCCCTTATGTTCAAAATATTAACAGGTGCTTCTCGCGACGTACGCCGTTATGAAATGTTACGAAAAATTGGTGTGAGACGTAGTATGTTAACGAAAAGTATATATAAAGAAATTTCGTATTTATTTATCTTCCCAGCGATCATTGGCATTTCTCACGTTTTAGTAGGGCTTAACTTATTCAGCTTTATATTAGTTGACCCGTTTGTGAAAGTGTGGGTGCCAATAGGAATCTTCTTAGTCATTTATTTCATGTATTACTGGATAACTGTTCAACTTTATAAAGGTATGGTAATGCCGAAAGAAGAAGTAGCTAAATAGTTTATGAAAAGAGTCCTTGTGTTGAAAGCAAGGGCTCTTTTCTATGTGTTTTTATAAAAATGTGTATGCGAGATGTTTTCAAATCTTTCTGTAATGAATATAACTTGTTAGACGTAATTCGTTATAACGTTGGATTATCACATTCTCAAACTGTCTTATTAGAAAAGGATTTAAAAAATCCATTGCCTACTAAGCTTCATTCCATGCAGCAAAAACATATTTTGATAAGATAGAAGCAGATCAAAAACAATTTATTACTTTTGAGAAATCAGCTCATTATCCACAATTTGAAGAGAAAGAAAAATTCTATAAGTGGATGTACGATACATTCATAAAATAAAGTATATCCGAACTTTAGAGAATTGAAATAGTTAGCGAGATGTATAAAGATTTTTAGATGCATAGTATTACATAGTATTAACTGAAGCGAAATTAAATAAAAAGACTCTTGATAAAAAATAAGAGTCTTAAGTACAACCAACTATGAATGACTTTTCTTTTTATAAAGAGATACAAAAATAAAAAAAGATAGCTGAAGACAAATTGTTTTCAGCTATCTTTTTTCGCCTAAAGTGGAGGTAAATCAATCTTACCTTCTTCAAATAATTCTTTTATCATATGCTTCGTATAACCAGCGGCTTGACCAAATGTGATTTTTGCTGGCATTGGTGCTTCGTTAGCATCTACAACTACATCAATAATACACGGTTTATTTTGTTTTACTGCATTTTCGAAAGCGGGAAGGAGTTCATCTAAATTCTCAACACGGTATCCAATACCTCCACACGCCTCTGCATATTTTGCAAAAGCAGGGTTCGTTAAATCTGTTTCGAATTCGATATTACCCATGACTTCTTGCTCGAATTTAATCATCGCAATTTTATTATTGTTTAATACGACGACAACGATTGGTAATTTATATTTTACAGCTGTTACGAAGTCATTCATCGTCATTCCAAATCCGCCATCACCACAAACTGCAAATACTTGTTTATCCGGGAATGCAATTTTTCCAGCAAGAGCACCAGGTAAACCGCAACCAAGTGTTGCGAGCCAGCTAGAAATGACAAATTGCTGGTTTGTCATACGGAAGTGTCTTGCGGTCCATACTGTTACATTTCCAACATCGACTGATAGAATTGCGTCATCATGTGCTACTTGCTGCAGAGCATGCATAACGCGTTGTGGTTTAATTGGAATGGAAGAGTCTTCTTCTTGATCGTGTAATTTATCTTCCCACTTTTTCATCATTTCTTGGTGCTGTTCTAAGAAGGAATGATCTGTGTGTTCTTCAACATTTTCAATTAACCATCGTAATGTTTTATCAGCATCACCAGCTAAACCAATATCTGTCGCATAACGTTTCCCAATTTGGGCAGGATCTGTATCGATATGAATTGTTTTTGCTTTTTCAGGTAAGAAGCCGGTGAACGGATAAGAAGTACCGACCATAATTAAAGTATCTGCATGCTTCATTGCTTCATAAGAAGGTTTCGTTCCAATTAATCCCAATCCACCAATACAAAGAGGGTGTTCATCAGGAATAATTCCTTTAGCTGGTAATGTAAGTACGATTGGAGCACCAATTTGTTCTGCCAATGCAAGTAAAGATTCTCTCGCATGTTTTGTTCCTTTTCCAGCTAAAATCACAGGCTTTTTCGCTTCATTTATTGCGAGTTTCGCTGCATCTAAATCTTCTTTTTGTGGAAACAACTCAGGCAAAGTAAAAGAAGTATTTGTAACACGGGCACCATTTTTCACTTCAAATTTCGGGACATCATCTGGAATAGTAAGAACGGATACACCTTTTTTCGTATAAGCCATTCGAATTGCTTGATTCACTACGGCAGGTAGTTGCTCTGCTGACATAATACGCTGGTTATAAACCGCAACATCATCAAACATTCTTTCTAAATTTACTTCTTGGAAAAAGTCCGTTCCAAGTAAATCGGTTTCTACTTGACCTGAAATTGCTAGAACAGGGGCTTTATCGAGTTTCGCATCATATAAACCATTTAATAAATGAATAGCACCAGGTCCTGCAATTGCCATACAAACGCCAAGTTTTCCTGTTAATTTCGCATAGGCAGCCGCTGCTAATGCACCAGCTTCTTCATGGCGAACTTGAATGAATTTAATTTTATCTTGTTTTTTTCTTAAAGCTTCAATGATAGAATTAATGGAATCTCCAGGCATACCGTATATGTGCTCTACTCCCCAATCAATTAATAAGTCAACTAATGCTTCACCTGCTGTTTTCCCAAACATAATTGTTCCTCCTTATAATAGGTAGATAACATTATGTTTTGAATAAAAAGGAAAAATATACAAGTAAGAAATTTATCTAGTTATTTGTAATCCAAGAATCAGTGTGGGAGGAACAAAAGCTTCACTTTAGCAACTTTAAAGATGACCAGCGAATAAAGTGAACACTGTTATTAGTAAAAAACCACTAGTTGCCCACATTAGAAATGTAAGGAAAGAGAGCTGTTTCTTAGCTTTCCAAAGCATTTCATGAATTGTGACATATCCAAGTGAACCAATAGCACTTCCCATAATGAGGCCTTGCAGGTGAAGAGCTTTTCCTTCCATCAAAATGCCAAAAACTGTGCCAGTACCGAGAATAAGAGAAAGTAATAAAGTCGTTAATAAAAAGGAAATATATTTATGTTTTGTAAAAAGAAATGGAATAATTAAAGCTAATCCTTCTGGAATATGGTGAACGACGATTGCTATTAAAAAGGGAATGGCAGAGTCATTATGATTTATAAAAGCTGTACCTAACGCAAATCCACTCGGTATATTATGAATAAATATAGCGAAAGAGAGAAAAAGAAAGGTTTGCCATGCTTGTTGATCTTTTTTATGTATCATTGGATGGTGACAATAGTTATCTAATAAGCCCATAACTAAAATACCGATAGCTATACCAAGTATAGGTCCAATCATTTCATAGCTTGAAAATGTTTCAGGAATAATTTCAAGTGACAATAACCCAAACAAAATACCGCCACATAATGCGTATAAACGATGCATCTTTTCTTCAATGAGTTGGCGTGTTGCTACTCCAACAGCACCGCCTAATAGTAATCCACCGAACGAAAAAAATGTTACAATCATTGGGATCCATAAACGTTCCATAGTATCACACTCCGATTCTATTCCCTTATTTTTAGCTTACGAAAAGAAAAGTTAGATTAGTCCAAGTAATTGTGTTTGAGTATAGAGAAAAAAGTAGTGATTCGTTATAATCTATATATTAAACTTAAGTGAGGAAATGAAAAGGGGAATTGGTTATGCAACAAATTAAAAAAATAGGAAACTCATTTTGGTATATGACACCTGTTTCTGAAACAGATAGACCTATATTAGGAATGGTTGTTGGAAAAGAAAAAACGTTAATGATCGATGCAGGGAATTCAGAAGAACATGCACAATTATTTTTAGAAATGTTAAAAGAACAAAATGTATCAAATCCTGATTTTGTAGCACTAACGCATTGGCATTGGGATCATATTTTTGGATTATCTGTATTACGGAATGCATTAACTATTTCGCACGCTGAAACGAAAAAAGAAATGCAGACAATAGTATCTTATGAATGGACAGATGAAGCGTTGGATGCACGCGTAAAAGAGGGTACTGAAATTGAATTTTGTGCGGATTGCATCAAGAAAGAGTTTGAAGAAAAAGCGAGAAATATTAACATTATTCCTCCGGCCTTAACGTTCCAGGATCAAATGGAATTAGATCTTGGTGAGGTGACATGCGTGTTAAAACATGTGGGCGGAGATCATGCACATGATTCAGTTGTTATGTACATAAAAGAAGAAAAGATATTATTTTTAGGGGACTGTATATATGCAGATATTTTTTCCTCGAAGTGGAACTATACGACGAAAAGAACGTTTGCATTAATAGATGAATTAGAAAAATTTGATGCTGAGACATATATTCTTTCTCATGGGACAGCTATAAATCGAGAAGAGTTTTTACAAGAAATTCATTTGCTAAAAACAGTAGGAACATATACAGAAGCTCATAAAGGCGATGAAGAGAAGATAAAGGCAGCGTATAAACAAGAGCTAGATAGAGAATTAAATGAAGATGAGTTAGAAACAATAACGTATTTTGTCAATGGTTATGAAATGAATAATCTGTAAGACACTACATTAATCAAATATAATTAAATTGCACAAAAAGAGTATTGAAATTTAATTCAATACTCTTTTTAATAGTTAAATATCTAGTTACAACCAATTTTTAAAATTGGGGCTCGTTATCTGAAGTTATATCACTTTATAGGGGTTCAGATAGCAGCTTTCTTTGCTAATTCAGTAATATATTCAAAGAAAACATCATGTTTTACATCATAAACGACATTTACAGGTCGTCCATCAGTAGTTTCTTCTGTACGTCCTTGGCTTGGTCCGTATGTATGAACGATACTATTAATCGTTTCAGTTTTTGCAAGGCTAGTGTTTCCGACAAAAGCGGTAGTTAGTACATCCCATAAATAGTAAGTAGAGTTCGTTGAGAAGTGAACGAGAGGAGGGACCATTGCATAGCATTGACCAAGGAAATCCATACCAATATACTTTCGTTCTTTTGCCCATTGTTCACGTATGTTTATAGTTAACGGAACTTGGTTTGTACTTTCTAGTGTCACTAAGTCGATTTTAATTTTTGCATCCCATACACGAGCCACTGCTTCAGGGTCCCAAAACGAATTCCACTCAGCTGTTCCATCATGCTCTGGTTCATGTACATTGCCAGCTTTAAGAAATGTACCACCCATCCAAACAAGGCGTTCAATTTGATCTTCGATTATGGGAGCTTCATATAATGCACGAGCAAGGTCAGTTAGGGGCCCAGTAAATAATAAAGTTGTTTTTTCTTCCGTTTGTAGAAGCGTTTCTATTAAATGATGATGCGCAGGTTTTGCCGTCACGGGTGTTACAACTTTTCCAGACTCATTTAAAATTGGTAAAGCATCTACATAAAATGCATGCATCCGCCAGTCTTTCGGAAACGGGTTTTGCCCGCGAGAGTTTGAAGCGGCTACGGCAAAATTACCTTTGCCGAAGCGATCGATAATTTTACGACTGGCAGACATTGCGGGTTCTAAATAGCAGTCTGCTGGGATAACAGATACCCCCGTAAGTTCAATGTTTTCCATTTGAAGTAATAAAAATAATGAAATTAAATCATCTACGCCGCCATCATGATTGAAGTACACTTTTTTCTTCATTGTAATCTCCATCCTATATGATTTAGTTAGAAATTAAATATGAATTGAGGAAAAGTCATCAATAATTTCCACCACTTCAATTTCTCCATTAATCAGTAGCTCAGGAAGCTCATTTCTAATATTTCCTTTCCAATACTCTCTAGCTTGTTCGATTTTTTGAGAAAAAGGAATTCCATCTTCTTTCGGTAAAAGATTCCCGTCACCTTCAAAAGAACTTCCGATCACTCGTAGTTTAACAATCTGTAAAACTTCTCGATTGTAAGAATCAAATAGCGCTCTCCATTTCAAAGCATCCTCATAGCTTTTAGCAGCATATAAGCAAGATAATCTGGAAGGGTATTCAGGGAATTCTTGTAGTCTAACCATTTCTACAATTGTTTCTCTAACTGCTCTAATTGTTTGATCCATATAACTCATAACTACTTTAGTATTTTCATTATTTATATGTAATTCGTTATTTTTATAGTGTTTATTTAAAATTTGTATGCCATCTTCACCACTAGCATTTAATTGTTCTCTTTCAAAAAAGAAGTGATATAGAGTATTGTGTTGATTTTTGTTAAAAGGAATGATTTGTCCGATATGCATTTTTTTCCTAGTTACGATGTGATATGCGTAAAATTCTGCTTCATTCATGGTTGTCCTCCTAGTAATAATGTAATGAAATGTTAAATTTAGTAATTCAACATTGCGATATATATAACCTCTATAAGTAAAAGTGAGAATTAGAGTAGAAAGGAAAAAATATGAAAGCGTTTTAAATTTGTTCACAAAATGTTCACTTACGAAGGGGTTTCCAATGTCGATATAATGACAAAGACTCAAAGAGAAAGGATGATGAAATTTGCCAACAACAAGAAAGGAAAACCTCCAATTTGGCATGATGATGTGCCTTGGGATGGTTATCGTAATGACGTTTTACAATTTACTAATGAATGAAACAGGAGGACCAATTTATATTAAAGAGATTGCATTAGAACTATTAATTGGCTTTATTATTGCACTATTAATTGAAATATGTATCGTTGGACCTTGTGCGAAAAAAATTGTATTCATATTGCCATTTGATAAATCTAAAAAAATAAATATTATCGTTGCAATGGCGACAACTATGGTAATTGGAATGGTGTTCTTTATGTCATTTTTCGGTATGGCTATGATGTATTTACATGGTGGACTACAAGGAGATTCATTTGTTTCCATTTATTTTTCGATTTTTATTAAAAATTTCATAATGGCATATCCATTACAATTAATTATTATGGGACCGCTTGTACGTTTCTTATTTGCAAAGTTTGTTATGAAAAAGAAATCTTTTAATGTAGCGTAATTTTTATTTATAAAACATTATATATAAATAATAAAAAATAAACACATCTCGCATTTTTGAGGTGTGTTTTTTTGTTCATTCCAAGTTATTTTCATAGTGATGTGACATTTGTCCTTTTGCCATTATAGGATGATGGTTTTTAATTAAGTCAGAAATAAAGGATGAGGAGATGATTTTTTGAAAGGTATTATATTTGCTGTTTTTGCGGGGATATTTATAACACTTCAAGGAACCTTTAATGCGAAACTTAGTTCACATATCGGTATATGGTCGACGAGTATTATAACCCATTTAATTGGATTCATTATTGCAACAACTGTATTTTTGTTAAAGAAAGAAGAGAAAATAACGGATTTAAAGAGTGTGAAAAAAATATATTTAACAGCGGGTGCATTTGGTGGATTCATTATTTGTGCAGAAACTATGGCGATATATGCACTAGGAGTTACATTGACAGCTGGCACACTTATGGTTGCTCAATTGTTAACGGCAACAGTTATTGAAATGAAAGGACTGTTTCATATAAAAAAGATACAGATGGAGAGATATCATATTGTGGGAACAATAATAATGATTATAGGTATTGTTGTATTTAATATGTAAATGAAAGGAGAAATGAATATGGAGGATAGATCAGGTTTAATTACGCATTATTTGAAAACCAATAAAACGCTCGAGGTTTTTTCAGAAATAGATACAGCTTATTTTCAATTAAATCACTTTGAAAAAGACGAGCTCATTTGCAATATAGATGACGAAATGGATCGTTTATATTTTGTTGTTAAAGGTAAAGTAAAAGTTTACACGATTACATCTGAAGGGAAGAAACTAATTCTTCGCTTTATCAATCCATTGGCCATTGTTGGTGATATTGAATTAATTCAAAATAGCAAAGCGCATAATGTCGTTGAAGCTTGTTCAGATGTTGTAGCAATCTCTATTTCTAATACGGTTATTAGAAACAAGTTATTACATGATCCTATATTTATGAAGTTCTTGCTTGAAAACATTGCGAACACGTTAAAAATATCGACTCGTTTTACTGCTCTTAATTTACTTTATCCTGTAGAAGTACGTGTAGCTAGTTATTTGCTTTCAATTTCAACAGATAGTAACGGGAATATGTATAAAGGGGATTTGGATGCAACTTCAGTAACGAGTATTGCAGATTTTATAGGGGTAAGTTATAGGCACGTAATTCGGGTATTACAAAGATTTTATAATGAAAAACTAATTGAAAAGAGTAATGGAGTTATTGTAATTAAAGATTTTTCTAGAATGAAGGAAGTCGCTAAAGATAATATATATGAGCAATGAAAGGGAGAGGAAGATTTTGATTGGATTTAGTTTAGCTATATTAGCAGGAATATTAATTAGCGTACAATCTGTTTTTAATGCAAAAGTAAATGAAAATGTAGGGCAGTGGTTAACGACTACATGTGTCCTTGGGATAGGTCTCATTAGCTCTATTCTATTTTATATCATTACAGAAAACAGTATTAGCATTAAAGTGTATACTGCAAATTATTTGTTTTATGTAAGTGGACTGTTTGGTATCGGGTTAATTATTTGTATAATGGGTGCAATAAAGAGTCTAGGTCCAGCATATACGGTGCTAATTAGTCTTATTACTCAATTGGTTGTTGCGTTATGCATTGATACATTTGGATTATTTGGAATGGAGAGCATTCCATTACAAATAAATAAATTAGTTGGTATAGGTTTATTAATTGTGGGAGTAGGAATTTTTAAAAATCTATTTTTGAATAAGAAAGCTATTCATATAAATGAGGATAGTGTCTAAAGGATATAAAGGGGAAAAGTGTGAATGGTCAGAACTTATACATTTAGATAGTAATAAGTGAGCGATGAGGAGAGAGGATAAATGAATCAGTTAATGTTGCAAGATGGTGTACACTATTTGAAAAGCAATGGGGTATTGCATTGGTGTAAAGTTGCAGGGGCAGCTCATAATACAGTTCCTCTCATTATTGTACATGGTGGTCCAGGTGGCAATCATTATGTATTCGAAAGAACACTTGGGTTGAGGTTAGAAGAAAATATGACTGTTGTTTATTATGAACAAAGAGGATGTGGTAGAAGTGAGGCACCACAAGATGACGGTGAGTACTCAATCAATACTCTAGTCGAAGATTTAGAGGAATTAAGAAAGCAATTACATGTAGAGAAGATAAATTTGTTAGGATATTCTTTTGGTGGACAACTTTGTTTAGAGTATGCTTTGAAATATCCGAAAAATGTTGAACAAATGGTATTACAAGCACCATCGTTAGATGATTTAAATGATATGTATACTGTGCAGATAGAAGGTTTTCTACAAGTAACGAAAGGAGAAATGAAAGAAGAAATATTGATAATAAGTAAGTCAGAAATTCCTTTAAAAGAAAGGTATAATCAAGTTTGGAGTATAGTTGATACAAAAGCTGTAGATCGATTATTGTTTAAAAATGAAGAATTTGCAAAGCTAAATCGGAGTCTTTGGGAGGAAAGTCAGTTAAGTAATACAGGGAAGATGAGCAAAGTTATTTTTGGAACAAAATCATCTTTACCGCTTATTGAGCGTATTAAAGGTTTAGAAATTGATACGTGTGTCATAGTTGGAGCGCATGACTATAACACGGGTGTAGGAATGAGTTATAGAATAACGAGACAATTGAAAAATGGTAAACTTGTTATATTTGAAAATAGTGGACATTTCCCAGATATCGAGGAGACGGATAAAGTATGTGAAACAATTATTGAGTTTTTGGAATAAAAGGGGGATATTAAGGTCGAACCGAATTAATAGAGTTGAATTGGTTATTGGGATATTAAATCATGTAATATGCTAATTGTTTACTTGTAATTGAGGAAGAATCAATTAGTGTATTTGGAAAATAAGTAAAAAAGACCTCGTAAGGTGAAGTGCACCCCAATTGTTAGACACATAATTAACAATTGGAGGTGCATTTTTTATGGCTAAATTTTCTTCAAAAGA
>NZ_SEIY01000030.1:0-24718 GCF_004634455.1 Bacillus sp. 007/AIA-02/001
TTGCATGTATTAGGCACGCCGCCAGCGTTCATCCTGAGCCAGGATCAAACTCTCCAATAAAGTTAGTTTGTCTAGCATCTAAAATAAAAATTGACGTTTCACGTTGTTTGTTTCGTTCAGTTTTCAAAGAACTACTTAGTCGCTCATTCGCGACTTCCTTATGTTAACATCTTCATTTTTCAATGTCAACTAAGTTTTTTAATTTCTTTTTTGTCGTTTTCTGCGTTTCCGCATCAGCGACGGTTATTAATATATCATGCAGTATATACAGGGTCAATACTTTTTATAAAAAAATTTCACATCCCGTTAAAAACTTAAAAACCGCTGTAAAAATCCTTATAGCGTCCATTCATTCTTCATGGTCCCCCTCCTATTCATTTCATATCTTATCCCTTTATCAATTTACAAGAGAGTGAAAATTCTAAATTGTATGTTATATTATTAGTATAGGAGCGTGGTGAGAATGAGCATTAAGTATTCAAACAAAATCAATAAAATCCGGACCTTTGCATTAAGTTTAGTATTTATCGGCCTCTTCATTGCATACTTAGGTGTCTTTTTCCGCGAAAACATTATTATTATGACAACGTTTATGATGGTTGGCTTTTTAGCTGTTATCGCTAGCACTGTCGTTTACTTTTGGATTGGCATGTTATCTACTAAGACTATCCAAATTATTTGCCCAAGCTGTGATAAGCCAACCAAAATGCTCGGCCGTGTCGATGCATGTATGCACTGCAATCAACCTTTAACACTAGATCGAGATCTAGAAGGAAAAGAATTTGATGAAAAGTATAATAAGAAGAGTTATAAATCATAAGTATCAAGGGAAATACGAATTTGCAACACTACAAACGTTTCAACTCATTAAAAAGTTGATTTCTTAAAAAATCAACTTTTTAATTGTTTTATTAAATTTATTACACCTATTTTTTCGAAATAACAGTAAACATCCCTGTCATATTAGGCGAATAATCTTTAAAATCATATTTTTCGTAGAATGATGTTTTACCTTGCGACGCAAACAAACCAATGAATGCTTTATCTGGAGCATTCTGATTTAAGTATTCTACTAAAGTATTCATTATTTTCTTTCCAATACCATTCTTTTGATACTCTGGATGAACCACTATATCTTGAATATAGAAATAGATAGCCCCATCACCAACAATTCTCCCCATGCCGATGATTTGATTATTATCCTTGACTGTTATACAGTAAATCGAATTTTGAAGTGATATTTCCGCCACCTCAAAGTTCATATAGTTAGTCCATCCCACAGAATCACATAAATATTTATATTCTTCCAATGTTAGAATGTTATTTTTAATCTCATATTTCTTCAAAATGTCCCCTCCCAGAATTCATTTCCACCAATACAAAGTAAATTCGACAAACTTTTATCTAACCCTCCTTACTAACTTAGCACTGTAAATCCCGATTAACCTCACGCTAATCCTTATATAATAAAGAAAGAGGCTGACGTATAGCCGTCAGCCTCTTTCTTTATTATATATTACGCCTTATGACACTCTGGACAAACGCCATAAATTTCTAAGCGATGACTATTGATAACGAAGCCTGTCGTTTTCGCAGCTTCCTCTTCCAGCTTTTCCAAGCCTCCATAAGGAAAATCAACAATCTTACCACATTTTTCGCAAATCACATGATAATGTTGACTTGTAACATAATCAAATCTACTTGAAGCGTCTCCATAAGTTAATTCCTTTACAAGTCCAACCTCTTTAAACACACGTAAGTTATTATAGACAGTTGCAACACTCATATTTGGAAACTTACCTTCTAATGCTTTATAAATATCATCCGCTGTTGGGTGCGTCATTGATTCCACAAGGTACTCTAAAATAGCATGACGCTGTGGAGTAATGCGTACACCCGTATTTTTCAGCATTTCTAGCGCTTCTTTTAATTCTTCTTTGACCACCGTCATGCACCCCGATTCTATACGGATTATTATTTTATAATTCTTATAAAGAGTGTACTCCTTTTCTTATAAATCGTCAATATTTCTACTATAAGTATGTAGTTTATTTTTATATTCAGGACTTGTTTTTATGTATCTTTCCCTTTTTTCTTCATATATTCCATAGAAAAAAGTGCGACATAATCGCACTTGGAATACTATCATCTGAGGAGGTATGCCCTACACTTCCACTTTATGTAAGGCAGTAAAATATGTATAGACACTTGCCTTGTTTCTGCATATTTTATCTCCAATGTAGATTTATTTTATATAAGAAAGAACATCCTCAATATGTCCTTTCACTTTCACTTTACGCCACTCTTTTACAAGTTCACCGTCTTTATTAATAAGGAATGTAGAACGCTCGATTCCCATATACTCTTTCCCAAAGTTCTTTTTTAACTTCCAAACATCGTATAACTCTGCTACTTTATGATCTTCATCTACTAAAAGTATAAATGGCAATTCATGTTTCTCAATGAATTTCAAATGTCTATTCGCTGAATCAGGACTTACTCCAAGAATAACCGTATCCTTCTCTTGAAATACTCCATACGCATCACGAAAATCACATGCTTCAGTTGTACATCCTGGCGTCATATCTTTCGGATAAAAATAGAGAACTACATTTTTACCGCGGAAATCAGCTAGGCAAACTTCTTCTCCGTTACTTCCCTCTAATGTGAATTCTGGTGCCATTTCTCCTACTGTAATCATATTTATCACTCCTACTCTTTTCCTTTACTATAACAAATGCTTCCTTATTTTTCATTGTCTATTACAGACCTCATCACAAAAGCAAAAGGGAGTGTATATCCAATTAGCGCTTCTGCGATTGCAATCCATCGCCCAATTCCAATCGGAGATATGTCACCATATCCAACAGACAATAAAGTAACTGCGCTAAAATATAAACAAACTTCGACGAGTTGAAAAGAATGAGCGTTCAAACTTTCTCCATCCTCTTTCAAAACTGCGAAACCCATTTCCTCTAATACAACGTAACTTAATCCAAATGCGATTAGTACTGTTGTATAGATTAAAAATAATGTGGCCAAATTATAGAGCGAAAAAAAACGCGTTGAATCTGAATAGGAACTCCATAATAATTGGACACTTTTCAAAATAGCGATTGCTGCAATTAATAGAATAAATCCCCATAACATGTCCTCCACCTCATTTTATATGTATGAGGTGGAGAACTGATTTATCCCTTAGAAACGAACAAGCTTCTATAATTAATTACCCGCGCCACGATACCTTTTTACCCCTTGATTCCAGAGGGTGATTGCAATCGTAAAACAGATAATACCAACAATTGGCGTCGCAAACGCATAACTATTCCATTCTGTTTTTCTTAAAAAGTATGCTGCTGGATATACTCCAACAAACGCAAACGGTAAAACGAACGTTAAAATGAAACGAATTACACGATTATAAATATTAACAGGATAGCGCCCGTAATTACCTATGTTATACATAAGAGGCATAATTGAGCTTTTCGCATCCGACCAAAAACCAAGGCTCGCCAACGTAACAAATATCCCTCCATATACAAGTGCTCCTCCTCCTACCATCAATATAAATAAGAAGAAATCATACCAGTAAAAAGATAATTGTAACTCCACAGCTGCATATCCCATTACAACAATCCCTGTAATAGCTCCAATTAAAGATTCAAGTTCCATTCTTTCTAATATAATTTGAAATAGGCTATGGATCGGTCGCGTTAATACACGATCCATCTCCCCTTTAATAATGTATCGATCATTAAAATCCCATATATTAAAGAAAGCTGAAAAGATGGCAAATGGTACTAAAAAGAAACCATAAATAAAGATTACCTCTTCTCGACTCCATCCCTTCAATGCTTGTGTATGCCCAAATACAACGAGAATAAATATTAAATTAACTGCTTGAAGCGATAAATCAGAAAGTAAACCAACGATAAAATCACCTCGATACTCCAATTTTGTTTTTATATATTGACTTGCATATTGTAAAAATAAGTTTATATATAGCATCTCATCATCCCCCTTGTACAATTAGACGTTTTCTCGCCGTTCTCCACATGATTACAATTGGAATAATAAGTACAATCGCCCAAATCACTTGAAATACTAAAGCCTCATACAACTTACTCCCCTGTATACCTTCAGAAAAAATCATACTTGGAATATAACTAATAGCCTGAAACGGTAAAAACATCATTGCTTTTTGGGCCCATAACGGATAAAAACTAATTGGTAATAATAGACCTGAAAATAAATCAATAACAACGCGTTTTGCATACATAATTCCACTATTATTAAATAGGAAAAACGTAAGCATTCCCGTCATTAAATTAATTTGTGTATTAATAATAAAGCTAAATATTAAAGATAAGAAGAAATATAACCAAGTTTGAAAATTCGTTGTAATTTGCAACGAAAATATTAACGTAACGATAACCATGCCTGGAATGGAAAAGAAGGCAAAACGGAATATTCCCTCGCCAAGACCTTGCATAACTTTCATTCCCAAATAGTTATACGGACGAATTAATTCTACAGCCACACGTCCTTCTTGAATCTCCATCGCAATTTCCCTATCTATATTATTAAAATAGAAGGCACGTGCCATCCACGCGATTGCGATATACGTGGTCATTTGCGAAATAGATAAACTTTCAATATTCTCTTTTCCGCTATAAATTGCTTGCCATAAAAAATAGTAAGCACCGATATTAATCGTATAAATTAAAATCCCGCTATAGTAATTTGTACGATACGCAAGCATCATTAAAAAGCGAATTCGAATCATTTCAATATACTTACCCATGCGTAATACCTTCTTCATAAATGTTACGAATAATTTCCTCTGTAGACACTTCGTTAATTTTTAAATCTTTAATTTGAAATGCTTGTACTACTTTAGAAATAAGCATTGAAATAATAACTTCTTCATTCGGAATTTTTGCAACCCATGCATTTTCCTCTTTCGCTTTCGACCAAACGACATGATTATCTGGCATAACCATTGATAAAGCCTGATAGGAAACTGGTGCAACAAACTGAAAGTGAATTTCCTTCTCTGCTCCCCACTGCGTACGAAGATTACTTAAAGAACCGTCATACATAATATTCCCTTCATCCAGCATGATAACGCGCTCACATAAAGCTTCAATATCAGTAATATCGTGTGTTGTTAATAAAATTGTTGTTTTATAACGTTCATTCATTTCTTTTAAAAATTCACGTATTTTCAATTTCACAAGTACATCTAACCCAATTGTTGGCTCATCTAAAAATAATAACGGTGGATTATGAATTAAGGCTGCCGCTAATTCACAACGCATCCTTTGACCAAGAGATAATTTTCGAACTGGTTTATCTAATAAAGGCCCTATATCTAACGTTTCAATTACGTGCTCCATATGCTCCTTATACTGAGCGTCTGATACACCGTACACTTTCTTTAATAAACGAAACGATTCTTGTACTGCAATATCCCACCAAAGTTGCGAACGCTGTCCAAAAACAACACCAATTGTTCTTACAAATTCTTCTCTTTGTTTATGTGGGTTCATTCCATTTACTGTGATTTGCCCTGATGTCGGAGTTAAAATCCCCGTAAGCATTTTAATTGTTGTTGATTTACCAGCACCGTTCTCACCGATATAACCAACCATTTCACCTTGCTTTACAGTAAAAGATACATCATTTACTGCTGGTACTATTTTATAATTACGATTTAATAAATCGCGAAATGCACCCTTTAAGCCCGGACGACTTGAATAGGCTGTAAACTCTTTACGTAACCCTTGTACCTCAATTACCGATTTCATAATCGGACCCCCCTCCTAAATGTCACAACGAATAGTTTACCCAACTGCCTGCGCTATCACAAACAATACGTCTTTTCGAAAAACATGTTAGAATAATACATAGATTTTTGTAAGGAGATGAATTGTAGTGAAATTCACAAAGTCAGAAGCATTACATAAAGAAGCTTTAGAGCATATCGTGGGCGGTGTTAATAGTCCTTCTCGTTCTTTTAAAGCAGTTGGCGGCGGCGCTCCTGTTGCTATGGAACGTGGGAAAGGCGCTTATTTCTGGGATGTAGACGGAAATAAATATATCGATTATTTAGCAGCATACGGTCCTATTATTACTGGACATGCTCATCCGCATATAACAAAAGCAATTACAACAGCTGCTGAAAATGGGGTACTTTATGGAACACCAACAGCGCTAGAGGTAAAATTCGCAAAAATGTTAAAAGAAGCAATGCCTGCATTAGATAAAGTCCGTTTCGTAAACTCTGGTACAGAAGCAGTGATGACAACGATTCGTGTTGCTCGTGCTTATACAGGTCGCACAAAAATCATGAAATTCGCTGGTTGTTACCACGGTCATTCTGATTTAGTACTTGTGGCAGCTGGATCTGGTCCTTCTACTTTAGGAACTCCTGACTCAGCTGGCGTACCACAAAGTATTGCACAAGAAGTTATTACTGTTCCATTTAATAATGTAGAAACTTTAAAAGAGGCTTTAGATAAATGGGGTCATGAAGTAGCAGCTATCCTTGTAGAACCGATCGTTGGAAACTTCGGTATTGTAGAGCCTAAACCAGGATTCCTTGAAAAAGTGAATGAACTTGTTCACGAAGCTGGCGCATTAGTAATTTATGATGAAGTTATTACTGCTTTCCGCTTTATGTACGGTGGTGCTCAAGACTTACTTGGTGTGACACCTGACTTAACAGCGCTTGGTAAAGTTATTGGCGGCGGCTTACCAATCGGTGCTTACGGTGGTAAGAAAGAAATTATGGAACAAGTTGCTCCGCTTGGACCTGCATACCAAGCTGGTACAATGGCAGGAAACCCTGCTTCTATGGCATCAGGTATCGCTTGTCTAGAAGTGCTTCAACAAGAAGGGCTTTATGAGAAATTAGATGAACTTGGTGCAATGCTTGAAAAAGGAATTTTAGAACAAGCAGCGAAACATAATATCGACATTACATTAAACCGTCTAAAAGGGGCTTTAACTGTATACTTCACAACAAATACAATTGAAGATTACGATGCCGCACAAGATACAGACGGTGAAATGTTCGGTAAATTCTTCAAGCTTATGCTTCAAGAAGGAATTAACTTAGCACCTTCTAAATACGAGGCATGGTTCTTAACTACAGAACATACAAAAGAAGATATTGAATATACAATCGAAGCTGTCGGCAGAGCATTTGCTGCCCTAGCAGACAATAAATAATCCCGTCATTAAAAGGAAAAAAGAAAGCTCACCTTTCTTTTTTCCTTTTTTCTATTTCATAAATTCCGTATTAATAGTATAATTATTCATAATTATCTGTTTTATACTCTTTTACAGCATTACTATCTCTGTGTACAAGGTGATTCGCACCTTAAATAGTAAGATTATTCTAACTTTTACAAGAGGGGGGATTGACGGATGCTCAATAAAAAAAATACATGGACACCGTCTTTATTTCGAGATTATAGAAATGCAGAACATGATGCGTGTGGAATCGTTTCCGTTATGGAGAAACGAAAAATTGCTACAAAAGAAAACATTGACCTTTGCATACAATCACTCGTCAAAATGAATCATAGAGCTGGTTTCATTAATGGTGAGGGCGATGGCATCGGCATTCACATTGATATACCAAAAACGCTTTGGAATGAAAAACTAAAAAGTAGCGGATATAATCCAACGATTGTGGATCATCCCCACTTTATCGTTGGACATTTTTTTCTAAATAAAAAAGAAGACATTACTGCCTTAAAAGATTATATTCGTACGCAATTAAACAACAAAAACTTTACTATCATTTTCGAAAGTGATGATGTAACAAACTCAGATGCACTCGGTCCACTTGGTAAACAAGAAGAACCTTTATTTTGGCAAGTTGCCCTTATCGCAGAAAACGAAATTACAAATATTGAGCAAACATTATTTTCTGTCACAATAAAAATAGAGGAAAACGAAGCAATTCATGTTGCTTCATTAAGTCGTAATCATGTTGTATATAAAGTTCTAGGTGCTGGTGATACGCTTGTTGCCTACTATAATGATTTACAACATCCGCTTATCGCTTCAACTATGACATTAGGACATAACCGCTACTCTACTAATACATTATCTAATTTTTTTCGTGTACAACCATTTAGCATTCTCGGACATAATGGTGAAATTAACACAATTGCGAAATTACGCGATCAAGCTGAAATGATTGATGTACCACTTACTGCAGGAGGCAGTGACTCTCAAGATTTAAACCGCACCTTAGAAACCCTACTTGTTCAATACAACTACAGCTTATTTGAAGCAATGGAAATTCTATTCCCACCAATTATTAATGAAATTAAACTTTATGAAACACCTTTACAAGATTTATATACGTATATACGTGAAGCGTGGGGACATTTTGCCCAAGGACCAGCTGGCATCATTTCCCGTTTTAAAGATGAAGCTGTTTTCAGCGTTGATTCCCTTGGATTACGCCCAGTATGGAAAGTAGAGACAGAGAGCTCTTATATTTTCTCTTCTGAACCTGGAGTTGTATCACCAACTAAATATGTAGCAGAACCAAAACCACTCGCTCCTGGAGAAAAAGTCGGATTAAAATGGAATGAACAAGATGAACTTGTTCTTTATGAATATGACAAATATCAAATCCAAGTATATAACCGTTTTAAAAAGCGAATTGATACTACCAATTACCATTTAAATTTATCTATCCCTGAAACGAAAAAAATCCAAGGGCTATGTGATTCTGTTCAAGTTGAAACGAAACAATACGTCGCTTTCGGATGGGACCGAGAACATATTCAACTCCTTGAACAGATGGCAACAAAAGGCGTTGAGCCAATACGCTCACTTGGGCATGACTCACCACTTGCCGCACTTGATACTGATAGACGAAATATCGCTGACTTCATTAAAGAAAGTGTAGCTGTTGTTACAAACCCTGCAATTGACCGTGACCGTGAAATTGAACACTTCTCTACACGTACTGTACTTGGAGAGCGTCCAAGTTTATTAAGCGGCGCAAAACGGCCATTTGTAGTTGAAATGCTTTCACCAATTATTTTAGAAGGCAGCGTGGCACAACCTATTGCAGAGGAATTACACACAATTACGTACGAACAACTCATAGAGCTATTTAAAACTCATAACTCTATCGCCACAATCTCTGCTACATTCAGCTCGTCAGAAACTCTACAATGTGCATTAAGCCGCATTAGTTCTGAAGCGATAGCTGCTGTTAACAATGGTGCTTCCCTACTAGTATTAGATGACGTAAAAGCCCATCTAAATGAAAGATTGTGGATTGATCCACATTTAGTTACTGCTAAAGTACATCAAGCATTAAGTGAAAATAAATTACGCCGCAATTGTTCTCTCGTTATACGTTCTGGTGCCCTTCGCTCCTTACATGACATTGTCACGCTATATGGATTAGGAGCAGATAGTATTAATCCATATTTATTATTCGCGACTGTAAATGATGGAACAAAAACACCAATTACGAATCTGTATAATGCACTTAATAAAGGATTAGAAAAAGTCATTTCAACAATTGGAATTCATGAGTTACGTGGTTACGGACGTCTCTATTCATCTATTGGGTTACATGAAGAAATCGCAAATATATTACAGATTACAAATTTCTTCGGTTCAAATGATTTAGCTTTTTCACTTGAATCACTTGCTGAAGATGCAAAAATGCGAGCGGATGATTATAACAATCCTAAAATTAGAATGCGAAAATCATTTCATATATTCCCGCGAATTTGGAAAGCAATCGGCGATGTTGCAAAAGGAAATTCTTATGATGATTACCGTGACAAGTTAAGTGAACTAGAAGAGAATAATCCCATCGCAATCAGACACCTTGTTCAAACGAAACAAACAAAACATGTCGTTCCAACTGAAGAAGTATCTATCGGCATTAAAAATCATGATTTTCCATTTATTATTAGTTCTATGTCATTTGGTTCTCAAAACGAAATTGCCTTTCGCGCATATGCAGAAGCGGCCGATCAGCTAAATATGATTAGCTTGAACGGTGAAGGCGGCGAAATTAAAGATATGATTGGAAAATATCCACATACACGTGGACAACAAGTGGCATCTGGGCGATTTGGAGTAAATGCCGAACTACTAAACTCATCGAACTTAATTGAAATCAAAATCGGTCAAGGCGCAAAGCCTGGGGAAGGTGGGCATTTACCTGGTTCAAAAGTAACAGCCAAAATCGCTGAAGCACGTAATGCGACAATTGGCTCAGATTTAATTTCACCTTCTAATAACCATGATATTTATTCAATTGAAGATTTAGCTCAAATGATTACGGAAATTAAAACAGCTAATCAACTTGCCAAAGTAGCCGTGAAAGTCCCTGTCGTTCCTAATATCGGAACAATTGCTGTCGGTATCGCCAAAGCTGGTGCTGATTTTATTAACATTAGCGGATTCGATGGCGGAACAGGTGCTGCACGTATTCACGCCTTGCAACATGTAGGTCTTCCTGTAGAAATTGGTGTTAAAGCCGCTCACAACGCTTTATTAGAAGCGAGCATGAGACATAAAGTAGAGATTTGGGCAGATGGTGGTATTCGAAGTGTAAATGATGCCTTGAAAATCATGCTTCTCGGAGCAAACCGTATTGGATTTGGCACACTATCAATGATTGCAATCGGCTGCACTACTTGCCGTGGGTGTCATCTAGATACTTGCCATGTCGGAATTGCAACACAAATCGAGTCTGAAGCACAAGCAAAGGAACATGGGTTACGCCGCTTCGTCCCACGCGAATTAGAAAGCGCAGTTACTGGCCTGCTAAATTTATTCACCTCTTTCGGTATAGAACTAAAACGATTAACAGGACAGCTTGGGTATACAAATTCACAAGCAATTGTTGGGCGTTCTGATTTATTAGAGCAAGTTCGAGGCGAAAATTTATTAAACTTACGTAATTTATTACAAATAATAGAACATCCATCTGTTACAACAACAGATGGTGTACCAGAAAAACAATTTAAGACAGTTCATTCCGCTGACTCAAAAGAATTAGTAGGCGTTGGTGTAGAGCAACGCGTTATGGGTGGTCTAGAATCATGTTATCGCGTTCGCAGTAAACTATATGAAGCTACTCAACTTGAACCACTTACATTAAAGTATACGAATGGTTCTATTCCCGGAAATGGGTTAGGCGCTTACAATAGTGAAAATTTATTTATACACGTAAATGGCGGCGCACAAGATGGCATTGGTAAAACTTCCTTTGGTGGTGGGATTTATATAACGAAATCAAAAGGAAAAGACGGAGTATATTATAACGGTTCTGTCGGAAAAGGATTTGGATATGGTGCACAAAAAGGGGCACTATACGTGCAAGGGAACGCTGATGCTCGCGCTGGCATTCGCCTTTCTGGGGCAGACATGATAATTGGAGGTAGAATAACAAAACCACTCCGTGAAAAAGAGCAAGGAAATATAGGGTCATACTCCAATATTAAAGGTTTTGCTTTTGAATATATGACAAATGGGCGAGCGCTTGTTTTAGGTGACCCTGGTCCATGGATTTGCGCTGGCATGACTGGCGGTGTTGTTTATTTGCGTCATGATTCAAACTTAGGCCTAACAGAACAGGCCTTAAAAAGAAGAATTGCAAAAGGCGCAAATGTTACATTACAACCAATTAGTAAAAATGGTTTGAAAGATGTAACTGAATTATTGCTAGACTATATTCGTGTACTAAACGAACATGAGCAATATGAGGAAGTTGCTTTATTAACAGCATTATTAGATGATATACAGAACCAGTTTTTTGAGATTATCCCGAAAAAAGAACAGGCAGACCCATCTATCTCAACAGAGTAAAATGAGTAATTTTCATTATTAAGAAAAAATTGACGAAGTACGCTTCTCATAGTAATCTATAGTAACAATTTGAGACCTGCTGAAATTCAGCAGGTTTTTTTACTAAAAACTGATGTTTAAAAGGAATTAGGAAAAATTATAAAGTGAAACTTTAATTAGCCTACACCAATCGAGCGTTTACCGGCATCTAGCTTCTAATTTTTGAGGCAGGAATCTTACTACTCACAATTAGCGGGATAAAATGAACACTAATTTCTTTTAACGTCACTAAAATATCACTTGCTAACATATTGTAATGAATGTATAGTATCATGTTGTACATTCATTATGACAAGAGAAAGGATCTTATTAAGGGTATGAAACTTGGTGCTCGCATTTTAAAAACGGGTATTGCCATCACGTTAGCTTTATTTGCTTGTATTTTACTTCAATTACCGAGTCCGGTATTTGCGGGAATTTCAGCTATCTTTGCTGTTCAACCGTCTGTATACCGTTCTTATTTAACAGCACTTGAACAAATTCAAGCAAATGTAATTGGTGCGATATTTGCTATCGCATTTGCTACTGCTTTTGGACATAATCCTTTTATTATTGGATTAACATGTATATTAGTAATTGCTCTTACATTACAATTACGATTAGAAAACACAATATCAATTGCTTTAGTAACAGTTATCGCCATTATGGAGTATCAAGGCGAAGATTTCTTTAGTTTTGCCTTACTTCGATTTGCGACGATTATGATTGGTATTATTGCGGCTTCACTTGTAAATTTAGTATTTATGCCGCCAAAATATGAAACAAAACTTTATCATCGTATCGTTGATAATACAGAAGAAATTGTAAAATGGATTCGAATGAATAGCAGGCAGGCTTCTGATTTTACAACGCTAAAAACTGATATTGATCGTATGAAAGAAAAAATGATTAAACTAAATCATTACTATTTGCTGTATAAAGAAGAAAGAAGCTATACGAAAAAAGTAAAGTTCGCAAAAATTCGTAAGCTCGTTTTATTCAGACAAATGTTAGCGACAACAAGCCGTGCTTTAAGTACGTTAAAATCATTACACCGTACTGAAAATGAACTGCGCTATATGCCGGAAGAATTTCAGGAATCTATCCAAAATGAACTTGACTCATTAACGCATTATCATGAACAAGTTTTATTAAAATTTATTGGTAAAGCAAAAAAACAACAATCAGTTGAAATGCTTGATGAAGTTGAAACAGGTAAACAAGAATTAATTGATATCTTTATGGAATATCAAAATAAGGACGATGAAGAAGCATATAAAACATGGTTACATCTCTTCCCTCTTATTTCTTCCATCATTAACTATAGCGAAGAAGTAGAGCATTTAGATTTGCTTGTAGATAGCTTCTACACATATCATAAACCAGAAAAAGAACTCCAAATCGATGATAAAAAAGAAGACGAATAAAAAAACAGCTCCTTTTATGGTAAAGGAGCTGTTTCTGTTATATGTTGAAGTTGATATAAATTGTAATAAAATCCTCTTTTTCGCATTAACTCTTCATGAGAACCAGTCTCTTTAATCTCACCGTCTTCAATGTAAATAATCGTATCAACATGCGTAATCGTCGCTAATCGATGTGCGATTATAATCGTTGTCCGGTCAGCAGCTAACGTCTGAAGCGCCTCTTGAATATACCTTTCATTTTCTAAATCTAATGCTGAAGTTGCTTCATCTAATATAAGTACCGACGGATTCTTTAGAAACACTCGTGCAATTGCCACGCGTTGTCTTTGCCCGCCTGATAGCTTCACACCACGTTCTCCAACGACAGTATTATAACCATCTGGTAAGTCTATAATAAAATCATGAATTTGCGCAGCTTTGGCAGCTGCAATCACTTCTTTCTCTGTAGCTTTCGGATTTCCATATAAAATATTAGCTCCAATTGTATCGCTAAACAATAAATTATCCTGCAGTACAATTCCAATATGACTACGCAAATTTCTCATATTGTACTTTCTTACATCTATGCCATCTACATAAACCGCGCCTTCAGAAACATCATAGAAACGCGGGATCAAACTAGCAAGAGATGACTTTCCTCCCCCACTCGCTCCTACAAGCGCTACTTTCTCTCCAGGCTGCATAGTTAATGACAAGTTGTGTAATATCTCTTTTTCATCTGCATTATAACGAAAAGAAACATTGTCAAATACAATTTCTCCATTTAATTTTTTCGTTTGTACCGCATTTGGTACATTAACAATATCGTATTTTTCATCTAACAGTTCAAACACACGGTCCATCGATGCAAAAGATTGTGTTAATGTTGTAGATGAATTAACAAGGCGGCGAAGCGGACTATATAAACTATCCATATATCCAACAAAAGCTACCATCGTTCCTAGCGTTAACTGCCCTTGAATTACTTCATATGCTGCAAAACCAATCACAAGTAACGGACCTAAATCGGTTAACGTATTTACTGCCGAAAATGTTCTTGCCGTCCAACTTGTATGGGTTAATGCTTTCGTTAAAAATTCATTATTTCTTTTTTCAAACTGCTTCCCCTCATACTCTTCTAACGCAAAGCTACGTGTCACTTGCATTCCTTGAATACGTTCATGCAAATACCCTTGCATCGTCGCTAACGCTTGTGAACGCTCTTTCGTCAATTTCCGAAGACGTCCGAAAAAATATTTCACTGCAATTACATAAATAGGTAAAATCAATAACGCAACAAATGTTAATTTTATATTCATAGAAAACATAACAATGATAGCAATAGCAATTGTTGCAGTATCTAACCAGACGTTCATCAAACCAGTAATTACAAAATCCTTCGTTTGTTCTACATCATGGATGACACGCGAAATAATCTCCCCTGTTTTTGTATTGGAGTAATAACGTAAACTTAACTTTTGTAAGTGACCGAAAATATGCTTCCGCAAATCATACAGTATTGTATTTGCGATACGTTGGGCGAAATATTGACGATAATATTCAATCGGTGGTCTTAATACCGCAAAAATAAAAAAAGCAATTCCAATCGCTGTTATTAATTGAGATGTTTTATCTTGAAGCGAGCCCGCGCCTTGAATTACATCATCGATAATATACTTTAATAACCACGGCATAATAAGTGGGATACCGAACTTAACTAGTCCAATAATAATTGTAATAGCAATAAGCCATCGATATGGTTTAACAAATTGTAAATATCTTTTTATGCCTTGCACATAATCCCCCCTCTAATAGGACAAACCTGCCGGGAAGCCCCCTGCAGGTTTGTTTTAATTTCTGTACATTAAATATCGTTCATACCACATATCTACGAAGTCTGGTGCAAATGGACCTTTTCTTTGATGAATCCACTGTGTTAAATGTGCTACATTTCGTTTTAAAATTGTATCAATAACAGGTGGATACTGCATAATTTGACTATGTTTTTCATACTCATCTTCATCTAGAAGCGTATATGTCATATCTGGATATACTTTAATATCTAAATCATAATCAATATACTTTAATGCTTCAGGATCATACGCAAAAGGTGAGCTTAAATTACAATAATAATATACGCCATCTTCCCTAAGCATCCCAATCACATTAAACCAATAGTTGGCATGAAAATAACAAATTGCTGGTTCACGAGTAATCCATGTTCGGCCATCCGATTCTGTAACTACTGTACGATCATTCGCTCCGATTACAAGACTCTGTGTCCCTTTTAAAATTGTTGTTTCTTCCCACATTCTATGAATGGAGCCATTATGTTTATAACTATGTATTTGTACTTTTTCTCCTTCTTTGGGAAATCCCATATATGCTCCCTTCTTTCAACTGCAAATGCCCTTTGAACGGCATTCACTTTTTTTCTATTATAACTTTTTTGTCGAAATTTTAAAACTAAAGGGATAAGACTCTATTTTTCAAATTGAATATGCAGGAGGTTTATCGTTGAATACTATGCCCCAACTCTTCTTAAGAGATAGGGATTGTACTGCATTATTTATAAGCGAGGACATGTAATAGAAAAAGCCCTTCTCTATTTCCATACAAAGAAGGACTTTTCACCTGAAGATAACAATATATCTTACCCTAAATTTGAAATCATTTTTTCAGTTGCAAAAGATTGAATTACACTATTCGTTTGTTCTTCAAATTTCTCATGTAACATCTTCAACGCTACTTCTGTTCTATATATTTCCTGACGGATAAAATGCAGTTCTTTTTTATCGCACGTATCTTTTTCATTCATTTCGATTTGTTGATACTTCTCTAGATGTGCTTGTAACTTTAACAACTCATCCATCGTTTCTAATTGCTCCCCTACCAACTTATCAAAATCGTTCATTACTTACCCCCTTTTGGACTTATTCATCAGTTATTATTCCTAATTACATAATTCTAATTGTTAACTTCCTTCTCCTTTGACTACATTTGTTGACTTATTAGAAGTTATGTCGTTCGCTTTCTTTTCATTACAACGATCCACGCAAAAAGAAAACACTTCTCCCGAATTAGAGAAGTGTTTTTCTTTCATTACTGATTTGAGCTAGAAGATTGTGATTGTTTTGCAGCTGACTTAGCATTTTGTTTTTTCACAGAATGCACGTCTGTTTCAGTTGCAAATTCTGTACCATAACTAGCGTTTGCACTTTGTGCACCAGAAGCTTGTGCTTTCTTTGCTTCTGATTGTGCGTTTGCTTGTTTTACAGCTTGTACATCTGTTTCAGTTGAAAACTCTGTACCATAACTAGCATTTGTACTTTGAATGCTAGCACCAGAAGTTGCTTTGTTATAACCTTGTTGTTTTTTACTCATCTTTCTCACCTCCACAATCAATAATGTAACCAATTCACTTAGAAGCTATCCGTAATTTTCTTTTTTAAAATTTCCGCATATAACTTTTGTTACTCATTCAAACTATAGAAAATGGAGGTGTAAATATGTATATAGGACGCGATATGACTGAACTAACGATGATTTCAAAAAATGAATGGAAAGAAGATGAATTAGCTTATTTTCATCACTCACTACAACAGGTTCTGCCTTATTTAAATGTAGAAGGGCAAAGTATTTACAAAGAAATTGTAGTAGAAATCGAATCAAGAGGCGGCTTACAAGAAGGTGAAGCTAGTTGGACTCATGGGACAAAAATTTCTTACGATTAAAAAAGTGTTCCCTAGATTGGGAACACTTTTTTTGTTTATTGCATTGTAATTTTCTCCACACAATTTTCATAAATAGTACGGTGTGATTTTGAGAAAGGTAATTGCTCAAATACCTCTTTTGATACAAATTTTAATGTATCTGTATCAACAATATTACCGGTTATTTTTCCGTAAAATACAAATATATCCCAAGTACGATGTGTAAACGTATGTTGTACATTCATTGCGTATTCATCAATAGAAACCTCGAGCTCAAATTTTTCTTTCATATAATCTATAAGCTGTTCCTTCTGATTTCGAATACCTTCTCCAAGTTCCACATTCGGAAACTCCCACATATTAGCTAACAAACCTGTACTTGGACGTTTATTAATAACGTAACGACCGTCTTCAGTTTGAAGTACACCTGCAACAATAGGTACCATTTTAGGAGCTTTCGCTTTACTTTTTACTGGTAATTCTTTTTGAACACCTTCAGCATATCCTCTGCAATGTTCACGTACAGGACAAAGTAAGCATGCTGGATTTTTCGGAATACAAATTAGTGCACCTAATTCCATCAATCCCTGATTAAAATAAGATGGGTTTTCTACTGAAATAATTTCACGCACAATCTCTTCAAAAACTTTTCGAGTCTTTGGTTTTGCAATATCATCCCATACTGATAAAATACGAGATAATACACGCATAACATTTCCATCAACTGCCGGCTCTGGTATACCATATGCGATACTTAAAATAGCACCTTTTGTATATGGTCCCACTCCTTTTAACTTTTCAATTTTCTTTACATCACTTGGTACAACTCCGCCGTATACTTCTTTTACCTCTTTTACTGCCGCATGTAAATTACGTGCTCTAGAATAATATCCTAAACCTTCCCATGCTTTTAATACTTCTTCATCATCTGCGTTCGCTAACGCTTCAAGTGTAGGAAACTTCCCCATAAAATTTGCGTAATATGGTTTTACAGCTTCTACTCTTGTTTGCTGTAACATAATTTCAGAAACCCAAACGCGGTATGGATCTTTATTCTTTCTCCATGGTAAGTCGCGCTGTTCTTCTTCAAACCAACCAATTAAATCATTTTGAAACTGCTCTATATTAAAATTGTTTAGTATTTCAAGTGTCAAACTTGATCCCCCTCATTTTTTTGCATATAAGTACTATTATAAAGATTTTAGGAAAAAATTTAAGTAAGATGATACAGGAAATAGAAGGCAAAGGACTTGAGGTATCGAATAAAAAGAGTTACATTAATAAAAAACGGAGGTGGATTTCTATGGACACAGCCACTCACCTTGTTATGGGTATCACTTTAGGTAGCTTAGCAACATTAGATCCAGCCATAGCACAAAGTGATATTGGCCCCCAAGCTGTTATGCTTGCTACAATTGCTGGTTCCAACATTCCTGACATTGACACAGTTTTAAAATTGCGTAATAACGCTAAATATATAAGAAATCATCGTGGGATTACTCATTCTATTCCTGCGGTAATTCTTTGGTCATTCCTTATAAGTGGCATCTCTTTCGCCTTCTTTTCAGACGCTCCATATCTTCATCTACTGCTTTGGTCATTTATTGCTGTCTTCCTTCACGTCTTTGTAGATATTTTCAATGCCTATGGTACACAAGCATTACGGCCTTTCACAAAAAAATGGGTCGCACTCGGCGTGATTAATACATTCGATACCGTAATTTTCTTTATCCATATACTTGCAATTGCTTGCATGCTCGTCGGTTCTCATAAGGGATATACAGCTTTAGCGGCATATATATTAATGATTGTTTACTATATCGGACGGATTATGATGCACAGAAATATAAGAAGCGTTGTACACAAACGTTTCAAAAATGTCGAAAAGATTATCATTTCTCCTTCTTACCGATTTTACCATTACCATTTAGCAATCGTTACGGCTGATTATTACTACGTTGCGAGATGGCACCGTGGTAACATCATGATATATGATAAGTTCGATCGGGTACCGTTCCCAGACAATAATATTATGCGAGCAGCTAAACAAGATGAAAACATCTCGGCCTTTCTATCTTTCTCTCCTGTATATCGCTGGGATATTTTTGATCATGACCATTATTATGAAGTACGATTCATTGATTTACGATATCGAAGTAAAGATTATTATCCATTTGTTGCAATCGTTCAGCTCGACCACAATTTAAATATTATTAGTTCCTATACAGGATGGATCTTTAGTGAAGAAAAGCTTCGAAAAAAACTGGAATTACTTCCACATTAAAAAAAGCGACTTAAGTCGCTTTTTTTAATGTTTCAAATGATCTTCTTGATTAATTAAATGACTATACTTCGGATTATTTGTACGCATTTCATGAAGGCGTACACCATGATTATTAATCCATGATCGTACCACTTGTTCTGTCATTTCATCGCCTTGATAACGACCTGATTTTGCATAAGTTGTTTGAAAATCTTCCCATAGTAACTCAACCCACGCACGAGCTTGTGCGTAAGAAAGCTTGTCATTCTTGTCTAATAATTCTTTCGTTAATGTTTCATAAATATCATTCATATTATAATCTCCTTTTACCTATTTATCCCTTCATTTCTAAAGGATAGTTTCTTCAATTTTGCACATTCTATAATTGATACTTCTTAAAGAGGTATCAACCGATAATGAGGAGGGCGTTCGTAATGGGTAAACAAGCCGAATTTTGGTCTGAGTCAAAAAACAACAGCAAAATCGACGGTCAACCGAAAGCGAAATCACGCTTCGCTTCGAAACGACCTAACGGCACAATTAACACGCACCCACAAGAACGTATGCGTGCTGCAAATCAGCAGGAAGAGTAATACAAATTAAATTAACTTCCTACACGAGGTGATAAAGATGAGCTACCGTGATCGCTTAGATAGTCGTTCTGAATTATTTAACCATACGTGGACTCGTCCAAAACATGCGAAAGCGCAAGTTAACGGACAGACGCAACAAACCCAGTCTCTCATTATATTGGCAAATGAATGTAAAAAACGCCAATTTTAGAATCTCCTATCTCCTTTAACGCCTACCAAAGATGAAAACCAGAGAGATATATACTCTCTGGTTTTTATTTTTCTTGCAATAAGGAAATTGGTATGCCAATCTCTTCATTATCATTTTGCTTATATCCCCAAGCAAATACCCCATTGAAATACGTAATTTTAAATAATACACCAGGTTCTTCTACTAATTCATATGTTTCACCAATACGGAATTTGTTTATATCCGTCATATAAGCACGAGCCATTGCCATTTTTCTCATTAATACATCAAATTCATTGACAATCCCAAGCTGCTCAGCTTTTACTGCTTGCTCCTTCAAAGCGCCAATTTCTTCCCTTAGCTCATGCGGTGTCATTTCACTGTAGCGTTTTGGCATATTCATCTTATTCTCCTCATTCCTCTTCGCGTTTCATTTGCAAAAATATCTCGATTTCATCAATAGAGAATCCTTTTCGATATAACGCTTGTTTCATCTTGTTTTCAAATGTCCATCCATCATGCTTCTTATATTTCTCATAATATTTATTCCCATGATAGTGTAACGCTTCTTGTTGCTTTTCGTCATCTTTTTCGTCTTTCAATTCTTCCAAACAAATTTGAATTACTTCTCTAGAATATCCTTTTCGAACAAGCATCTCATCTAACTTTAGTTTCATTTGTAAAAAAGAATGTTTTTGATAAGATTTTTTCTTCTTCTCTATGAGAAACAAGGCATTCTCAATTTGCTTTTCCTTCGGATATTCTTGTAAACTATGTGTAATAATTAAATCCTGAACACCTTTATTTAATAACTCTCTTTTAATAACAGTTGGACCTTTTCGATTCACATTACTTTGCGTTCGCGTATATAAAACAGCATACTCTTTATCATTAATATATCGGTCATGTAATAATTTCGAAACGACTTCAGAGATGATGGCCTGTCCCACTTCTTTTTTTCGTAAAAAATCTTCTATTTCTTGTTTTGTTCTCATTTGATAGGATAAATAGGAGATTGCTTGTAAATATGCTTTTTGTACTTCTTCATTGTACAAAATATTTCCTAACTCGATTTCATCGATTTCTAATCCTTTTTGTAATCCATGTTTTATTAAGATTACTTGATCCACACTAAATCCGTACTCTTCGCCTTGACCTTTATCAATATAAATATTAAATCGTTCTTTCGATCGTTTTTGTACTTCTATTTTTGTAATGACAGCCATACTCTCACCTCTCTATTATTTTAACATAGTCGAGGAACATTTTTTCTTTTCAAGAATATATATAATGAGGAGGAAATACTTGTGAAAATCGCAATTTCTGGTGGTACAGGCTTTATCGGTAAATCCCTTTCTACTTTTTTTATTCAAAAAGGATATACTGTTTACATTCTCACACGAAAAAAAACTACTGAAACTTCCGATCCTAACCTTCAGTATGTTCAATGGACACCAGATTTACAAACCTTCCCCCTCTCTTCTATTGATGTAGTTATTAATCTAGCCGGAGAGTCTATTAATAGTAGATGGACAAAGCAACAAAAGAAAGCCATTTTAAACAGTAGAATTCAAACAACAAAAGGACTCATTAAACAATTGCAGGGACTCCATACAAAGCCACACACATTTATTAACGCAAGTGCTATTGGATACTATGGAACGTCTGAAATAGAGTCTTTTACAGAACAGCATGAGACTCCTGGAAATGACTTTTTAGCAAATACAGTATATTCATGGGAACAAGAAGCATCTAAAGCACGTTCTCTCGGAATACGAACAATCTACGCAAGATTTGGAGTTGTATTAGGTGCAAATGAAGGAGCTCTTCCAAAAATGCTACTTCCCTATCAATTCTATATCGGCGGCACCATTGGTTCTGGGAAGCAATGGTTATCATGGATTCATATAGACGATGTCGTTCGTATGATGGATTTCATTATACACAAAAAAGAAATTGATGGTCCTCTTAATATGACAGCACCAACACCTATAAGAATGAAGGAATTTGGAGAAACCATTGCAACTATAATGAAAAAGCCTCATTGGTTGCCTGTACCTTCTTTTATCATTCAAACTTTATTAGGTGAAATGAGCATACTTGTACTAGAAGGGCAACGTGTATTACCCATTAAAGCAATTGAACATGGATACCAATACACATTTCCAGAAATAGACCATGCATTACAAAATATACTTTCGCATACAATGTAGTACTTCTAAAACACAATTTTACATGGGCTCTTTCAAAACTTTCATTTTCTAGGATCCGAAGCATTACCATACAAATAACCTTTCAGTTACTTTCCCTTAACTTCCATTAGCATTATAAAGTAACAGAAATGAGGTACCTATGAAAATATTGCTCAAACAAGCCATTGTATACCCTATTACATCTCAAAAGTTTCAAGGAGATGTACTCGTTACAGGAGAGCGAATTACCGAGGTCAAACCTTTTATTCCACCTACTCAAGATATGACCGTTATAGATGCACGAGCACTCCATCTCTTACCTGGCTTTATTGATGTCCATACTCACCTTGGTCTCTATGATGAAGGTACTGGTTGGGCTGGAAATGATGCCAATGAAACATCTGAAGTTTCAACACCACATATTCGTTCTTTAGATGGAATCCATCCTTTCGATATTGCCTTTCAAGACGCTGTACAAAACGGAATTACAACCGTTCACGTTATGCCTGGCAGTCAAAATATTATCGGGGGTACTACTTGTGTAATAAAAACAGCTGGAACTTGTATTGATCATATGATTATTCAAGAACCTGCTGGTTTAAAGATTGCCTTTGGAGAAAATCCTAAAAAAGTCCATAGTAATGGAACAAAAGAATCCATTACACGTATGGGGATTATGGGGTTACTTCGGGAATCATTCTATGAAGCACAACACTACGGGCACGAAGCTGATTTTCGAATGCTTCCTATTTTAAAAGCATTACGTCGGGAAATACCCGTACGTATCCACGCTCACCGAGCAGATGATATTAGTTCTGCTCTACGCTTTGCAACAGAATTCAATCTCGATTTACGCATTGAACATTGCACAGAAGGACACTTTATTGTTGAAGAACTTTCAAAACACAATTTGAAGGTTTCAGTTGGTCCCACTCTGACACGCCGTTCTAAAATCGAACTAAAAAATAAAACATGGGATACTTACCATATATTATCAAAAAATGGTGTGGAAGTTTCTATCACAACAGATCATCCTTATACACCCATTCAATATTTAAATGTTTGCGCTGCTGTTGCAGTAAGAGAAGGGTTAGACGAGAAAACAGCACTAGAAGGAATCACCATATTCCCAGCACGAAATTTGCGTTTAGAGGATAGAATTGGAAGCATCGAGGTTGGAAAAGACGCCGATCTCGTGCTATGGACTCATCATCCTTTCCATTATTTAGCCAAGCCTGTACTAACTATGATTGATGGAAAAATAATTTACAAAAAAAATAAAAAAAACTAGTTTATTTTTTTGACTAGATAAAGTATTATACGATTATAAACTGAATGAAACCATAATCAATTTGTGTCGTGATTATCATTTTCAAATTGATGAATGGGGAAGGCAAATGGTGCGCCACCAGCGTTAGAAACTGGTTCTAGTGGGTTCGATTCCCACCCCGAAATTTTTTAAAGATTGATATAAAAATTTCGAGGGTGGGGTGTTTTTTCGTCATGCTACCCTCGTGTGAGGAGGAGTTAGTATGTTGAAAAAACGCGACTTACACGACAGCCACGTTCTATACGAGTTAATGGTGGATCCAGCTGTCTTCCCTTTTGTGCGTCAAAAGGCTTATTCTTATGAAGAATATTTATTCTTAACGAAACAAACGATTGAAGCTGAAGAGCGTGGTGAATTAATTTCACGCACAATTTTAGATGAATGGGGTAACCCTATCGGAACAATTACTTTATTTGATGTGCAAGAAAAAGCTGGATTTCTCGGGACATGGCTTGGCAAACCATATCATGGAAAAGGCTATAACAAATTGGCAAAAGATTCATTTTTTAGTGAACTTTTCTATGAATTAGATATTGAAACAATTTTCATGCGTATTCGTAAAATAAATATTCGTTCTATTAAAGCTGCAGAAAAACTGCAATATGTGAATCTAGCAAACGAAACAAGAAAAGCCGTATATGATGAAATTAACGCAAACGAAGAAGTGTATAACTTATATGAAATTCCAAAAGATCAATACACACTTGCTACAATGCGAGATACAACCTTCCAAGATGCTCATCAATTAAAAGAAGCGTAATCTAAATTTTCTGAAATGATAATCAATCGTTAACATTTTCCATATGCGTATATCCCCTCATGTCTTTGGAAACGATAAATAGTAACTTTAAGACACGAGGTGATTTGTAATGGATAAAAAGAAACGTGATAAAGCAAAAAACACATTATCTAGTACACAAGAAGTTCTCTATCAACGCGAATTTCAAAAAGCAGATCGTGCAGCAGGATATCGCTCGAAAAGCATTTAAAGTGAAAATGAATAATTAGAAGTTTCCCCCCTAATTATTCATTTTCATTACATAATTTTCTCGACTGATAGAAGTAAGCAAAAAAGCCCCTTATACATGAAGTGCACCCCAATTGTTAGACACATAATTAACAATTGGAGGTGCATTTTTTATGGCTAAATTTTCTTCAAAAGA
>NZ_SEIY01000031.1:0-24457 GCF_004634455.1 Bacillus sp. 007/AIA-02/001
TCTTTTGAAGAAAATTTAGCCATAAAAAATGCACCTCCAATTGTTAATTATGTGTCTAACAATTGGGGTGCACTTCATTCATAGGAGTCTTTTTATACTTCTACGTTGCTTTTTAAATTGAAGCATTTTTCCCTGCTTCAATTTCTAATGACTCTTCATGCCACCAAAGTGTTTCTTCAGGATCTTCTTTAGCGATTTGGTGTGCTTCTTTTTTCGTTTCTACTGTAGGATATGAACCTTTTAGCGCACGCCCTGAAGTCGTAACGAATAGTACACTAAATACAACTAATCCAATAATACTTACACCTGCTAAATAAAATGCCGGTGCGAGCGGGTTACCAGTTGCATGAACTAAGTATGAACATACGAGCGGTGTTGTTCCACCGAATATCGATACAGAAATATTAAATGAGATCGAAAGTGCTCGATAACGTACATCAGTAAAAAAGAGTGATGGTAATAATGAAGGTAATGTTCCTTCATATACACTTAAGAAGAAACCTAGTACGAAAATACCTGCAAATATAGCTGCAATATGTCCGTTACCTATTAGTAAAAATGCTGGAATTGCAAATACAGTTAAACCAAGTAAACCAATTTGCACAACGCGTTTATTACCAATTTTATCACTTAATTTACCGAAATATAGTGCTAGTGGAATCATAAGTGCCATCGTAATAGAAATAATTAATAAGCCTGTTGTTTCTTCGACTTTAAGTACTTGAGTTAGATAAGAAGGAATATACGAAAGAATCATATAATTTGTAATATTAAAGAAGGCGACAATTACTGTGCTTAATAAGAAGTCTTTTTTGTGATATTTAATAATATCCATAAATGAAAATTGTTCATTGTCTTCAGATTCCTCTTGTGCTTTTTCCATCTCTTCAAAGATTGGAGATTCATCTAGATGACGGCGTAAGTATAAACCGACCAAACCAATTGGTGCAGCTATTAAGAACGGAATACGCCATCCCCAGCTGAGCATTTGCTCATCTGTTAACAATAACGTCAAAATGGTAACAATTACCGATGCAGCAATGTAACCTGAGAGTGTTCCAATTTCAAGACCACTACCGAGTATACCACGCTTTTTATCTGGAGAAGATTCTGCGATATAAACCATTGCTCCTGAATATTCGCCGCCTGTAGAGAAGCCTTGAATCATTCGGGCAACTAAAAGTAGTATTGGTGCCCATACACCAATTTGTTCATAGGTTGGTAGTAATGCGATGAATAATGTAGAAAGTGCCATTAAAATAATAGTAGTACTTAACACGATTTTTCGGCCGTACTTATCTCCTATTCTACCAAAGAATACACCTCCGATTGGTCGAACGAGAAAGGCTGCTGCAAATGTACCGAATGTAAGTACAAGTTGCAATCCACTATTATCAACACCTGAGAAGAATAATTGACTTAAAATTACCGCTAAATACGCGTATAATCCGAAGTCAAACCACTCCATTGCGTTCCCTATACCAGTAGCAATTACTGCTTTCCTGGCTTGTTTAGGATTGACAATATTAACGTCTTGAGGTTCAAAATTTAAATCATTATTTTGTTGCATATAATAAAACAGCTCCTTATTTAATTTAACTTCTTTAAGCACACCTTCTCTTATTGAATAAAATTAATTCGAAGCACTTAAGGAAAAACAACGTCTCCTTATCTGTTATTATTATTTCACATAATTAATTATTTGTCCAATTAAATGCTCTTTTTATATAAAATTAAACCCTGTTTAACTTGTTATAAAATGACGTTTAGCTTATATAATATATACCTTTACACTACAAATGAAACTTTCATTTATTTATATTTATAACGTTTCTATAATTGCTTCCTCTAACTTAGAAATCAGTAACTTTTACTTAAGATTTGCATATATTTAAAAAGTGAACTCATTAACTCGAATTCTGTTTTATTACATTTAACTATAATATTATTATAGTTTTAAAGGAGGCTCTTTTATGTTGGAAATAATACTTTTACTTACTACTGTTTCTTTTCTCTTCATTATTTCTGGATTTTTCATTACCTTAAAACAATATAAAGAAATAAAAAATATAAAGACTATATTAACTACAAAAAAAGAAAATGAGAAAACTACATCCGAAAACTCAATCCCTATGCAATTAGACCTTAGCGTTCTCAATAATTTACTCGCGTCTGGAATAAATAAAGGTTCCAATTCAAGTAATGAAAATTCTAAGTCTGATAAAACTAAATAGTCGTTACGTATATAATAAAATATATATATCCTATTTTATCTAACCTTATTAATAACTACCTCTGATTAAAAAGGAGACTACTTATGTGTAAAAATCCGATTTCTATTATTATTCGTATACAGCATAACATAAAAGTTTTACCTGAAATTTTGAAAGCCTGTGAACAACTACAGCCTTTAGAAATTATCCTTACTATTAACGGATGTATCGATGATTCCATTGATATTGCACAATCTTACAATTGTAAAATTATCACATTAGAAGAACCGACAGAATCAACTAATTGTTATGTAATTGGTGCCAAAAAAGCAAAAGGTAAGTACCTCTTATTTTTAGATGCAAATTACAATATCCCCCCTTCCTTACTTAAACAATTTCTTCAACCATTACTAGATAAATCAGCTGACTTAGTATTAAACAATTTAGATGATTTTTTTTATCAAAAGCAAAAGCCAACTATAGAAATGATTTGGCAGCAAGTTACGAATCATTTCTTTCATCGTCCAGATTTACATGTTAACTCACTATTATTTCCTCCCTACGCGGTAACAAAGGAAATTCTTGAAGCAATTACTCCAGAAAGTTTATTAAATCCGATATTAGCACAAATGAAAATTATTAAAAATAATTTTCGCATTAGCAATCATTTTAAAATTTCTATACCGCAAATTCCCTCCTTCCCCTCAAAACAACTCATTCGTTATCACCTAGAAGCAATTGAAAATTGGGTAAATATATTACAAGATTCAAGAGGAAACTATACTGATAATAATCGAAGGCGGGATATTATTTTAGAACTTCAAAACGGCGAACAAAGAGCTATATCCAAAATAATTACAGGTAAAGAGTTTTATTCAAATACTTATGGAAATAAACAATTATCCATCATTATCCCTGTTCAAAATGAAGAAAAAACGATAGAATCTATCATTTTTGAGGTGCAGAAATTAAAACCTTTAGAAATCATCATTATTGTTAATGGATCAACAGATAAAACAGAGGAATTGGCGAAGAATTGCGGTGCAACAGTTATTACTTACAAAGAAGCACTCGGCATTGATACCGGACGTGCCGTTGGTGCATATTTTGCAAAAGGTGATATATTATTATTTATTGATGGTGATTTCTTAATTCCTAGTTCTGATTTATTACCATTTGTACAATCTGTTCAAAATGGAACCGATTTAGCTTTAAATAAATTAGAGCACTACTACATGTATCGTGTTCCTTATACTATCGTAACTGCATGTAAGCATGTTGTTAATTTAGCATGTAATCGAAAAGATTTAGGTATGGGCTCCACAACTGCTGTCCCTCATGCTTTTAGTCGAAAATGCATTGATACAATTGGGTTTGATTCTCTTCTTTCACCAACCTTAAGTCAAGTTAAAACAATTTTAGCAGGATTGCATGTACAAAATGTTCATTCTATCGACGTTGACAAGATAAATCGAGTTCGACCAGAAAAACACTTCTCGCAGGAAGGCTACCTTTCATTAGCAACGCAACAAATCATTGGTGATCATATAGAAGCAATTTCTTACCTCATCGAACAAAAAAGAAACACTGAATGCTTTTAATTGTATATTCTTACCACCAAATAATATATGAATTTATTTTAAATATATAGCAAAATAAAAAAGATGGTTGTAACCATCTTTTTTATTTTCACATTAGATCAAAAGAAAAGTAGCAGGCAGGCTTTTCATTTCTGTATCTTTCTTAAGAAGTTTGAAAATAGAGGCTTGTTAATGAAGAGTCAACACTTAAATCATCTTTTAGTGCAATTGAGAAACATGCAACTAATGGTAAAGTAATAACAATTGATCCACTAGGACTAATTACAATAGTAGGACTTGTCCCACATGTGCCTCCACAATCGACTACTGCATCAATTCCACTACCAGGGGTAATTGTAATTTTAAGACACACATCTAAACAAACATTATTCGTAGTACATGCCATAACTCTCCCTCCTTTCTTTTAACAATATATGCAGTAAATTAAATTCGGACACGACTCTCTTACTAAGTCTTATAAATTAGATGTTATTTTATTATTAACTGCATAGAAAATTAACGTTTTATTAAACTATCTAAATCAACTAAAAAACTCAAATCATCCTTTACTGAAATAGAAACACATATAATAAACGGTATTACATTAAAATTAGATAAACATTCATCATTGCACCTTACGAATATTTCTGCCCCACCATTTGGATTGACTTTAGTTTCTAAAGAAATATTAAAACAACTTTTATTGATGCAAGACAAAATATTCCCTTCTTTCTTATATCTAATATCTATTTATCCAAAAATAAAAATACAACTTTATTTACCCTTTACCTTCCATACTTAAAATAAAAAAGATAAAAGCTTCTTCATATATAAAGAAGCCTTTACCTTTTAGTTACTTGTTCATTTACTATCAGTCAGTGAAACATGCTCTTCACTTGTACCTGAGCTAAAAATAATAAAAATTTTTGATTTTAGTTTCATTGCAATACTAAATATCGTCAAGTTGCATAAATGAAATGTTTAAGTTACTCATTCAATAGACAAATTTACCTTTTAAAATAAATCTTTAAAATCCTTATTCTTCAATAAATATGAAAGTCCTTCTAAATGATCCCCAGTAATTCTCAATACAGCTGGTGGATGTCCTATCGTCGCAAAATGCTCTTGTGGCCGAATACGATTTGGTTTCATTACATCTACAAAATGGACACATCCGACTTTATACCCTTCTAATATTGCCTTTACTTGTGCAACACACGCTGTGTGAAGAGTGTCCCAGCCAATTCCCTCTAAACATTTTCTACTAATAGCATGGGGAACAGCAATTGTAGATCCTACCCCTAAATCTTTACGGTTACAAGCAATATTCAACATATATTTATATAAACTTACAATATATAGAGGAAATCTAAGATTTAAATTTAAATCATTTAAAACCATATCAACACCATCCGCAACAGCTTGCGTTAACGGATGAAGATCTTTTGCTGGAATAGCAAAATCAGCATCAATAAAGAGAAGTATATCCCCTGTGGCTTCTTGTGCACCAATTGCCCGTCCTACATCATGCCCTAATCTTTCTTCATAAACAATTACTGTTGCCCCTGATTGCTTAGCGATTACTTCTGTCTGATCTGTTGACCCATTAATGACAACAATTATTTCTTTCGGTTCAATTTTTCTTGCCTCAAGAATAACTTCTTTAATCGTTGATTCTTCATTTTGTGCTGGTATAATAATTGATAACTGTTTTCCATTATAAATTGATGAATTCATTCCCCATCCTTTATGGAAACGTGAATAATTCTTTTGTTTTTTTAACTGCTCTATAATTTCTCTTTTTCTTCCTCCATCTGTATAGTTACCTCTATCATCTTTTCGTTGTAACCAACTCTCCAAAGCTTTTATATTTTCTTTAATCTCATATACTTCTAATTTAGTTAATTCATTTTTATAGAAAGAGGTTTCGTTTGCGGGCATATTATTCAAGGAGGTGTTAGTGATGGCTGACGAGGATTGTAGTCGCCACCCTTTCTCAATAAGAGTGACTTGGGACAGAATAGGGTTCTGCAAGATATCATATCCAATGTCTTCAATTGCTTTTTTAGTAATAGCATATGGCATAGATAACATCGAATCATATTTTAAATCCATACGCCCCAATACATCGTTTACTATTTTTCTATACACCATAGCAATACTTGGCCATTCTACTCTCATCTTTTCAAAACATACGGAGTCTATGTTATTTAAGATTACATCCTGTTCCTTTTTCAGTATCGGTTCTATAAATCGCTCTAATTCTACCGAAAAAATAACATCTTCCCCATCTAAAAATAAGACTACATCACCATTGGCGATTTTTGCCCCATGAACTGGTGCTTTCCGTTTACTTTTCTCCTCAATCACAACAACGTTACTTTCAACAAATGTTGGTATAGATTGTATCGCACTCATTCTATCATCAGCTACAATAATAATTTCTATTGGTTTTATATGCTGCACTTTATTTAAAATTTGATTCAATTTTGATTTTTCTTCTCCTAAAACTATAACGACTGATAGGTCCACTTCTTTTTGTTCTTCTTTTACAGTCTGATTAGGTTTTACTTTTTTTATATATTCAATTGTTTCACTCTTCCCTACAGCTGCATGCCCTGCTTTTTTATCAAAATATAAGTCAATTATAATTTGATTTACTTCCGTGTCTTTATCAAGTTGCTCTAATTCAGAAATAAATGGTAGTAAATGATTTTGCACATCAAATTCACACGCGAAATTTTGTAAAAAATAAATATTCGGTACATATTTAATGTGATTAAAAAATTTCACAACATTAATTCTTTCGCCAAATTTCTCCTCAATTTCTTCTCTTGATAAATTTGGATAAGACAAATCGAAAACTAGATTTATTGGTACAGGTATCCATTTTAATAAATTTGTTTGAGGATTATTAATTAAAGCTGTGGAGCCCTTAACGAATCCAGCTAAAATTAAAGACATAAATCCTCCCCCGGAACTGCCATAAAACAACACATTTTTCGAATCAACTTTTAACTTTACAAATACTATTTCTAAAATATTTGCTATATCTTGTAAATAAAATCTATTTAACTCTCCCTGTCCCCAGCCTAAAGATAATTTTCCAAGATATAACGTAGGGTCATTATAATATATAACAGTATCTTCAAATTCATCCATCCAAGAATGTCGATGAAAAATAGGTGGACCAATTGGCTGTTCTTGAAACCCACCTGCTCCGGATCCAAAAACAATAGTGTTAGAAGCATCGGGCTTAATACGAATTAAAAATTCATACGTTACTTTATCCCAATCAACCTTGAGTATAAATGGTTCTGTAATTTGAAAATCCATTTGCCATAATTGTTCATATGAAATGTTAATTTTTTTGTACTGGTCTAACAGTTTAATCACCCTTTCCATCTATTTCAAGATGTTCTATTAAGTAAGAGAGAGCTTCAACGTGATCACCAATTATTCTTAATACTGCTGGAGGATGTCCATTGTGACTTACATTCTCCATTAAACGAATTCTATTCGGTTTTACAACATCAACGTAATGTACACATTCTACTCTATACCCTTGTAATATAGCTTTTACTTGTGCAAGACTAGGGCATAGTAAGCTTTCCCAGCCTATTGCATCTAAACATGATCTACTCATAGCATGTGGAATTGCTACTAATGAGCCATTGCTTAATTCTGGACGATTATATGCTAAATTAAGCATATATTTTACGACGTCTACAACATAAAACGGAGGATGTAACATCGGATTCAAATCATTTAATGCTATGTCTACACCAGCTGAAACTGCTTTTGTAAAATGATGCAAATTACTTCCTGAAACACTAAAATCACCATCAATAAATAAAAGAATATCTCCTGTAGCTTCAAGCGCTCCAATAGCACGTCCAACATTATGACCAAGTCGTTCGTTATATTCAATAATAGTAACACCAAGTCTTTTAGCAATATTAGCCGTTTGATCTGTCGAACCATTTACAACGACAATTATTTCTAGTGGTTCTATTTTTCTCGCCTCAAGTATTACTTGTTCTATAGTCTCTTCTTCATTTTGTACTGGTATAATGACAGAAAGTTGTTTCCCGTTATAAATTGAAGAATGCATTCCCCAGCCTCGATGATACGAAGGATACTGCTTGCTTTCACCTAATCTTTGAATAATATCTCTTCTTTTTCCTGCATCAGTAAAACCTACTCTTCTTCCCTTTTTCTCTATCCATTTGGATATACCAATTAAATATTTTTCCACTTTCTCTTTTTCATTTTCTAATAATTCTTTTTTAAATAAATACCCTTCTTCTTCGAACATTTCATCTTTAGATAACGTTCTTATTGCACATTGATCGTTAATCCGCCACCCCTGATTCACAATCTTCATATAAGATAGAACGATATCTTCCATATAATTAAAGCCGATGTTTCCCACTACTTCCTTCGTAAGCGCATATGGTAACGAAAGTATTGAATTGCTTTTTAAATCTGGTCGACTTAAAATTTCATTTAACATTTTTCTCCATACAATATCCATATTTGGACATTTATCAACTTCTATAAATTTATCTATTTTGTTTAATACTACATCAGCCTGATTTGTAACGACTGGCTCAATAAAATTCTTCATTTCATTTGAAGATAATAAAAAATTACTATCTACAAATAACAATACATCTCCTTTTGCTGCCTTTACAGAAGCTTCATACCCATCATAATACGTACTATATTTATCCATCAAAACAATATGGCATTTATGTTTCTTTGCTATTTCATACAAATTACTTCTATCGTTAGGAACGAAAATTATAATTTCAAGAGGATTTAGCTTCCATATAGATTGAATTGACTCTTCTAATATTTGCTCTCTTTCACTATACAAAATAATAACCGTTAACGATTTCATTACACGCCCCCTTTACACATCATGTGACATAAAATATTAAGTATTACCATTTCCTGTGAATTCGCTACTTTATTAACATATTCAAAAGTGAATTATACTGTGTAAAAACAACCGTCTATTTTTGAAAATATAAGTTCTGCACTTACCTCTTTTCTCTTATCATTGTTTGTTACAACTCTCACCATTTAAAAATAAAAAAAGTCCTAATTTCTTTAGGACTCTTTTAAATAAACTTATCAATATTATTAATTTTATATACTACCTTTTTCCATGTTATACCGCGATCTTTTGTAGTAAATATTTCTTTTTTATTACACGCCCAACCTTTACGCCGATTAAAAAAATGCAAACAAAATACATTTTTTAATAATGGATTACTTGATACTTTGATCCATTTTGATCCTTTTTTTATTATTTGATATACACTTCCATTTTCACTATTTATAACCCAGCCATAATAGGAACTAAAAAACGAAACAGCCACTTTACTAGTATTTATTGTTTTATTTGAAATATGCCACGAATTCCCCTTATCAAATGAGTAATTCATTAAAAATACATCATCATTCTTTTTAGTTGGTATTACTAATAATTTATTTTTATAGATTGCTTTATAAGCCATAGCAGTCCCATTATTAATTCCTTCAAGACTTGGAATATCTTTTATAGGATGCCAACTTTCCCCACCATTTATTGTTTTAAATACCGTTGATGTTTCATAATGTTTTTGTAGTGAAATAAACCCAATTAGATCGTTTATAAATGTTATCCCTGAAATACTATCACTAATACTTATATTTTTTATTACTTTCCAAACTTTCCCTTTCGTTTTCAAATAGTATAAATTATGTTCAAATTTATTTGATGCAAGCTTTCTAGATAATACAATCCATATACTATCCATATTCGTAGCATGCAATTGTACTTGAACATCAGTCGATTTCTCCCAATCTTCTTCAACCGGTAAAATAAACTCACTCCACCTTTCTCCTCTATTAACTGTATAAAATATAGCTGGCAATAAATCGTCATTCTTTTTTGTTAAACCATATGCCCAAGAGCTTCGAGCGTTTATTGGATACCCAAATAATACAATTGAATTAAGAGGATTGACAACATCCCATTCTACTCCTCCGTTTCGAGTATATAAGATAGCCTGCTTTTTATTTGTATATTGAATACTAGCCCATCCATATTTATCCGTTCTCATTTGTAAAGAAGTAAATTGAATATCATTATTTTCCAATATATCACCTCATTCTTATTATTTATATATTCGTATGCTATTATTTTCAAAACGTTCTATCATTAGTTATTTAAACCACCCGCTTTATCTACTATCTTTATACTTTCCCTTTTCTTCACCACTCAAATATAACGAAATTCCTTCTATTTTTCCGTTATCATATACAAACGACTGTATTTTACAAAATTCAACTATAAAAAATGCACTCCAATTGTAAACTATCCCCAACAATTAGAGTGCACTTTATATAAAATATAGCTTTTAATTTTTAAGCACTTACTACAGTAGCAACCTTATCCATACAAGTAATAAATTGAGTAATAAATGTATCAATTTCTTCTTTTGTAATTATATATGGAGGAAGTAAACGGATGATATTCCCTTGTGTTACGTCAACTAATATCCCTTTCTCCATTAGCTCTACCTGTAATTTTTTCACATTTTCATTTGTATCATTTAAACTAATTCCAAACATCATACCAGCATGACGTACTTCCTGAATATAATAAGAATTTTCTTTCTGAATTTCTTGTAATTTATCATTTAAATATAGTGACGTTTCATACGCTTCGTGCATTAAACCATCTTCAATCAATGTGTTTAATACCGTTAACCCTAAAGCCGTTCCCATTGATGAATGAGCAAATGTTGTTCCATGATCTCCAGGTGCAAATACATCACATAGCTTTTCACCTACAATAATTCCTCCTAGCGGTATCCCGCCTCCTGCTCCTTTACCAATTTGAATAATGTCCGGTGTGATATTAAAATTTTGATACGCAAACAGTTTCCCGGTTCTCCCCATACCACTTTGAACTTCATCAACGACAAGAAGTACATTATATTTTTCACATAAATATTGAATACCATGCAAATATTCACTTGATAAAGGATAAATCCCCCCACTTCCTAATACAGGCTCTAGCATAATCGCAATTGGGTTTTCTTTAATAATAGTCTCTTCTAATTGGTCTATATTTTCGCGCTCTACTTCGTATACAGGAATCGATGTTTTAGGGAAATTTTGATATACACTTTCTTGTCTCGTAAAATGTAGTGCCCCTAACGTACGCCCATGGAAACTTTTCTTCAGCACTACAATTCCTTCACGTTCTTCATTCGTATTAGCTCTATATTTATCAATTAATTTCAAAGTTGTTTCTGTCGCTTCCGTACCAGAGTTTGTAAAAAAGACCTTTCCGTTTTTTAATGAGCAATCCACTAATTTCTTTGCATACTCAATCGCAACTGGGTTTAAAAAATGAAACGGTAAATGCAACGATTTTGTAACTTGCTCCATTGTCATTTGTACAATTTTAGGATGATTGTATCCTAATACATTTACTCCTACGCCAGAAAATAAATCTAAATACTCTTTACCATCTACATCATATAGTTTACATCCTTCTCCTCTTTCCATTGCAACCTCTGTACGACAATATGTAGACATCATATATTCTTTATCTAATTGAAACCAATCCGACATGTTAAATTCCTCCTATTTATTTTCCCTGTTTATTTCTGTTCATTCTCTATAAACTCATGTATAAATTCATTTTTCAGATTAAAATTTTAATAGTAATTTTCTTCACGATATTCATTTTTCCATAATTTCTTCTATTTCAACAGGTCCACTACATACACGTTTTTTTCATCTAGCGGTCTGTTACTACTTTGCATATCATACATAATCAAGATTATAAAATCATATTTAGTAACAATAGACGAAATAAATTTGGAGGCTATATCGATGAATGAAAACTATGATAAACAGGGGCAATCTTTACTAGGGAATCACTTTAATGAAAAAGGCGAACGTAATGAACAAGCTACCCTTCACTCACAAACAGTTGGTTCACGTGGACCTGTTCTAGAGCAAGATAGTGTACTTCACGAGACGTTACAAGAATTTATTCATGAAAAAATTTTAGAAAGACCTGTTCATGTAAAAGGATTTGGTGCGTTCGGTTATTTTCAAACGATATATTCGATGTCTGAACATACTAAATTAAGTTTTTTACAAAATTCTAATGAGAAAGTTCCTGTTATGGTGCGATTTTCGTTAGCTGTTAGTACGAAAGGAACACCGGATACTGCTAGAAATGTACGCGGTTTTTCTACAAAATTTTATACAAAAGAAGGCATTTTTGACCTTTTATGTAATCACATTCCTGTTTTTTCTGTCCGTGATCCGATGCGTTTCCCTGAAACGATTCAAGCATTATTGCCTTCACCTAAAAATAACTTAATAGACCCTAATAGATTTTGGAGTTTTGTCGCTAAAGCACCTGAATCTATTCATTTTGTTGTCCGTTTATACTCTAATAATGGTACGGCCAAAAGTCTTCGCCACATTCCAGGACATAGTGTTAATACATATGTATGGAGAAATGCGGAAGGTAATCGAAAGTATGTAAAGTATCATTGGTACCCGTTTGAAGGTGTACAGTACATTACTAGTAAAGAAGCAATTAAACTAGCTGCCGAAAATCCTGATTATAGCGGGAAAGATTTATATGATGCTATTGAAAATGGTAAACCAGTGGAGTATGGTTTATACGTCCAGCTCATGGATCCGAAAGATGAAGCGCACCTTTCTTATGATCCTTTAGATGACACAAAAGTATGGGATGAACAAACGTATCCTCTCATACCAGTCGGGAAAATGGTATTAAATAAAAATCCTGAAAATTTTATGGAACAAGTAGAAAAAGTCGCATTCTCCCCTTCTAATTTACTGGATGGTGCAGAACTATCAGATGATAAAATGCTGCAAGGGCGCGCTAACATTTACAGTGATTCACAAAGAAGAAGAATTGGTCCAGAATTTCGCAAATTAACGATTAACCAGCAGCAAGATTGGACACCTGCTAATCAAATTACAACCGGTGAAGGAAGGTACGTTGAAGGTAAACTTGAAAGAGCTTCTATAACGAAACAGGATGACTTTACGCAGGCTGGTGAATTTTATACGAAGTTACAGCCAATAGAAAAAGAACATCTCGCTGAAAACTTAGCTAGTGATTTGAAAGTTATATCCGATGATATTAGGGAGATCGTTTTGGGGTATTTCAATCAAGTATCAACTGATTTGAAAACAAAAATCGAGACAAAAATGAAAGAGCATTAAGAAGATTAAAACATGCTTTACGAATGAGAATTCAGATCTATATTAATTATTTTCTTATCAAAATCCAATGAGGTTATTTAATTTAAAAATATAAAGCCAACATATCCCTGTTCTATAATTAGAACAGGGATATGTTGAATTAGTTTAATGTTTAACATTACATACTTTATTTCGCTAAAAAATGTAATAAGTAGCCTTTCAAAACAAACTATAGTAAACTATTTTACTTGTACCGTATAATTCCCTGTTCCACCACCATACTTATATACACTTAAGTAATATTTCCCTGGCTTTGCATTATAATTTCCAAGCAATTTGTTCCCATCACGTTTTGTTGCATAAGCTACATAATTATTTAAATCTGATTCAGAATATAATACCCAGTTCAATCCAAGATTTTGTTCGTTCGTAACAGAAATTTGTAAATCTTTTTGATCCTTTACATCAATAACAAATTTATCCCCCTGATCTTGATCGCTCAAGGTTCCTCTTAACAAAATATTCAAAGATAGTGGGTTTGCTGTTTCAAATGAATTATTCGGTTCTTTTTCTACAGCCGTACCTTCTTCCGTATTCACTCCGCTAAACACAACATCATATTCAAATTGCCCAGCATTATTTACACGGTAATTTACAAAATAAGCAGTCAATGTTTTATATCCAGTCCACTCTTTTCCTGAAAGACGTTTCAACATATCATTCGTTGCTTCATTCATCACTTTCCAGTCCTCAACTTCTCCTTTAGCCGCACTTCCTGTATATGTCCCCTGTAGTGTAAATGTATTAAAGAATTGTGATTTATTCTTTGTTACTTTCACATCTTTTAATTTCGCTTCATTCGTAATATCTGACGTAACGTCCGAAAGCGATTTTGGATCATGCTGAGTTAAATACTCATCTGATACTTGTGGAATTGTATACTTATCACGATTATCAATAAGCATTTGCATATAAGATTGATATTCTTCATTTAACTTATTATCTTTGCTTAATGTAGCACGGTATTCATCGTAACTTGAAACATCATTTGCGCGAATTAAATCATGTACTTTATCGAACATTTCTGGGCGCTTATTATACATATATGATTGCAGTGCAAACGAATAATTATAAAAATCCCACGTTCCATATTTCGCATTTAATGTTTGTGATGCTGTATAACGTTTTGCAGGATCATTAGATAACCCACCAATTATACTTTTTCGTGGTACTACACTATCTAATCGCGTTGCACCTGCAAAGAACTCTGCATTCCCTTCTTCAAACCATGTTAAACGTTCATTTTGATACATTTCCCCTTGACCCCATAATCCCTGAACTTCGTACCTTCCCTGTAAGTAGTGCGTAAATTCATGGCGGAACAATTCTTCCAGACTATAAATACTTTGCTCTGGTGTACGTTCATATGTAAAGAAAGTCCCTGTCCCTTCAATATAAATCCCACCATTATTCGTTTCATATCCGTACAGTTGACGATTAAATTGATACTCATCTGGGCTATTATAAATAACCATCGTTAACACATCATCAGCATGTCCACTTTCAAGTGGTTTATCGCTACCAACTGTACGATAAAATTGAGAACGCACCTCTTTTGCCGCCCAGTATAGACGTTTAATTTTCTCTTCGCTAACTTTATCCCCAGCTTTAAAGACAATTGCACCATCATCAAACGTATACGTTTTCGGTAAATATTTCTTTTTACCCTCTTCTCGAATTTGATCTAAATTTACAGTTTTTCCATTCGCATCTATTCCTCCATAATTTGTAGTAATTTGTTCTGCCGCAACAAAGTATTGCTCTCCTAAATATGGATAAATTCGCATTGCATCTGTAACAACTTGTTGTCCTTTTGTGGGCGTGCTATGAAGCTTGCCCAATCGGCCAGCATAGTAAATTCCATTATTAATTAACCATCCGTTTTTATTTGTTACTGTACCAAGTAGTGCAAAACGATTTATTTCATTAATAAAGTTATCAATATTTCGAAACCACATCGTATCTTTTGGCTCTTTTCCAGTCGTGTACATATCCGTCTGAATATCAAAGTCAATTCCCTTCATCAACTCATATATAGCGTCTCCTTTTGTTCGGTCTTCAATGAAAGTTGCAAGATTATCGTTATATTGTTTAAAAATTTCACCTGCATATAAAACCGTTTCAACATCTGCTGATGCATTTCCAATTAATTTTCCATATGATGCAATTACTTTATTTTGTTCTGATGTACCAAGTTTGAAATTTGGATTTTTTGCAATTGTTTTTAAAGCTGGTAAACATTTATCATGGTAACTACGCTCATTTAGTTTGCTTAATTCATCATGGTAAAAACCTAAATAAAACGCTGCACGTAGAGCTTCTACTAATGTTTCAATCCCTTTTGAATCATCTTGCGTATAAGCTTGTCCTTGTTCTGCTAGTTTATTAATAATCGCTTGCATTCGGCTATCATCTTGATAGAATTTAAGACTATCACTATTAAACTGAAATAATTCCGGAATTTGATACCATTTAATTGTCACAAGAAGATCAGTTAATTGTTTATTATTTAATTGATTTAACTCAGCCATCGAATACTTTTTTTCTTCAGCTAACGGCTTAATATTATCGGTTGGTGCTAGTGGACGCTGCGATAAATCCGCTAATTTTAACCGTTTTGTAAAAGATTCATTTTCTTGTACTTTTGAAGGGTGCGCCAATTCATCAACAGATTTCTGTATTCCTACCGGCTCCATTTGTAATACGTTCTTCACATTTTTCTCTTTTGTCTCTGCTTGAATTTGCAAACCATTACATGTTATTGTCACTAGTCCAACACCAAGAATCCACTTAGAAATTTTCGAATATTTAACCATACCATTGCCCCCTAATAATTTAAATGAAAATTCAGAATTTTAAAATCAAAAAACCACTTATTTGTATGTATTTACAGTTCCCCTATAAATACAACTATGATTAATAATGCAATAGTAGCTTGTTTTATACTATTACGAGTACAGATTCCTTACATACAATCTCCCTTCCTTACATGTAATACAAGCAAAAACCGTGCCAATCATATTTCTTATGAATAGCCAACATTCTTTTATAAATACTGTAGAATAAAATATACATAGGTGTTTCGGCAATGTATAAATCATTTGACACAAAATCTAATGTTTATGAAGAACGAATTCATTGAATGTTATAAATTCATTAGGCAGTAAATAATCCCCAATTATTAAATCTCTCAAAAAAAGGTAAACAAACATATTCCATAAAGCTAATATGTTTGTTTACCTTTTTCTATTTCAAATCAACAGCAAAATATCGTTGAATAAAAACAGCATGAATAAGTATTTTGTTATTCATTTCTCTTTTTCATATAATCTTTTTCACATTGCAACGGCTTAAATTTCACTTTTTTCCCTTTCTTCTTTTTCGTTTTTATAACGAGCCATTCCCCTTTTTCAACGTCTAGTTTTAGGCGTTTCATTACATTGATATTATCTTTTTCTTTATAAAGTAAAAATGCTTCTTGCGCCCTCACAAATAGGCTGGGCTGTTCGCTAAATCCACCACTGTCATAAATTTTAGTTAGCGAAGTATAATAAGAATCATTTTCCTTTCCACCATACATCAAATGAGCAGCCTCCAGATCTCTTTTACTTACTTCCCAAAAACTATGTTCATCAATATTTAAATTAAATGTGGATTTAATGTCCTGTATTATATTCTTCACATACTTTTCATCTCTAACTTTTCTTTCTTCGAGACAATCCGAAGATAACTCTGGTGCATCTGATTGGGAATGTACAACGTGTTGTATCGATACACACAGAATAAATACGCTTAAAATGTAAAATATTTTTTTCATATTTACATATCACCTCAAATGATTTAGATACTATATCATTTGAGGCTTACAATATTCTTATGCTAATAATAAGAAAGATCCTATAAAATAAAATTTTTATAGGATCTTTCCTTTTAATATTGCTTTATCAAATTCACGGGCGGGGCAACTACCTTACTACTTTTCACATCATATAATCCTATAGGTGTTACTCGTATAAAAGGCAAGTGCGTCGCAGAAAAGAATAAAATTGTAAATGCTGGATCATCATACGCGTAGCCACGCTCTTGTAGTAATTTCACCATCTGTTTCTCTTCCTGTATTAATTCTCTCATTTTTAAATTAGACATAATCCCGAGCAATGGTAATGCTATTTCGTGTAACACTTCATTGTTTTCTACTATGACCATTCCACCACCGAGCTCTTTTACTCTACGAAAAGCTGTAAGCATATCTTCTTTTCTTTTTCCAATAAGAATGATGTCACCTGTACCAGAATAAGAGCTAGCAAGCCCACCTAGTTCTTTTGCAAAACCTTTGACAGCTATATTCACTTGCCAACTGCCATCACGAGCAATCATCATAAGGAAACATTCATCATGATCTGTGGACAATTCATCACAGTCTATATTGATTTCACTAGTGTATGGTTTTGTAATAACGTTATTTAATAAGTGTATCCCCGTTTTATTAGAGAAAATCATATCCTCTTTTTCTATTGACCAATCTAATGATAATGGAGTTACTTTATGTTTACTCCAGTCTATATGTAATGCCTCATGTGTATTTACACCGTCACGCTTCACCCATTTCCCCTTTGCAAGGACACTAATTGGTACTGGGTTTTCTTTACTTTCTAAAATATTGATATTAGCAATTCTACCTGTCGCAATCGAACCATGTACATGTTCCATATTATAATAACGAGCAATATTATAACTTGCCATATCGTATGCATCTATTACTGGCACTCCTTGTTTTATCGCGGTAGAAATCATAACGTTTGTCATTCCATTCTCATAAAACGAAGGATGTGAGCCGTCTGTTGTAAAAAAGAATCTATCAAACTGCTTTACGCCTAGTTCCAATAATTCTTTCAGTAAAACTTCTAAATCTGGGCGGATTGAAGAATTTCTTAGGGAAACAGTGTAACCTTGCATAAGACGAGTGAAAGCTTCCTGCCCTGTCATCGCTTCATGATCACAATCTGTACCTAACAGTTTTAACTTCGCTAAAGTCGTTTCAGATGCACCTGGAAAATGTCCTTCTACTTTCTTCTGCAATCGCTTCGTTTCCTGCATCCAAGTTAACATTTCATCATCGCCATGTAATAGTTTTGGCCACGCTGTTAGTTCGCCGCCTTGAAGAACTGCTTTACGCTTAAGCCATTCTATTATTTCTTCACGATTAAATAAAGTTTCCCCGTTTTGCAATTCAGTTTGTCCATCAAAACGACACCACCAATACATACTTGCTGGAATCTTTTCAAATTCATCTAATAAACGAAATGCTTCTTCACGTTGTAATGTGAAAAATAAAGTTAAATTATCATTAATAAAAGTTGTTGTCCCAAACTGCATCGCATGATTCGCTAAAGTTTCAGGATTATATAATTGATATGGATGTGCATGAGGTTCTATGTAACTTGGAACTACATACTTTCCATCACAATCAATGACTTCACATTCATGCAGTTGCACTGGCAGCTTTTCCCCTACATAAACAATCCGGTCATCATAGATCCAAATATTTGCTTGCATCCACTCGCGCATATAGGAATTTAAATAAGTTGCGTTCTTACATAAAATGTGCGGACTTCTTTTACCATCTATTACTTCAACATGCTCTCGTAATTGTTTATTACTCCATTTATAATGATTTTCTCCCATTGTATTCAACTCCAAATCAACTCATAATCATTTTGATTAAAACGAGAAATAATTAACTAACTAAAGTATTTTCCATTCATAACTCCCCTATTGGCGCCCCTATATCCTTTATTATATTTAATAATTTAAAAAATAACAATTTTCAGAACTATATACCTTTTTTATCCAAAATAAAAAGAATGTCATGTAACTGACATCCTTTTTATTTTTATCGTAAGCATTAAGATTGATTTTCACTTTGAAATACACTTGATGCCATATCATAAATGCAACTACTGTCCATAGTTGCGAACTTAAAAAAGCACCTCTTTTAAATATAACTATAACAAAATTCCATTCACTTTCTTTTCATCTATTTATTAAATTCAATTTGCATCATTTTATTAAACTGCGGAACAATATCGACCCCACCTATAGAGTTGAGACTGATAGCCAATGTATGTTTGCCTCCAATTACTCCCCCAGCAAAAGTTGTAAATCCAGGAATTCCTCCTCCATGCCCCCAAACTGAAACACCGTTTGGAAGTTTAGTCTCATAGATTCCAAGACCGTATGCGTCACCAACCCCTTTTCCTTCTATAGGAACTGTAGTAAGCATTTCTTTTAGCTCGCGTTCCTTCAGTAACTTACCACCGAGTAAAGATGAAAAGAACTTATTTAAATCATCCGCATTAGAAATCATATCTCCAGCTGCATTAGCTAAACTTGGATTATAATACGTAATATCTTTCAACTCGCCTGTTCCTTCCATTTTCACATATCCACGAGCATGATTCTTTCCTGGGATGACGGGTGAATTTCCTGGTAAAAACGTATTTGATAGGTCCAAAGGTTCAATAATTCGCTTTTCGATTTCTTCCGCATAACTATTTCCAGTTATTTTTTCAATAAGCATTCCTAGTATTACGTATCCTGTGTTTGAATACAACCAGTCTTTACCCGGCGAGAAATCTGGAGGCAGCGAAAGGCCTATTTTCACTATTTCTTCTGCTGTATACGTTTTTTTCGAATTCATTATGTCCGCGTCTTTTGACTTTAAGTATTCAGCGATACCACTCGTATGATTCAAAAGTTGTCGTATCGTAATTTGATTACCATCATACCCATTTCCTTGCACGAGACCCGGTAGCCACTTTTCAATTGGATCGTCAAGTTGTAAGCGATTTTCTCCTACTAATTGAAGAATAGTCGTGGCAGTAAACGACTTCGTCACACTACCAATCCGAAAGCGATAATCCGAATTCACCGGTTTCTTTGTACTTAAGTCCGCCACGCCAGCAGTAAAACTACTAGTTTTTCCGTTATTAGACGTCTTAGCTAATATTCCTACAGCACCAAGCTGTACTGTTTCCTGCATTACTTGTTTCCAGCCATTACGATTCTTTTGATCATGTACTTGTGACGAACTAGAAATATTTTGAGTTGACTCTGCAGTCACAGTAAAACCAGGTGTAAATAGAGCAGTACCCGCTAATAAAACTGCAAAACTTGCTAACTTAATTGAATTACATTTTTTCATAAGGCTTTCTCTCCTCCATTAATATCGGATTGATTCAAGCTATACTTTCATCCTATATGATAAATCTCTCTTTTTTCTTATCCATTCCTTACGAAATACTTACGTTTAAATTTAAATACGGTAAACTGAGGAAGAGTTATGCATGCAAATAAAAAGAGAACATGTTTTCATTTTTTATGTAAACATGTTCTCTTAAACATTTAAAATTCTATATCAACTTTTCATCCTATTCTTTACACAACTAATTTATATTCCTTTTTACCAGCCCGCACTAGCATTCATACCATTTCCAATAATAGAAAGTAATAGCGGCCATAATACTGGTCCTAGTGTAAGAAATACATTTAGAAGTATGAGCATTCTATATCCAACGGTGAAATTGTGATTTTTACGATTAACAAATACTAAACTGATTAATGATATTATAGTTGTTAAAAATAATACTAACATTAGCAACCAATACCACACCATTAAACTAAGACTCCATGGTGTTAATAGCTCATGTATGATACAAAATGAGATTCCTAATACAGAAAAACTAAAACTAGTCACCGCTGTTTTTATAAGCCATTTATTTATTTTTTTATCGTATGTATTTTTACAATATAAATCTATTAAAGTATATAAAGATAAATATGCCATTAATACGCCTATCCAAGACAATAACCAGTCTCCGTCCCCTTTGAATAATAAGAACAGCAACCAACACATACCTACTGCAGAAAAAACAAAGGAAATAAGTATGCTTTTTAATACCGATTTCATTACATTTTCACACCCTTAAAAAACCAAAAATTAATTATGATTTATAAAAATTAAGTATAGGTTAACATGTAATGAAGTATAAGTAAATAAAGTTAATTTTGTTTACCTATTTGAATACGGTTTCATATAAGAAAATAATTCATGTTAATCAAATTTCCATATAAAAAAGAAAAGGTGAATATTTATGTATCCACCTTCCCATCTCCCTCTACCCACTTCATTATTTCTTCCACATCTAAATCCGTATACGTCTTTTCACCATAACGAACAGACTCATATAACAAGATAATATCCCTTGTTCTACAAATTCTTTTTAACCATTGTTGCATCGTTTCATAGGACCTTCTCTGTTCATGAAATGGTAATGTTCTTTCCCATTCAACTAACGTTTTTCTTATCTTATCTGTCGGTAACGGCTGTTCTAACTGATGAATGACTTTTTCATTCTTTATGCTTCTTACCGCAGTTTGCTTTGTAATCAATTCTTTCTCCTGTACTATTTCTGTTTTCGTCAATTTTTTCCTAATATACTTGTAGATGGCATATATAATTGATATTGCAATTATCACATAAAAAGCTATAGTAATCCATATATTTGAAAGAACAGAAAGCACGTCACTCCATAGACTTTCTCTTTCGAAAGGTTGAAATTTTTTACCCGTTTTCGTTCTTATACCTGTATCTTCTACTTCTTCATATTCATCTTCATCTATTTTGGAATCATCGAAATTTTCACCTATACTAGTAAAGTCATAATTTCTTTCCGATATTGTCTTAGTCTTACTGAAAAAACGCTCTTTTACTATGTCCTGTACATACACAACACCTTGTGATAACGTTATCGCACTAATCGCAAAGAAAAGTATGATTAAAGTTCTTACACTCCATAACTTCACTTTCATATGCCGCTTCTTATTCACCATGACATAAGCCCCTTCTTATTCTTTCATTACAATCCATTTATTCGTTCTACTGTATTTCTTTGGTGAAGTACCAATAATTAAAGGAACCGCATCCAGTTCCTTTCGACGAAATCCTGCTGTGTAAAAGTAAGAAGAAGATATAGGCGTATCTTGGTCTGATATCGAGGCAAGTACCTTTAATACATTTTGCAAATGTTTCCGATTATCCCCATTTTTTATATGTAGCAAACCGTTATCTTTTACACTATTGATCCATACTTCAAACGAACAGTTTTGCATGAGCAATTGTTTACATATACCCGCCGTTAATTCAATTAGTTCCTCTATATCATTTCGCAAAGAAACACCACTTTTATTTTGCAAGTTGAGATAAATCGCGTATTTATCACATTGTGTTCGCTCATACTTTTTCGCAGTTAGCGTCCCTGTTTTCGCTGTTGCACTCCAGTGGATGGAACGAAAATCTTCATTTTCATAAGACTTTACTCCCATTACTTTCGTTTCATCATATAAGGATGAAGACATCGCTTTTCGAAATCCTCGTGACCATTCTTGTAATTCAGGAACTTGTATTTTCGGAACAGCTGGTAAGACTAAATAAGAGGGCGTATCAACTTGTTTATATGTTATATGGTTCGTTATAAATCCAAAGAGATCAGTAATAACAATTTCAACTTCTTCCCATTTCGCGATGCCTCTTTTTAACGCTACAGCTTGCAAATCAAATGAAACTGACTCCCTTCCTTTTAAATTAAAATTCATATAATAATTTGAACCTGTACTATGATTTTTGTTTATTTCATCATGATTCCAAGTTAGCTTATTTTCACATTTAAATCGAAATACGATATTAAGAATAGGAAATATCGACTTGTTTGAAATTTTCATTTTGCACATATTCGTTTCACCTATAAAAACATTCGAATTCCCTTGACTGTATTCCCATTCAACACGAGATACTTTACGTATATATACATGCATAGCACCTATTAAAATTACATATAAAAATACGAGAGATAAAAACAGTAGATTACTTGAAAATACACTTAAAATAACGGCTACAACTGACATAACCCCCATTACGAAAGGCTCCGCTAAAGGTGTATACACAAGCTGTTGATTCATCGTACATTCTCCACTGGCACACTAATCGTATGAAGAATTTCTTTCATAATTTGTTCTTTCGTCGTTTTCATCTCTCCCTCAATCGTTAACGTTAAACGATGAGCACAAACTGATGCAGCGAGCGTCTTAATATCATCTGGTGTACAGTAATCTCTTTCATTTAATATTGCCCGTGCTTGAATTGCTCTCATAAATGCCAACGTTCCTCGAGGGCTTACACCAATTTCAATTAACTCATGGTTACGAGTTGCTTCAATAATTTCAAGGAGATAATCTTGCACATCATTCCCTACTAACACTTCTCTTGCACGCTTTTGCATCGTAATAATTTCTTCACTTGAAATAATAAAATGTAACGTTTCTAATGGATCATTCATTTGAAACCGATTCATCATTTCCTTTTCAGCTTCTCTCGTAGGATAACCTTGGCGTATTGTGAGTAAAAACCGGTCTAACTGAGCATCTGGTAACGGAAATGTGCCCGCTGATTCGAGTGGATTTTGCGTTGCTATAACTAAAAAAGGTTCTGGTAATGAATGTGTCTGTTTCGCAATTGTAACAGTACGCTCTTCCATAACCTCAAGTAACGAAGATTGTGTTCTCGGTACAGCTCGATTAATTTCATCCACTAATACGATATTTGCAAAAATGGGTCCTAACCTTGTTTTAAAATCCGATTCCTTTACATGAAAATATTCAAGACCAATAACATCTCCCGGCAAAGTATCCGCTGTAAATTGTATTCTTTGAAATTTAGCGTCCACACTTTTAGCCAAACTTTTCGCTAATGTTGTTTTTCCTGTCCCAGGTACATCCTCTAATAAAATGTGTCCTCTTGCTATTAGAGCAATGGCTGCTAGTTCTATCGATTCGTCTTTTCCTATAATAACCTTCGAAATATTATTAGTAATTTTCTTTAATGTACTCATATAGTATCTACCACCTTTAAATTATCTAAAAATCAAGAATATATTTTTTCCAAATTATAACATTTATTTCAAAGATGAAATATAGTGAAAATGAATCTTTTATTTTTTCTTCATTGTACGCAAAAAGCACCTATTGTCGTATATTGACAATGAGGTGCTTAACTCAATCCAACAGCCTTCTTTCCCTGTACTTTTTAGTAACAATACACCCTTTTTCTCCCACGCATGCATTATTTTCAATTAACTAGTAAAATGCATTCTAATATTACATATAATGAAAACCATTTCTATTTTATCGTTATAGAACTTCCTCTACATCGACACTCTCTATCTTCACTTCATACATATTTGGGATACTTGCTTCTTTTGGTACCCATGCATAATAATTTTGATCATT
>NZ_SEIY01000032.1:0-22994 GCF_004634455.1 Bacillus sp. 007/AIA-02/001
AATGCTTAGTCATTCAAGAATCCCATCCATTACACCGTAAGGTGTAGGACTTGCGGCTTTAGCCGTGGGAGTGTCAAAACAACAATTCAGAGTAAGACCAACTTTGACGAAGGATAGGATTCGTATAGCAGAATATAGATATACAGAATTATCTATAAATGATGTATCTGTGTACAAGAAGTTCTTTGATGACGCTTTAATTAATGAGAACTATGATATGATTCAATCCACAACTTTTACGTTCGACTATGAGATAAGTATGGCAGCTTGTGGAGGATTTACGTTAACTCATGATATTAAAGGGAATGAAATGAATGATATATATTCTAAGGAAGATGAAAGGATAAAATTATTATTCTTTACCATTATTCCTAATAATGGTAAATCGTATTTCATTTTTAGCTGGATAAATGATGATACTGATTTCTTCAAGGATTACGCTCAACAATTAGAAGGTTTAAATGAAGAGCAATTCAAAACATATATTAATAATTTTTTGCCAACTTACACAGAAAACTTGGTGGTAGCACCTAGTTTGTGGAAAAGCTTTACAAAACGTCAAAAAGATGCGTTCTTTGAATTGTTTTCTGCTGATTACGATACAGGTGGCAAACAAATAAAAGCAAATCTATTGAGAAGTACACCATACGATTTGCTTATAAACTATGTAAGGGAAGAATAAGTGGCAGAGTCGTGACCGCTTTTTGGCAGGAAATGTGCCGGTTGTTTTGGAATCAACATGATATATTTGTATTGTGAGAAGTGGCGGAAAACACAACTCATAATGTTCCTTTATAAACTATATGTTGTCTAATCGATTTCGTAATGATGGCACATAAAATCCGAAACCAGCAGATGGTAGTGATTGAATGTTACCGTTATTAGGGAGAGCTTTTGCTCTTCTTCCAGTTCCTTAATATTGGTGATGCATGTCAGCGGTTCATCATTAGGTGATTGGAATAAGGATGAAACTTCACGTACCAGAATTAAAGTACAAATTAATAATCTACAAAAAAAGCATCCATTCGGGTGCTTTTTATTTTGGAGGGATGAAGATTGAAAATATTAACGGATAAGCAATTCGAATCTCTTGTATGGGAAGCTGAAGAAAGAGGATACAATAACGGCTGCACGAAAGGTTACAGGTTTGGTTACGAGGGAGGTCTTAAGGCGAACATAATGCACAAACAGAAAAGTAATTTTGAAACAAATGAAGCATTAGAAAGAATTAAAGAAGTAACCGAAGCTGCTAACGAATGTGTGGAGGTATTCGAGAAGTTAGAAAAGGTTATGGGTAAGTTTACAGGTAAGAGTGAATTGGATGGCATCACAGTAAAAGTTCCTACTGTTTTAGATGGGAAGACAATTAGTGAAGCTGTTTCTAGAATTCAACCAACGGCAAATACAATTGTTTCAAGAACATGCTAAGGAAAGTTAAGGAGTGAGGATAATTGGCGAGCGTTTTAAACGGTAAGATTGCTGCACTTGGTCTTATGTCTATTGATAAGAAAGCATATATCAAATACCTTAAACCACTTGAAAAAGCGCACAAAAAGTCTGGAATAGATGTTAAGTATTATAAGCTGTATGGCGAGAAACCTATGTTTTATTCTGTGGAATATCTCATGCAAACATCAATAAAAGAATTACTGGAAAAAGATAAATGGAGAAAGGATTTAAGTGTAAGGGGTGAGGGTGGATGAGTAATATTTCAAGATGCTGTTTAGCTTGTGACTATCAAATTAAAACTTATCAAGCACCAGAAGATGAATATCAAGAAGTTACTGTTTGTCCGAAATGTAAAGGTGCGTTTGTAGATAAGTTTAAGTTAGAGAAGTATAAACAAAATATTAATCAACTTAAAGAATGTGAACATAGATATCGATTGATGGATAGTAAAACAACACAGATACAAGCTGATAGCAGACAAGTATCTATCCATATCTTGGGGAGTTTTTATTGCGAGAAATGTCTTGATATTCAATTCCGTGGAAAGATCGAGGAAGGAGAAAAGAAGAGATGCAATTAACCAAACTTGAGAAAGCAATTGTTCTTGGCACAATCCTTAATACTATTGGTGTGGATGATATTGAAGAGTATGTAGATTTAGAAACATTACCACCAATCGTTGAAGTGTTAGAAGAGTTTCATAGAAACACAACACCAAAGGCAAAGAAAGAAGCTGATGTAAGTCTAATTAATAAACTAATTGATGACTTATTAAAGAGAAAAAGAAATCAAGAAGTTGTACAGTTTAGATGTGTATCATGTGGATATACAGAGCAATACACTGAGCAACAAGCTAGAACTAAGGATGGATTACAGTGCAAACGTTGTACGGATGGTGGTGCAATGATTAATGAAGGAATACAAAACCAAACAACAGAAGCGTAAGTTCTATGACAGTAGTGAGTGGAAGAGTATACGTGAGCAAGTAAAGAAGCGTGACAACTATGAATGCCAAGAGTGTAAGCGTAACGGTAGTGTTCGAGTGGACACCAATGAATACAGTGAGAGTGCAAAGCGTAAGAAGATACAGTTAGTTGTCCATCATATAAAAGAACTCGAACATCATCCAGAACTTGCATTAGACAAAGACAATCTCGAAACAGTATGTGTAGATTGCCATAATAAAGAACACGGTAGAGTGTTTGTTAAAAAGATAAACAAATGGGAAAACGATGAAAAGTGGTAAAAATGATTCGATAATAACACCCCCCCTTAAAATATTTCATCAAAAATTGCTCTAAGGGGCACCGGAGGAGGGGGTCGTTTTTCCAGATTTTTAAGCAGTATCGCATAGGACCCCTACCCAACATAAAAATATGATTGAATCGAGGTGATATTATGGCGGACATAGATGAACGTGAGGTGCTAGTTAACAAAGAAAAAAATCGTTTAAAAAGATTATTTAAAGAAATCCCACCTAGTAAGTTGAAAGTAGTTGAAGGGCTAATTATTCAGGCAGCAAGATTACGAGTTTTATTGAATGAGATGTGGATGGATATATCTGAGAATGGTGATTATGAAATGTTCTCACAATCTGATAAAACAGAGCCGTATGAAAGAGAACGACCTGTTGCCCGGCTATATAATACCCGTGATCAATCATATCAAAGGGTCATTAAACAGCTAACAGATTTGTTGCCAGAAGGAAATAATAAAAAAGAAATTAAGAAGTATTCAGCAAGTGATTTAATATGATTGTTCATAAGTATGTAAGTGAATATATAGAACTATATGAAACGGGAACAGTAGTATTAAATAAAGAACGCATCATGCTTATTCATTATTTAAAGCAAGATATATTAACCCGTAATGATCTACATTTCGATATGGATTTAATTCATAAATGTGTAACTTTCATAGAAAAGTGGCATTTCAAATTAAATTCCTTTCAAAAATTTTTAATAGCATTTGTGTTTTTGTTTGATGAATATGAGGATGTTTATTTTGATCAACACTTTTGGATGATGGCAAGGGGTGCTGGTAAAAACGGATTGATTAGTGCATTGACACATTTCTTTATTAGCGAATTGCACGGTATTGAGCATTACAACGTATCAGTAGTTGCTAATACAGAAAGACAGGCTAAAACTTCTTTTATAGATGTTTATGAAAAGAATAAAAAACATGAAATATTAGACGAGTTATTTGTATCAACAAAACAATTGATAACAAATAAAGCTACTCGTTCGACTTTTGAATTTCATACGTCTAATGCAGGGAGTAAAGACTCGTTAAGGGACGGGTGTGTTATTTACGATGAGATACATAGGTATGAAAATAGCGATGTTGTAGAGGTATTCTCTAGTGGTTTAGGTAAAGTTCCTAACTCTAGGGAATTTTTTATTACCACAGATGGTTTTGTTCGTGAAGGTTACCTTGACAAGATGAAAGAACGAGCAATGAACATCTTGAAAGGTAAAGAAAAAGAAGATAGGTTGTTCCCTTTTATTTGTAAGCTTGATAACGCTGAAGAAGTAGACGATCCAGAGATGTGGGAAAAAGCAAATCCAATGTTTAGTAAGCCTATGAGTCAATATGCTAGAGGGTTGTTCAAAAAGGTTATGCGACAATATAAAAACCTTGAAAATGATCCATCTAACAGAGAAAACTTCATGACTAAAAGAATGAATTTACCAGAAGTAGATTTAACAAAGTCTGTTGCTACTTGGGAAGAAATAATGCGTACTGGTTTTGAAGAAGATGGAGAAACTCTCAGAAAGATTCCTGATTTAAAACATAAAGTAGCTGTGGGAGGACTCGATTTCGCCAGTATTAAGGACTTCGCGGCTGTTGGTTTACTATTTAAACATGGTGAAGATTATATATGGAAGGGTCATTCATTTGTACGTAAAGGATTCTTGGACAAAGTAAAATTAAAAGCGCCTATTTATGAATGGGCTGAAAATGGTTTATTAACTATTGTGGACGAGCCAGTTATTAATATCTCTCACATTGTAGATTGGTTTGTGAAAATGCGTGAAGTGTATGGAGTAAATACAATTGTTGCCGATACATTCCGTTTAGACTTGGTTAAAACGGCACTTGAAGCGGAAGGGTTCACATTGTTATACATTCGTAATCCAAAGGCAATACATTCTCTATTAGCCCCAAGAGTTGAAACGTTATTTGCGAACAATCGTATTATCTTTGGTGATAATCCATTAATGCGTTGGTACACGAACAACGTCTACGTTCACATCAAAAAAGACGGAAATAAAGAATATCTGAAGAAAGATGAATTCAAGCGCAAAACAGATGGATTCCAAGCTTTTATTCATGCACTATGGCAAGCGGATAATGTTCTTGAAGAAGAAGTTGAGTTTATGATAGGTGATATTAAGTTCTAATAAAGGGGGTGAAAATCATTGGATGGATTAGTGATGTATTAAACAAAAACAAAGAAATAACATTTATGTTTGATGTAGATATGTTCATGGATACAGCGAATAGGGTCCACATGAAACGACTAGCAATTGATACCTGTATATCCTTTTTAGGTAGAACAATTAGCCAGTCAGAATTTAGAGTTAAAAATGGTGAAGAATTTGAAAAGAATGAACTTTACTACCGGCTAAACGTTAGACCTAATAAGAATATGACAGCAAGTACATTTTGGGAAATATTCATTCGAAAGCTTGTTTATGATAATGAATGTTTAGCTATTCAAGCTGATGATGGCGATTTACTTATTGCTGATGACTTTGAACATAACGAATATGCTGTGTTTGAAGATACCTTTACGAATGTCACAGTAAAAGATTATCAGTTTAAGAGAAGTTTTAAACAAAGTGAAGTTATCCATTTGAAATATCGAAATGATAAGTTATCACCACTTATCGATGGACTATTTGCTGATTATGGCGACTTATTCGGAAGAATTTTAAGTTCTCAGAAACGAAAAAATCAAATTCGTGGCGTAGTTGATATGGATATGATCGGTGCTAAAACACAAGAACAAGTGGATAAGTTACAGAAATTCATAGATGACATGTATCAAGTAATTGGTAAGAAAGATATTGCTATTGTTCCGCAGCAAAAAGGAATTGAGTACAAAGAAGTTTATAATGGATCTGCTAATGGCCCTAGTGTGGAAGAAATAAATAAAGTTACAAATGGTTTTTTAAATCAAGTAGCAATGACAATGGGGATACCTACAGCTTTAATCTATGGTGAAATGGCTGATGTAGAAAAACAAACTAAAAACTACATGCTTTTCACAGTGAAACCTTTGTTGAAAAAGATTTCTGATGAAGCTAACGTTAAATTTTTTGAAAAAGAAGAGTATCTTTTAGGTAAAAAAATTGAAGTTAAAGCTGTATCTTATCAAAGTATATTTGATCTCGCTACAAGTATTGATAAACTCATTTCTTCAAGTGCATTTACAGGAAATGAAATTCGATTAGAAGTAGGATATGAAATTTCAGATGATCCTAATTTAAATACACATCATATTACGAAAAACTATACGAAATTAACTGAATCTGAAGGAGGTGAGAATACAAATGACGGTGAAAATTGACGTTAAAGGGCCAATTATTTCAAATGATGAAGCTTGGATTTATGATTGGTTTGAAATGGATGCGACAAGCCCAGGGAAGATTACAAAACAACTTGATAACGCAAATAGTGAGGATTTAATTGTGTCAATCAATAGTCCTGGTGGTTATGTAGATGAGGGTTCGGAAATTTACACAGCATTAAAAAATTATCCTGGTCATGTGGAAGTTCAAATTGTTGGTTTAGCGGCAAGTGCAGCTTCTATTATTGCGATGGCTGGTGATAAGGTTCGTATTTCCCCTACAGCGCAGATTATGATTCATAACGCTTCTATGTTGAGTGGTGGAGATCATCGTGATATGTCAAAAGCAGCTGTGATGTTAAAAGTAACTGATCGTACACTTGTAAATGCTTATGTCATTAAAAGTGGTAAATCAGAAGAAGAGCTACTTAATATGATGGCTGATGAAACATGGATGGGACCACAACAAGCATTAGAAAATAATTTTGTGGATGAAATTATGTTTATGGAGAACCCAGTTAAAATGACAGCTTCAACTGCTACTGCTGCCATGCTTCCACCAAAAGTAATCGATGGTTTTAGAAATGGAACAATGAACAAGGACCAAGGAATTACAAAAGAAGATTTAAACGCTGCACTATTAGGACTAAAAAACGAAATTCTGAATGATTTACAAAAAAATACAAATCCAAAAGAGCCTATTCAAGAGCCTGTTAATACAAAACAGAATCTGAGTACGCTCTTTTTAAATTTAGGAGGAAAATAAAATATGGTTATTAAATTTAATAATTTTGAAGAAAAGAAACTAGCATTTGCGAAAGCAACACAGGAGGGAACTCCAGAAGAACAAACAGCAGCATTAAATTCTATGATTGGAGCACTTGCTACAGATGTACGAGCAGATATTTTAAATCAAGTAAATGAATCAATGGTAGATCGTTCTATTATGCAGTCTCGTGGCGCTAATGTATTAACAAGTGAAGAAATGAAATTCTTTAATGCAGTAGTTGAAGAAGGTGGATTTAAGTCTACTGAAACTTTACCTAAAACAACTCAAGAACGTATTTTTGATGACTTAGTTGAAGATCATCCTTTCTTACAACATATTGGTTTAGAGAATTTAGGTGCAGTAACAGAATTCGTTTATGGAGATCCAGAAGGCGCTGCGGTATGGGGGCCATTATTTGATGGTATTAAAGGTCAATTAAATGCTACATTCCGTAAAGATAGCATTTCACAACTTAAATTAACGGCATTTATTCCATTAGCGAATGACATGTTAAAACTTGGTCCAGTATGGGTAGAACGATATGTTCGCACAATGATTACAGAAGCGATGACAGTGGGATTAGAACGCGGATTTGTAGCTGGTACAGGTAAAAATGAACCTATCGGTTTATTAAAAGATCCTAGTGGAAGTGTTACAAATGGAGTGTATCCAGATAAAAAACCAGTTGGGACCTTAACGTTTGAACCAGGTCGTAAAACAATTAATGAATTAAAAGGTGTAGTTAAATTACTAGCTAAAAAATTAAACGCTGATGGTTCAGATGCAGATAGACCGAAAAACATTGCTGGAAAAGTAGTTATGGTAACAAATCCATTTGATACTTATGATATTCAAGCAAACGCGACAATTCAAAATGCAGCTGGGGTATATGTAACAAGCTTGCCATTTAATCCAATCCCTACGGAATCCGTGTTTGTGCCACAAGGGAAAGTATTGTTCTTTGTAAAAGGTCAGTATGTTGCAGCGATGGGTGGCACAGAGCCTATTAAAAAGTTCGAAGAAACTCTAGCATTAGAAGACGCAACAGTTTATATTGCTAAACAATACGCTACAGGTAAGCCAAAAGATAAATATGCTTCTCAAGTTTATACATTGAAGATTGAAGAAACGCCAACGCCACCAGCACAAGGATGATGTGAATGGATACAGTAATTTCAGATGTAATATTACAAGAATTTAAAGATAGGATGCACTTAGGGGATGGGGAAGATGATAACCTAAAGCGCATCCTTTCTACGTCTAACAAGGCATTACTTAGGGTTTGTGGGAATTATGATTTAAATAAAGACGAGGAGTTCAAAGAATTAGTATTTGAACGTTCTCGTTATGTTTATAACGATGCATTAGAGTATTTTGATAAGAATTTTTTAAGTCAGATTAATAGTTTAGGTATCGATAAAGCATTAGATGAAATTAAATTGGACGGTGATTAATATGCGTCCTTTTCAGTATAAAAAACCACTGAATACAGGTGATTTTAGAAATCGAATTATCATTGAACAACCTGAAGTAATAAAAGACGAATTAAACCAATTAATTGAAACATCTTGGCATGAATTAAAGAAAGCTTGGTCAATGATAAAAACGGTGAAGGGATCTGAGTATATTGAAGCTTCAGCTTCACAAGCTACAAGGGTTTATCGTTTTGTGATTCCTTATACTTCTGATATTACAGAAGAAATGCGAATCAATTTGAAAGGTCGTATCTTCGATATTATTGAACCGCCAATGAATGATGATGAAATGTATCAAACATTGACTATTATAGCAAAGGAGCATACTTGATATGAATGATTTTGCGAGTGATCTTGCTAGAGAATTACAAAGATATGCAAATGTTGTGGAAGTAACCTTAGAAAATGAAATCGATGAAGTAGGAGATATTGCTGTAGATAAATTAAAACAAAAAAGCCCTAAAAAAACAGGTGCTTATCGTAAAGGATGGCGTAAGAAAAAAGAAGGTAAAGGTGTTGTTCTTCATAATACACAAGGGCAACTAACACACCTTTTAGAAAAAGGACATGCGAAAGTTGGCGGTGGACGTGTTCCAGCACAGGTGCATATCCGTCCAGTTGAAGAGTATGTAATTGATGAATTGCCAAGACGTATCGAAAGGGCGGTTCAACAATGACATTAGTTGAATTAACAAAAATTCTTGAAGCTACAGGTTATCCTGTGGCTTATTCGCATTTCACAGCAACACCAGGTAATCTTGTGCCAAGTCCTCCATATATTTGTTTCCTTGTGGATGGATCAGCAAATATAATGGCTGATAACAAGGTGTATCACAAGATAAACGATTTAAATATTGAGCTTTATACAACTAGAAAAGATTTGGTTGCAGAAGCAAAACTTGAAAAAGTCCTAGACGATCATGATATTCCTTATGACTCGTACGGGACTTTTATTGAATCTGAAAAAATGTATCAAAAAATATATGAAACGAGGTTGATATAAATGACTAAAGAAAATAAAGTTACGTTTGGTTTGAAGAATGTACATTATGTCCCAATTGATATTCAAGATTTTTTAGTAAAGTTTGGCGCGCCGATTCCACTACCTGGTGGAGTTGAATTAACTTTTGAACCACGCGGTGATTTAATTGAATTTTATGCTGATGACATGCTTTATTACGCAGCAAGTAATAACCAAGGTTATGATGGAACGCTATCTATTGCAACTATTCCGGAACAATTTGCTATCGATGCATTAGGTGAGCAATTAGATGAAACAGACGGTGTATTAAATGAGTTAGCTGATGCCAAAGGAAAATCATTTGCATTACTCTTTGAATTCGATGGCGATGTGAACGCAACTAGACACGTTATGTATAACTGTGCAGCGAGTCGTCCGACAATCGCTTCTAAAACAAAAACAAATTCAGCCGAACCAAATACAAATGAATTGAAGTTTGTTTCTAGTCCAATTGTTTTAGTTCCCGGCGGAAGACCAATGGTTAAAACAAAAACAACTTCTAAAACGACTCAAGCAATTTACGATAACTGGTACAAAGAAGTGTACGTAAAAAAACCAGCAGCACCAAAGGGAGCGTAAGTAAATGGAAAAGACAATTACAATCGATGGAAAACAAGTCAAATTAAAAGCTACAGCAGCTACGGTTAAGCGGTATAAAGCGCAATTCAGACGTAATTTATTTGCAGATTTGATGGGGTTAGGGGCAATTAATGCTTTAGCTTCATCAAATGGGGCAGAACAACCTATTGATATGTCTAATGTCGATATGAGTAAAGTAGATTTTGAACTTATTTATGACTTAACGTGGTTATACGCTAAAACGGCTGATCCTAATATTCCTGATCCTATGACGTGGCTAGATGAATTTGAAGAATTCCCAATTGAAGAAATTATGCCTGCGGTCATGGAATTAGTTCAGGTTACTATGGGAGCAAAAAAAAAATAAAGAAAAATAATGGAGAGCAAGGGACATTCAGTGATGAGGAATTTACTACTGAACTGTTTCTTGCTCTTTGTTATAAAGCGAAATTAACAAGCTGGGATTTAGAAGATATGACAATTGGTGATTGTTTTGATTACATTGCTGAATTCGCTGAGTTAGAGAATCCAGATAAAGAAAAAGTTAGAAAAGCAGGTCAAAAAGACTTCGATTCATTCTAAGGAAGGGGTGAGAAAATGGCAGGAAGAATTAAAGGGATTACGATTGAAATTGCCGGAGAAACCACAGGACTTCAAAACGCATTAAAAGATGTAAATAAACGAAGTAATGATTTAACTAAAGAACTTAAAGACGTTGAACGGTTGTTAAAGTTTGATCCTGGTAATGTGGAAGCATTAGCGCAAAAACAACAGTTACTTACGCAACAGATTGAAAATACAACGCAAAAGCTAGATAAATTGAAAGCAGCGGAACAGCAAGTACAAGCTCAATTCCAAAACGGTAAAATTTCTGAAGAACAGTATCGTGCATTTAGACGTGAGATTGAATTTACAGAAGGGTCACTTAATGGTCTTAAAAATAAACTAGGAAACATGAAAGCTGAGCAAGAGAATGTAGCGAGTTCCACAAGGCAATTAGAAACATTGTTTAGAGCTACAGGAAAAAGCGTTGATGATTTTGCAGGAGCATTAGGAAATCGTCTTGTGAATGCAATTCGAAATGGAACAGCTACAAGTCGTCAGTTAGAGCAAGCGATTGGAATTATTGGCCGCGAAGCATTAGGGGCAGAAACAGATATAGAGAAATTACAGCGAGCACTACGATCTGTAGATGCTGGTAATTCAATTCAGCAAGTACGAAATGAACTGAGAGATTTACAACAAGAAGCCGGAAGAACTGAGAAAAAGTTTGAAGGTCTAAAAGTTGGATTAGAAAATGTTATCGGTGGAATGGCAGCTGGTGGCGGAATGGCAGCAGCTGTTGAAAAAGCGCTTGATATGTCAAAGTTAAAAACAAAAATTGAAATAGGATTTGATGTTCCTGAGTCTTCAAAAAAATCAGTTGAGGATGCTGTGAGAGGAATTTCAGCCTATGGATTAGATGCAGAAGAAGCACTTGAGGGTGTAAGAAGACAATGGGCTTTGAATAAAAATGTTAGTGATGAAGCAAATGCTTCATTTGTAAAAAGCGCAGCTGTTATTTCTAAAGCATATGCAGGTATAGATTTCACTGAATTAATTCAAGAAACAAATGAAATAGGAAATGAATTAGGGATTTCCCAAGAGGGCGCTCTTGGGATGGCGGATGCATTACTAAAAATGGGATTCCCACCAGAACAATTAGATATTATTGCTGAATATGGTGGACAGTTGACGAGAGCAGGATACAATGCTGAAGAAGTGCAAGCTATTATGGCAGCTGGGGTTGAAACAGGAACCTGGAATATCGATAATTTGCTAGATGGACTGAAAGAAGGTCGTGTAAAAGCTGCTGAATTCGGTCAAGGTGTCGATAAGGCTATGAAAGAAGCTCTTGAAGGTACACAAATTTCAGCAGAACAGGTTGAAAAATGGGGTAAAGCTGTAGCTAATGGTGGTAAAGAAGGTTCAGCAGCTATGACCGAGATTGCACAAGCCTTATCGCAAGTTGATGATGAAACCAAGCGTAATGAATTAGGTGTTAAATTTTTCGGTAGATGATAAATTGTGCCGAAGTAAAATCGTTCAAAAACGGTAGAAGCTAAGTGAAATACATTCGTATATGTTATAATATGGAAAGTGATGGGTCGTAAATTTTTAAAAGAGAAACTATGAAAGGTTTATTATTATGTATAAATCTTGTAAAACATGTAATGAAACCAAACATATTAATGAATTTGTTAAGGACAAGAGTAAGAAAGATGGACATAGAAATAGATGTAAGTATTGTGAAAATCTAAAGAGAAGAAAGACACCATTAAAGCCCAAACCCAAAGACGGCCATAAATACTGTGCAAGTTGTGGAGAAGAAAAGCAGTTGAACGAATTTAACATAAGGTTGCAGGCAGGGAAACGCAAACATTGGAGTTATTGTAAGTCCTGTGAACGAAAAAGAGACAAGCTAAAATACAATAAAGAATGTGGAATATGCAAGAAACGATATACGTCTGCAAATAAACATTCTAAAATTTGTTTTGATTGTCACATGGAACACAACTTTCGCACGGATAAAAATCCCAACATCCTTTCTACATTGGATTTTAGCGGGGAAAATAATGGGATGTATGGAGTGCAAAGGTTTGGAGAAGATAACCCCAATTATAATCCTAACAAAACAAACGAAGACAGAGAAAGCGGACGTTTGATAGAAGGTTATGGTGTGTGGAGACGTAAAGTTTATGAAAGAGATAATTTCATATGCCAATGCTGCGGTTATAGCAAAGGTGGAACTTTAGTAGCTCATCATTTGGATGGATATAGCTGGTGTGTAGAAAAAAGAATCGATTTGGATAATGGTGTTACACTTTGTGATAATTGTCATAACAAATTTCATTTGATATATGGTCTGAGAAATAATACAAGACAACAATTTATAACATTTAAAAGCAATCAAGAGTACTTATCATAAGTGCTCTTTTTTGTTGTAATTCATACGCCGATACCGTGGTAAAGCACATTTTAAAAGATGTGGCTCACCGTAACGCATAGGAGTTGAAACTGTATTACAGAATAAAATACTCCCACGAGTGAACGACAACCCTATAGGTTGAAAATATATGCTGAACCGAGGATGAGTTAACATCCTATAATGCGGAGAAATCCCTGGAAGTAGAGGATAAAAAGCCTTTACGATAACAAAATGACAATGTATGAGGATCAAGGACAAAACATCATTAATACTTTACTAGGCGCGAAAGATAAAACAGTCGATTTTGGAAAGCAACAGGACAAATTGAATGACTCTATTAAAAAAATGGATTCAAACCCAGCAGTTAAATTTCAAAAGGCGATGCAAGATTTACAAGTTGCACTTCAGCCGGTTCTTAGTGTTATAGCAGATGTCATTTCAAAAGTGGCTGAATGGATTTCTAATAACCCAGAATTAGCAGCCACATTAACAGCTGTTGCAATAGCTATTGGCGTAATTTCAGGTGCAGTTATGGCGCTTGCTCCTATAGTTATGGCGGTCATGAGTGTATTTGAAATCGGAGCAGCAGCGGCATTAGGAATAGTTGCTATTGTTCCGATTATTATTGCGGCTATAGTCGCTTTAGGAATTGCCATCTATCAAAATTGGGATTCTATAAAACAATGGACTATAGATATGTGGAATTCTATTAAAGAATATTTAATAGAACTTTGGGATGGCATCGTTCAATCCTCTAGTGAAGCATGGAATTCATTTTTAGAAACAATGCATACCTTTTTTGATCCGATAGGTCAATTTTTTAGCGATTTATGGACAAGTATAGGGGATATATGTAGTACTACCTGGAATTCTATTGTTGAATTCTTTTCTGGAGCTTGGGCTTCATTCACTGAAATGATGCATAGTTTCTTTGATCCGATAGGTGAATTCTTTAGTAGTTTATGGTCCGGAATTGTGGAAACAGCTTCCTCTTGGTGGTCTTCTTTAGTTGAAACAGCGTCTGAATTGTGGGGAACACTAACGCAGGCGTGGCAAGAAACATGGGATACAATTCTTACTGTTTTAGATCCAATTATTTCAGCAGTTTCTACCGTTTTAGAAGCTGGTTGGTTGTTAATACAGGCAGGTGCACAAATTGCATGGGCAGCAATCTGTCAGTACATTATCCAGCCAATCCAGGAAGCTTACGACTGGGTAAGTACACAAATCGGTGAAATGGTCACTTGGCTTGGTACACAATGGGAAATTGCAAAAGCTATGGCGCAAATCGCTTGGGGACTATTTAAGCAATATATTATTCAACCTGTCATAGATACTTGGAACTTAGTAAAAGAAAAGTTTGGCGATTTAGTTTCATGGCTAAATTCGAAATGGGAAACAGTTAAATCATATACTTCTGCAGCATGGAATTTAGTAAAACAATATGTCATTCAGCCTGTTCAGGAATTGTGGAATGCAACAAAAGAAAAGTTAAATGATTTATCCAATTGGATATTAGGAAATTGGGCGAAAATAAAAGGGTATACACTTGAAGCTTGGAAGATGGTTTACACATACATCGTTGAACCGATTATTTCAGCTTATAATTCTGCAAAAGAGAAATTCAATGATATGTACAACACAGCGCGGGAAAAATTTGATTCTGTAAAGAATGCAGCTCAAGAAAAATTTGAAGCAGCTAAACGTTTTATTATTGATCCAATTAAAGATGCAGTTGACAGCGTAGAAAAATTTATTGGGAAGATCAAGAGTTTCTTTAGTGACTTGAAGTTAAAGATTCCTAAACCTGAAATGCCACCTCTTCCACACTTTAGCTTGCAAACTAGTACGAAAAATATTTTAGGGAAGGATATTACATTCCCTTCTGGACTCAATATAGATTGGCACGCAAAAGGTGGTATCTTCACTAAACCGACTATATTTGGAATGAATGGTGGGAACTTGCAAGGTGCAGGTGAAGCTGGAAAAGAAGCGGTTTTACCTTTAAATAAAAAGACACTTGGAGATATTGGTGCAGGAATAGTAGCAGCAATGCCACGACAACAATTTGCTATATCAGGAGAAATAAATCAATTAATGGATGATATGAGCCGTATGATGGCTAGTTCCGCAAGTCAATTAGCAGGATTAAAGACCGTTATGAGTGGTGTGTATGGAAATATGTCAAATAGTAGACAAGCTATGGCAGCTGGTGTTGCGAATCAAGTGATTAATTATTCTTCAGGATCATCTGGCGGCGGAGTCATTCCAATGCTTGGTGGAGATTTAGTTATTGAAGTGCCTGTTAATTTAGAAGGAAGAGACGTGGCACGCGGTACTTATCGCTATACAACCGAATATCAAGAAAGAGAAGCAAAAAGAAACTCAGACTTTTAGGTTTGGGTTTCTTTTATTTTATAAAGAATTGGGGTAACTGTATGAGTTCTTTTACATTTAACGACATACGCAAAGATTTTGTTCAAATAGAAAAGGGATGGAAAAGACCAGCGTGGGCGCCGTTAAAACGGAAATTTCTAAGTGTTCCAGGTTATCCAGGTGCAAGATTATTAACGACAGAAACTGAAATGCGAGTTTTACCTGTTCCGGTCGGAATTATTGTTCCTAATGGATCTGACCTAGAAACATTAAAAGAAGAAATAGCAGGGTGGTTAATTACAGAAAAACCTGTTGAATTAGTCTTTGATGTAACACCTGATAGGACATACCTGGCAGTTATTGATGAAGATTTTGATCCTGAAGATTTCGTTACTTTAGGTAAAGGTACTTTGAACTTTGTTTGTCCAATGCCGTATAAGTTAGGAAATGAGAAAACGGTTGATTTTAAAAAAGATGTTAGTGGGTTAGTTGCTAATGTCCAAAACAAAGGCTCGGTACATTCAAATCCGATTATTGAAATTGATATTAAAAAACAACATACTTTTTTAGATGTATGGTTTGAAGAAAAATATGCAAAGGAGCCGAATTATTTCCGTATTGGAATGCCATTAAAATTGGAGCAATTGCCTGTAGAAAGAAATCAACGTCTTATATGGGATGAAATGTCCACAACTGTAGGATGGAGTAAGGTTAGTTCTATGGAAGACGGTAATCCAGTTGGTGAAATGAAAACAGATAGTTACCAATTCTATTGTTCGGACTATGGATCGGGTAATGGATGGCATGGTGCAGCTGTTAAGAAGAGTATCCCTGGTGGGCCAGTACAAGATTTTATTATGCAAGCCCACGTTACATGTAAAAGTAAAACGATCAATGAAATGGGACGAGTTGAGATAGCGATACTCGATGAAAACAGCAAAGTTCTTTCAAAAATTGCCATGAATGACCTCTATTGGCAAGCTGAACAAAATTTTGGAACGATGGTAATTGGATATGATAATAAGCCTGGAAAAACAGGTTTAATTTATGAGAGTGGTGATTATCCAAATACATGGAATCAGTATTATGGTAGGTTGTGGATCGCTAGAACCGGTAATGATTGGGAAGCTTATATTTCAAAATTTCTTCCTGGAACAGAAAAAGATGATTCAGAACGCTTTGCAAGGTGGACCGATAAAGACAATAAACATATGGAAAAAGCAGCTCAAATACAGATTAGTATCATGCAGTGGCAAGATGTTCCGCCAGTAGAAGCGATGACAGTTTCTGATTTGAAATTTTGGAAAGTGAATTTAAATAATCAAAATACACCGCCTTATATAGTCGATGTTGGTGACAAAGTCGTGATTGATACAGAAAACAGTCGTGTTAGTATTGAAGGGAAAAACGCTATTAACATAAAAGATATTTTTAGTAATTTTCCTGTTATCAATAAAGGTACGAATAAACTTGAAATTATTCCTTCTGATATAGGAAAAGCAAAGGTTAAATATAGGGAGCGATTTAGATGAGAACACCAAGTGGGATACTTCATGTTGTTGATTTTCAAACAGAACAAATTGTTTCCACTATCCAATCTAAAGATTATTGGGATGATAAACGGCATTGGGAAATCAAAAACAATATTGATAAGTTTGATTTTACAACGGCTGATGGTACAGAACAAGCAGCTACACTCATGCAACAAAACTTAGTATTAAAAGAGGTGCGTAGCGGTGTTATTGTACCGTATGTAATTACTGAAGCTGAAAAAGTTTCTAATGATAGATCCGTAATTACTTATGCATCTGGTGAGTGGATTTTATTAGCAAAAGCAGGTGTTATCAATCCTCAACGAATTGAAGGGAAAACGGTCAATGAGTTTATTGACATAGCTTTAACAGGGACAAAGTGGAAACGAGGTCGTACAGAATACTCTGGTTTTCATACAATGACTATCAATGAACCTATCGATCCGCTTAAATTATTAAAGGATATCGCTTCTCTTTTTGATTTGGAAATTGTGTATCGTGCTGAGGTTGTTAGTAATCAATTCGTTGGTCGTTATGTGGATATGGTTAAGAAGCGAGGTCGAGAAATAGGTAAAGAAGTAACTCTTGGTAAAGATTTAATGGGAATCAAACGTATTGAAAACTCTCAAAATATCTGTACAGCGCTTATAGGGTTCGTTAAAGGTGAAGGAGATAAAATAATTACAGTTGAGAGTATTAATAATGGTTTGCCGTACATCGTAGATAATGATGCGTTCCAGCGCTGGAATGAAAAAGGAAAGCATAAATTCGGATTCTATACTCCAGAGACAGAAGAAGATATAACTCCAGGCCGTTTAATGACTCTTATGAAAACAGAGATGAAAAAACGTGTAAACACATCTGTTTCTTATGAAGTTGAAGCACAATCAATTGGTCGTGTGTTTGGATTGGGACATGAGTTAATTAATGAAGGAGATACAATCCGAATTAAAGATACTGGATTTACACCCAAGTTATACCTTGAAGCACGAGCAATCGCTGGCGATGAGTCATTTAAAGATCCGATGCAAGATAAATATGTATTTGGTGATTACCGTGAAATTGTTGATCCAAACGAGGAATTACGTAAGCTCTATAATAAAGTCCTGGCTTCATTAGGTAGTAAACAAGAAATTTTAGATCAGCTAGATAAATTGGTTAAAGAGACTGCTGAAAAAGCAAATGATGCTCAAAAAGAATCTGCATCTGCTAAGAAAATTGCTGAAAAGGTCCAGGAAAACCTAAAAAATAATACGGTAAATATTATTGAAGCTAAAAATCCACCAATTGACAATCTTATAGTAGGTAAAACATTATGGCGAAATATTAGTAACGGTAAACCTGGTATTTTAAAAGTGTGGAACGGTAAAGGTTGGGAGCTTCTTATTCCTGATGTGGAATCAATTAAAAAAGATACACTGGAGCAGGTTAATAAAGATATTCAGCTCACAAAAGAAGAATTAAACAAAAAAGTGGAAGAAGCGCAAAGTGAAACCAATGGACAATTCAAGGAAGTTAAAAATAGTCTTCAAGAAGTTTCGCAAACTATTAAAAATGTACAAAACTCTCAAGGTGAAATTAATAGAACTGTTTCTGAAATAAAACAAACTAACGAGAGCTTTACTAAATCTATTGAATCGTTAACAAAAAAAGATGGTGAAATCACTGAAAAATTAAATACAGTGGTAGAGACTGCTGAAGTTACGAAAAAGACAATCTCTGAGGTGCAGCAAACAACTAATAATCTAAAGAAAACCACAACTGAAATTACAGAAAAAGCTGGCCAGATTAGTGAGAAGTTGGAGAGCGTAGAAAAAACACAAACCTCTTTTAATGAACGTGTTAACACTGTAGAAAAGAATGCAGAAGGAACAACTGCAAGCGTTAAGAAATTACAGGAAACACAAACTGAGCAAGGGAAAACATTAACTCAGGCTGCTACAACCATACAGCAACACTCTGAAGAATTGAAACTAGCAATGAAAAAGAAAGATGTTGAGGATTATGTTGGTGGTTTAGGTACGGTCAACGAGTTGCGTGATGCTGATTTTAAGTTAGGGCAAAAATATTGGTTTTGGAATAGTGGTAATGGAGCTACTGGTTCTGTTGATACGAATTTAAAATACAAAGGTATGAATACATTTGCAATTACCGTTACTGGCCAGACTCAAGATCGTTGGTGGGGACTTACAAGTCAATTCATCGAGTGTCAGGTTAACGAAGATTTTGTTGCATCGGGTTATTTCAATACTGATGGGAAAACACCTATTGATAGTGGCGGTGCATTTATTGAAATTGAATGGTGGACTACTGATAAAAAAACTCGTATTAAAACAGCTAGAACGAATATCAAGGTTGTAAATCATACATGGGTTCGTGCTGTATGCACAGATAAAGCACCAGCCAATGCAGCGTTTGTGAGATGGCGTTATTACGTTACAAGAAATGGGCGTTTATGGTGTGCTGCACCTATGTTACAACGTGGCACTGTAGCTACAGAATTTTGGTTACATCCGAAAGATCAAACGGATGTTGATAAAATGATAGAGGATATTGCTAATAGAGTAGCAACTGAAGATTACACTAAAAAAGTAACTGAATTAGAAAGAAGTATTAGTGCTACTGAAAAAGGCGTTTCAATCATCTCTGAAAAACAAGAAACGTTTATAAATGAGACTTATAATGCCTATGTAAAGAAAACGGAATCTAGGTTAGAAGTGTTAGATGAAGGGATCTTAGCACAAATTTTAAAAGACGGTATCATTACTTCTATCAATATGTCACCTGGTAAGATTACAATCGACGCTGAGAAACTGAATATTAATGCCGATACAATGGTCAAATGGTTAACAGCAAAAGGCATTGACACAAATCTTATTAGAATTGCTGGTGATAAGATAACCATTGATAAAGATGGTGTAACTGTTAAAATGCTAGATTTCCTATTCCAAGACGAATGGGGCACAAAAACAACTGCGGTATCAAGACGAAACCTAATAGCAGATCCAGACTTTTCTAGTGTTACAAAGAAAAATATCGGACATAACGATTATTATGGATTTGAAGGTGGATATGGTCTTACTTGGAAGTCATGGGGAAATGTCATAATAGAAAAGAATACACATATATTTGACTACGAGCAAATGGTGAATGCTGCAAGGGTAGATATGTATAACTATCCAGAAGCAATCGTGAATAATGGTATACATCCTGGTAACGAATATACAGCATCCGCACACTTTAGAACTGCCATGATAAATGGCGTGCGAAAGACAGGAAAACCGAGAATACACGTGTGTTGCGTTAAATTCCGAGACAATGTTAGTTACGACATATTGAGTGAACAAAAGATGGACTTCCCTGAGCCGTCTACATTTTACGGAGAAATCAGAAGGTATTCTTTTACTTTCAAAGTCCCGACAAACTATATTCCACAAGAACACGCATTGATTATTAAAGTTTGCTCTGGAAATGCTGACATGAGACAAGGGACAGCGATTTGTGTAAGTGGTGTAACGCTATACAGTGGCAAATATGCATCTATGTATAATTGGGATCGTGCTGCAGCAGAAAGAGCAGATGGTATTCAGCCGTTTAACGCACTTGCTGTAGGTGGTGTGAATAATAATATATCTCTAGCACCAGACGGACAAACGTTTGATATAAGTACTGAAAAAGAAGTGAAGATCTTTAGGAATATACGAGCAATGCAGGGAATTAACTTAGGTGGCGGTGGATTCCAACAATGGGGGCATATTCGTTTTACAGACGGTAATGCTGGAGCAGGTTTTTATGTGAGTACTCCAAGTGGTTGGAAATTTAACGCACTTGGATAGAAAGGGGAAGTAGGAATGAATGAGAATCAAATGATGCCACTTCAAGCAGGTGAAAGCTTTCCTTTTATGGGGAGGCTGGTGGATGCAGAGCGAACAGAGACAGGGGTTTTTGTTCAAATACCTGCTGATATGTTAAATAATGCAGGTATTCTACAAGGTATTAGCAGGGTTGAAGTATGGAGAGAGATGGATGGGACAGTAAAGTTTCGAATTGCTACGTTGTGCGAAATATGTAAACGCGGAGCGCGCCTGTACGCACTAGATATGGGATTCGCGAAAAAGAATATTTGTTTAGAGTGTTATACATCGCTGACAGGGAATTATCCATCTCAAGAACCGCCAACACCAACTAATAAAAATAACACACAAACAGAGCAGGAGCAGCCATAAGCTGTTTTTTATTTTGCACAAAATACGACTTTTGTTTTGGAATTTCTGCGATGCATTCACCATAAGTAAGGTTGTCTCATATTATGTAAAGATTGCTTTATTAAGATTTTAAAAGGATGTGAATACAGTGGAAGATGTATATGTAAAAATCGACAGTTTAAAAGCAGAACAAAAAGAAATTATGCGAGATATTCGTACTTTAGAAACTCGCACAACAATTAATGAGAAAGACATTGCTACAATTAATAAGCAATTAGAAAAGATTAGCATGAATACAACTTGGATTTTACGAATTATTATTAGCGCAATTACTATGTCAGTCTTGGGTTTAATATTAAAAGGGATGATTTAATATCCTAAAATAAAAGTACTTATTGAGAGAGGGACAAGCGTCTCTCTTTTTTATTATAAATAAGGAGATGGAAAGATGGATCGTATTGATATATTAATGAAAGCATTTATAGCTACATTTGGAGGCTTTTGTGGGTATTTTTTTGGAGGATGGGATGCAACATTGAAAATCTTAGTAACGATGGCAGTTATTGATTATTTAACTGGCATGATTGCAGCAGGATATAACGGAGAATTAAAAAGTAAAGTTGGTTTCAAAGGCATCGCCAAAAAGGTGGTGCTTTTTCTTTTGGTCGGAGCGGCAGCTCAATTAGATGCAGCGTTAGGAAGTAATAGTGCTATTCGTGAAGCGACAATTTTCTTCTTCATGGGTAATGAATTACTTTCACTTTTAGAAAATGCCGGACGAATGGGTATTCCGCTTCCGCAAGCTTTAACAAATGCCGTTGAGATTTTAGGCGGTAAACAAAAACAAGAAGATAGAAAAGGAGATGTTAAGTAATGGGACAAATTATTGATATTTCAAAATGGAATGGTGACATTAACTGGCCTATAGCAAAGCAATACATTGATTTCATCATCGCTCGTGTACAAGATGGTTCAAATTATGTAGATCCATTGTATAAAGGGTATGTACAAGCCATGAAGCAACACGGTATTCCTTTTGGTAACTATGCATTTTGTCGATTTGTTTCTGAAAATGATGCACGAATAGAAGCTCGTGACTTCTGGAACCGTGGAGATAAGAGCGCGACAGTCTGGGTTGCAGATGTTGAAGTAAAAACAATGAATGATATGAGAGCGGGCACACAAGCATTTATTGATGAACTACGCCGATTAGGTGCTCAGAAAGTTGGTTTATACGTTGGTCATCATATGTATGCTCCGTTTGGTATGGCAAATGTAAAATCTGACTTTGTTTGGATCCCTCGTTATGGCGGTAACAAGCCAGCTTATCCATGCGATATTTGGCAATACACAGAGACAGGTAATGTACCAGGTATCGGTAAGTGTGATTTGAACCAATTGATTGGAAGTAAACCGTTATCTTGGTTTACAGGAGAGGAACAAATTGAACAATCTGTTGCTAATGGTGGCTATCAATACGTTAAATCTGGTGGGTTTGGCATTTCATTGGTTCAGGAAGTCGTAAATGCTATGAATGAGCGTGGAACAAAAGGGAAAGTTGTCTCTAATCCATTAACTGGTTTAGCGTACTTACAAACTGAAGTACTACCTAATGGCGAGCTTGATAAGATTACAGCTTGGATGGATGAAAGAAACTGGTGGTACGAGTACATTAACAAATAAACATTGAAAGCTATCCTGTTGGGTGGCTTCTTTTAATTTATATTTACTAATTCATCATATCTAAACTGAGTATTTAAACCGAAAGCATCCGTGCAATATAAAGAATACGATTTAAAAGGAAAAACTTACTACATTACGACTTATAACGTCTATATTTCTATAAAATAAAAAAAGGCCAGCTTATAGGCTGGCTCTTTTTTATGGATGATATACTCCCTGAGCGTAATGATAAACTGTTTTTTCATTTGCTTTTGAAATCGGATTAGTTTTGTTAGGACCATTGTAATAACCAAGAGTCACAATATCGTAGTAGTGTGTTGATCTTGAAGCCCAGAAAGAATAATTCCCCTTACCACTA
>NZ_SEIY01000033.1:0-17608 GCF_004634455.1 Bacillus sp. 007/AIA-02/001
TCGCTTTAGTTCTTCTGTATATTTTTGAAATGATTGTCCTTTTCTTGCCATAAAAAAATCCCCTCCAGATAAAACAGCATTGAGTCCATCATATCAGATGGACTCTTTTTTTACTGTCTACCTATAGGGGATAATACCAACCTTAGTATAACTGAGGTCTTTTTTTATGTATAAATGACTCTTATTTGTGGAAATACTAGATATATAAGTTGAAAAGATGTTAACTTACAAATTTGTAAGTTAGTTGTTAGAGAAATCGATGTTATGAGATTTTTCCCATTGGTAAAATAAAAGTATCAAAGGGGAGATAGGGAGGATGGAAGTAATGAAATCATTTCAAAATTTGTCATATAGTCAAGGGGTAAGCTTAATTTGTCTAGGGGGATTTGCTGCATCTGTTACGTTAGCTGTTTTAATAAAGGTGTTTCATCAAATCTTTTAATTTTATAGTAGGGAAGGAATTGGTTGTTATCATTAGTAGGAACAGCAATGAAAATAAAAAATAGCTCTTAGCATGTATGTAAATGCTAAGAGCTATTTTTATGCTTGTTATATGTTATTTAAGCTTGCTTTTGTTTTACTGACCCTGTATTTAAAGTAAGAGCAAGGAAGAACATTGCAAGTACGCAAGATGCAAGTAATAAGATGAATCCGCCATCCCATCCGAATGCATCTACGATAAAGCCCATAGCTGCACTAGCGAAAGCAGCTCCGCCTAAGTAACCGAAGAATCCAGTTAAGCCTGCTGCAGTTCCAGCAGCTTTCTTTGGTGCTAAGTCTAGAGCGTGTAGACCAATTAACATAACCGGTCCGTAAATTAAAAATCCAATTGCGACAAGTGCGATACTATCAACCATTGGATTACCAGGAGGGTTTAACCAGTAAACAAGAACTGCGATAAATACACCGACCATAAATAGAATACCAGCAGGTGCACGACGTCCTTTAAATAGTTTATCACTCATCCATCCGCAAAGAAGTGTACCTGGAATACCAGCCCATTCATATAGAGCGTAAGCAGTACGTGAGCTACTATGAGTAAAGCTTTTTTCTTCTACTAAATAAGTAGGAGCCCAGTCTACAACGCCGTAACGTACGAAATATACGAAAACGTTCGCAATAGCGATGTACCATAAAAACTTATTGTTTAATACGTATTTAAATAAAATTTCCTTTACTGAAAGCTCGCGTTCGCGGTCTTTTACTTTTTCATCTGGTGGATATTCTCCAGTATGTTCTTCAATAGAAGGTAGTCCACAAGATTGAGGCGTATCTTTCATCGTAATTAATACATAAATACCAACTAAAATTGAAAGAATACCTGGGAAGTAAAAAATACTTTTCCAGTCATCTGCGAAGAAGTATAAGCCTAATGTTACAAGTGAAGGCATAAGCGCTCCGCCAACATTATGAGCGACGTTCCAAATAGACATTTTTGTACCACGTTCGCTAATAGAGAACCAGTGAACCATCGTACGACCACAAGGAGGCCATCCCATACCTTGTACCCATCCATTTAAAAACTGAAGTACAAACATAAGTATAATGCTCGTTGTAATGAAAGAAAATGAGCCGAAAATAATATTAATGATACCTGATAAAAATAGCCCAGCTGCTAAAAAGTAGCGAGGATTACAACGATCGGATACGATACCCATAAGAAATTTACTTAATCCGTAAGCGATAGAAACTGCTGAAAGGATAACCCCAAGTTCCCCTTTACTAAAGCCTTGCTCGATTAAGTATGGCATTGCTAGTGAAAAGTTTTTTCGAACAAAGTAGTAACCTGCATAACCGATGAAGATACCTAAGAATACTTGTAAACGTAATTTACGGTATTCGCTATCAACGCGATCAGCTGGTAAGCGTTCCGCGTGGGGCGCAGGTTTAAATAATTGTGTGAAAAACATAAAATGAAAATCCTCCCCTAATTAATTCGAAGCGTTTTAAGACAGAGAACATAAAAAGGCCATGAAATATAAAAAAGTTTCCTTTTTTATGATTCATAGCCGTGTACTCCGTTTCTCCGTGACTGTCAATATTAACTTCGTCGAAAATTATACAACTTTGTGACAAAAATGTAAACGTTTTTATGAATAAAAGTATTGACGGATTTTGTTCGTGGGATTAATATTTAAATACATTAAATATTTTATTGTTTAAATAAGAGGTGGATAACATGCCAAATGATATGACGCATATCGATAAAATTCAAGCTCTTGCCTTTTCGATTGGAAAGAAAATGCAGACGGAGTTATTAGAACAAATGCAAGCGACAGGACTTACACCACCGCAGTTTTATATTTTAAAGATTTTAGATCATTATGGGGCTTCAAGAGCGACAACATTAGCGAAAAAGATGTATGTGAAGCCTAGCGCGATTACAGTGATGATTGATCGTCTAATCGATCAAGAACTTGTAGAACGCTATCACGACAAAGGTGACCGTCGCGTTGTCATCATCGAGTTAACAAAAAAGGGGAAAGCTAGAGTAGAAGAGGCAATGACAGCTCGTAACGAGCATATTGCAAAATACTTTTCACATTTAGAGTTGCAAGAAAGAGAAGATTTATTACGTCTCTTTGAGAAGTTAGAAACCATTATTTGCGGGACACAAGAGAAAAAAGAGAATAACTAAGAGGAATTGAGGAGATTACATGGAGCAACAAGAAAATCAAAATAGAAAGTTGTTGTTAATCGGTTTAGTAATCGCGATGCTATTTGCTGCATTAGATGGAACAATTGTTGGTACAGCAATGCCACGTATCGTCGGTGACCTAGGCGGATTAAGTTTAATGACATGGTTAACGACAGCTTATATGTTAACATCAACGACAGTTGTACCAATTGCAGGTAAATTAGCGGATTTACTTGGTCGTCGTAACGTATATATAACAGGGCTAGTTATTTTCATGATTGGTTCGGCGTTATGTGGCATGGCAAATGGTATGACAGAATTAATTATTTTCCGTGGTATTCAAGGTCTTGGTGGCGGTATTATGATGCCAATGGCTATGATTATTATTGGAGATATGTTCACGGGAAAAGAACGTGCGAAATGGCAAGGTATTTTTGGTGCGTTATACGGTCTTGCTTCTGTAATTGGACCGCAAGTTGGTGGTTGGATTGTAGATGCAGTGAACTGGAGATGGGTATTCTACATTAACTTACCGGTTGGTATTTTAGCAACAATCTTTATTGCAATGGGATTAAAATCGCATAAACAAACAGGACCAATTAAAATTGATATCGCTGGAATCTTTACGATGATTCTCGGTGTTGTAAGTTTATTACTTGCGCTAACGTTTGGCGGAAAAGATTATGCATGGGATTCTTGGCAAATTATCGGTTTATTTGCACTAGCTGTAATTGGTATCGTTAGCTTTGTTATCGTTGAAACGAAAGCTGAAGAGCCAATTTTACCAATGCATTTCTTTAAAAATCGCACATTTACAATACTGAATGCGATTGGATTCTTTATGAGTATTGGAATGTTCGGCGCGATTATGTTCGTACCATTCTTCATGCAAGGTATTGTAGGAGTAAGTGCTGCTGAATCAGGAACAATTATGACTCCAATGATGATTACAATGATTGTGATGAGTATTATCGGTGGGCAACTTGTATTAAAAGTTGGTGTAAAACCACAAATTATCGCAGGTATGCTTATTATGGCCGGTGGTTTTTGGTTATTAACAACGATGGATATGCACACAACGAAGCTTACAGCTACTTCTTATATGATGGTTATCGGTTTAGGAATGGGTCTTGTAATGCCGACATTAACATTAGCGTTACAAGAAAGCTTCCCGAAAAAAGACCTTGGTGTTGTAACATCATCAAGTCAGTTCTTCCGACAAATCGGTGGTACATTTGGTATTACAATTTTAGGATCAATTATGAATAACACTTCAGGTGCGACATTAACAAAGAATTTAGTACCTGTATTAGATACATTCCCGAAAGAAGCGGGACAAATGGTAACGAAATTTAAAGATATGATTCACACAGATCCACAAGGTTTATATTCAATGCTATTTAGCCCAGAGGCATTAAAACAAATGCCAGAAGCGTTCGCTAACAGTATTGTACCTATTTTGAAAAACTCTTTAGTAGACTCGCTTCATACTGTATTCTTAACAGGATTAGTATTTATCGTAGTAGGTGCCATCTTTACGATTTTCTTACAAAAAATTAAATTGTCAGATCGTAAAAAAGATGCTAAAGAGCCTGCTGTAGAAGAAAAAGAAAAAACTGTATCATACTCGTAATGAAGAAGCATCGCCTTATGGCGGTGCTTTTTTGAGTATAACCTTAAAAGCTTTTTAGTGAGAAATGATTGACGTATTTTTAGAAATACGTTATATTATTTTCTGTAAACGGTTACATGAAATGAGGAGAAAAGAGAATGAGTACGATCAAAGACGTTGCGAAATTAGCAGGAGTATCTGTTGCGACCGTTTCCAGAGTTCTAAATAAAAATGGATATGTTCACGAAGATACATTAAAAAAGGTAGAACGTGCAATTGAGATGTTAGATTATAAGCCTAGTACAGTAGCGCGTTCACTGTATAATAAAAAGTCTCGTTTAATTGGCTTAGTTGTTCCAAATATCGTGAATCCATTCTTTCCGGAAGTTGCACGTGCCGTAGAAGATGTAGCACATAAACAAGGTTACACAGTTGTCCTTTGTAACTCTGATGAAAGTTTAGAAAAAGAGAAACAATATATTGATGTGCTTAGACAAAATAATGTAGATGGATTTATTGTAGCAACGAATCCACAAAATAGTGTTAATTACATGAATTTATCTATTCCAATTGTTGCGATTGACCGTATGTTTAATGAGCGTATTCCTACTGTATATGCAGATAACTATGCAGGAAGTCAGGCTGCGACAAAGTTGTTACTAGATAAAGGATGTAAACATATTGCACATATTCGCGGTCCACGTGATGTGAGTACTGCAAATGAACGTTTTGAAGGTTTTGTAGACGTTATTACGCAAAATAATCTTTCGTATATGATTGCAGAGAGTACGTTTGATCCAGCAAATAGTGAGCGTGTAGCGATGGAATTATTAGAAGAATACCCGCATATTGATGGTATTGTTGCTGGGAATGATTTAATTGCGATTGGTATTGTAAAGGCTGCACTTCAAAAGGGGATTGTCATTCCAAATGATTTACAAATTATCGGATTTGATGGAATTTCTTTAACGGAAATGATGTATCCATCTATTACAACAGTTGCACAACCGATATATGAAATGGGGAAAATTGCAACAGAGTTGTTGTTAGAGCAAATGGAAGGAAATACATTAGAAGAGAAACACTATCGTTTGCCGATCGAAATTATAGAACGAAATACAACAAAGTAAGGAGATGAAACAGATGCCAAATATTGCAGTAGTAGGAAGCATTTCAATGGATTTAGTGGCTGTTTCAAAAAAACGGCCGAAAGCAGGAGAAACAGTAATTGGTGAAGCGTTTCATACAATCCCAGGAGGGAAAGGAGCAAACCAAGCAGTTGCTGCAGCTAGATTAGGAGCAAATGTAGCAATGGTTGGAGCGGTAGGAAATGATGATTATGGAACAGTAGTTAGAAAAAATCTAGAGAACGAACGCATTTTTATCGATTATGTGGTACCGGTTACAGATAGAACGACAGGAATTGCTCATATCGTTTTAGCAGAAGAAGATAACAGTATTGTTGTCGTACAAGGGGCAAATGCTCTTGTAAATAAGTCAGTTGTAGATCGCTCCAAAGACCTTCTTGTAAAAGCGGATATGGTTGTTCTTCAACTAGAAATTCCACTTGAAACAGTAAAATATGTATTGGCTATTTGTGAGGAACATAATATTCCTGTTATGTTGAATCCAGCGCCAGCACAAGTTTTATCAGAAGGAATTTTAGAAAAGGCGACTTATATTACGCCAAATGAACATGAGTGCCGCATCGTATTAGATGATTTTACATCACCAATTGAAGATTTATTGGCGAAGTATCCCAATAAATTATTGATGACAGAAGGTTCTAACGGTGTTCGTTTCCATAATGGCACGGAGATTGTACATGTTCCTAGCATTGCTGTGGATGTAGTGGATACAACTGGAGCTGGTGATACATTTAATGGTGCGTTAGCAGTTGCACTTTCTGAAGGAGAGACACTTCAAAAAGCAATTCGTTTCGCGAATATTGCTGGTGGTCTTTCTGTAACGAAACTTGGGGCGCAAGGCGGCATGCCAACGAGAGATAAAGTACGTGAAGTGCAGGTGATTGTTGGATGAAGAAACACGGCGTATTAAACAGTGAGATTGCATCAATCCTTGCTTTACTTGGGCATACGGATACGATTGTAATTGCTGATTGCGGTTTACCAATTCCTGACGGAGTAAAAAGAATTGATTTAGCTGTTGAAATTGGAAAACCTAGCTTTTTAGATGTATTGCAAGTGGTAGCTGATGATATGGCAATCGAAAAAGTGACGTTAGCAGAAGAAGTTATTATAAATAATGCGGAAGTAAATAAAGAAATAGAGCAGAAATTAATAGAGCCAGCATTTGAGTATGTATCTCATGAGCAATTTAAAGAGCATACAAAGAAAGCGAAGGCGATTATTCGTACAGGCGAGGCTACGCCTTATGCAAATGTAATTTTACATGCAGGCGTGATTTTTTAATAAAGGGAAGTGATGGGAATGCATATTGAAATGAAAAACATTTCAAAGGCGTTCAATGGAAATCCTGTTTTGAAGAATGCACAGTTTATGATTGAAACAGGAGAAGTCCATGCATTGATGGGGGAAAATGGAGCGGGTAAATCAACGCTCATGAAGATTTTAACAGGTGTATACAAAAAAGATGGTGGGACAATCACGATCGATGGGCAAGAGCGCACCTTTAAAAATGCGAAAGAAGCTGAAGAGTACGGCATCGCATTTATACATCAAGAACTAAACATATTGCCGAATTTAACAGTAGCTGAAAATATGTTTCTCGGCAAAGAGTTAATGTATGGGAAAACAGGTATTTTACGCACTCGACAAATGAACGCGATTGCGCAGCAGCAACTAGCGGAGTTAGGGTTGCATGTAAGAGGCGCTATGTTAGCAGAGGAATTATCGGTTGGACAACAGCAAATTATCGAAATTGCGAAAGCATTAATGACAAACGCGAGCGTTATTATTATGGATGAACCTACTGCGGCACTGACGGATCGTGAAATCGAAACGCTCTTTACAGTAATCAATAAGTTACGTAAAGAAGGTGTTTCATTCGTGTACATTTCGCATCGTATGGAAGAGATTTTCTCAATATGTGATGCTATTACGATTTTGCGTGATGGAGAATTCGTCGGAAAGAGATTAATTCCAGAAACATCATTTGATGAAGTAGTGAGTATGATGGTGGGGCGCAGCATTGGTGAACGTTACCCAGAGCGAAATAGTCAAATTGGTGATGTCATTTTTGAAATGCGTAACGGAACGAAGAAAGGGAAATTTGAAAATGTTTCGTTTCAAGTGAGGAAAGGTGAAATCCTTGGTGTAGCTGGTTTGATGGGGGCTGGTCGCACTGATATTATGAAAGCGATATTTGGTTATGAACCTTTAGACTCTGGACAAATTTTTATAAATGGACAAGAAGTAAAGATTGATAGTCCAATAGATGCAATTAGACAAAGAATTGCTTTCATTACAGAAGATAGAAAGTCTGAAGGATTAGTGTTAGATTTTTCAATTCGAGAAAATTTAGCTTTACCAAATTTAGAAAGTCTTTCAAAGGGAAGTGTTCTAAGCAACGAGCTAGAACAACAGTTTACGGCGGATATGATGAAACTTCTTAATGTGAAAGCATCTAGCGGAGAGCAGGCAGTGAAATCTCTTTCTGGTGGAAATCAGCAAAAGGTTGTAATCGCAAAATGGCTAGGCATTCATCCGCAGTTACTCATTTTAGATGAACCAACAAGGGGTGTTGATGTTGGAGCGAAAAAAGAAATTTACTCTATTATGAATAAGCTTACGGAGCAAGGAGATGCCGTTATTATGGTATCATCTGAGCTTCCAGAAGTTTTAGGGATGAGTGATCGTGTTCTTGTTATTCATGAAGGAAAAGTAGGCGGAATTTTAGGGAAAGATGAGGCATCACAAGAGTCTATTATGGCACTAGCTACAGGGGGAGAGTAAGGATGACTAAGAAGGGGAATGTATTACAACAACTCGGTTCTTTAATCGGTTTAGTATTAATTATCGTCGTAATTACAGCTTTAAATCCAGCGTTTATTGAAATTCCAAATTTATTTAATATACTGCGTCAAGTATCGATTAATGCGCTTATTGCATTCGGAATGACCTTCGTAATTTTAACAGGGGGTATTGACTTATCGGTAGGTTCTATTTTAGCATTATCAAGTGCACTTGTTGCTGGAATGATGGCAAGTGGCATGGATCCGTTCCTTGCAATGGCAGTTGGATTATTAGCAGGTCTTGTAATGGGAATTGTAAACGGTATCATCATTGCGAAAGGAAAAGTAGCTCCATTTATTGCAACTTTGGCAACAATGACTATTTTTCGTGGGTTGACGCTTGTTTATATGGACGGACGTCCGATCACTGGTCTTGGTGATCATTTAATGTTCCAAATGTTTGGCCGCGGTTATTTTCTTGGTATTCCGGTACCAGCTGTTACAATGATGATCGCTTTCGCAGTACTGTACTTCATTTTGAAGAAAACGACATTTGGTCGCCGTACATTTGCAATTGGTGGAAATGAAGAAGCAGCAGCACTATCAGGTATTAATGTTACGAGAATTAAAGTAATGATTTACGGTCTTTCCGGAATTTTGGCAGCGCTTGCAGGTATTGTCTTAACATCACGATTAGATTCTGCACAGCCGACTGCAGGTACTTCTTATGAATTAGATGCAATTGCAGCAGTTGTATTAGGTGGAACAAGTCTTTCTGGGGGAAGAGGATGGATTGTTGGTACATTCATCGGTGTACTTATTATCGGTGTATTAAATAACGGTTTAAATTTATTAGGTGTATCTTCTTTCTTCCAACAAGTTGTAAAAGGACTTGTAATCTTACTAGCTGTATTAATTGATCGCAGAAAAGAAGCGTAATGGAGGGACAGTTCATGAAGAAATGGTTACTTATACTCGTTGCATGTATTATGGTCATTACTGCTGGTTGTTCAATGGAACCGCCAGAATGGGCAAAGGATTCTAGCGATAAAGGTCGAAATAAAACTATTAAAGTTGGATTCTCTGTTTCAACTTTAAATAATCCCTTTTTTGTAACTTTGAAAAAGGGTGCAGAAAAGAAAGCGAAAGATAGTGGCATCGAATTAATTGCTGTTGATGCACAAAATGATGCAGCAAAGCAAACGAACGATGTTGAAGATTTAATTCAAAAGGGTGTCGATGTAGTTGTTATTAATCCGACCGATTCAGATGCTGTTGCTTCAGCAGTAAGTGCGGCGAATGCAGCAAATGTTCCTGTTATTACAGTAGACCGCGTTGCGAATTCAGGTAAGGTTGTTTCTCACATTGCTTCTAACAATATTGAAGGTGGTCAAATGGCTAGTGATTACATTCGGGAATTAGTTGGCGAAGGAGCAAACGTTGCTGAGTTAGAAGGAATCCCTGGATCTTCCGCTGCTCGTGAACGTGGGAAAGGATTCCATAACGTAGCCGATAAGTCTTTAAAAGTAGTTGCAAAACAAGCGGCTGATTTTGATAGAGCGAAAGGATTATCTGTTATGGAAAACATTTTGCAAGCAAATGGTGATATTAAAGCCGTGTTTGCGCATAACGATGAGATGGCATTAGGTGCACTTGAAGCATTGAAGTCTGCTGGAAAAACAGATGTAGTCGTTGTTGGATTTGATGCAACAGACGATGCAGTGAAAGCGGTTAACGATGGGCGTATGGCTGCAACAGTTGCTCAAAAACCGGAATTAATCGGGGAGAAGGCGATGCAAACAGCAAAAGAGATAACACAAGGTAAAAAAGTGGACAAATCTATTCCGATTGAATTAGAGCTTATTAAGAAAAATAAATAAATATAAAATGAAAATTAGGAAGGAAGAACAACAAATGAAATTCTTTATTGATACAGCAAACGTTAACGAAATTAAAGAGGCAAATGAATTAGGTGTATTAGCTGGAGTAACGACAAATCCATCACTTGTAGCAAAAGAAGGCGTAGACTTCCACGAACGCATTCGTGAAATTTGCAACGTTGTAGAAGGACCTGTAAGTGCAGAAGTAATTAGCTTAGAAGCTGATAAGATGATTGAAGAAGGAAAAGAACTAGCGAAGATTGCTCCAAACGTTGTAGTAAAAGTTCCAATGACAACAGAAGGTTTAAAAGCAGTAAAAGCGTTCTCTGATTTAGGAATTCGTACAAACGTTACATTAGTGTTCTCAGCAGTTCAAGCATTACTTGCAGCTCGTGCTGGTGCAACATACGTTTCACCATTCTTAGGTCGCTTAGACGATATCGGTCATAACGGTATGGACTTAATTCGTCAAATCGCAGAAATCTTTGCAATTCATGGCATCGAAACAGAAATCATTGCAGCATCTGTACGTCACAGTGTTCACGTAACTGACGCAGCATTAAACGGTGCACATATTGCAACAATCCCAGCAAACGTAATTGCTTCATTAGTGAAGCACCCATTAACAGATCAAGGAATTGAGAAATTCTTAGCTGATTGGGAAAAAACACAAGAGAAATAATAGAAAAGCAAGAATCCTAGTTTAATTGACTAGGATTCTTTTTTTTTATTTAAAAGAATTTTCATGCAATTTTGCATATTGTCTTTTAAATTTGTTATATAAGATATTTAATATATATCACATAACTCTTTATTTTTCATATTTCGACATAAAGTGAAACTTTAATCAGTGGGGGCTTTGTTCATCCCCCCACTGATTATTAATTGAACCAAGGGATAAAAAGATAGAGGGTCTGACCAGAAAACTGGAGGGCATGATTCTATAACAAAAAGCTTAATGTTTATAGAATTATGTCTTTTTATATAGGGAGGGTAGTAAACAGAGATTTCGACAAAAACGCACCGATTTATCTGAATTTTAAGTTTTATAAAAGGGGAGAAATGGAATGAGAAGAAAAGCACCATTTAAAGTGTTGTCATCATTAGCAATTGCGGCAATTATCGGATGTACATCTGTAATGAGTGCTCCGTTAGCATATGCAGAAACGGCAGCAAAAAAGAAAGATAATGTATCTACAACACCAATTGATTACAATTTAATTCAAGAAGATCGTTTAGCGGAAGCACTGAAAGAAAGAGGAACAATTAATCCATCATCTTCTAAAGAAGAGACGAAAAAAGCTGTTGAGCAATATATTGAAAAGAAACAAGGAGATCAGGCGAATAAAGAAATTCTTCCAGATGCTCACTCACAAGAAACGTCTGATTTCACAAAAAAAGTAAAAGAGAAAAAGATGGAAGAAAAGGAAAATGTAAAAAAGGCTGAAAAAAATGTTAGCCTTGAGCAAAAGCCAGAACCAAATAAAAATCAATTGAATGGGCAAGTTCCAACTTCAAAAGCAAAGCAAGCTCCATATAAGGGATCTGTTCGATCAGATAAAGTATTAGTGCTACTCGTTGAATTTAGTGATTATAAACATAATAATATTGATCAAACACCAGGTTATATGTATTCGAAAGACTTTAGTAGAGAACATTATCAAAAGATGTTGTTCGGTAATGAGCCGTATACTTTATTTGATGGTTCAAAAGTAAAAACGTTTAAACAATACTATGAAGAGCAGTCTGGTGGTAGTTATACGACAGATGGATATGTAACGGAGTGGCTAACTGTTCCAGGAAAAGCATCTGATTATGGAGCTGATGGTAGCAGTGGGCACGATAATAAAGGTCCGAAAGGTGCACGTGATTTAGTGAAAGAAGCTTTGCATGCAGCTGCTGAGAAAGGACTAGATTTATCCCAGTTTGATCAATTTGATAGATATGATACAAACGGGGACGGGAATCAAAATGAACCTGACGGTGTAATTGATCATTTAATGGTAATCCATGCTGGTGTTGGTCAAGAAGCTGGTGGCGGTAAATTAGGTGATGATGCGATCTGGTCACATCGTTCAAAATTAGCAGTAGATCCAGTAGCGATTGAAGGTACGAAATCAAAGGTAGATTACTTTGGTGGTAAAGTAGCAGCACATGATTACACAATTGAACCAGAAGATGGAGCTGTAGGTGTGTTTGCACATGAATTTGGACATGATCTTGGATTACCAGATGAATATGACACGAAATATACTGGAAATGGTTCACCAGTCGAAGCTTGGTCATTAATGAGTGGAGGTAGTTGGACAGGGAAAATCGCAGGAACAGAGCCGACTAGTTTTTCACCACAAAATAAAGACTTCTTACAAAAGAATATGGGTGGCAACTGGGCAAAAATATTAGAAGTAGATTACGATAAAATTAAGAGTGGTGTGGGAGTTCCTACCTATATTGATCAAAGTGTTACGAAATCAAATCGTCCAGGCGTTGTACGTGTTAACTTACCAGGTAAAAGTGTTGAAACGATTAAACCGGAGTTTGGAAAGCATGCATATTATAGTACAAGAGGCGATGATATGCATACAACGTTAGAGACACCATTCTTTGATTTAACAAAGGGAACAAATGCAAAATTCGATTATAAAGCAAATTATGAGTTAGAAGCAGAGTGCGATTTCGTCGAAGTACATGCAGTAACAGAAGATGGAACGAAGACGTTAATTGATAGACTTGGAGAAAAAGTAGTCCAAGGAGATAAAGATACAACAGATGGGAAATGGATTGATAAATCATATGATTTAAGTCAATTTAAAGGCAAAAAAGTGAAACTACAATTCGACTATATTACAGATCCGGCTGTAACATATAAAGGTTTTGCGATGGATAATGTAAATGTAACTGTTGATGGACAAGTTGTATTTTCTGATGATGCAGAAGGACAGTCTAAAATGAATTTAAATGGTTTTGTTGTTTCTGATGGGACAGAGAAGAAAGCTCATTACTACTACTTAGAATGGAGAAACTATGCGGGATCAGATAATGGATTAAAAGCAGGAAAAGGTCCAGTGTATAATACAGGTCTTGTCGTTTGGTATGCAGATGATAGTTTTAAAGATAACTGGGTTGGGATGCATCCAGGTGAAGGATTCCTTGGTGTTGTTGACTCTCATCCAGAAGCGCTAGTTGGTAATTTAAACGGGAAACCAGCATACGGTAATACGGGCATGCAAATTGCAGATGCTGCATTTTCATTTGATAAAACACCAGCATGGAGTGTAAATTCATTAACACGTGGTCAGTTTAACTATTCTGGATTACAAGGTGTTACAACTTTTGATGATTCAAAAGTATATAGTAACAAGCAAATTGCAGACGCAGGAAGAAAAGTTCCAAACCTTGGACTTAAATTCCAAGTTGTTGGACAGGCAGAAGATAAATCGGCAGGTGCTGTTTGGATTAAACGTTAATAACATAAAAGCACATTCTTCATATGAAGAGTGTGCTTTTTAATTTGTACAGTAAGTTATTATTTTAGTTTATGTAATACAAGTTTTTATTCATGTGTAGTGTATCAAATTATGTGGGGAAAGGAAATATTTCCGAGGAAATTGTCGAAGTATCGTCGGTATTTATACACCTTTTTTGTAAAAGAAGAAATGTAGTATTGCCTTTACGGTTTAATTTATTTACATTGTTACTTGGTTACACACAAAAGTAATATATTCGGCAGTAAAAGAGCGCTATTGGATAGTGTTCTTTTTGTAGATAGAAAGGAGTTGAGTTAAATGAAAGAAATAATTGAATGTCCACAGTGTGAAGGAGAGATTACTGCGCAACATATTATTGATCTCCCGCATCCTTTTTCATTCAGATGTCCACACTGCAAGGTGAGGTTAAAAGAAATGAGAATCACACCGTGCTTAATATTAGCAGCAATTTGTATCATTCCACTGTTTATTATAATTGGAGAGAGTATTAAGGAATTACTAGTAAAATATTTTTCTATTATAGATGATGTACCAACTGTACTTATTTTCTTCTTATTTTGTTATCCATTGTATTATTTCTATGAAAAATATAATGCTATATTGTTTATTAAATACGGCTTATTGAAAGTTAAAAGTTGAATTGAATAGGAGATTATCATAATGCTTTGGAAAATATATTTAGTTATTGTAGCAATGTTAGCTATTATTTCGTTAGTAAGGGGCATGTTTCAAACACCAATTCAAAAGTTTGACTTTGTAGTTTCTATTATTACGTGGATAGGGCTCTTTGGTTTTGTATTTGATGTACAAATATTAACCTCAATTGTTTGGAAATGTATCTTCTTGTTTAGCGTCATTTGGACTTTAACTGCAGTTTTTGTTTTTCGTTTATATGAAGAGCGAGATGAGCCGTTACCTTTTATATTTAAATTAATTGGCATTATTCCAACGCTTCCATTATATTACGGATTATATCAATATGCATTTTAAAAAAGACAACGATGGATTATCCCATCATTGTCTTTTTTACTTTGCTTCTTACATAAATCATCCCAGCAAATGTTAATAAAAATGCTGTCCCGATAATGAAGCTGACGCTAGGTGATGCTCCGATTGCACCGACTGTAAAGGAGCCAGCAACAACTCCTAATGAGAAGAAGGCATAAAATAATCCGAATGCCTTTCCACGATTATCGTCTGTAGTATTTTCAACGAGTAAAGCGTTAATAGACGGGAAGAGGATTGCGAATCCAATTCCATAAATCATCATTACGATAAAGAGCATACCTTTTGTAGCAAATAATCCGAGTAAAGATAATGCGAATGCCATAACTGCAATTCCGATTAGCATTAGTTTCGAACGATTAAATCGATCGTAAATACGATTTGTTGGAAGCAAGAAGAAGAGGATAGCAGTTATACCAAATACACTTAACATCATGCCTGTTGTGGATGCTTTAAGCGCTAATGCCTCAACTTTTACTGGTAACATATAAGTGACAATTCCTTGTGAAAACATTAATGTGAAAGCACCAATATATGCTTGTAATAACGGTTCTGATTTTAAAAGTTCAACCATATCTTCTTTGTTCATCATTTGCGTTCTTGATGTATCTTTTCTTGATACGTTATTTGGTAAGAAGAATAGAGATACGATCGTACCAAGAGCCATTAAAATAGAAATAGTAATGAAGACCCATTCTACGCCAGCTGTTGCTTTCATAATACCGCTGAAAGCAGGTCCTACGATTGCCGCTGTTCCAACAGCAGCACCAGATAGAGCCATTGCTTTTCCTTGTTTTTTTGCAGTTGTTTGTTTTGATAAAAATGTAAAGGCAGCAGGAATTAAAAAGCCATCACTAAATCCATGCATAAAGCGAACAACTAATAGTTGTTCACCACTTTGAACAACGGTGTATAACAAGACTATGAAACTCGTAATTCCCATGCTTATATAAAGGATTTTTTTTGCACCAAATTTATCGACAGCTGCTCCAGCAATAATATTACCGATCATATTAGCGAATGAGTACATACCGACAACTAGCCCGATAATAAGAGGGGTTCCTCCAAGGCTTTGAGCGAAAGTACTCATAATAGGTAATTGTGAAAATGTATCTAAAAATGCCACGATAACGATAAAGTAAATAAAATATTTCAAGCGATATTCACCTCTCCTATGCTATTATGGCATAATGCTAATTTCACCTGCAATGAAATTGAATTAACAGATGTGGAAAAAAGTACAAAGTGACAAAATATTGAACGTTATTTGTAAAAAATTAGTAGAGATGCGATTGTTTTTTTGAAATATATGGATAGAAGTATTATAATAGAATTGTAAACTTCACCAGGTTAAGTATATACATAGAGAGGGATGTATAAAATGAAAGCACTACTTTGGCATAATCAACGTGATGTACGAGTAGAAGAAGTACCAGAACCAACAGTAAAACCAGGAACAGTGAAAATCAAAGTTAAATGGTGTGGTATTTGTGGGACAGACTTGCATGAATATTTAGCAGGGCCTATTTTTATTCCAACAGAAGAACATCTATTAACACATGTGAAAGCACCTGTTATTTTAGGTCATGAGTTTAGTGGTGAGGTAATAGAGATTGGTGAAGGAGTTACATCTCATAAAGTGGGAGACCGCGTTGTTGTAGAACCAATTTATTCTTGTGGTAAATGTGAAGCTTGTAAACATGGACATTACAATGTTTGTGAACAACTTGTTTTCCACGGTCTTGGCGGAGAAGGCGGCGGTTTCTCTGAATATACAGTAGTACCAGAAGATATGGTTCATCACATTCCAGATGAAATGACGTATGAACAAGGTGCGCTTGTAGAACCAGCAGCAGTAGCAGTTCATGCAGTACGTCAAAGTAAATTAAAAGAAGGGGAAGCTGTAGCAGTATTTGGTTGCGGTCCAATTGGACTTCTTGTTATCCAAGCAGCTAAAGCAGCAGGAGCGACTCCTGTTATTGCAGTTGAACTTTCTAAAGAACGTCAAGAGTTAGCGAAATTAGCAGGTGCGGATTATGTATTAAATCCAGCAACTCAAGATGTGTTAGCTGAAATCCGTAACTTAACAAATGGTTTAGGTGTAAATGTTAGCTTTGAAGTAACAGGTGTTGAAGTTGTACTACGACAAGCGATTGAAAGTACAAGCTTCGAAGGACAAACTGTAATTGTTAGTGTATGGGAAAAAGACGCAACAATTACTCCAAATAACTTAGTATTAAAAGAAAAAGAAGTTATTGGTATTTTAGGATACCGTCACATCTTCCCAGCTGTTATTAAATTAATTAGCTCTGGTCAAATTCAAGCAGAGAAATTAATTACGAAAAAAATTACAGTCGATCAAGTTGTTGAAGAAGGATTTGAAGCACTTGTAAAAGATAAAACACAAGTGAAAATTCTTGTTTCACCTAAATAAGATAGAATCGAATAGAGTAGCCCTTTTCTAGAAATAGAAGAGGGCTACTTTTTTTCTATACTGAAAGGTGATAGACTTTCCTTTGACTAAATGTATTTTTGTTTGGAAGGGAGAATCTAATGCTTTCATTTTTGTTAACTTTAAAGCGAATGTTAAGAGCCTGTTTACGAGCGTGGAAAGATAAAGAATTTCAAGTATTATTCGTATTAACAATTTTGACTTTAATATCGGGTACGATTTTTTATAGTACAGTTGAAGAATTACGTCCTATTGACGCTTTATATTTTAGTGTGGTCACGTTGACGACTGTCGGTGATGGGAATTTTAGTCCGCAAACTGATTTCGGAAAGATATTTACAATCTTATACATATTTATTGGGATTGGATTAGTGTTTGGATTTATTCATAAGTTAGCAGTTAATGTACAATTGCCAAGTATATTATCGAATAGAAAAAAAGAGTAAAGCGTTCAGATGGTTGGTATTATCCCCTATAGGTAGACAGTAAAAAAAGAGTCCATCTGATATGATGGACTCAATACTGTTTTATCTGGAGGGGATTTTTTTATGGCAAGAAAAGGACAATCATTTCAAAAATATACAGAAGAACTAAAGCGA
>NZ_SEIY01000034.1:0-16079 GCF_004634455.1 Bacillus sp. 007/AIA-02/001
TCGAGGTGGAAGCATGGTGACATGTGGAGCTGACGAATACTAATAGATCGAGGACTTAACCATATAATATGTAGCAAATGTTATCTAGTTTTGAAGGAATATGCCTTCATAGTTTGGTGATGATGGCAGAGAGGTCACACCCGTTCCCATACCGAACACGGAAGTTAAGCTCTCTAGCGCCGATGGTAGTTGGGACCTTGTCCCTGTGAGAGTAGGACGTCGCCAAGCTATTTATATTGTCGCGGGGTGGAGCAGCACGGTAGCTCGTCGGGCTCATAACCCGAAGGTCGCAGGTTCAAATCCTGTCCCCGCAACCAAATGGTCCCGTGGTGTAGTGGTTAACATGCCTGCCTGTCACGCAGGAGATCGCCGGTTCGACCCCGGTCGGGACCGCCATTTCATATAAAGAAAAGAACGAAACAAGTTGTTTCGTATTTTTTTATTTGTTTTAACAAAAAACTAATAAAGACAGTCAAACTATCCTTAGGACAACTCCTAAGGACTTTTTTATATATTCAAAACCTGTATAATAAAGAGCAGAGAACATTGTGAGTAAAGTAGGTGAAGTCTGTGAGTAAATATGAAGTAACAACAAAATCTTCTGAGGAAACACAAAGGTTATCAGAAAAACTAGGTGAGCTCGTAGAGGCACAAGATGTAATTATTTTAGAAGGAGATCTTGGAGCTGGTAAGACGACTTTTACAAAGGGACTAGCAAAAGGTCTTGGAGTGAAAAGAGTTGTAAATAGTCCTACCTTTAATATCATTAAAGAATATAAAGGTAGGTTACCGCTATATCATATGGACGTGTATCGCTTAGCAGAAAGTGAAGAGGACTTAGGCTTTGATGAATATTTCTACGGTGAAGGAATTACGGTAGTAGAATGGGCTCATTTAATAGAGGTATATTTACCAAATGAAAAGTTACAAATTAGTTTATTCCATGCTGGAGATGACACAAGAAAAATTATACTCGAGCCAATTGGAGATCGCTATATTAGATTATGTGAGGAGCTATTACAAGATGAAAGTACTAGCAATTGATACTTCAAATTACGTAATGGGTGTATCCCTTATTGAGGAAGGAAACGTAATTGGGGAAATCATTACAAATTTAACAAAAAACCATTCTGTACGTCTTATGCCAGCTGTAGAGAAACTGTTAAAAGAGTGTGGCGTAAAACCGAAGGAATTAACTAAAATCGTTGTAGCTGCTGGACCTGGATCCTATACAGGTGTTCGCATAGGCGTGACAGCGGCGAAAACATTAGCTTGGTCACTTCAAATACCAATTGTAGGTGTATCAAGTTTAGAGGTAGTAGCTGCAAACGGTGCTAACTTTAGCGGGTTAATTTGTCCTTTATTTGATGGAAGACGTGGGCAAATTTATACTGGGTTATATACATATGAAGGAGAGCAGTTAACTTCAATAGAAGAAGACCGAATTATTCTTATTGTGGACTGGTTGCAAATGTTAAAAGATAAAGGACAGCCTGTTTTATTTATCGGTAACGATGTTAAATTGCATAAAGAAACAATTATAGAACATTTAGGTGATCAAGCTGTATTCGCTCCATTTACTAAAAATAACCCAAGACCAAGTGAGCTAGCATTCTTAGGATTACAAAAAGAAGAACAAGATGTGCATACGTTTGTTCCAAGCTATCTTCGTTTAGCTGAAGCTGAAACAAAGTGGTTAGAAAGTCAAAACAAGTAGGAGCTTGCAGAAGATGGATATGATATTTAGAAAGATGGAGCTTGATGATATTGCTCAAATTGTAGCTATTGAAGAAGCGTCTTTTTCAACTCCTTGGACTGCAGATGCCTTTCACCGTGAATTAACGATGAATGAACATGCACATTATATTGTGTTAGAAAAAGATGGTCGTGTAGTCGGGTATTGTGGATTGTGGATAATTATTGATGAATCACATATAACAAATATAGCTATTTTGCCAGAATACCGAGGTCAAAAGTTAGGAGATACCCTATTGAAAGCAGTTATTTCTGAAGCGAAAGAACTAGGGGTAAAAACAATGACACTTGAAGTACGTGTATCAAATGAAGTAGCAAAGCAGTTATACAGAAAATACGGATTTCAAAATGGTGGGATTCGTAAACGATACTATGCAGACAATCAGGAAGATGGTCTCGTAATGTGGGTGAATATATAATGGAAAAAAATACGATTATACTTGGTATTGAAACAAGTTGTGATGAAACAGCAGTAGCAGTTGTTAAAAATGGAACGGAAATTATTGCGAATGTCGTTGCATCACAAATTGAAAGTCATAAACGTTTTGGCGGCGTTGTACCAGAGATTGCATCCCGTCATCATGTAGAAGAAATTACAGTTGTGTTAGAAGAAGCATTAAAGGAAGCAAACATCACATTTGATGATATTGATGCAATTGCTGTAACAGAAGGTCCTGGTTTAGTAGGAGCACTTCTAATTGGAGTAAATGCAGCGAAGGCAGTAGCGTTTGCACATGATATTCCGTTAGTCGGTGTTCATCATATTGCTGGTCATATTTATGCGAACCGTTTAGTAAAAGAAGTTCAATTCCCGTTATTATCACTTGTTGTATCTGGTGGGCATACGGAACTTGTTTATATGAAAGAACATGGTTCATTCGAAGTAATTGGTGAAACACGAGACGATGCAGCTGGAGAAGCATATGATAAAGTAGCTCGTACGTTATCTATGCCATATCCAGGTGGTCCTCATATTGATCGCCTTGCACATGAAGGAGAACCGACAATTGATTTGCCTCGTGCATGGCTAGAACCGGATTCATATGATTTTAGCTTTAGTGGATTGAAATCAGCAGTTATCAACACTGTGCATAACGCAAAACAACGCGGTATAGAAATTGCGCCAGAAGATTTAGCGGCAAGTTTCCAAGAAAGTGTAATAGATGTACTTGTAACGAAAGCAGCTCGTGCAGCAGAAGCTTATAATGTAAAGCAATTACTTCTTGCTGGTGGAGTAGCTGCTAATAAAGGACTTCGTGCGCGATTAGAAGAGGAATTTGCACAAAAAGAAAACATTGAATTAATTATTCCGCCGCTATCTTTATGCACAGATAATGCAGCGATGATTGCAGCGGCAGGGACAATTGCTTATGAACAAGGTAAGCGTGCAACATTAGCCTTAAATGCAAATCCAGGATTAGATATTGAAGCATAGTTATACACATAATTAACCACAGGTTGTGGATAAAACCCATATTGTCTGTTGATAATGTGGGTTTTATTGTGTATATAAAATGTTGATAACTTTTTTGTTGATTGTGGATAATGTGGAAAAGTTATTTTAAGGTTTATTTTATAAAGGTGGATATGTGTATAAACTTGTGGATAAATAGGATGATGTCAGACCTTTGAGTTTGTTCTTTTTCGGGAAATAAAAAGTAAGAAGATATCCCCGAAAAACATTTTGAAACATCCCCCTATTATAGAAGATGCTAATATTGTCAATCTTTGTCGTTAAATCGATATTTCGTGTCGAATTGTTAATATATATAGGGTTACAATAGATATATTTGAAAAATCGTTGGTATATTCTAAGTTACGATTGATATACTCAAAAAATTGTTTCTGTATTAAAAGAAAAAAAAGATGTCGCATAGTCAAAAATCCTGACTTATGAGACATCTTCCTTATTTAAATATGCTTATACATGCAGCTCTTCCCATTCTGCCATACAAGTTTCAAGTTGTTCTTGTAGCGTTTGCTTTTTAGTTGTAATTTCACTAGCTTTTTCATAATCTGCATATATTTCTGGTAAGCAAAGTTGATCTTCTAACGTAGCAATTTCTTCTTCTAATTCTAATATACTTTGTTCTAGCTCTTCAATTTTTCTAGTGCGTTGACGCTCTAGTTTTTTACGCTCTTTTTCTTCTAAATAATTTAATTTCTCTTGTGCAACCACCTTTTGAACAGGAATGTCACTTTCTTGCTGTTCAAGTTCTGCACGTTCAATCATTTCATTTTTCTTTTCAACGTAGTAATCGTAATCCCCTAAATATTCCTGTGCACCTTCTGTTGATAACTCAACCACAGTCGTTGTTACACGGTTAATAAAGTAGCGGTCATGTGAGACGAATAGAAGAGTCCCCGGATAATCAATTAAAGCATTCTCCAAAATTTCTTTACTGTTTAAATCAAGGTGGTTCGTAGGTTCATCTAGAATTAATAAATTTGATTTTTGCATCATAAGTTTTGCAAGAGCTAATCGAGCTTTTTGTCCACCACTAAGGGAAGATACTGGTTTCAGTACATCATCTCCTGTGAATAAAAAATTCCCGAGTATAGTACGGATTTCTTTTTCAGGTTGCAGTGGATATTCATCCCATAGTTCATTTAAAACCCGTTTAGAAGATGTTAAGTTTGCTTGTTCTTGATCATAATAACCAACAGATACATTTGATCCGAAAGAAACATCACCATTTAATAGTGGTAACTTATTCACAATAGACTTTAACAATGTGGATTTCCCAATTCCGTTTGGACCAACTAAAGCAACACTATCTCCGCGAGTTAAGCGCATAGTTACATGTTCAATTATAGGGTTCTCATCATAGCCGATGGTTGCATCATTTACTTGTAAAACATCATTTCCACTTTGCTTTTCAATATCGAAGTGGAATGATGCTGACTTAGAATCCCCTAATGGTCTCGTTAATAATTCCATTCTGTCTAGTTGTTTACGACGACTTTGAGCACGTTTCGTTGTAGAAGCGCGAGCTATATTCTTTTGAACGAAGTCCTCAAGTTTTGCGATTTCATCTTGTTGTTTTTCGTAACGTTTCATTTCTTGCCCATATAATGCTGATTTTAAGTCTAAATATTTACTGTAGTTACCAACAAATCGTCTGCTTTCTTTATTCGAAATTTCATATACTTGTGTAACGAGTTTGTCTAAGAAATAACGGTCATGTGAAACGATTAATATTGCGCCAGGATAACCTTGTAAATATTGCTCAAGCCACGTTAATGTTTCGATGTCTAAATGGTTTGTAGGCTCATCCAAAATAAGTAAGTCTGGTTTTGTTAATAATAATTTCCCGAGAGCTAATCTTGTTTTTTGCCCGCCGCTTAAAGTAGAGATCGTCGTCTGGTGCGTTTCAACTGGGAAGCCAAGGCCGCTTAAAATGGAGCGAATATCCGCTTCATATTGATATCCACCTTGATCTTTATAATTGAGTTGCAATTGGTCATAATCAGCTAACAATCTTTCATATGTAGCTTCGTTTGAAAAGTTTTCTTCTTTTCCCATTTCTTGCTCAAGCCTTCGAAGTTTTGTCTCCATTTGCTGTAAGTGGGTAAAGACGGTTAGCATTTCATCCCAAATTGTTAAAGACGTTTCTAGTCCAGTATTTTGAGCTAAATATCCGATTGAGACATCTTTCGGTTTTATAATTTCGCCACCATCATGAGATAATTCACCAGCGATAATTTTTAATAATGTAGATTTGCCTGCTCCATTCCTTCCAACTAATGCGATACGATCTTTTGTTTGTACTTCCAATTTTATGTTTGCAAGAATCGTTTCTGCACCGTATAATTTCGAAAGCGCGTTTACTTGTAATAAAATCAATGTTTTCACCTCAAATAATTTCTTAACTTTGCCATGTTTATATTTCTCAATCATACTAAAAATAGTGTATAGTTTAAAATAAAGAGAGAATACTTCTTCTCTTTATTATACAAGGAATTTAATGAGTGCTAAACTTCTGTATTTGATTAAAGTATATGAATAAAGATAGGAAGAGAGGAGAGGTCATATGGATCAGCAAAAGATTCCACAAGCCACTGCTAAAAGATTGCCTCTATACTATCGATTTATCCAAAACTTATCTCTTTCTGGTAAGCAGCGTGTTTCATCGGCCGAATTGAGTGAGGCAGTAAAAGTAGATTCCGCAACAATACGAAGAGATTTTTCGTATTTTGGAGCGTTAGGGAAAAAGGGATATGGATATAACGTAAATTATTTATTATCATTTTTCCGCGAAACACTTGATCAAGATGATATAACACGTGTAGCACTTATTGGAGTAGGTAATTTAGGGACCGCTTTCTTACATTATAATTTCACGAAAAACAATAATACAAAAATTGAAATGGCATTTGATGTTAGTGAAGAGAAAGTTGGAACAGAAATCGGGGGCATTCCTGTATATCATTTAGATGAATTAGAAGAGAGATTATCAAATGATATACAAGTGGCAATATTAACAGTACCGGCTACAGTAGCACAAGCTGTAGCAGATAGATTAGCTGAAACGAGCGTGCATGGTATTTTGAATTTCACACCAGCGCGATTAAACGTATCAGAGAATATTAGAATTCATCATATTGACTTAGCTGTAGAGTTACAAACATTAGTTTACTTTTTGAAAAACTATCCACAATAAAACGCAGAGGAAGCGACCTCTGCGTTTTATTATTGTTTCTTCTTTGTGAATTTAATTAATATAAGGCGAAGTGCCAAATTAAAATCAATTGTTGCCATAACTGCAAATAGTATTGTCCACATATTCCAGATTGTATCTGTCACGTTCGTAATGGCGAAGCGTGTAAAGATACATCCAAGAAGGAAGTATAGTGCAGCCATGAACAATGGTGAGTTTCTCATACAAAAAATCCTCCGATAAAGCCTTGCATTTTTTCAGCTTCTTTAATCATTTCTTGAATTTGTTCATTGCTCATAAAAATTTGCCCAATAGCGACCAATGTATTCATCGCAACATGAGCTGCAATCGGAACGATAATACGTTTCGTCTTCACATATAAGAAGGCGAATACGAGCCCCATAGCAGTGTATACCAATAAATGAGTAAAATCAAAATGAATTGCTGCGAATACAAGCGAACTAATGATAGCTGCGATAAAGAAGTTAAACTTCTTATAAAGTGCACCAAATAAAATTTTTCTAAATACGATTTCTTCTAAGATAGGTCCAATTATAGATACAACAATAAGGAACCAAGGTGTCGTTCTTGCAATCTCCATCAGTTTCATTGTATTTTCTGAACCTTGTTTAATTCCTAGCAGCTGCATCTCGATCATACCGGCAACTATTTGTGAAAAGAAAGCTAAGAAGAACCCGATGAAAATCCATCCAATAGTAGCTGGAGCAGAAGAGCGCTTTGGATCTAAATGCCTGTCACGAATATCTGTTCTAAGTAACCAAAGTACGATACATAATGCAACAAAGAAGCTAATAATTGCCCAGTGTCCCGTTATGATTTGTCCTTTTTCCTCAATAGTAAATCCTCTATTATCATAGAGTCCTGTTTTTAGGAGAAGTGGCAATCCAACAACGCCAGATAACTGCATTAAAATGTATGTAACGATAATCCACCAGTATTGTTTCTTCAAATGGTTTAACCATCCTTTCTAACTATAGTGTATGAGATAAGTTAGGATAACATGTAAATTATGCTACCTACGATATAAACCTCACTTGAATTATGTTTTTTTCGTAAATCCTTATTTGAAATTATAATAGAAGACAGGAGAAAGTTGTGTGTGTAGCGAAAACAACTTAGGGTGTCCTTTCATATTGTAACATACGAGCAGTGGAAACAACGATTCATATAGTAAAGGCAGTATTCTATATAGAAAGTTTATATAGTGATTTGCGAAAAAATTATGATTTTTTTACTTGCAAAAGAAATTGAGATTATTTATTATTATAAGTGTGTTAGCACTCGGATGACTTGAGTGCTAATAAAAGAAATTTACATAACAAAATGAGGAGGTTATTGTTCATGCTAAAGCCATTAGGTGATCGCGTTGTAATTGAGCTTGTTCAAGCAGAAGAAAAAACAGCAAGTGGTATCGTATTACCAGATACTGCAAAAGAAAAACCACAAGAGGGTAAAGTTGTTGCAGTAGGTACTGGTCGAGTGCTTGAGAATGGTGAGCGTGTTGCTTTAGAGGTAGCAGCAGGTGATCTTATCATCTTCTCAAAATATGCAGGTACTGAAGTGAAATATGAAGGTACAGACTACTTGATTTTACGTGAAAGTGACATTTTAGCAGTTATCGGTTAATTATATAAATCTTAAAAAATCCAAGGGGGTCAATTATTATGGCAAAAGATATTAAATTTAGTGAAGAAGCACGTCGTTCGATGCTTCGCGGTGTCGACACTCTTGCAAATGCAGTAAAAGTAACGCTTGGACCAAAAGGTCGTAACGTTGTTCTTGAGAAAAAATTCGGTTCACCACTTATTACAAATGACGGTGTAACAATCGCAAAAGAAATCGAATTAGAAGATGCATTCGAAAACATGGGTGCGAAACTAGTAGCAGAAGTTGCTAGCAAAACAAATGACGTAGCTGGTGACGGAACAACAACTGCAACTGTATTAGCGCAAGCTATGATTCGTGAAGGTCTTAAAAACGTAACAGCTGGTGCGAACCCAATGGGTCTTCGTAAAGGTATCGAAAAAGCTGTTACTGCTGCAATTGAAGAATTAAAAACGATTTCTAAACCAATCGAAGGTAAATCTTCTATCGCACAAGTAGCTGCTATTTCTGCAGCTGACGAAGAAGTAGGTCAATTAATCGCTGAAGCAATGGAGCGCGTTGGTAACGACGGCGTTATTACTTTAGAAGAATCTAAAGGCTTCACAACAGAATTAGACGTAGTAGAAGGTATGCAATTTGATCGTGGATATGCATCTCCTTACATGATTACTGATTCTGACAAAATGGAAGCAGTTCTTGATAACCCATACATCTTAATCACTGACAAAAAGATTTCTAACATTCAAGAAATCTTACCAGTATTAGAGCAAGTGGTACAACAAGGTAAACCACTTCTTATCATTGCTGAAGATGTAGAAGGCGAAGCGTTAGCTACATTAGTAGTGAACAAACTTCGTGGTACATTCAACGTAGTAGCTGTTAAAGCTCCTGGATTTGGTGACCGTCGTAAAGCAATGCTAGAAGATATCGCAATCTTAACAGGTGGCGAAGTAATCACTGAAGAATTAGGTCGTGACTTAAAATCTGCTACAGTTGAATCTTTAGGACGCGCTGGTAAAGTTGTTGTTACAAAAGAAAACACAACTGTAGTTGAAGGTGTAGGAAGCACAGAACAAATCGAAGCTCGCATCGGTCAAATCCGTGCGCAATTAGAAGAAACAACTTCTGAATTCGATCGTGAAAAATTACAAGAGCGTCTTGCAAAACTTGCAGGTGGCGTAGCGGTAATTAAAGTAGGTGCAGCAACTGAAACTGAGTTGAAAGAACGCAAACTTCGTATTGAAGATGCACTTAACTCAACTCGTGCAGCAGTAGAAGAAGGTATCGTTGCAGGTGGTGGTACTTCACTTATGAACGTATACACAAAAGTAGCTTCTATCGTAGCTGAAGGCGACGAAGCAACAGGTATCAATATCGTACTTCGCGCACTAGAAGAGCCAGTTCGTCAAATCGCAATCAACGCTGGTCTAGAAGGATCTGTAGTTGTAGAGCGTCTAAAAGGCGAAAAAGTAGGCGTTGGTTTCAACGCAGCTACTGGCGAATGGGTTAACATGCTTGAGTCTGGTATCGTAGATCCAGCTAAAGTAACTCGTTCTGCACTTCAAAACGCAGCATCTGTTGCAGCTATGTTCTTAACAACTGAAGCTGTAGTAGCTGACAAACCAGAACCAAATGCACCAGCAATGCCTGACATGGGCGGCATGGGCATGGGTGGTATGGGCGGAATGATGTAATTCCGTTTGCCCTAAAAAACATCCATTTCTATATAGAAATGGATGTTTTTTTATGTTTTTTAGAAAAGGAAATGAATTTCTGTAGAATTTTGTCGCTTTCTCTCTTGACCATATTGATATTTCATTGTTAGAATCTAGGAAGATAATATAAAACGATCCTTCATATATCCTCAATGATATGGTTTGAGAGTCTCTACCGGGTTACCGCAAACAACCTGACTATGAAGGCAGTGTGTCTTATATTTATAAAGAGCGGAGACTATCTTTCTTTATAAAGCCAGACCCCTGCCTTTTCTTTGTTATGAGACTAGAGGCGGAGGACTGGCTTTTTTTATTATATTGGTAATGCTTTTCGCCAAATTGGTGAAAATATTTATATACGAGAACTAACGTTGGGGTGATTATTTTGAAGAAACAACACGATACAATTATCGTTTTAGATTTTGGAAGTCAATACAATCAGTTAATAGCACGTCGAATTCGTGAGTTCGGTGTATACAGTGAACTTCATCCACATACAATTACTGCAGAAGAAATTAAAGCAATGAATCCAAAAGGGATTATTTTCTCTGGTGGACCAAATAGCGTATACGGTGAAGGTGCATTACATTGTGATGAAAAAATCTTTGAACTAGGTTTACCAATCTTCGGTATTTGTTACGGTATGCAGCTTATGACGCAACACTTCGGTGGTAAAGTAGAGCGTGCAAATCACCGTGAGTACGGAAAGGCTGTTCTTAAAGTAGAGAACGAATCAAAATTATATGCGAACCTTCCAGAAGAGCAAGTTGTATGGATGAGCCATGGTGACTTAGTAACTGGTTTACCTGAAGGATTCGTAGTAGACGCAACAAGTGAGTCTTGCCCAATTGCTGGTATGAGCAATGAAGCGAAAAACTTATACGGTGTACAATTCCACCCAGAAGTACGTCACTCTGAGCACGGTAACGATTTAATTAAAAACTTCGTATTCGGCGTATGTGGTTGTTCTGAAGGATGGAACATGGAGAACTTTATCGAAGTAGAATTAGAAAAAATTCGTGAAACTGTTGGAGACAAAAAAGTACTATGCGCACTTAGTGGCGGTGTAGACTCTTCTGTTGTAGCAGTATTAATTCATAAAGCAATCGGCGATCAATTAACTTGTATTTTCGTTGACCACGGCTTACTGCGTAAAGGCGAAGCAGAAGGCGTTATGAAAACATTTAGCGAAGGCTTCCACATGAACGTTATTAAAGTGGATGCAAAAGAACGCTTCATGAACAAGTTAAAAGGTGTAGAAGATCCAGAACAAAAACGTAAAATCATCGGTAACGAATTCATTTACGTATTTGATGATGAAGCGTCTAAATTACAAGGTATGGACTTTTTAGCACAAGGTACACTTTACACAGACATCGTTGAAAGTGGTACAGCAACTGCACAAACAATTAAATCTCACCACAACGTTGGTGGACTTCCAGAAGACATGCAGTTCAAATTAATTGAGCCTTTAAACACGTTATTTAAAGACGAAGTACGTGTATTAGGATCTGAACTAGGAATTCCTGATGAAATCGTATGGCGTCAACCATTCCCAGGACCGGGTCTTGGTATTCGTGTATTAGGTGAAATTACAGAAGAGAAATTAGAAATCGTTCGTGAATCTGATGCGATTTTACGTGAAGAAATTATTAAAGCGGGCTTAGACCGTGAAATCTGGCAATACTTCACTGCACTTCCTGGTATGCGTAGCGTAGGTGTTATGGGTGACGAGCGTACTTACGATTACACAGTAGGTATCCGTGCAGTAACATCTATCGACGGTATGACAGCTGACTGGGCACGTATCCCTTGGGACGTATTAGAGAAAATCTCTGTACGTATCGTAAACGAAGTAAAACACGTTAACCGTATCGTGTATGATGTAACGAGTAAGCCACCAGCAACTATTGAGTGGGAATAGTATTTATAAAAAGGTCCATCTATTGCTTATGCATAGATGGATCTTTTTTATTTTGGCATTAATACGAACGAAACTATAAAAGTTTATGAAAATGTTCGTTTTTAAATTGACAAAACTACTTCGTCGAGTTAATATGATTATGTAATTCAAACGAAAAGTGAATATTATAGCCGTCGTATAATATCGGGGATATGGCCCGAAAGTTTCTACCTAGCTACCGTAAATGGCTTGACTACGAGGCGTTTGTATAAAGATGAGGGGAAACTTGTCTTTGTTTATAGAACGCTTCCATGTATATATGCAATGGAAGCCTTTTTTATTTCTCGGGATAAAAGAGGGCTAGGGTGAAATACGGCGAGTAATCATATAACGGGGGAAACATAGGATGAAACGCTATTTTCAGTTTGATGAGCTCGGTACGAATTATAAGACTGAGTTCATAGCAGGGTTAACGACATTTCTATCTATGGCTTACGTACTATTTGTCAATCCTGCTACGCTGTCGCTTGGAAATGTTAAAGGGTTACCAGCAGGTACAGGGATGGATCCAGGTGCAGTATTCGTTGCTACGGCATTAGCGGCAGCGATCGGTTCGTTAATTATGGGTATTTTCGCGAAGTATCCAATTGCTTTAGCGCCAGGTATGGGGATTAACGCGTTCTTTGCTTATACAGCAGTCTTAACGATGGGTATTCCGTGGCAAACGGCCATTGCCGGAACATTAATGTCAGGTATTATCTTTATTATTCTTACTGCTTCAGGTATTCGTGAAAAAATCATTAATGCAATTCCATCGGAGTTAAAGTTTGCAGTAGCAGCAGGTATTGGATTATTCATTGCTTTCCTTGGATTCCAAAATGCCGGAATTATCGTGAAAAACGATGCGGTTCTTGTTGGGTTGGGGGACTTAACAAAGGGCACAACGTTACTAGCAATCTTCGGGGTTGTTACTACGATCATCTTCATGATTAAGAAAGTTAATGGTGCAGTATTCTACGGTATGATTCTTACAGCGATCTTAGGAGTTGCAACAGGATTAATTGATACTCCGAAAGCTGTGGTGGGAGCAATACCAAGTCTAGAACCAACGTTCGGCGTGGCGTTAACGCACTTCGGAGATATTTTCACAGTTCAAATGGGGATTGTTATTATAACGTTCTTCTTTATCGATTTCTTTGATACAGCAGGTACGCTTGTAGCGGTTGCAAATCAAGCAGGGTTAATGAAGAACAATAAATTACCACGTGCAGGAAAAGCGTTATTTGCAGATGCGATTGCAACTGTAATTGGTGCGATTTTAGGTACATCAACAACAACGTCTTACATTGAATCGTCTGCAGGGGTAGCAGCAGGAGGACGTTCTGGATTTACAGCAGTTGTAACAGCAGGATTCTTCTTACTGGCACTATTCTTCTCGCCATTATTAAGTGTTGTAACGCCAGCTGTAACGGCACCGGCTTTAATTATTGTAGGAATCTTGATGGTTTCTTCCTTAGGGGAAATTGATTGGAAGAAATTCGAGATTGCAGTACCAGCATTCTTTACAATTATCTCTATGCCACTTACGTATAGTATCGCAACTGGGATTGCCATTGGATTTATCTTCTATCCAATTACAATGGTTGTGAGTGGTCGTCGTAAAGAGGTTCATCCGATTATGTATGTTATGGGAGTTTTATTCGTACTATATTTCATCTACGTTCGTAAATAAAAGGGGTTTTTTAAAGGTCTAGACTTAAGGGGAGTCTAGACCTTTTTGCGTCTTCAGAAAATCTTAAGGATTTCCGAGCGTTTTTCTTCAGAAGTTTTCCTATAATAGAAGTTAGGGATTAAAAAAGTGATGGGGGAGATATTGTGGCACACGAAACAATACTTGTCGTAGATGATGAAAAAGAAATTCGGAATTTAATTACAATCTATTTAAAGAATGAAGGATATAAAGTATTACAAGCAGGAGACGGAGAAGAAGGATTACGTCTATTGGAAGAAAATGAAGTACATCTAGTCGTATTAGATATTATGATGCCGAAAGTGGATGGTATTCATATGTGTATGAAGGTAAGGGAAGCGAAAGAAATGCCTATTATTATGCTTTCTGCCAAAACGCAAGATATGGATAAGATTTTAGGATTAACAACAGGGGCAGATGATTACGTAACGAAGCCCTTTAATCCATTAGAGTTAATTGCACGAATTAAATCTCAGTTACGCCGTTATATGAAAATGAATGGTTTCGCTGTCCAAAATGAGGACGAGTTAGAAATTGGGGAGATGAAAATCAACATCTCGACCCATAAAGTTGTTGTAGAGGGAGAAGAAGTGAAACTAACTCCGAGGGAATTTTCAATTTTAGAATTGCTAGCTAGAAATCCAGGTATGGTGTTTAGTGCGGAGCAAATTTATGAAAAGGTGTGGAACGAACGATCTTTCCAGTCTGATAATACTGTAATGGTGCACATTCGGAAAGTGCGTGAAAAGATTGAGGAGAATCCAAGGAAACCTAGATATATAAAAACAGTATGGGGAGTGGGGTATAAGATTGAAAAAGATATTTAATCCGTTTACTTATATAAGGAAAATAAGAGAATTAATTGAGAAATTAGTAAAGAGCGTACGAAAGAGTATAAGGATTCAATTGATTACTACTTTTGCTGCTTGTGCGTTATTAGGAGTTTTGTCAGCGAAGGGAGCTGCGCCATTTTTTGAGAATGCGAATCGTCAAGCAACTATCGATTATCGGGCTGGTATGGAACAAATTAATCACCAAGCTCAAGGAGCGGCAAATAGTTCGGTTCATGAAAATAAATTAGAAGCTATATCAAATATGATCGAAATGGAGAACCAAAATTTAGAGCAAGGGTCTAGAGCTTTAAAGATATTGGTTACTGATGAAAGTGGTAAAGTTTTATATAAAACAAAGCAAGCGCAAGAAGAGCAAATCGATTTGCATAATACGATTCGTAATGCAGCATCATTTGCGATTAATTATACAGATGGTAGAAATGTATTTGAAAGTACAAGAAAAGAGTTTATATCTTTTTCACCTATTACTATTGAAGGAAAGAATTTGTACATGTTTGTTAGCGGAATTCCAGAGGGAGAGGTAATGTATGACACGAAAGAAGGGCCATTCCCGTTTTTAATTGGTGTTCTTGTATTCATTTTCTCTTTCTTCTATATAACAAAGAGAAAGATGAAGCAGATTGAAGCAATGGCACAAGGTGTAAAGGAAATAGAAAGAGGCAACTTAGCGTACCGCATTGAGAAAAAAGGTGAAGATGAGATTGCAGCTTTAACTGAGAATATTAATAATATGGCAGAAGAGCTTATGAATAATATAGAAAAGGAACGTAAATTAGAGAAGCAAAAGAATGAGCTTATTACGAATGTATCTCACGATTTACGCACACCGCTGACTTCTATTATGGGCTACTTACGATTACTTCGAGATTCTAAATATGAAAATAAAGAACAACACGATGAGTATACGAGAATTGCTTTTGCGAAGTCGGAGCAGTTAAAGAATTTAATAGAAGATTTATTTGAGTATACGAAGTTAACAAATGAGCAAGTTATATTAGAAAAACAAGAGGTTTGTATAAATGAGTTACTCGAGCAATTAATAGAAGAGTTAGTACCGCAAGCAGAAGAGCATGGACTTACGTTTGTTAAGAAGTTTCCTGAGGAACGTGCTTATGCATCGATTGATTCGGAAAAGATGGTTCGTGTATTTGATAATTTACTAATGAATGCGATTAAGTATAGTAAAGATGATGCAGATATAAAAGTTTCTCTTCAAAGGCAGCGTAGGGATATACAAATTGTAATTGCGAATCATAGTGAAGAGTTTACGAGAGAAGAGTTAGCGAGTTTGTTTGAACGCTTTTATAAGAAAGATCAATCCCGAAGTAGAGTAACAGAAGGATCGGGACTTGGATTGGCAATTGCGAAAAGTATTGTTGAGTTACAAGGTGGTAGTATTCGAGCGGAATATAGGGATGGTATTATTCAATTTATCGTTTCGTTACCAATTATAGAAAAATAATAAATGAATAGAATGATATGTGATAAAAAGGCTTATTTTAAAAGAAATAAGCCTTTTTATATTTTTTATAAAAACATATTGACGATTAGAGCTTAGAGGTGTAATATAGAACAAGTCGCCGATGATAATAACGTCGAAAGCGACAAACGAAATAAAAAACTTAGTTGACATTGAAAGATGAAAATGTTAACATAAGGAAGTCGCAAATGAGCGACCAAGTAGTTCTTTGAAAACTGAACGAAACAAACAACGTGAAACGTCAATTTTTATTTTAGATGCTAGACAAACTAACTTTATTGGAGAGTTTGATCCTGGCTCAGGATGAACGCTGGCGGCGTGCCTAATACATGCAA
>NZ_SEIY01000035.1:0-15019 GCF_004634455.1 Bacillus sp. 007/AIA-02/001
TTGCATGTATTAGGCACGCCGCCAGCGTTCATCCTGAGCCAGGATCAAACTCTCCAATAAAGTTAGTTTGTCTAGCATCTAAAATAAAAATTGACGTTTCACGTTGTTTGTTTCGTTTAGTTTTCAAAGTTCAATATCGCGTTTCAGCGACTTTTATAATTTAACACTTCTCGTTAAATCTGTCAACAGCTTTTTTCTTTCGTTGCTGACGACGCTTATTAATTTACCATATTAATCATTTAATAGTCAACACTTTTTAAAAAAATGCCAAAATAATTTTATCTTGGCATGATATAAAGCTTAATAATCACTAACGCTGCCACACCCGGTAAGCCTAACAAACTCGTTATTGCTGCTGTCCCCATGTTAATCGGGATATGAAAATCAAAATATGTCCCTACAACATTTACGATAAAAAGCAATGCTATTCCTAAAGTAACATGAAAAATCACCTTACCTATAAAACGTAATGGCTTAGAGGCAACACCAAAAACAAGAAAAATAAATACTAAAGTAAGAATGCCAACAATAATAATTGTAGAATTCATTTTTTCCTCCTTATGAATGACCTATACATCTATTTGTATGGGACAAGACAATAAAAAAGAACAGTTATCATATGCAGCATCTCTTTTATATAAACTAAATAAAACGATACCTCAGCATTTAACAAATAAAATAAAAAGGCCTGCTTAGAAAGCAGAACCTTTTACCATTGTTCCATTTTTACAGGACGACGCTTTGCTTCTTTCAACAAAAAGAAATATTTCGCCTCTGCTATTTTCAAAGAACAAATGACATCTTGAGACGGTTCTACACTTTGTTCGACCATTCTCTTCTGACGTAACCACTCATTCTTCACTTTTTCCAAAAGTACAATTAACTTATCGTCATACTCTTTACGCAATTTACCCTTTTTTTGAAAGAACATTTTCGTTTCTCCTCTTATACTTCTCTGCGACCTTCTAACGCTTTGGATAATGTCACTTCATCTGCATATTCTAAATCTCCACCAACTGGCAGACCATGTGCAATACGAGTTACTTTAATGCCTGTAGGTTTTAAGAGGCGGGAGATATACATCGCTGTAGCTTCCCCTTCAATATTAGGGTTTGTTGCTAATATCACTTCTTGTACCGTTTCATCATGTAGTCGCTTTAAGAGTTGCGGGATATTAATGTCTTCCGGTCCAATTCCCTCCATAGGAGAAATCGCACCACGTAACACATGATATACACCTTGATACTCTTTCATTTTTTCCATCGCGATTACATCTTTCGGTTCTTGTACGACACAAACAACTGATTGATCTCGATGTGAATCATTACAAATATAACAAGGATCACGATCAGTAATATGTCCGCATACAGAACAGTACGCTAAATCTCGCTTCGCATTTACAAGTGCTTTCGCGAAACCTAACACATCATCTTCTTTCATATCTAATACGAAAAATGCCAATCGAACCGCTGTTTTCGGTCCGATACCTGGCAACTTCATAAAACTATCGATTAGTTTTGATATTGGTTCTGGATAATGCATGTATCAATATCCTCCTAGAACATTCCACCTGGTAAGTTTAAGCCTTTTGTAAATTTACCCATTGTAGAGTTTGAAAGCTCATCAGCCTTTTTAAGTGCATCATTTGTTGCAGCTAATACTAAGTCTTGTAGCATTTCGATATCTTCTGGATCTACAACTTCTTCTTTAATCTTCACTTCAAGAATTTGCTTGTGACCATTTGCGATAACTGTAATCATTCCGCCGCCAGCTGTACCTTCAACTGTTTTTTCACCAAGCTCTTCTTGTGCTTTCGCCATGTCCTTTTGCATCTTTTGCATTTGTTTCATCATGTTATTCATATTTCCCATTCCGCCACGCATCATAATTAATTCCTCCTAATTATTATTACTCTTTTATTTCAATGAGTTCTTGCCCTACTAATTTCACTGCCTCTTCTATAAGAGGATCTTCCTTTTTCTCTGGGCTTTCTTCAGACTCTCCACCTTCACGTTGTAAAAAGTCTTCACGGATTTTACCCCATTCACTTTTTGGAATGGCAATCATATTTAACCTTTTACTTAGCAATTCAAATAAAGCTTGTTCTACTGTATCCATAGCTTCTCGATTTTCGCTCGCCATCTTACAGTGAATCTCATATTGAAATGCTAAAACGTAAGTGTCATCTGAAGCTGCCACTGGTTCGCTATTTTCTAGTAAAACAGCAAACGCTACTTTGTTATATGATTTGAGTCTTCCTAACAACTCACCCCATACAGCTTTTAATTGTTCTAAATCTTGACGCTTCGCTTGTTTTAATACTTCATTTACACGTCCGACAGGAATCTTCATACTTCCTGTTCTTACCGGCTTTGGTGTTGCACGTGTCTCTCTTACTTCCTGTTGTACACCAGCTGGCACACCGTTCTTTTTAACTTGCTCTAACTCTTTCTCCAGTTGCTGCATCCTGTTCATAATTGCTTGCAAACGATCTGTACCATTTGCTTGCATCATAAACTGTTGACACAATTGCACCATAACAACTTCTAAGAAAATACGCGGATGATTTGTCCACTTCATTTCCTGTTGTCCCTTACTAAGGGTATGAATAATCTCATAGATCACTTCCGGTTGCATTTCTTCACTCAACTTACGGAATTGATCATCTACAATTACTCGTTCCAACATATGTTCTAGTTGCGGTGAAGTTTGATATAAAAGCATATCACGATAATAGTAAATGAAATCCTCCATAAAACGAACTGGATCCTTCCCTTTACTCATCATTTCATCTATGATTTGCAATGCTCTTGATACATCATTTTCACGTATGCATTCTACTAAATTGCCTAAGTATTGCTGAGAAACAGATCCTGTTACGGCCAATACATCTTCTGTCGTAACGGTCTCATCACTATAAGATATAGCCTGATCAATAAGACTAAGTGCGTCACGCATACCACCTTCAGCAGCACGCGCAACAATTTGTAATGCCTCATCTTCCACTTGCGTACCTTCATTTGTCACGACCGTTGATAATCTCTCAACAATATCATTCACTGATATTTTTCGGAATTCAAAACGCTGACAACGTGAAATAATTGTAGGCGGGATCTTATGAGGTTCTGTTGTCGCCAAAATAAAGATAACATGTCCTGGCGGCTCTTCTAAGGTTTTTAAAAGCGCATTGAATGCACCCATAGAAAGCATGTGAACTTCATCAATAATGTATACTTTATATTCTACAGCACTTGGAGCATATTTTACTTTATCTCTAATATCTCGAATTTCATCTACACCGTTATTTGAAGCCGCATCAATTTCTAATACATCTGAAATGGATCCTTGTGTAATTCCTAAACAAGAAGGACATTCATTACAAGGTTCAGCTACCGGAGCATGTTCACAGTTAATTGCTTTTGCAAATACTTTTGCAATTGTCGTTTTCCCTGTTCCCCTCGGGCCAGAAAATAAATAAGCATGTGAAACTTTCTCTTGAAGAAGGGCATTTTGCAACGTTTTTGTCACGTGCTTTTGACCGACTACATCTTCGAACTTTTGCGGTCTCCATGTTCGGTATAACGCTTGGTATGACACGAAAATACGGCCTCCCTCAAAGGTTATTATCTCATTTATTATAACCCATTCTGTTTATAGATTCCAAAAGTTATTTTCTATACAAAAAACTCACCTTTGTATTAAGGTGAGTTTTGTATACATATATAACTGCCGTGCACCCTCCGTCGATTACGTACCATAAGCGTTACTCAAGCAGTTAGCTCGGTTCAGGCACTCCTGCGGCACACGAGAAGACCCGCTTATTGCTGCTTCCTTCCGGACCTGACAAGGTTCACGGGGTCCCGTTGCGCAGGACCCAAACGTCAACACCACTTACTTAAGGCAGACCTTACAGCAACATAACCTCGAGAGGGGATTCGGCCTCGCTAGAGCGGATTGCGAGTATAGGGCACCGCTACCTCCCCGCTTAGCACGGCAAAGTTAAAACCAATATTCGGTTGCCTTCATTAAAGGCATTATCAGTATAACTTGTTTCTTTATAAAATGCAAATACGTTAGTTCCCAATATTCTTCTCTAATTTTTTTATTGCTTTTCTTTTTTTACGAAGCTCTCTAAAAAAGCTTGTTAACAACGTACCGCATTCTTCCTCTAGTACACCAGATACTACTTCACATTGATGATTGAAGCGTTCATCCGTTAAAAGATTCATCAATGTCCCTGCACATCCGCCCTTCGGATCACTTGCACCATATACAACTCGCTTCACTCGTGATAAAACAATTCCACCTGCACACATTGGACAAGGTTCTAATGTTACATACAATGTTGCATCTTCTAAACGCCATGTCCCTAATTTTTTACACGCCTCATCTATCGCTAGCAACTCAGCATGAGCTATTGATCTCTGCTCAGTTTCCCTTAAATTATGAGCAACACTAATTACCTCACCATCTAACACTATAACTGCTCCAATTGGTACTTCCTGTATTTCCTCTGCCTTTTTAGCTTCTTCTATCGCTAATTGCATAAAATAAATATCTTGATCTTGTTCCATAACATAGTCCTTTCATCACAAATAAAGTACACTTATTTCCATTTACTACACAGGGGATAACTTTTACAAATTCAATCCACCCTAAGAGAAAAAAGAGAGGGGATTACATATGAAAAATACCGCCTTGCTCATTATCGATATGATTAATGACTTTCAATTTTCCCACGGACCCATTCTAGCTAAAAAATGTGAAATTATAACAAACCCTATTTTACAATTAAAGAAAAAAATGAAATCCTTCGGCTGTCCTATAATTTACGTTAATGACCATTATCAACTGTGGAGATCTGATATCGACCAACTTATTACTCATTGTACAAATGAATATAGCGAAAACATAATCCATAAGATTGCTCCAAGTTCTGATGATTACATTTTTATTAAACCACATTATTCCGCTTTTTATGAAACACCTTTAAATTCATTACTAGGTTATTTAAAAATAGAAAATCTAATATTAACAGGGGTTGCCGGAAATATATGTATCCTATTTACAGCTAATGATGCTCATACGAGAAATTATACATTGTATGTACCAGAGGATTGTATCGCCTCTAACAACGACCAAGATAATATACATGCTTTAAAAATAATGGAAACTACATTGAAAGCAACTATAACATCATCAACCAAAATAAAATTTAATTAATACATATATCTATTTTCTAACTTTTTATATCAAATTAACCCGCTCGCTTCCCTCTTGTGCTACAATAATTCTGTTTTGTGTTTTTAGTAGTCACGGTAAATCACTGATTGAAAGGAGGAAACAGCGTGACCGGAGTACCATTTATCACGGTTGAAGGACCAATTGGTGTTGGAAAAACTTCACTTGCGAAGGAAATTTCAACTCACATGCAACTCCACTTACTAAAAGAGATTGTTGATGAAAATCCCTTTTTAGGAAAGTTCTATGAAGACATCGACGAATGGAGTTTTCAAACAGAGATGTTCTTTCTTTGTAATAGATACAAACAATTAGAAGACATTAACATAAAGTATTTGAATCAAAGCAAACCAGTAGTAGCGGATTACCATATCTTTAAAAATTTAATTTTTGCATCCCGCACATTAAAAGACTCCCAATATGACAAATACATGCAAATTTATCGTATCCTTACACAAGATATGCCTGTGCCAAATGTCATTGTTTATTTAACAGCTAGCCTAGAAACATTGCAAAAACGAATCGCCATGCGCGGAAGAGAATTTGAAAAAAACATGGATCCAAATTACTTACTACAGCTCACAAAAGATTATGAAACAGCAATGGATGCTTTTAAAAAAGATCATCCGGAAATACCAGTATTGAAATTTAATGGAGACGATATGGATTTTGTAAAAAATCCTGATGATTTAAACGTCATCCTATCTGCCCTTCAAAATACTCTCTTAAAGGAGTCGAAATAATAATGAATTTAAGGCAAAAATATGATATACCCAATGACGCAGTAATCACTATCGCCGGAACGGTAGGTGTGGGTAAATCAACTATGACAACTGCATTAGCTAATGCTTTAGGTTATCGCACATCATTTGAAAAAGTAGATTCCAATCCATATTTGGACAAGTTCTATGCGGACTTCACTCGTTGGAGCTTCCACCTACAAGTGTACTTTTTAGCAGAACGATTTAAGGAACAAAAAAGAATTTTTGAATATGGTGGCGGTTTTGTTCAAGATCGTTCCATTTACGAAGACACTGGAATTTTCGCAAAGATGCATCATGAAAAAGGAACAATGACGGAAACTGATTATGAAACATACAAAGGTTTATTTGACGCTATGGTCATGACTCCTTACTTCCCTCATCCAGACTTATTAATTTACTTAGAAGGTTCTTTCGATGATATTGTCGATCGTATTCAAGAACGCGGGCGCCCAATGGAACAGCAAACACCAATTGAGTACTGGAAAGAAATGCATGGACGTTATGAAAACTGGATTAACAACTTTAATTCATGCCCTGTATTACGCTTAAATATTAATGAGTACGATATTTTAAAAGATGGTGATTCAATCGAACCAATCATTAAAAAAATTGGCCATTTTTTAAAACAAACACGTAAACTTGTAAAATAAAAAACCCGTGCATATGCACGGGTTTTCCTATTAAATTACTTCTTCTTTGTTGGAGCAATAATTTCACTCTCAGGTTTTCCTGCGTTAATGCGCTGACGAACAGTACTTGTACTAATATCGTATGCTTCAGCAATCTCTTTAACAGTCATTTCTTTCCCGTTAATTACTGCCGTTAATACTTTACCTGTACGTTTTGGAGCCGCCGCTTTCTTTACAGCTGCTTTTTTAACTTGTTTTGGCGCCTCTACTTTACTCGTAGCTTGTTTTACATCGCAAGTACAACCACAAAGTTTACGGAATGTATCATCACTAATAATGCGTGATACGTTTGCACCACTGTTTAAAATTCTATTGTTCTTACAGACAGGACATTGTACATAATATAAAGTTTTTCCATCTAAAGGAAACGTTTGTATAATAAGATCCATGTTGACTCCTTTCATATCTATGAAGATAATCATCGGAATATGAGTGTGTAATAAGGACAAAATTGCCTTACACCATACTTTATGATTGGTTTTAAAATAAAAACTCGTTACGTGTTGGTAACGAGTTCTCCAATCTCCACTTATATGCGCTGTTGTCAATTATATCTGGAGGAGGTAGAGGGATTCGAACCCCCGCGCGACTCTCGCCGCCTGTCGGTTTTCAAGACCGATCCCTTCAGCCAGACTTGGGTATACCTCCATATTGACATCAAATATAATATCAAAAGAAAAACAGTTAGTCAACCCTACTAAAATAAATTATGAGGAAAGGAAAATTTTACTTTTCCCTTCCTACATTACAGTACTGACAACGCTCATAATTACCAATCACTCATACCGATGAATGTTTAAATTTACTTAATAACTGTTTTTCCTCCCATATAAGGGCGAAGAACTTCTGGAATTATAATTGTACCATCTTCTTGTTGGTAGTTCTCTAAAATAGCTGCAACCGTACGTCCGATTGCAAGACCAGATCCATTTAATGTATGAACATGTTCTGGTTTTCCATTTGGCTCACGGCGGAAACGGATATTTGCACGTCTCGCTTGGAAAGCTTCAAAATTACTACAAGAAGAAATTTCACGATATGTGCCATAGCTTGGAATCCATACTTCAATATCGTATTTCTTCGCTGCTGTAAATCCTAAATCGCCTGTGCACATGCTCATAACGCGATATGGCAACTCTAATAATTGTAACACGCGTTCTGCATCATTTGTTAATTTTTCTAATTCTTCATAAGAATCTTCTGGTTTTACGAACTTCACAAGCTCTACTTTATTGAACTGATGCTGGCGAATTAAACCACGTGTATCACGACCAGCTGAACCTGCTTCAGAACGGAAGCAAGAGCTAAATGCAGCATATCTTATAGGCAATTGCTCTTTATTTAAAATCTCATCACGATGCATATTCGTTACAGGTACTTCAGCTGTTGGAATTAAGAAGTAATCTTCACTTTCAATACGGAATGCATCTTCTTCAAACTTTGGAAGTTGTCCTGTTCCCGTCATACTTGCACGGTTTACCATATATGGAGGTAATACTTCTTCATATCCATGCTCATCAGTATGAAGATCAAGCATAAAGCTAATTAAAGCACGCTCTAATCTTGCACCAGCACCTTTGTAAAATACGAAGCGGCTTCCTGTTACTTTCCCAGCGCGTTCAAAATCTAAAATTCCTAAATCAGTAGCAAGATCCCAATGTGGTTTTGGCTCAAAAGTAAATTCTTTCACTTCTCCCCAAGTACGTGCTACTACATTATCATCCTCTGTTTCACCAACTGGAGCAGATTCATGAGGGATATTTGGAATAGATAACATTAATCTTTCTAAGTCTTCTTCAACTGTACGAAGTTCGTTATCAAGATCCTTTACTTTTTCTCCAACCTCACGCATTTCTAAAATTAGAGCCTCTGCATCTTTCTTTTCGCGCTTTAATACAGAAATTTGTTGAGATACTTCGTTACGTTTACTTTTTAATTCTTCTGTCTGAACAAGTAGTTCTCTTCTTCTCGTATCAAGTTCTTCAAAACGGCCGAAATCAGTTAAATCTTCGCCTCTATGCTGTAATTTCGCTTTTACTTCTTCAAAGTTTGTACGTAAAAATTTAATATCAAGCATTATATACTCCTCCTTTTATTTTATAAAACACAAAAAACTCCCGTCCCTATATAAAGGGACGGGAGTTAACCCGCGTTGCCACCCTAGTTGAAAGCATTACCGCTTTCCTCTCAAGTAGAAATAACGGCTCTTCACCGGGAATGCTTACTAATCCAAAAGATATTCCACATTCCATTCCAGGATGGATTCACAAACTGTTTCTATCGATTTCCACCAACCATCGACTCTCTATAAGAAACGACATTTGTTACTATTTCCTATCAACACGCTTATTTTATAAAATTGTTACCATCAATTTACTATAATCTTATACAAGTTGCAAGTTACTTATACAACTTTTTTCATTTTCGCTTCTTTTACCATTTCAACAAAGTATGCTGTCACACGATGATCATCTGTTAATTCCGGATGGAATGAAGCAGCTAAAAACTGATCTTGCCTTACCGCTACCATTCGGTCACCATGCTTAGAAAGCACTTCAACATTATCAGCTACTTCTACAACATACGGCGCACGGATAAATACACCAATGAAGTCTTCACCCACGCCTTCAATTGAAAGCGCAGCTTCAAAACTATCCTTTTGGCGTCCGAACGCATTGCGCTCAACTGTAATATCCATAGCACCAATATGTGCTTCTTCATAGCCAATAAGTGTTTTCGCAAGAAGAATCATCCCTGCACATGTACCAAACATTGGTTTACCAGACTTTGCAAATGTACGAAGTGGTTCCATGAAAGCATACTTATCAATAAGACGGCGCATTGTTGTACTTTCACCGCCTGGTAAAATAAGACCATCAATCTCTTCAAGTTGCTCTATACGCTTTACAACAACAGCTTCTGCACCACTTGCTTCAACTGATTTTACATGCTCACGAACTGCACCTTGAAGACCTAGTACACCGATTTTCACCATTTTAAAGTTCTCCTTTAATTACCATCCACGCTCTTGCATGCGTTGTTCTGGTAATAACGTTGAAATTTCGACACCCTTCATTGCATTACCTAATCCTTTAGAAAGGCTTGCAATTAGTTCGTAATCTTCATAATGAGTCGTTGCTTCAACGATTGCACGTGCAAATTTCTCTGGGTTTTCTGATTTGAAGATACCAGATCCAACAAATACCCCATCAGCACCAAGTTGCATCATTAATGCTGCATCTGCTGGTGTTGCTACACCACCTGCCGCAAAGTTTACAACTGGTAAGCGACCAAGACGTTTAATTTCAAGTAATACTTCGTAAGGAGCGCCAGTATTTTTTGCATATGTCATTAACTCATCTTCACGTAGACTCGCAACTTGACGGATTTCTGCATTGACTTGGCGCATATGACGCACTGCCTCTACAATGTTTCCTGTTCCTGGTTCACCTTTTGTACGAAGCATAGATGCACCTTCTGCAATACGACGTGCAGCTTCTCCGATATCACGGCAACCACATACAAATGGAACTGTGTAATCACGTTTATTTAAATGGTATACTTCATCAGCAGGAGTTAATACTTCACTCTCATCGATATAGTCTACCCCTAATGATTCTAATACACGTGCTTCTACAAGGTGACCGATACGGCATTTTGCCATAACCGGAATTGACACCGCACCCATAACTTCTTCAACAATTGTTGGGTCTGCCATACGAGAAACGCCACCTGCTGCACGAATATCTGCTGGTACACGCTCTAATGCCATAACGGCAACTGCGCCTGCCTCTTCTGCAATTTTTGCTTGTTCAGCGTTAACTACGTCCATAATAACGCCGCCTTTTTGCATTTCTGCCATTCCACGTTTTACACGTTCTGTCCCTGTTACATTTGTCATGTACAAAAACCCCCCTAGGTGAATTGCTTTCCCCCGTTAAAGGCGAAAATTAAGAATACTCTTACATTCTACCACTAACTATCAGATGCTTGTCTACTACTTTTTCATAAAGTCGGTATGAAAAATAGGAATAAAAAAAAGCTCCTATCATGAGGAGCTTTTAAAACCAACCTTTTACTGTATCAACAGCACTATTCCACATGCCACTAAAGAATGAACCAATTCCGCGCATAGCACGAGTAAACCAGTTTGCTTCTTCTACTTCAGATGTTGTTACAAGATCCACTTGCAGTGACTTACCAGTTAAAAATCCAGGGTCGTTTGTATCTTTTGGCGTAATTACCATTTGACCAAGCGCAGCTCCCTTTTTAATAGGTGCTTCTTGTCCCTTGCTTGATTCTTTTAATTCCGTTTTATAAACATCTTTACTTCCTTTTGGCACTGGAAGTGAAATAGCTTGTTTCGTTTGAACTGCTACATCTTTATCTTTCGCATTTTCTACTCGTACTGTTTCTTGTCCTTTTACTGAAGAACCTTTTTTATACATTTGTTTTACTTCAAAGTTAGCAAATCCATAATCATATAGCTTCTTTGTTTCATCAAAACGTGCTGTATGAGAACTTGTTTTAATAACTACAGAAATAAAACGCATTCCGTTTCTTTCAACCGTACCAGTGAAGCAATCTCCTGCCTCTGGAGTTGAGCCTGTTTTTAGGCCGTCTACGCCATCATATTCTTTAACTAAGCCCTTTAACATCCAGTTCCAGTTCGACATTGCAAACTTCTCTTTTTCTGGACGGAATTCTTTTTTAGGGATTTTTGCTGTATCTAACACTTTTGGATAATCTTTAATTAAATGTTGTGCTAAAGTTGCAACATCCTTTGCAGACATTTTATTTTCTTCATCCGCTGTTGTTCCTTCAGGATGCATTCCCTTTAAATCTTTATTCGTTAAACCTGTAGAATTGACAAATTTATAATTTTTCAACCCTAGTTCTTTCGATTTATCATTCATCATTTTTACGAAGTCTACTTCTTTACCTGCAATTGCTTCTGCTAATGCAATTGTTGCACCATTTGCAGAAAAGATTGCCATTGCCTCGTATAACTCTTTTACTGTATAAGAGCCACCATTTTCTAATGCAACATTTGATAATGAAGCATCTTGTGAAACCTTATATGCATATTCAGAAACCTTAATTTTCTGGTCCCACTTAAGTTTTCCTTTATCCACTGCTTCGTGAACTAAATATTCACTCATCATCTTTGTCATACTAGCAATGGATAATAATTCATCTGCATTCTTTTGATATAAAATTTTCCCAGAATTCGCTTCTACTAAAATTGCCGCACCTGCTTCAATGTTTAAAGCGGCTCCTGTTTCAGCTGATGCATTGCTATATGGCATAAAAATGCTACAAGCTAGTGTAAGCACTGTTACCAAAGCAATGAATCTTTTGCAAAACATACCTTTCACTTTTGCTACCCCCAATATCTATGTACTCACATAACCGTTATTCTAACATAATCAAAAAAAAATAGACAGAGATATCAAATCTCTGTCTATTTGTATATAAGACATTATAATGAGTAGTTTGGAGCCTCTTTTGTAATTTGTACGTGATGAGGATGACTTTCACGTAAGCCAGCACCTGACATACGAATGAATTGTGCGTTTTCGCGTAAGAATTCTAAATCCTGTGCTCCGCAATATCCCATACCTGCACGTAAGCCACCAACTAATTGGTGAACTGTATCTGCTAAAGGTCCTTTATATGGTACTCGTCCTTCAATACCTTCTGGGACAAGTTTTTTATTGCCTTCTTGGAAGTAACGATCTTTACTTCCTTTTTCCATCGCACCGACAGAACCCATACCACGATACACTTTAAATTGACGACCTTGGTAAATTTCAGTTTCTCCAGGGCTTTCTGCAACACCTGCAAACATGCTACCTAGCATAACAACATGTGCTCCTGCCGCTAAGGCTTTCACCATATCACCAGAGTACTTAATACCGCCATCAGCAATAACTGGAATGCCGTGTTTACGAGCTTCTGTTGCACAATCATAAACCGCAGTTAATTGTGGTACACCAACACCGGCTACAACGCGTGTTGTACAAATAGAACCTGGTCCAATACCAACTTTAACTACGTTTGCACCAGCTTCAATTAGTGCTTTCGTTGCTTCAGCAGTAGCAACATTTCCAGCGATAATATTTAGTGATGGATATTTAGCACGAACTTCTTTTACCTTATCAATAACACCTTTAGAATGCCCATGTGCTGTATCAAGTACAATTGCATCTACACTAGCTTTTACTAATGCATCGATGCGAAGCATTGCATCCGCTGTTACACCAACTGCTGCTCCAACTAATAAGCGTCCTTGCTTATCTTTAGCAGAGTTTGGGAATTCAATTACTTTTTCAATATCTTTTATTGTAATAAGCCCTTGTAATACACCGTTATTATCAACAAGAGGGAGTTTTTCAATTTTATACTTTTGTAGGATCTTTTCAGCTTCTTCCAGTGTAGTACCAACTGGAGCTGTAATTAATTGTTCTTTTGTCATTACGTCAGAAATTTTGATTGAGTAGTCTTGGATGAAGCGCATATCACGGTTTGTAATAATACCAACTAATTTTCGCTCATCTAAATTATTTACAACCGGTACACCTGAGATACGATATTTTCCCATAAGATGTTCTGCATCATATACTTGATGTTCTGGAGTTAAGAAGAAAGGATCTGAAATAACGCCGCTTTCAGAGCGCTTTACTTTATCAACTTGCTCTGCTTGTTGCTCAATAGACATATTCTTATGAATAATTCCTAAACCACCCTGGCGAGCCATTGCAATAGCCATGTCAGCTTCTGTTACTGTATCCATTCCTGCACTAATTAACGGGATGTTTAGCTGTAAGCTTTCAGATAAAACTGTTTTAACACTTACTTCTCTTGGTAATATATCTGACCTAGCTGGTACAAGTAATACATCATCAAAAGTCAAACCTTCTTTAACAAATTTAGATTCCCACATAATTGTTCCCCCTATGATACCAGAAATTATTATTAGTAGCTTATCAATTGGTTAAAATACTGTCAAGGACGTATATATATGTTAGAATTTTTAGATAATAAAAGGAGCGTAATATATGCATCAAACATCTTGTACTTGGCAGCAGTTAAGTTTCTTTTTTTCATCTCAAAACGTACAACGTTATCTTGCCCGTTGTTACGAAAAATCCTCTATTCAGGATGCCGAAAAAAAAAGTTTTGAAAATTGTTATCCCTTTATTTATTACTTAGAACACGGAAAAAATTATTATGAATTATATAAGACAGCTCCATTTTCCATTCAACCAATGTTGTTATTTTATGGAATTAGTCAACTTTTTAAAGCATGCCTACTAACTATTGACCCTAACTATCCTGAATCCACTACTGTTTTAGCTCATGGCGTTACAACTCGCAAACGAAAAAAACAAGGGTATCAATTTTTAGAAGATGAGGTGAAGGTACAAAAAAATGGATTATTTACTCATGTTGCAGAACAACTGTTTCACATGAAACACTTAGAAGCAGAAAAATTTAACATGTTAGAATTAATGGGAAATATTCCAGAATTACAAAATTTATTTCGTTATAGTCAAAAAGGATCAACTTTATATAAAATCGATTCAACAATTAAAAATGAGCTCTCCTTTTCAGTCAACCTACTAGATCGATTACATATGACTAAAGAGAGATTTTCTCGTTACATTGAAACATCTTGTAAGCATTTATCAATACAGCACGTACCTGAGAAGACTAATCAATCGAATTTACTTTTTACAGCGCCCATTCAATCATGGAATCCTATGTACAGTACTCCTTTATACTATGAACATCTTACTAATACTTATTATTTGCCACTTACGACTGATCCTAGAAATCCTAAGCCAATATTACCTGAACTCCTCATTCATTATTTATTGCTCTATAATTTAAGCATGATTTCTAGGTATGAAACAGATTGGTGGTATGACTTACTTGGCAGTTATAGTTCTGAAGATTATCCATTTATTTATCAATTTCTAAGTATTTCTGCTCAAAAAATCCCTTACTATATTTCAAATTTTTTATTAATGGAACCAAATCTATTTCATGGGAAATAAAAAAACACAAGTCAAATGACTTGTGTTTTTAGTTGCTTGGCGACGTCCTACTCTCACAGGGACAAGGTCCCAACTACCATCGGCGCTAGAGAGCTTAACTTCCGTGTTCGGTATGGGAACGGGTGTGACCTCTCTGCCATCATCACCAAACTATGAAGGCATATTCCTTCAAAACTAGATAACATTTGCTACATATTATATGGTTAAGTCCTCGATCTATTAGTATTCGTCAGCTCCACATGTCACCATGCTTCCACCTCGA
>NZ_SEIY01000036.1:0-10690 GCF_004634455.1 Bacillus sp. 007/AIA-02/001
AAATAGTTGAGCAGTATTTCAAAAATGGTTATTCGCATTATGAAATTCAAGGAATCATCAAAATTGGTCAAGCATATGTTGCAGTTTGTACGAGGAGGTAAACAGGTGGCAACATTTCGAGTAAATAAAAGTAAAAATTACACAACCATTAATAACACAGGTCTTCGAGATGAACGTTTAAGTTGGAAAGCAAAAGGGATATTGGCTTACATTTTATCGTTACCAGATGATTGGGTGTTTTACATGGAGGAAATATCTACTCATGCAAAAGATGGAATTGATAGTTTAAGGGTGGGAATGAAAGAACTGAAAAAATACGGTTACGTTAGAAGGTTTCCTGTAAAAAACGAAAAGGGAAAGATAACTAACTGGGAGACGATTATTTATGAAGTTCCACAAGTGGAGAATCCACAAATGGAAAAACCACAAGTGGAAGTTCCATTTGTGGAAAATCCAACACTACTAAGTACTAAAGAACTAAGTACTAATAAACAAAATATTAATATACAAAGTAGTAGTAGCATCTTCTCTTTCTACGAAAATAATTTCGGTATTTTAAATACATTCATCGCCGAAAGTATTTCGCAATGGGTAAACGATACAAGCGAAGAACTTGTACAAGCAGCTATGGAACGTGCTTTGAAACAGCAGAAGAAATGGAATTATGCTGAGGGCATTTTAAAACAGTGGGTTAATAAAAACATTCGAACTTTAGCGGATGTGAATGCAGCAGAAATAGAGTTTAAAAACAAAGGTAGAAAAGGAGAGAAAAACAATGCAAGCGTTAGGAAAAACAGTAGCTTCATCGAAAAATACGATTTTGAGTAAATTTAATCAAAGTTATGTGTTGTCTCCAAATAGATGTACAAATGTTTTCATAGTCGGAAAAGACAAAATAAAAGACGTTTGTAATAAACGCTTACTTATAGATACAAAAACAAATCAAGAGTTTTGCCCGCAATGTATATCAGTAGAACAAGAGGACCAGCAACTTGCAAAAGAAACCCTTGCTATTAAGAAGAAAAACGAAATTATTCATTTATACGATTCGTTTTCAGATAACAGTCTTATTAATCCTAAGTTAAAAAAAGTGACATTCGATAACTATGAACCACCATCAATTGAATTAGCAAATGCTAAAGAAGTAATGATGAATTTTGCTAGAAATTTTGATCCTAACAATTCAGAAAGCATAGTAATTACAGGTGATTATAGAGTTGGGAAGAGTCATTTATGCGTAGCAGCTACAAAAGAAATTATGAGAAAAGGCTACAGCGCAATGTTTATAGAAATGAACGCACTCTTTACAAAGATTACATCTACTTGGAATAAAAATAGCGAATTAACAGAGGACAGGCTAATGTCTATCCTAGCAAATGTGGATGTACTTGTATTAGATGATTTTGGAGCCGAGTTCACAGAAAAAGATGCTGAGGGAGTTACTTGGAAGAAAACGAAAACAAAGGACATTCTCGAGCGTAGGCTAGGTAGAACGAACTTATTTACAACAAACTTTGGAGTCATGGAGTTAGCTGGAATGTACGGAGAGCGTGAGTTTAGTCGGATTATGGAAGATACACAAGTTTTGAAAATGCAAGGTGAAAATTACAGTTTGCGTAATTTCAAAAAGGAGGAATAAACATGTGTGTATTATGTCATGACACAGGAATTATTCGTAAAGAAACTTATCTGGGTGTGATTGAAACGAACGGTTGTAATTGTGAAGTAGCAAAGCAACAGCAAGAAGAAAATGATAAGCGTTGGCAAGCGTGGTTAATAAAATTTGAGTCAATGAAACAAGAGTTACAACGTAATAAACAACAAAAAGTTAGTTAACAAGGGGGAGAAAGCTATGAAAAACACAGGTGTTGCAAGAAAAGTGGACGAGCTAGGTCGTGTAGTAATTCCAGTAGAGTTACGCAGAACTTTAGGTATTACCGAAGGAACGGCACTAGATTTTCATGTCGATGGGGAAAACATCGTTTTAAGAAGACATGAAAAGTCATGCTTTGTAACGGGTGAAGTTTCTGAAACCAACATAGAGTTGCTAGGTGGTCGAATGTTTTTAAGCAAGGAAGGGGCAAGTGAATTACTGGATTTTATTCAGAAGAGTGGGCTGGCACATGCCTAAGCAACTAAATATTTTCGATGTAGAGCCAGCAATTTGTGAGTTCGATGTAATGAAGGCAAATGTGAAGAGAGGAACTGGACGCACTACATACGCTGATGTACGCGTCCAAGTTCCAACGAATGCAAAGTGTACGGATGAGTTACCACGCACAACTAAACAAGATGATCGCTATGACATCTTTGAACAATATGTAATGGCAATATGGAGATTTCAAAGAGCTGTAGATAAGTTTTTTGATTGGGATACAGCTGAAGAATTGTGTAAGGCAGCAAGGGATAAAAGAGAAATAATTCCGGTACGAATTTACTTAGGAAGTGGATTCAAACCTGATGTAGTAGAGTACATGCGGTAGTAAAAGGGAGAGGAACATATGAAAAAAATAGAAATTGATGTTAGCAGCAACAAACTTTTAATAGTTAAGGACGGAAATGTTACAGCAGTCAATCCACCAATGAGCGGATTCGGTGAGCAAGTTGCGGTTTGGGTAAACGGTAAAGTTGATCGTGTGGATACTAAGTTTACTGAAAAGATAAAATAATCATTTTTAGAAAGTAGGTTCGCTTATGAGTGTAGCAAGAAATCATGAAGTGATGAAGGAATCACGTTTAAAAATATACATCGCTTTAGAAGAAGCTAACTTCATTTGGGATGAAAGAGATGTAGTACGTTTTCGTGAAATGTGGAGTCAAGGTATGAGCTTACCGAAGATGGCAAAAGCGTTAAGGAGACACCAAGCGGAAGTTGCACTTCTTGTAATAGATCAAGCTGATAAGTATTTAATTGAAAATCGTCCAATAGGATTAGGGATTTGCTAAATAGGAAGGGGAAATCAAAATGAACATTATGGAAAATGGTGTATTAGAAGCAACTAAATTAATGAGTGAAACAAAAAATGAGGAACAAATTATAAATGAAGATACAGTTTTACAGATTGCAAGTATCTTATCGATTAATGAATTAAATGATTATCAGGAAGCAACTTTACGAACTTGGAATAACAAAACTGATTTTGGAGGACGAGTTTCAAATGCAGCTTTAGGACTTACAGGCGAAGCTGGTGAAGTTGCCGATATTGTAAAAAAAGCAATTTATCATGGACATGGTTTCCAACCATCGCATTGTCCAGGAGAAGAGGATGGAAATACTTATAAATTAGCCTTAGAGCTTGGAGATATTCTGTATTATTTATCAATTATGGCGCACGAACTGGGATATACGTTACAAGATATTGCTGAAATGAATATTGCAAAATTAGCTAAAAGATATCCTGATGGTTTTAGTCGAGAAGCAAGTCAAACACGTGTAGATGTAAAGTAAGACCAAATTTGAATTTTGTAGAAAAAGAGCACTATTAGAATAGTGCCCAACTTCAATTCGCAGGAGTATTATGAGGAAACTTAAGTAGGTGGCTTAAGTTTCTCTGTAATAATTATGAACTTATGATTATAAAAATGCCTATATTTTAGAGGGAAGTTAGGGAGTATTTGTATACAGTGAAATCCTTTTTGAAAATATATTCAACTAATTGAATAGTTTCGGAGTCATAAAAACTTTCATATGTTGGGAGTCGTGGGAATAGAGGATCAGTAATATCAGCATCTGCATAGTTACCTTTAAAAATGGTGATTCCACTTTGATGATGCCATGACTTAGTTAATATATCTAATGGGGACTTCTTTAAGTCATATATATCCTCTAAATTTGAGATTTCAGAAGAGAAATTTTCAAGGTGAATATGGTTTGTAACAAACTTTTCTTCATCTTGGATATATTGCTGCACATAGTGGGGGTTCACATCATCTAAATTATTCATATGTGCTTTTAAGTAATATAAAAAAAGTTTAAAGGAGATTTTTTTATTACAGTTTTTATCATGATATAAAAACTGTCTAATTGGTTGCCATTCGGGATGTTCAATATTTGGTGGAGGGATTAGTGAGAGAAATGAACTTACTGCTCTTTTATAGGGATTTCTTACAAGTTTATATGTAGGTCTTTCATTTGTCGATAAGGCATTAGCAAGCCCTGTAAAGTAGTAAACTGAATTTTTGTAAATGTCGAACTCATAATTATGGATGAATGGGTTATATTTAATGGCTTCCTTAAACAAGTTGATTTGATAAAAAAACCAATGAGCAAGTGATGTACATCCGCTTTTTTGACTCCAAAATAATATTATGGGGAATTCTTGATGAAAATGGGGTCCTCGGGCGTATTTCATAATGAAGTCGTAAATATTTGAGTTAGTCATATGTTACCTCCCATCATATTCTAGAAATCTCATCTTTGTATACGTTATGGATAAAATTCTATATATATGATAAAGGGTTTTGCGGCTATCAATTACTTTATAAAAGCGTTAATTTATAAAAAAATTGGAGGTATTACAAAATGGATGATTTAAAACTAGTAACTCAATATAAAGCTTCAGATGGTACGGAATTTGACGTAAGTGTAGATGGGAATGGCTTGTATTATATAGGCGCAGATTTTCCTTATTTCACAACATCAAAAGATGGGAAGTATACAAATAACTTTGCTAATTATGTTGCTAACGATATAACAGATGAAACAACAGCTAAAGGAATTGCATCGTTTGCTTGTTTTTGCTATCAAAGACAATTAAATCATTATGAAAAAATAAATCAAACAAAATAGTTATTTGAATTGAAAAGAGCACCATTTGCCCTAACGGTGCTCTCGGACCAAGAACTATATTTTTTATTTTTTATAGTCCGTATAAGTATATGTTGTTGCTAATAAATAGTGCGATAAAAGAAACGCATACTGTGAAAATCAAATTGTGGGTTAAGGAAAGAATATCACATACCAAATTGATAATAATGCAATCCATTCAATAGTAAGGGATATGTATTTTAAAATTTTCATGAATGCTCCTTTTAGATATAGGATGCACCAAGCTAGAGAATGTTATTAAATTTTAAACAAAATTCTTATTTTGCACAACAAAGCAGCTAGTTCATAAAAATAACTGCCTGTTGTACAAAGGAAAAGCCGCACTTACAGAAATAGTATGAGGAAATTTGAAAATGTTATTCTGAAATAAAAGAAAATAAAAAAGAGCAGCTAGCAAAAGCTAACTGCAATGAGAAATTACAACCATGAATTTAGGAGTACAAAATTACATGATTGATTATAGTATGGACCAAAATATCAAGTTTATGTAACAAAAATAAAAATTGAGCAGTTAATGGGGAAACTACTCGATTCGATACAACCTGGGTAAGAAGCAGATTGTATTGCGATTATTATTAACAGAATATTGAATTTTATTCGACTTTTAACAAAATCCTTATTTAAAAACAAAAAGCCCTAGAGTTAGGGCTCTAGGGCTTCTTGTTTTGGTATTCTCACATGGTTTTTCAAAAAGAATAAAACATATTGAAGATAACATGTGAATGTTTCATAAATGTATCAAAAAAGTGAACAAAATTGCTATTGCAGAAGAAGCAGAAATGAAGTTTCTAATACGTAAGTACGTAAAAGGTATTATTTCCAGTGAATAAAATACGTGTGGGGCTTCTAATCATTATTTTATGGGAAGAAAAGAATATGTTATGAACTTGGTTGAATGAAAAAATGAAAATTTTACTTTTAGAGTGAAACTGAACAAAATTCTTATTTTATAAAAAATAAAAGAACTCGTTTGTTATAAACGGATTCTTCCCTTAAGGTGTGCAAGAAATTCAAGGTAACTTGACCAGAATAACCCGTGGGATTCCTTGTGGTAATACTGTATGCAAAGGAACCAATAAGGTTAATGAATTTCAAACAAAATCTTTATTTTATCAATTTATAGGTTGATACAGTTCCCCAAACGAAAAGAACCAAGTAAAAAAGTCTTTGTAGTAGACCTGCAGGTAAGGGGAAAAGAAAAACAAGTGAGATAAGGATTGTTATTACTATTAGGCTTAGTAAACAGAAATATGTCCATTTTCTAGTTTTTTTAAGATTCTTAGCAAAAATAAATAGTCCTGGAAATACAGTAAGCATGCCTATCCAAACTAGAATGGAATGTCCAATTAGGTTTACATCTGCAGGAATTAATCCTGAAACTATAGTAGAGATTCCTATTATAAGTATAAAAAATGTTGCTATTCTATTAATTCTTGTTTTTTCTAGATGTTGTGAAATATATAGTACTCCAATACAAAATGTTATTCCATTAACAATAAAGAGTATATTCATCCCAAAATGATTAGGGGAGCATATTTCATACGGAGCTATTTCGTAGGTGAATTCTCCGCAGGTTGTTACACCTAGATCACTCATTGCATGATGCAAATAGTTATAAGGTGCTGTAGAAGTGAAAATAAAGAAAGGTTCAATTAAAAAGTATAGACAAGTTGCAATCCAGCTAAATAAGCCAATTTTATTTGATATATACATTAGATACCTCCTTTGAAAAAAAGTATATTTCCATTATAGGTGGTTACATCATCAAAAGTAAAAATTTTCAAGTTGAAAGTCGATAACTCTGTTCAATAATATAGGATTTTCTAGAAAAATGTGTTTAGCGGAAAGACGTATAAAAAATGGATGGGGCAGAACCTAACAAAATCGTTATTTTAATTAGTTCAGCCCCTTGAAGGGCGCTCCAAGGGGCTAAGATTCGAGAACTTATAAACTCTTGTTTAATTACATGAAAACTCCCTAAAGAGAATCTATGATATTTTAACACTCAACTAACTATTTTGACAAATATATATTGATAAAAGAAACCCCGATTGTCGACGGGGCTTCTAAGGGTAAGTGCCAAGTAATGACGTACTCGACTAATTAACCATATCATGAATTTTTTTGGTGAAAATACTGGTAAATGTGTCCAATTGTATGGTCGTTAATTTGAACAAAAATTTCATTTTGTCATAAATAAAAAGGCAGTTGTTTCCGCAACCACCTTTTTATAAAGCAGAGCCACTTTTTCAGATATAACATATGGATGATTCCTGAAAAAAGTTATAGGACATAACCCTATTTTATAACGAAAGTGACGAGTTCAAGTTATAAGAAAGGACTGGATATATTGTATGAAATCTTGTCTAAAGTGTTCGTAAATAAAAAAGCAGCTAGCAAAAGCTAACTGCTCGGGTAATGGAATATGGTTCGAAATGGGTTGTCTACAGTATTAACGGAATATTGAGTTTTATTCAGGGGGGTTACTAATTATGTAGGTTACATGAGAAGTCCTATTAACATCCAGGCTGCCCCAATTAGCACTAAAGTTTCAAATATAATCCAAAATTTTCTTTTTTCTGGTTTTTGAAATTCCTTAATTACAGAGAATAAAGCACTGATTCCTACAAGAGTGAAAAGAGCAATTCGGATTGTTTCAGTCATCTACATCACCACCTAATATTTTAATAATTTAATTATATAACAATTACCATTTTGTAGAAACTTAACAAAATAATCCTTTTGTTTATAGAAAAACAAGCTATCACGTTTCATTGATTGGGAATCTTTTTAAAGGTATGCTTAAGGGGATGGGAATAAAAAGAATATTTTCGAGAGGAAAGGGATTAATTTATGTTAGGAAATTGGTTTGATAAATTAAAAGAACCTAAATGTATACATAGATATAAACTTATTAAAAGTCATGACCATGAAGATTTTAAAACTGGTAAGATGGGGATAGTTAGTTATTATAAATGTGAAAAGTGTGGGAAAGAGAAGGAAATCAACAAATATACTAATGATGTTAATAATGACTATTGGGATATTTAAAATAACATTCGAATATAGTCCGGCTAGAAAACTAGAGGACACCAATTCATTAAAGCAGCAATTAAAGCTGTTTTAGGAATAGGTGTCCTTTTTATTTTAAAAAGGGAGATGGGGAAATGAAGGTGTTAAAGGATCAACTACGTGAATGGAAAAAGCAATCGAATCAAGCGAAAAAGAAAACTGAGAAAAAACGAAAAGAGAAATTAAGTACTCGTGACATTGAAGATTTAATGAGGATGCATAGACCTTGTTACGAGCGTAGACGTGGAGCATTAAGACAAAAGTAATTAAAAAATAAAAAGGAGTGGTCTTGCATGACTAAACAATTATCTTTCTTACCAAAAATCGATAGAGTAGCAACGCAGAAAAAATTAGAAGGTGTTCTCGAAAATGTACGTTTATATAGACAGTTTGGAATGATGCGTGAAGAAATGAAAGTCACTCCTTCTTATGAAATTAGATATCACGGGCCTACAAATGATGTAGGAAAGCCATTAGAAGATGTAGCGATGGCTAATATCCAACAAAGTAAAAGAGAAGAGTGGATTAAGCAAACATCATTTCGTATTGACCAGTTTCTTAGTCGTTTGGGTAATGGACGTGCAGGAAAGGATCAAAGAGACATCATCATTAAGCGTTATTTAGAAGATGAAGATGTATGTGATTATATGGTATATAACGAAATCGGCATGAGCGAGCGTACTTATCGACGTGTTAAGGCAAGAGTATTTTATAAACTTGCTTTTGCTCTTAGATTAGAAGTTTACGAGACAGAAGAAACGAGAGGTAATGAATAATAATGAATTTCGTTCAACCAATACGTGATCCAGAGCAAATACAGCAGCTAAAAGATTATTTTAAGGAGAAGAGTTTACGTAATTACATTCTCTTCATTATGGGAATTAATACAGGCTTAAGAATCTCGGACATTTTGAAATTGAAGGTAGGAGATGTCAAAGGTAGTCATATATCTATGAGAGAAAAGAAAACGGGGAAACAGAAACGAATACAAATTACTGCAGCACTGAAAAGAGAACTTAAATGGTTCATTGAAGAAAGAGAGGATAATGAGTACCTATTGCAAAGTAGACAAGGTAAGAATCGTCCAATTGGTCGTAGCATGGCATATAAGATATTAAGTGGAGCGGCGGCAGAGTTTGGATTAGATGAAATTGGTACACATACATTGAGAAAGACTTACGGCTATCACATGTACATGCAAACAAAAAACATAGCATTACTCATGGAGATATTCAATCACTCGTCAGAGAAGGTCACATTACGTTATATAGGTGTAAACCAAGATGCAATGGATAAAGCAATGACTAGGTTTAAAATCTAATCATTGCTTATTTTTTTAAAAATCTAGGGGTATCGTAGTATTTTGGGAAAAAACACGTTATAGCCATAGCAATGGAAGATTTAAAGGTATATTCAGGTGAGAATGATTAGTAAGTGTAGATTACTATGAAAGTCATTGTTTCTTTAAAAAATACATTAAGAATCTTGTTATTAATCAAAATTATGCAAAACAATAAGTCGTTACGTTTTCTTTTCATGATAATATAGAGATATAGAGGTTTTAGAAAACATCATCAATATTTTATTTTTATATAAGGAGAGACTTAATATGTTAAAACAAATTTTATTAGAAGAGAATGAAAAAGTGAGAAATCAAATTAAAGCTTATTATAAATATAGCAATTTGACTTCTCTTTCAATGTTAAGCGGTATAATTTCTAATTCTCCTGATGTATTTGGATTATTGTTATCAACAAATAAGAGAATAATTTTTTATACAGAAACAATGAAAATGAATAAAATTCTTTTTGAAATTAAACATGAAGAAATCATAGAATTTAAAGAACAGAAGCAAACTGTTGGTTTATTTAAGAAGATTCCTTCAATTGTTATTTGTCATGAAAAAGGGGAAGAAGTTTTTTCAACAATGGGAGATTTAGAAAAGTTTTTTGAATTAAAATGTTTTTTTGATGAAATTACTACGAATCACGGATAAACCAAATATATTTACTTCCGAGAACGAGAATTATGTAAATAAGCTGTCCATGTGGACAGCTTATTATATTTTTTGCTTAGCGTGGGGTTTTTCTGAAATGCTGGTGGTATCCCTATACAGTTACTCATAATTTTCGTACTGTGTAACTCAAAAGAGAAAGTTAAATAAAATCAATGATACCAAGGGATTCAGCGAAGGAGGCAGTTACACAAAATAGAACATATGGGTAAGTCGTATGTTATTATTACTTAAGGGAGAGTGATTTATATGGAACCGATAAAGTTTAGACAGTTTGCGAAGACGGAGCCATGTCCATGTGGTAGTGGAAAAAAATACAGAGCTTGTTGTTTTAATAGAAAAGATCAAGAGTTACCTTTCGAAAAAGTACCTAGTAAAAAGAGAGAAGGGGCATTTAAACATTACGCATATAAGATGACTCAAGAATCAAAAATAAAAGAATGCCTACATCCAGATTCTGAGCAATGTAAAGGGAAAATAAAGAATGCTCACTCGTTACAAAATAATGGAGTCTTGTCAAGAATAGAAGAAGAAGGTCATGTTGTTATCACGAGAACAGACTTCGGGACGGATGGTGTAATCTACGATGTTAAAGATGAGAGTAAAAATAAAGCGACAACCTTTACTGGTTTTTGTGATAAACACGACACCTTAGTTTTTCAGGATATAGAAACTAAAGAAATTGATGTTACTTCTAGTAAGCAATGCTTTTTGTTTGCATATAGAGCGTTCGCTTTAGAATTACATAAGAAAAAAGAAATGTTGAAATCTTTACA
>NZ_SEIY01000037.1:0-8814 GCF_004634455.1 Bacillus sp. 007/AIA-02/001
TTGCATGTATTAGGCACGCCGCCAGCGTTCATCCTGAGCCAGGATCAAACTCTCCAATAAAGTTAGTTTGTCTAGCATCTAAAATAAAAATTGACGTTTCACGTTGTTTGTTTCGTTCAGTTTTCAAAGAACTACTTGGTCGCTCATTTGCGACTTCCTTATGTTAACATCTTCGTTAGTTAATGTCAACTAAGTTTTTTTATTTCATTTGTCGCTTGCGACGTTATTGTCATCGGCGACTTGTTCTATATTACACCCCTGTAGATCAATCGTCAATACCTTTTATCTTTTTTATTTTATAAATCATAAAAGCTTTGCCCTCTCTTAATTTCTAACACATCCTTAGAACTTCTTAAACTTATGTATTCAAATTAACAATCTGCAGCCTACACTCTCTAACTTAATACTAATACTTTTCTAAAGAATGAATGTGAGACCAAGTAAATATATATTAAGGATAGTATTTTTTCTTTTAGTACGTTCTCCCTCCTGCTCATCTCTAGGGGGATTATAAATAAAACACTTCTCTTCTTTACCTTTAAAAAAGGGAAAGAAATCTAATACCCTTAGGAGGCGTTATGAAATGCATGTTAATAAAAAGATAATTTATGTATCCCATGATGCCCATTTCCACGGAGCACAGCTACTTTCTTTACATACTATTAAGGCTCTTAAAGAAAACTTTGATTACTCTGTTGCAATTATTTCTATTGGATCCGGTATTTTAATTCCCGATTTTCAAAAGTACGGTCCTGTTTATTGTCTCGAGCAAGGTTATCAAACAGAAGAAAAGGTCGAATTATTAATAAAGGATTTATTATCACAGAATTTTACCCTCGCCATATGTAGCACCGTCATAAGTGGCGATATCGTCGCATTACTAGCTAGACAAAATATAAAAGTTGTTTCATTAATACATGAATTACCGCATTTAATACAACAGTACTCTGCTGAAGGGAAAGCTAAAAACATCGCTGAATTTGCTTACAAAGTTGTCTTCCCTTCACAATACGTATATGAAAAATTTCGTACAATCACTGAATTGGATCCTCAAAAATGTCACATTCTCCCTCAAGGTTTGTTTAACCACAATCCTTATAAGAACAATATTGCAAAAGCTAGAAATGAGTTACGTAAGAAGCTTAACCTGCCTCTAGATAGCAAAATCATCTTGGGTGTAGGCTTCGCAGATTATCGGAAAGGGATAGATTTATTCTCACTTATCTCTTACTCAGTAAGAAAGACTCACAAGGATATTCATTTCATTTGGGTAGGGAGAACAGACGTTCAATTCCTGAATACACTGCCCCCTAAATATAAAGCACATTTCACATTAGTCGATCCTACTCCCGATATCGGATTATATAACGCTGGGGCTGACTTATACTTATTAACTTCAAGGGAAGATCCTTTTCCAAATGTTGTTTTAGAAGCATTAGATGCAAAACTTCCTGTTATAGGGTTTAAAAATGCTGGAGGTTTTGAAGATGTTGTTACAGAAAAAACTGGTGCCTTAGTAGACTTTTTAAATTTACCCAAAATGCTAGAAAAAATATATGAATTTATTCATGATGAGGGATTACGATTACAAAAGGGAAGCTTTGGCCAAGAACTTATCGAAAAAAACTTCAATTTTCTTAATTACATTTATCAATTACTAGATCTTCTCGAACATAATTACAAAAAGATAAGTGTAATCATACCGAACTATAATTATGAAAAATACTTACCTGATCGAATCGAATCAATATTAAACCAAACCTACCCTCTTTACGAACTAATTTTCTTAGACGATGCCTCCACTGATCATAGCGTATCAACTTTTAAAAAGCTGCTTTCAAAAGAAAATAAGACCCACCTGAAGGTTCAACAGATTATTAATGATAAAAACTCTGGTTCTGTATTTAAACAATGGATAAAAGGAGTCTCTGCAGCAACTGGTGATTATATTTGGATCGCAGAGGCCGATGACTTATGCGATAAGACATTTTTACAAGAGGTGATACAGGGGTTTTATATAAATAACAATATTACCTTAAGTTACACACAATCAAAACAAATAGATGAACAAGGAAATGTATTGGCTAATCATTATTTAAATTACACAAATGATATCGATAAAGAAAAATGGAAAGCCCCCTATTTTCGAAAAGGCGTCGAAGAAATACAAGATACGTTACTTATCAAAAACACTATACCTAATGTTTCAAGTGTAGTTTTTAAAAATATAGATATGAAGAAAACGGAAAAACAGTTAGAGAAGTTCAAAATAGCTGGCGACTGGTTCTTCTATGTTTCTCTTCTTACAGAGGGAGATATTTACTTCAATCCAGCCCCCTTAAACTATCATAGACGACATTTAAATAGCGTAACGAGAACAGAAGATTCATACTCCCATTACAATGAAGTTGTGCAAATGCAAAATTTCATTAAAGAAAAATTTACTATCGACGACATTTCTAAAATGAAAATGTATACATATAGAAAGTATCTTAAAACATACTTAAAAATTTAAACGTGTGCTTTCTATGCCATCAATATCTCTTGTAAGGCGCTACTATTATTTAAGGGGGAATACTCTTTGAAAGACTTTATAGAGGAACATAAAGATTTAATTTCTCAAATCGCACACAGCTATAATGTAAATGCAAGTATCCATCCTGAGGATCATATCTTTCAGTTCATTGTCACTAATCCCGTCTTCCCATCAAAAAAAGAAGCGATAGATTATTACTTTAAAGATGGGCAAAACTCAGCACAAATACTCTTAAACTTAATTACTTCCCTTTATCCTCCTACAGTCAATCCAATTAAATTGTTAGAATTTGCATCCGGATACGGCTGCGTAACACGTCATTTATTAAATCTACAAGCGAATTTGAGTATAACCGCTTGCGATATACACGAAGAGGCTATTTCCTTTATTGAAAACAAATTAAATAATTCTTCTATATTATCTCATCCTGAGCCTGAACAGTTAAAATTGGACTCCTCTACGTACGATATCGTTTTTTGTCTATCCTTTTTCTCTCATATGCCTGATACAACTTGGTTTCGTTGGCTGCAAACATTGTATAACGCTGTTTCACCTGGTGGTTTATTCATTTTCACAACCCATGGCTATCAAAGCAAAAAATACTTCGGGTTTCCAAATTTAAATGAAAAGGGCTATTGGTTTCTCTCTTCTAGTGAACAATTCGATTTAGATGTGAATCAATACGGACAAACGATAGTTAGTCCCTCTTACGTGTGTGACAAAATTAAATTATTACCCCATAACCCAATTATCAAAAAGTATACTGAAGGATTTTGGTGGGAACATCAAGACCTTTGGGTTATAGAAAAAGAAGTAAATTAATAACCCACGCTCTGCTTATATACAAGTAGAGTGTGGGTTATTATTTTTTACTATATAAGAACTCTTCAATCCATAGCTTATTTAATCTAATCCCATGTTTAAAATCTATTTTAGGTTCCCAATTCAATTCTTGTTTTACCTTATCAATATTTAAAATGATTTTTTGAACGTTCTCTTGTTTTTGTTTGTAACAGATAAAATCCACCTTTCTTTCTGTTATTTTCTCTAATTCCACTATAATTCGTTTTAAAGAAAGACCTTTGCCACTCCCTATGTTGTATACACAAGATTTCAATTGATTTAATTGTGCTAGTTGTATAGTAATTTCAACTAAATCATCGATATAAATATAATCTCTAATAATTTCCTCCGGATTCCCATATATATGAATCCTTTCATTACTGAGATGCTGGTACAAAAAACAATTTATCGCCCCTACTTTTTTTAAGGGGTTTTGGTATTTTCCATACGGATTAGAATATCTACATACAACATAATCTATTCCATATTTTCTCTTATAAAAATACAAATAATTCTCCAGCGAAACTTTTGTTATTCCATACGGGGAAAGTGGTCTTAATGGATGTTTCTCATCAATAGGCAAATATTCAGGTTCACCATAAACTGTGCCTCCCGAAGAAGCCAATATAATTTTTTTAATACGAAAATCTTTAACACTTTCCATGAAATTAAGAAAAAATAGACTGCTATTAATATCACCGAAAACATCTTCAATTGAAGTTGCTACGTTAGACGTCGCAGCTAAATAAATAATAATATCTATATTCACTAAAGCCTTATATATATCCTCAACATTTTCTAAATCACCTTTAATAAATTCAACTTCACTTACAATATTTTGAGGAAAATTATTTATATGTCTGGAAAATACTTTTACATTTTGCCCCTGTTTCAATAAACCCAATGCGAGGTTGATACCAATGAAACTATTTCCACCTACTATTAAATAATTATTCTTCCTCATAATATCATCTCTCTAATAATAAATTTTTCCTATTGTCAAACTTAAAAATATACACAAATAAACTGGATCATTTTGATTATTCATCCTCTTATCATTGTATGTTTGTTATAAAATTTCATTATCTTTATTTTCTATTTTCATTTTAGAATAGCTTCCTTATTCAGGTTGACTGCAAAAACACTCATAATATTTACTCATCCCCATGAATATATTTAATAAACAATCCTCACTTGTTTACCCCATAAAAAAGCTTCTACATACACAAAGTTCTCAAAAAAGGAGCGCTAAACTCATGAAAAATATAAATCAAGAACTTTTAAATCATGTAATCCTACATAAAGATCGAATTCCGCATTACCATAAAGACTTTCCCCTTATACTATTTTGGAGTCATAGAAGCGGATGCACCTCATTAGCTAATTGGTTCTTTTTTCAAATTGGATTATTTACTGAAGCAAAGAAATACAATGACTTTATTCATTACTATGAGTTCTGGGTGTATAAAAACAGTACAAATTACATTCAACAATTACAAAATAGTCTTCTAGAGGCTAAAAAAAATGTTTGTAAACTTGTACGAAATCCTTATACAAGAGCTGTCAGCTCATTTTTATTACTTGCTGACAATCCATATGCTAGCCCACAATGGGAAAGCATCCGTCATTATTTTTATAATGATAAATATAGTAATCAAGGAATATCATTTAAACAATTTTTATATTACGTTCAGGCATTCGATTCCAATTCCCTAGCATTAGATATACATTTTAGTCAACAATACGTCCCTGGTGAAGAAAATTTCATTCAATGCTATATCCCTTTAGAAGATTTTAATACACAAATTACCAAGATGGAACACATGTACGATTTGATGAAATCCCCTTTAGCACTTTTTACAAATTCAGATCATCATCGTGCTCACAAGATGATTTATGCAGGAAGCTATGCAGAACTTAGCATTACAGATCCAGGCTTTCCCCGATTTCCAACATACGAAAGCTTTTATGATAAAGAAACTATGGATTTAGTTACAGAAATATACGCACAGGATTTTGAAATGTACCCATACACGAAAGGGATATTTTAAGTCTATACATTTTTCCACGAATAAAAGCTGATACATCGCATAGCATAAAGTGAAACTTTAATTCGAGTGGGAGTTCTCTCCAACTAATTATTCCCTTCTCCTAATCGTAATTTTAAGAGATACCTAACTTTCACCCATTTCCTTTAATTTCGCCGATTGTTGACGTGTATCATACTTTCCATACATAGATTGCATTTATTAACATAGGAGGGATATCGTGTGGAAATCAATTTGAAACACAATAATGGGTACTGCGTTATTTGCGAAAAGAAAGCTACATTTATAGAGCATAATGATTGGCTTAGAGATCATTATTTATGTTCTACATGTAACTCTATACCAAGGCAGCGAGCTTTAATCCATGCTTTACATACATTTTTTCCAAAATGGGATTCCTATAATATTCACGAATCCTCTCCTGGAGGAATTACGACTCAGCTACTATTAAAAAACTGTAAAAACTATACTTATTCTCAATACTTTAGAAATTATCCTCTTGGCCAATACTTTCAAGGTATTAGATGTGAGAACTTAGAAGACATGACTTTTGAAAATGAATCTTTTGATTTATTCATTACTCAAGACGTTTTTGAGCATGTAATGACGCCAAACAAAGCCTTTAAAGAAATAGAACGAGTATTAAAACCTGGCGGTGCTCATGTATTTACTGTCCCTTGGTATCATACACTCACAAAAACTGTGCAAAGAGCAAGAATGAATAAAGAGGTGATTGAATATATTGAAGAGCCCATTTATCATGGAAACCCTATTGATGAGAATGGATCTTTAGTAACGTTCGATTGGGGGCAGGATATGATTGAATATATTTATACACATGCAAACATGTATACAATTGTTTTTTTACAAAAGGATAGATCACTAGGGTTAGATGCTGAATTTTTACATGTTTTCATTAGTAAAAAGCAAGAAAATAAAGTTTAATCACTATATAATTCGGAGGTTTAACAAATGAATAACTTTAAGTTAGGAAGTGATTTTGATCATCTTGTTAATTCACTATCTGATGCCGAACTTCTAAATTTATTTATACAAAGTTGTTCACAAACAACGATAAATGGGGTTCCCGTACCTATGTTTCCTCCTGAAGAAATTCAAAAACAATTTGTAGGTGCTTCCTATGAACATGCTCTTTACGAAGCATATTTGTTTTATAGCCATATAAAAGAATACGCCCAAAATTTAGGAGTTCCCTTGAATAAAGAAAGTAAAGTTTTAGACTTCGGATGCGGATGGGGAAGAATTATACGCTTCTTATTTAAAGATGCCTCTGATCAAAATTTACTTGGCATTGATGTCGATCCTGCGATGATCACACTTTGTAATGAAACACTAGGAAGAGGGATATATAAAACAGCAAGCCCACATCCCCCTGTAGATTTTATTAGCGACAATTCATTAGATATCATATTCGCTTATTCTGTATTCTCACATTTATCCGAAGCAACTGCCGAAAATTGGGTAAAAGAATTTTCAAGAGTTCTTCGCCCTGGTGGAATCTTCATCGCAACAACACAAGCGCGCTATTTTCTTGATTTTTGTCAACAATTCCAAGAACATCCTGAATTAATTCAAACAGGATGGCATAAAACTTTATCTCAAGCTTTTCCAGATATACATCGCGCCATCTCGGATTATGAAAACGGCAAATTTGTTCATAGCCCTACTGGTGCAGGGGATGCTAGAAATAGTAGTTTTTACGGAGAAACCGTTATACCTAGGACTTATATTGAAAATCATTATGAGAAATATTTAAAGCTACAAGACTTTTTTGATGATGTAAATCGATTACCACAGGCCCTCTTTGTCCTTCAAAAAATTTAATTCCTTTCATTCAACGTAATAAATTTCATGACGAAAAGTACTTTCTATTTCAGATATATATCAAATTACCTAATACTCTCTTATTAAGTAAGCTTAAAAAATCCAATACATACCATAAAAAAAACAGTAAACAGATAACATATCTCTTATTTTAAAATTGCTTCACCAAATCAAGAATAACTTCCCAACACTTGAACTACGAAAAACACGAGGGGGATATAACTTGAAAATAATCGCTTTTTACTTACCACAATTCCATCAAATTAAAGAAAATGATCGATGGTGGGGGAAAGGATTTACTGAATGGACAAATACTAAAAGTGCACGACCTTTATTTTCAGGACATTATCAACCTAGGGAACCTTATCAAGATTTTTATTACGACTTAACTACCCCCTCCGTAAGAAAGTGGCAAGCAAAAATCGCTAAAGCATACGGTATATATGGTTTTTGTTATTATCATTACTGGTTTAAAGGAAAAAGACTATTAGAAACACCCTTTAATGAGGTACTAAAGATGAAAGAACCTGACTTCCCTTTTTGTCTTTCTTGGGCAAATGAACCATGGACAAAATCTTGGGATGGTCTCGATAAACATATATTAATGCCTCAAGACTACGGAGATATATCTGATTGGAAGGAACACTTTGATTATTTATTACAGGCTTTCCAAGATGAGAGATATATTTATATAGATGATAAACCTCTATTCATTATTTATCGTCCAGGACATATTCCTGATTGTGAAAAAATGCTTAATTACTGGAATGCATTAGCGCGAGAAAATGGTTTAAAAGGTATATACTTTGCTGAAACATTAAACAGTTTTCCACTACCTAATATAAATGGATTCGATGCTAGCATTCAGTTTGAACCTTTCTATACAATTGCCCATGATAGCTCTTCAGACATAAATAAGGTAATATATGATTCTGATATGCAATTAAACGTTTGGGACTACGATAAAGTATGGATGTATATATTACAACGATCGCTCCCAAAGAAAAAAACATTTCCTGGTGCTTTTGTTGATTGGGATAATACTGCACGACGTAAAAACGCGAATAGCAGCATCTTTGTAGGTTCTACCCCTGAAAAGTTCACCATATATTTAAGCAAGCAAATTCATCGGACTTACTCTTTTTATAACAGCGAGTTTTTATTTATTAACGCATGGAACGAGTGGGCGGAAGGAACTTACTTAGAGCCAGATAAAAAATATGGATTTTCTTATTTAGAAGGGGTTAAAAATGCAATTGATAGAGGTATGAAAGCATACAAAAAAGACGAGTCATTCTGACTCGTCTTAAAGTTGCTTGGCGACGTCCTACTCTCACAGGGACAAGGTCCCAACTACCATCGGCGCTAGAGAGCTTAACTTCCGTGTTCGGTATGGGAACGGGTGTGACCTCTCTGCCATCATCACCAAACTATGAAGGCATATTCCTTCAAAACTAGATAACATTTGCTACATATTATATGGTTAAGTCCTCGATCTATTAGTATTCGTCAGCTCCACATGTCACCATGCTTCCACCTCGA